>JAEOTZ010000058.1 GCA_016839585.1 Promethearchaeota archaeon
GTCTCATATTCTATTATATCTCTGGATTTACAGCGGGGGCAATAGTATTTTGACATGAAGTAGTTAAAAACACTATTAATAATTAATAAAATAATCATGCAGACTATAAAATAATTTTCATTCTGAGTTAGACTAAAATGGATCATAAGTTTTTCACCAAGTGATACGTTGAGCTTATTTATCACTTTTATCATAGCAATTCTTTATAAATAAAAAGTAGCTTACCTGAGCTCTTCTTTTTTCTTTAAATATGTTCGAAAGAAAAAATATTTTAAGATAATTATTAAATTTGTTGAGCCTTTTGAAAAAGAATGAATACGTGATTATAGGAACATATCGAAATAATAAAAAGTGGACTTTGTATTTCTTTTTTGGAATTTTAGTGTTTGTTTTACTTTTCTTTCCGTTGTTTGCTGTTACTTGGAGATATAAAGTAGGAAGGAGTCTCTCCCTTATCTTTGATACAATAGGGGCTATATGTCTTATGGTTGGAGCATTATATACATTTTTAGGGGTGATGGGTATTTTTACCAGAGGCTATGGATGGACTAATAAGCTTATTGTAGGCATTATTCTTCTATATATAGGGTGCTGGCTAACAGGTACCGTTCTCGAATTTCTCGGAGTGGAAATCGGTAGATCGGGATCTACAGATGACGGCTATAATTAATCTTTATACATTAATATCTAAATGAAAATATTCGATCCCGGTATAAAGTCCGCATACTGCTAAAAGAATAACAGATACGATCAACATTCCAATCATTTTTTGACGGTTAAATTGACCTAAAAACATCCATCCAAGGATTCCAACGATAAGACCTAGCAAACCAATTACCGAACCTAAAGCCATTAGAAACTGGATTGCTTCTTCAATCCCATCAAAATAATCAAACATCATAATACTATTAAGATCGTCTGGATCTATTTAAACAAAAAAATACCCTATCCACTTTTTTCTTTATATATCTTGAACTGTACCTACTACTAATTTAATTCATAAAAAAAAAGAAAAAAAATGAGAAAATTAAGTGAAATCGGCACTTGTCCAAAATGTCAATGCTCAATAACCATATTTAAGACAAAAAATTATAAACGCTTTGCAAAGTGTGAAATCTGTGGGTCCTCTTATCCCTTACCGAAAAGAGGATCGATTAGCAATTCAGCATTACTTTGTCCTTTAAATAAATATCCTATTCTAATCATTGAACGTAATAACATGCGTGCCTACTTTTGGTCAGATCATCCCTGTTTCAGTTGTACAAAATATGATGGATGTCAACCAATAAAAGAACTAATTACTGAATTTACAGAATTAAAGGTGTATGGATATAAATAGTAAAAAAAGTAAATTGGAAATAAAAACAATCTTGTTAGTAGCTTTACTACTATCATTAGGATTTAGTTTTGCAGACATAGGCAATTCGATAAAAAATGAACACATATCTACTCCAAGAACAAGTGATGTGGAACTAATAGATAAAGTGTATGCCTTTACGACTTCTAACAGTTCGCTATTTTTTGATAAAAGTCTATATTTTGAAGAATTTACCTACTACTACATCTCAGTTATGGTTGTAACTCCTCACCAATGTGCAATGAATATTATTCTATGGGATCCTGAAGATGATAAATATGAAATTTATTATCGAGAAAATATGAATCAGGGAGAAAATTCAGAAATTCCTTTTGGAACGGCTTTGTCTGGAAATTATAGTATGCTTTTTGATGTGGAACTAGAATATAACTTAAATATTAGAATAAAAATAGAAGAAGGGGAAGGTTGTCTAAGAAACAATATAGATCCCGAAGCATTTGAAGAGAGAGAACTGTATAATGTAAAAAAATTCTATGATGGAGAATCAGTTCAAGATTATATTTATCTAAAAACGGATTATTATTATTATTTCTATTTTGGGCGGGTATCGGCAATATCGGCAAATAAAAGCTATGATGTGGACCTTAACTATACGATTACTTGCCCAGAAGATATTGGATATATCATCTATGAAAATAAAGCTCTACCAGAAGTAACTGAGATAATAAGTTTTAAATTTGGAACAGCAATTCAGGGTCTCTATTCTGTGTATTTAACTATTTATTGTGAGGTTCCTCATGTGAATATTGCTTATGCCGTAATTGAGGGTAGTAAAATTAGCGATGTGATAAATGGAACCGAGCCTGAGCCAACAAACGAAACAGACACTCCTACTTTTATTGTGTCAATACCGAAAGAATGGACTATTGGATTCGTGGCAATCATAGGAGTCTTAGTGTTAATAGTAATAGGAGTCGTAATCTACCACAGAAAACGCAATGTTCTAAACCTAAACCTATAAAGGATATTTATTTTCTTTAAATGCTTTTAAATTACAAAATAAGTATCTTTGTTTAGCTTAGTATGTCCAAACTCATCAATTTCCCATTCGAGACCTCTCATGTTCTTATATAAAATCTGAAGTCTTGCTTGAAGGCGATAAAGGTTATCATTTATTTTTCCGAAATCTCTCTTCTTTTTTTTTAATATTTACTTATCTTAAAAATCCTCAAGACTAGCTTCTATTAATCTGTTAACATTAACCAAAAAAAGATAAAAAAAATTAAAGAAGTTAGGTCTTTATTAATATTTTAGCATTTTTCTGCCAATTTCTCACTGTATTTGGGGAAGCACCGCTCATTTTTGCAGATAACTCCTCTGGATTGATATCTAAAAGTTCTTCAACAGTACTAATTCCAAAGGCTTTCAAACTTTCTGCTGTCCCTTTACCAATGCCTTTTACTTCAACTAAAGGTGAGTTCTCCTCTTCCTTAAGATCTTCAGCTACTTCGGTATCATCACTTTCTTCATATAATTTTTCAACCTCAAAATCCAATCCTGATGTTTCAGGAAGATCAACTTTATCGGTATCAGCAATTCCAGCACTTGTTATAAAGAACTCACACTCCTCTGGAGGTAAATCAGGAGCGTCCACGATAACCGCTCTTCGCATTAATGAATTATTTGAAGAAAATCCTTTTGTTTTGAACATTACTCTGAAATGACATCCATGAGCAACAATATTTCCTCCTATAGCATCATTGCCTGAAAACATTCCCATCATTCTTACAGCAACTTGATTAGTAAGAAGTATAGCACAGTTATATGTCTCGGCGACTCTCGATAGTCCATGAATCATATTATTAAGAACTGCTTGTCGAGGGGCAAGGCTTCCGATACCCACATATTCAGAACGCAATAAAGCCATCAAGCTGTCCACAACAATCACTCTTACTCCACGAGTTTTGCATAAAGTCTCTGCCTTTTGGATCATCTGCGACTGATGATCGGAAGAATAGATCCTTGCATGAAATATTTTTGCTAATACTTCTTTTGGATTTAAACTAAATCGTCTTGCAATTCTTTTAATCTTTTCCTTAGAGAAGGTATTTTCTGTATCAATATATGCAATTGAGCCATTGAGTCCCCCTTTTTTGGGGGGCAATTGAACAGTAACAGCTATTGTATGTGCTAGTGCTGTCTTCCCTGACTTAAATGGTCCATAAACTTCCGTTAGTTTACCTGTTTGAAAGCCTCCTCCCAATATTCGATTAAGCTCAGAAGATCCAGTAGTAATAAATTCCACATTATCATCAATCTCTCCAGCAGGAATAAATTCAGTCATCCCTAAAGCATTTCTTGCATTCCAGATGAGCTTTTTTGCTGTTTTATCCCCTAACCCATCGATTTTAGATACGATATTACTGGGAGACATTGCCAATGCTTCTGAGGTACTGATCCCATTTTCCTGAAGTAGTTTGATCTGACGGGCATTGATTCCTTTTATTTGACTTAAATCAGCCATTCTTTTTTATTATCACCATTTTACAAATAATTCTAATTATCTATTGTCTACAGTGAGAGTATTTAAAGAAAAAACCAATTATTGAAGAATTCTTTCTTGGAAAAGGAGCTTTTATTCTTCAAGGATAAATTTCAGATTCTCAATATATTCTTCAGGAGAAATTCCATGTAATAAAGCCCTATGAAGCATTCTGATATTTAACTCTTCAACACCATTTTCTTCATAGATAGGAAGGAGATCAGTATGAATGGCTTTAAGAATTCTAAGTATTGAAAATTCAGAACGCCTAAACTGACCAAAATATCCACCAAAAGCCGTAAATAAGTTAGCCATTAATTCAAGATCTTCGCTAGTAAATTTTCTGTAACACTCAACACACGCAATCCCATAGTTAACACCAGTTTGACAAAGCGTTGCTCTATCTTTAATTTCATGTCGGCAGATAGAACATTTTATTGATTGACCAAAATCTTGTGATTCAGTTATCATGAAATATAATAAAAGTATCTTTATTTAAAGAAAAAGAGAAGAGAAAAGGAGGAAGAAAATGAGAGGAGACGTATGTTTTTTTTAGTTACTATTTTACTATTTGCTTCCTCAGTTTCTCTATTAATCCTATAAAATGCAGCTATTTAAAAGAAAATAATATAGAGATATTTAAACTAGGAAAAAAAAGAAAAAAAAAGAGAAATAAAATCTACAAAAACTTTGAGGAGATATTCACGGGTTAGGAGTTATTTTATTCCTCTTTCTTAATGGTAACACCATAATACCAATATATTTAAACAAATAAACAAGAAAAATAAAAATTATAAGTAGAAATTATTATAATACAAATATAGAGAGGTGTGTTCATGGAAGATTTTAAAAAAAAAATTGACAATTTAGAAAAAGATATCGAAAATTTGGAAAAAGATGTCGAAGATTTGGAAAAGGAAGTTATGTTAAATTCTCGATGGCGTGTTATTATACAATGGCTACTTGCTATTGGATTTTCTATAAATATAATATTAATTCTCTTATCATTACAGTATATATATTAATACCTATTTTATTTCCAATCCCCTATCATGCAATTTATATTGAAATTCCTGACAATAATCTTGAGTAAAAATTCTTACTCTACGATCACGTCTGTTACACACATACTCTAAACCTATTTTTAAGGTATCTAGCCTATCATATAACTTGAAAAGAAAAGATTGATTTTTTTCAGCTTTCGGATCATAGGAAATTTCATGAAGCAACACCAAGTAGATCCCTTTTCTTTGACAAAACATTATTAATGGAAGAAGCTGAGAATCATAAAAATCATCTATAAGTAAGGTAATGAACTTAATATCCTTATACTTAGAAATTTCATACCGAAGATGATTAGAAATATTGTCAATTACAATGAATCTTAAATTCGGTGGTATAGCTGTGTCTCCATTAATAATTTTTTCAAAAAGTTGAGATTGATCAAAATAAGTGCTCAAAGTAAAATTACGAGGAGTGATGAAGATATTTTTTTGCAGATAGGAAACCTTTTCAGGATAAATTTTAAACATTCGTAAGAGTCGTTTTATTGGGAATAACTCACTTGCTTGAACCCAAATACAGCACTCTTCAAAAGGATGAGAATTAGTCAAATAATTACCGACAAGTTGTAATGCAAGTGTGGTCTTTCCTGTACCAGACTCTCCCGAAATATTTAGGATCTTGTGTCTTGTCATTAGTTTATGCAATAGAGCAAGGATTCCAGATAATATCTGCATACAACCTACTCACCATCCAACAATTCAAGAACCTCATTCCTAGCTTTTTCGAGCTTCTCGTCTTGTGTTTTTTTAGGATCTGGTCGACGACCATAATTATCATCATGAGAAGAAGCTAATAATTGCTGAAGCATAACAAGGGTAATTAAGTCATCCATGTTATGGTTCTCCTGCTGGTGGTTACTCCCACTGAGAAATCTGGATATCCCCGAACCAGAATCGGAAGTTCTAGACTTGTAAAAGATATAAATTCCCAAACCAACAACAACTATAACAATTGTAAAGACGGGGTTAGTTTGGAAATACATAAGAAAAGCGACAATCAACACCAGACATAATATACTCTTTATATTCATTTTTTATCACCATGGAGCTTCTTCAATTCCTATTTTATGAGGTTTTTGAGGTTTATACCTGCGACGGGCAATTCTTCTAATTCTTAACTTATGAGGTTTCTTACTTCTAGAATGGATAAGAAATATTATTTTAGTTATTCCCATAAAACTCAGCTTTAAACTCCAATAAATCACGGCTATACTAAGATAATAAAAAACATCAAGGAAAAATATAATTTCAAAATAGTATAGAAATGCCCATAAAATAAATATTGAAATGACAATGAGAAAAATTTGATAAAGGGTATTCACGGGATCAAATCGTATAGACCGAAAAAAACATGAAATATCAGCACTTGAAGGAGCAGCACCAATTATAGTAGAAATCAAGATTAAAACGGCGATAAACCGAATACCAAACCAAACATTGGAATATGCTATAATAGTAAAAAAAAGTACAGCTAACCAAGTTGAGATATAAAGCGGGGCAAAACTAATTAAAAACGCTTGTAGAAAACTTTCTGGTTTGACCTGTACCGCACCATGGGGAGCAACATATCCCATTTTTTCATGCCTGAATTTAATCTCTATTCTACGAGGCTTTACACCAACCAAAAGACTAATTAGGTAATGGCTTACCTCATGAATCACAACACCTATATACGCTAACCTTATAAGAATACCATAAAATGGTCTGATACTTTCACCCTTTGATATAAGATATTTAAAAAACAGGGAAATCATAAAAATTATGACAAACACAACTAACTCATCTAACATGAAGAAAAATTTCATTGAACATTTATAAAGAAAAAATTGTCATTAATCTAAGTGATAAATTTTCAAAAAATCTAATATCTAAGTTTAAAACCAATTCTTCAAGTTATTATATATTTTTCTTCTTTCGAATTAAAACTAATATTAAATTTAACAGGATTAATCTCTACGCAATTTTCCTTGAATTTTCATTTGTGGAGTTGAAGGGCAAAATTATTGCTGGATTTAATTTTATACATTTTTGTGAAAATCAAAAATTCTAAACTGTGAGTAGACGGTCTCTTTTCATCATTTTTCATTTCATGCAAAATATTTAAAAGGGGTAGTGGTACTCAAATATTTCTTAGTTATTAAAAAAAAATAGTGATCAAAAAAACAATGGTAACTTATAACCTAATTCAAAAATCAAAATTTGATTCTAATGGAGAAGAAATCTCAGAATTGCAATGTGATTTATGCAATTCAGTTAATATTAAAGAAACCAATGAAGGCTATGTATGTGGTGACTGTGGAATTGTATTAGAAGTCCTAAAATTACAATATTATCGTCCATATAATGATGATATCCTTCAGTATGCCCCATTAGGACAAACCCAAATAGGCACAAAACGGGAAAGGCATTGTTTTCCTAACTCTATTCAATGGGAAAATTGGAATAAACTTCATTCTATCCGTGAAAATGAAAAAGTTGTATTAGATAACGCTAAGCAAACGATCTCAAAAATTTTCAGTAATTTGCATTTACCTAATACTTATCAAAAAATTGTTTTTCAAAGATTTAATAAAGTGAGATCTAAGCTTAGACCAAGTACGAAATATCGGAGTGTTGAAAAACTAGTTCCAGTTATTATTTATTATACATTTAAGCTTAGAAATATCTCTATTAATGAGGAAGAATTAATAAATGCGTCAGGTATATCGAAAAAAGAATTCAAGGATTTTTTTCTACAATTAAGGAATTTTATTCCTGAATATGCAAAAAGAAACAGACAAGATTATATAATTCAAAAAATGCTCCAAGTAACCGAATATTTTGATTTAGGTTTAAGATTTTATTATTTATCTAAGAAGATAATGTATAAATTATGGGAACTTATTAAAAATACAACTGACGATGTTATTGCAGGGGTTGCGACTTCAATCTCGGCACTATGTTCATATAAAGATTTTATAAATGTTAACGCAATATGTAAAATGTTAGGAATTAAAATGTCAACTGTTCAATTTCAAGTAAGAGAAAGAATATTTAGAAAATTAAAGGTTGATGGATTTATTAGTTTAGTACGATCTTCCGATCTTTTAAATGAAATCATGGAAAAATTAGGACTCTTAAAGCTAAAAGAAAACCATACTGATGAAGAACCTGCAGATTTTGTTGAAATAGTGCTGGGAAATGCATCACAGGTATTTAATTGCCATAATGGAATTGATTATTATTTTTTTGCTATAAAAGATGATCATAATAATCCCGTATTAATAACAATTAATATTTACAATCCAATTATACACAAAGAACATAATCAAAGCTATCAAGCTCAGGAGGCGAAACTATTTGATTGTGAGCGCTTGGTGTATTATCGAACAAAAGATCCTCCCTTGAGTATTGTTTGACGATGACTTTTAAATTGTATATCGTTTAACCCTTTTTTTCTTCTGTCTCTTTCTATCGTTTTCCTGATTTTCTTAATGTTGATTTGATGTTTTTTCTTTAAATACTCTTACCATATTATGAACTAACTAAATTATATTAAAGTCATATATATATGCAAACTGGAAAAAAATTAGCTTTAGTGAGTATATTTTTACTGGTATTAGGATTCCTCGTATCTAATATAATACAAATGCCTGTAACTAATAAATTGGGGAGTCATAATTCCACACTACCTCGTTCTTCAGATCAATACCATGATGATCTCAATTCTGTTTTTACAAAAAAACTCACCGATTATGAGACTTTTGCCTATTTTCCGCAGATTTACGAACCATCATTACAGGCAACCTATTATGCTCTCTATGTTTACAATGCTATTGGAGAATTGACTCAGGTAAATGGGGAGGAAATTAAAAATTATATCATGTCTTGCTATGATTCAGTTAGTGGTCTGTTTTATGATGAATATGCCTATCGATATCTAGATCTTGATCCAAGTCAAGGTTATTATCCATATACCTCTCTACTTCAGGTGAATTGTTATGCCATACAATCCTTAGCTCTTTTAAGTAGATTGAACTTAATTGAAAACCAAAGCTTTATCAATTTTATTTGGAGCTGTTACAATCCTGTCTCTGATGGATTTATAGGACAACCTTATGATTTAAGTCTAGATGCTATTTTTAGATTAGCAACTATGGATAATATTTATTATGCGGTTATAACCTTGGATACTCTTATGGAAAGCTGGGATGAATATACAACAGAGAAGAACAAAATTATTCAATTCATAAACAACTTACAGATATCACTTAATACTGACTGGAAATATGGTGGCTTTTATAATGATGAGGATAGTTCATTTGACAGCATAAAACCTACCAGAGAACCAAGCCTTCTCTCTGCTTATTATTCTATCAAGACATTGGAAGTGTTTGAAATGGAAGAGACAATTAATGTAAATAGCTTCCATCAATTTCTTGAGGAGCATTACAAGGATGATACCTATTTTGAGATGTCATACCCTGAGCATAATATAACTAATATAGTAGCTACAGCACTTGGATTAGAACTTTCCAACATAATGGGATTTTCAGAAATAAATGAGAGTAATGTAGTCAATTTTATCCTTAATAATAGAAATTCTCAAGGTACATGGGATTCTTCAACAACAGTTGACATGCATGAATTAATGGATACGTTTCAAATCATCCGGTCTTTAGTTAATAGTGGAGCAATTTCGAACCTAACATCGTTAGATAAATTTGAGATTGTTAGTACCTTGAATACCTATAAACAGTATAAAGGTTTTTCCCTTGTCTCTAAAGAATATACCTCCCTATATCTTCTCAACACCATCATCAGTTCCTTTCAAATGTTTGACATGATCTCAGATTTAGAAATCCAAGATATTTATGACCATATAGAAGCATGTTTCAGATATTTTAGTTATCCTGAAGACTGGTATGCTTTTCTGCCTTACATTAATGCTGATTTATTGAAACCAGAATTTCGTTCATATCCTATTGAGTATAATAATCGAGGGTATCATAACTATATTACACGAATAGATTACTTATGTTCATTTAAGACTATGTATTTTGCTTTAGATTCAATGGAAAAAATGTTTAAGTTAGATGATTTTAAAGATATGGCTGTTCTTAACAATTTAATTAATGATATTATACAATCACAGTTTTTAAATGACTCGTTTCCTAATGTCTATGGGGCGTTCGTTCCTATGAGGGGCTATACTTTTTTTTCCAATGAAAGTCAAGCACAAAAAATCTTTTTTGAATATTCCTACTATGCGACAAGATCTTTAGAATTGCTAGCAACCCAGCTAGAACTGGGTAATCTAACTGATATACCATTTGATAAAGATGCTCTTTATACCTATATAGATAATAACATAATCGAGAACTCTATGAACCTTTATTTTAATTCATGGTATACTAATGATATTGCTATTAGATTTCAAAACACCTATTATATGGTATATGTATTGAAAGCAATGGATAGATACGACTTAGATAATGATAAAATAAAAAATTTCATAATCAGTAATTTGGATTATACTAATATTAAAAATATCTATTATGCCTTTAAACTATCAAACTTTTTGGATCTAAATATTCCCTTTAATCTACCTTCTAGTGTTAATATAGTAGAGCAAATATTTTCAGAATTACATAAGGAATACTACCTTACGACAGCAAAAGATAATATTGAACAAGAAATTGTAATGTGGATCTCTGAGATGTTAAAAGATAACTTTTTTCAATATAATTCAGGAGATACCGTAAAAAGCTCAAATATTAATGTAGATCCTGCAATTCCTTTAGCACTTGTATTTATTATCGTACCTGGCGCTGTTATTTTTGTATCTACTAAGCAGTTGAATGGCAAAAAAAGAAGGCTACATACTAGTAAAAATACCGATAAAAATACCAAATTTTAACTTTTTTTCTTTTTATTTGAATAGCTGATTTAGATCTGATGACTGAAGGATCATTTTCTAAGGACTTTGTTAATATGTTAAATTATGTTCTTGAAGCTCTAGAGGGTTTTAGGGACAATTATACTAAGAAATTCAATTTTAGTAAATTAATAGAGCATTTAAAAGTTCCAAAATCGGAGATTGATAATTTTATTTATCTAATTTTGAATTTTCAAGAGAAATTTAACGGTGTATTTAAACATCACGTACTTAAGAAAAAAATGGATAATGGAACCATTTATTTAATAACAGAGAAAAAGAAAAATTCAGTCATTCATATCCCTGAAATTATTAATATAAAACAATCAGATCTTCCTATTCTTAGTGATATTATCTATCTGTTTAAGTTTGTGAAACGAGGGAAAGGTTTTAATAGCAATTCAAATGGAACAGATCTTTTAAGAAACCTCAAAAAACTCCAACAACAATATCCTTATCTATTCGAAGTAAAAGACAACGGGTTAATCTACCCCTCAGACTTAGGTCTAAAATTTGGGGAATTAATCCTCTCTTTTAGCAAAAACAATAAAGAAATTACAGAAGCTAAAATGGATAATTACTCCTTTAGGGTGATTCACAATGAGTGATACTGTAGATAATCATCAAATTGAATTTAGAAAATATCAATCCACGATTGCAGAAAAGTGTATCAATAAAAACTCGTTAGTAGTATTACCAACTGGCTTAGGAAAGACGATAATTGCCGTTTTGGTGGCAAGTAAGACATTGGAATTATTCCCCTCTGAGAATAAAATAATAGTGTTGGCACCTACCCGTCCTTTAATTAACCAACATTATGAAACTTTTCACAAATTTTTAAATATCCATGAAAAAAATAGCTATATTTTAACAGGTAAGGTGTCTCCTGAAAAAAGAACACAGTTGTTTACGGAAAATCAATTCTTATTTTATACCCCGCAAACCCTAAGAAATGACTTGGTAAATCAAAAATATGATCTTTCAGAAGTCTCACTAATTATTTTTGATGAGGCACACCATTCTACCGGAGATTATCCATACCCGCTTATTGGAGATAAGTATATTGATCAAAATCCCGATGGAACTATCTTAGCACTAACCGCTTCACCTGGAGCATCAAAAAATAAAATTAATGAATTATGTAAGAGTCTACACATCCCTATTGAGAATATCCATATACGAACCAGAAAAGACCAAGATGTCAAGACGTACATAAAACCAATGGACATTTACAAGGTTAGCGTAAACATGACAAGCATAATGAAGGATGTCTATACGGCAATTAATGGAATTCTAGAAGAACGGCTCCAATATCTTTCTCAAGTCAATTTTCTGGAAAAAAAATCAGATCCGTTTTACAAAAAAATCATAAGAAAAGATCTTCTTAGATTGAACAAAGAATTAGTTAGCATTTTACACAGCAATGGAGATAAGACGGGGGTATATAGTGCTTTATCAATTAATGCTCAAGGACTCATTTTGTATCATATGATTGAATTAGTAGAACAACAGGGACTAGATGTATTACTTCAATATCTGGAAAAAGTCAATAAGGATGCAAAGAAACGCACAAGTTCAAAGGCTATTAAAATTTTGGCAAGTGATCATCGACTTAGAAATATATTTCTAGAGTTGAAGAAAAACAAAGATTTCTCCCCTGAAAACTTAACTCATCCCAAATACCCTGTTTTAGTTAAAATTATCTTAGAGGAGTTAAAAAGAAATCCTAGGGCACGTATTCTTGTGTTTGTGAAATTAAGAGATTCCATAAAAAACATTGTTAAGAAATTAAGTAGGTATGAAAATATTAAAGCGACACGGTTTGTTGGTCAGACTACGAAATCAGAGGACGATAAAGGTTTATCACAAAAACGACAAATAGAGATTTTAGACGAATTCAAACAGGGAATTTATAATGTATTGGTCTCAACTAATGTTGGAGAGGAAGGACTCGATATTGCTGAATGTGACCTTGTCATTTTTTATGATGTAGTCGCTTCAGAAATACGTTTAATTCAGAGAAAGGGAAGAACTGCTCGGCACAGGGAAGGCAAAGTAGTCATTCTATATTGCAATGGAACGCATGATGAGGTATATCTTCGAATTGCTTTAAGTAAATTAAAAAGAATGAATGTCAACCTAAAAAATCCATCTCAGCTAAAAACATATTACGAGCAAGAGAATAACAAAGAAGCAAAGTTTGAAGTTCCTGAAGATATAGAGAGTATATCCACTTCGACTGATATTAAGCCAAACAAAAAGCAATATCAATCTAAATTGGAAACTTTTATGAACAGTCCTCCAGAGCAACAACAACAAGTCCTTCAAGAAAAAAAGATCTCAAATATTAGGATTAGTAGAAATTTTCCTACTTCATTTGGACTAAGAAAGAAATTACAAGGGGATGCTATTGAATTTCAAATTGTTGATTTTGATCTCCATATTATTCTTTACAATAAGGTTCTAATACAGATATTTGATCCAAAAAATTGCTCATTTAAGGATTTGCTTTCAGAAATCCAAGATCTAAAGCAGATCTGTAAACTCCTTATTATAATATTCGATTTTATAGACTACAGACAAGATTTTGGGGGAGAAAGGCGAATATTGAAGAAAAAAATCAATGATTTTGCTACTAATCATTCATTGCATATCATCAATGTAGACGATCCTGAAGAACTCTATTTTATTGTGAAAAATATTTATGAGAATCCGCAAGAAGAGAGGTTATGATGGAAGAAACAGAATGGAAAAAGGATGAGACCCCTTACTTAGTATTTAGGTGTCATAAATGCAAGCGTTATCTGTATGTAAAGACAATTCAAAAATCTAAAAAATGTCTACAATGTGGTCACATGCATAAGGTCTCTACTATTTTAAAATCGGGAGAAATCATAGATGGTCTGACAAACGCAATAAAAACCGTAAAAGAAAGACAAAATGAACTAGCTCTAAAAGAAATGGGAAATAGACTTGAATTTAGAGGATCACAGGATTTTACAATTGTTAGAAAGCAAAAAAACAAAAAATCTCAACTTACTAACAATGATAATGAAAATGATTATGAAGAGAAATTTAAGAAAATGCTTATGGAAATATCTAAGACCTATAAAGAGTTTCCTTACTATATTATTGAAGTAATGGCAGAGAACTACGGTATTCCGAATTCGGAATTAAAGATCCTAACAAGATATTTCTTAAAAAAAGGATTTTTAACACGGTTAGAAAATTACCTATATTCTATAAATTGTAAAAGTAGTTAATTTTTTCAAAAAATTTTCTTAAATCTCCCCCAAATTCATATTGAAAAATAGTCTGATATTCAGGATGGCGTTTTTTAAATGGAATTTCTTCATTTCCGTTATAAATATATAAAGGTTTAACATGGTCTAAAAGTTCCGAAAACGGAACTGTAAGTTCTTTAATATTAATAGGCCTTTTCTTGGAAATCTGGTCTTTGGTACTATCGTGAATTTTTTTCTTAACGGTTTTAGAACTCATCTTAATTTATTAATATTGTGGATATTTTTAAAGAAAAATTATTATTTACTATTCACTATTTTTTATTTTTTCTGTTAATTGTTTTAGATACAATTTCATAAAATATCTCTCACTTTCGGCAAATTCTAATTTCTGCTTCTTTGTAAGGTTGATACAATTCAATAAGATTGAATGGACTTTTTTGAGAGTAATAAGATTTTCATCAATAATATCCTCTAGATTCTCATTCGAAGATTTATCAGAGTTAATACTTTGGAAAAATGATTCTTTAGAGTCTTTTAACCCTTCTGAAATATTTTGAGTATCTTTCTTATCTGTTTGCGAATCCATATCTTCTTTTCTCTATTTTTTAGTTCCCTTAATTATCTTCTTACAAAGATTTATCCCTAGTCCTGTCTTTTGATTAAGGACATAAGGGTTTTCTTTTTTCACTTGAGAAGAGGTATGATATCCAGCATTATATAAGATACGTGCTCTTGCGCGTGCCACATCATTTAACCGTAACACTAAGTCAAATAATTCTTCTCGTATCCCATAATGAATTCTAATTCTCAGAGTCTCTGACATTTCTGCCACATTGGTAAGTTTATCTTGTAAATCAATTCCGCTTGTGCTTAAATTACTTGCTATTATTCTAATGAAGTTTATTATTCTTTCAATATTATCTCTTACCGAATAGAGATCGCCTGCCATAGCGTTATATCTCTCTAAAATAAGGTCAATTGGTTCCTCATCTGCCCATTCTAAAATAGGATTTAGCATAGTATAATCCCGAATTCTATTTTCTAATTTTAAAATATCAAATGCCTCTTTTATCAACTCCTGATACGAGTTTATCTCCTTACTTTCAAGCTTGTACCGTATTAAAACTCCAGAAGCAGGATATAAATAAAGACGAATGATAAGTTTGCCAAATTGAGAACACTTTATAGTACCATCAGGTTCTTTAATAACCAATCCTTTCTCAAAAAGATAGTTCAAGATATATTGATTTCTAATTGATTTAGGTATAATATCATTAACATATTTCTCAAAATTCTTGTCTGGAAGCTCAATTAAATACAGCAAAAAGGAAGTGATATGATCGCAAAATTCAAAGGAAAACTCATCAGAGGTAAAATTATCGGAAATTCCATTCTTAAATCCACACGAACATTGAATTCCAGAATCAATATCAAATTGACATGAATACACCCCAAAATCAGTCTTAAGATATCCTGAAATAGTTGTATTAGTTAATTTGGTAATTTTTATAGGGTAGCTATGACTTTTTAGACTCTTAACCTTTTTAGGATCAGAATGCAATTTTAAAATATTTACAGGAGTAATTTCTTTAATCAAGAGCAATTGTTCAATGGGAATACTATTTTCTTTCATTTTTTGCTTGATACAAAACCAAAAATAAGTCTTTTCAAAAAATTGTTTTAATTGTGCTAATGAAATTTTTTTTTCCTCGTAAATTCTTAAAAGCACCTGTTCTTTTAGGGTATTTAATTTATTTAATCCCGAAGTTAAATCGTTATATTTTGGAACAAGACCATCTGAAAGGTTATCTTCTTGAAAAAAATGATCCTCGACCCAATGTTTCTCTTCAATATCTTTAGTAAGAATGATCCCATAACCAACTGAATCGAGTCCCGGTCTCCCTGCTCTTCCTAAAATCTGAAATACTTCATTTGCAGAAAAAGATTTGAAATAGGAAAATCCATTTCCGTTTTCGTAATACCCCGTAAAATTCTTAATATTTTGGATTGAAGTTACATATTTCTTATAATCTTTTAATATAACTACTCGTGCTGGAGTATTGATACCTGCTGATAAAGTGGTGGTACAGCAAATAACTTTGATGATTCGTTTTCTGAAATTATCTTCGATCGTCTTTCTTTCTTTAGGTAAAAGTCCAGCATGATGAAAGGCAATCCCATGCTTAATCACTTTCCTTAAATCTCGATGACTCCCTCTAATTGAACTTAAACTCTTGTCTAACGCTTTACACACATTTTTTTCTGGATCTTCTATATAAGTATCTACAAGATTCTTAAGATATTGTGCTGTTTGTTGTGCCCCCTTTCTTCGATTCAAAAAAATTAATACCTGCCCTTTATTCTCTAATGTTCTTTTCACGATCTTTTTAATAGTAGAATCTTTATTTTGGGTGACTTCAATTCGATAATGAAGAGGTACGGGTCTTGAATCAGAGGTAATTAAGGTCGTTATATTTCCTAATGAAGAGAGCCAAGAATTAAAATATTTGGGGTTAGCTATGGTCGCTGAGAGTCCTATAATTTGTGGATTATGCAATAACTCATTCAATCGTACAATTAAGGACTCTAATCGTGGACCACGATCACTTTCTCCAATAATATGTATTTCATCAATAATGACCGTAGAAATAGTAAAGATCCAATCCTTATCACAAAAATTACGGAGAATAGAATCCATTTTCTCGTAAGTAGTTATAATGATATCTGCCTTTTCTAATTTTGAATCGTCTACGTCATAATCTCCAATGGATAATTCAATCTTTACTCCAAACCGTCCATAATTCTTTTTAAAGTAAATGTACTTTTCAATTGCTAACGCCTTGTAGGGTACTAAATATATAGATTTCCCGAAGTTCTGGAATATGTTATTAAAGGCACAAACTTCTCCAATCAAGGTCTTACCACTCCCTGAAGGGGCACAAACTAAAAAAGATTTTCGAAAAAAGAGTCCCTTTTTAATGGCTTCCTTCTGGATATCCCGTAATTCAAAGATTTTGTTCTCGAATAAAACTCGTAGAATTCTCTTATCTAAAATATATTTAAATATCTCTCTCTCGGTATCCATTTCTTCTTTATTGGTATCTTTCGTAAAATCTAAAATGGTTATATTTTCTCACCTTACTTAATATGGATTTGTCCAATTCTTTAACATCTCTTTAAACGTCTCAGAATCTCTTGAAAATTCTATGCTTTTGATAACTCCTACATTTCGGATATATAATTCTGTGTTAAAATAACAGATAAGAGCATGAAGTGGATTTCCATGAATATTAATATGGGGGCAATGAAGAAATTGATTAGGGTTTAAGGTCTTTAAAACGCTTAGTTTAATGCCGATTTCGATCTCTTTTTTACAAAATGGACATCTAACCTTATTCTTTACTTTTTTCTTAATTTCATTGCGATCTTTAATCTTTCCATAAACAATTACGATAGTACATCACATTCCTTTGTTTATTCTATAATAAGATCAAAAGCATATAAAGAAAAAAGAAAAAGACAATGCTTGCCACAAAACTTAAGTACAAGGTCGAAATTACAAACCTTTTTTCTAATTTTAAGGTAAATCTTAAATATCAATCTACCCAATTTTTTCATTAGCAAAAATCTTTTAAAAATTAACTGATATTTTGTAAAATATAAAATACAGTGGTGATTTAATGAAAAAATTAGGAAAAAAATCACTTTTGGGTCTATTGATAATAAGCATAGGAATAATGAGTTTTTCAAGTGTTGGATATGCTGGTATTTTCCTACCACCACCTAGACCACCAAGAGGACCGCTAAAGATTGGGATTTTCATTTGGAGTTCAGAAGTTTGTACTCAATCAATAATTGATGGATATGAAGATATACTTAGAGATGAAGGATATATTACATTCTTTAACTTTCCAGACTGTCATATTTATAGTGCCTTAGATACTATTGATGCTTTTGAGAAGGAAGGAGATACACTATTCTTCTATTTCTATGGTCATGGGGAGTATGATGAAAATACAGATAATTCAAGATTTTATTATAAATCAGGTTTAGGGATATCTTCTTATCCACTTAGAACAGAGTTAGATCAACTCGAAGCTCATGCAAAAGGCTTTTTAATAGATTCCTGCTATTCAGGAGGATTTGTGGATGACTTTAACGATGAGCCTTATTTAGCGATGTCATCTGCAGATATATATCATAAAGCTAAGGGAATAGGCGAACCTCCTGGGCCAGGAAAATTCTCTACTTGGTTTTGGTTAGCTGTATCACTTGGAATGCCTGATATATCGGCATTTAATTTTGCGTGCCAATTTACTTCGTCCCAACATCCTCAAATAAGTGATATGTCCGATCATACATTCTTTGCCTCTTAAATTGAGCGAAAAATAACAGCAAATAATATCCACATTAAAATTTTTTTTTTCATTTTTGCAACAAAAAAATTGTTCTTTCATTATAAAATAGACTTGATCCTCAGTATCTTGTTTTTTCTTTAAATATAAAGATAATAATGGGGTTTGATACGCATGACGGATGTCTCAGAGAGTGTATTGGGAAAAAAATTGGATCTGAAGACCTATTATAAATTGGCACAAGATGCATTTGAAGCAAAAGATCTCTCTCAAGCAAAACAAATCTCTGAAAATGGTTTAAAACAAGCTCAATTAGAGAATAATGGTGAATGGACTCAAAAATTTGATTCGTTTAATTCTGAGTTAGCTCAATTTTATATGGATCGTGTTAAAGAAGGAGATATGCGCTTTACCAAACAAGAGGTAATCAGTAAACCTGAGTTAGTATCAGTCAAAGAGGATCTCACCATTGTAAAGGGAATAGGCAAAACGGTAGCAGAAAAGCTATATCAAGCGGGAATTACCTCAGTACACGAATTAGCCTTAGCAACTAAAGAACGACTTATGACGGTAAAGGGGATAGGTTCGGAAACAGCAATGAGGTTTATTGATGCTGCTAAATCCAGTGTAAATGTTCCAACATTAAATACTTTTACAGGATCTAAGCCCTCAGTACAAGAACAAGAAAATCTAATCGAGGAAGAATCTAATCAAGAAGTATCATCAAATAATAATGATAAATGGTTTGATGGTAAATTTAAAAGACCAAAATCTGGAGTATGGTATTCACCGCAAGGGCAGGAAGTTCCAAAAAGTAAGACATTATCTTCTTCAACTCAAGTTCCTCCACTTACCGAAGATGATAATGATGAGTCTTATGAAATTGAAGAATTACCTAACTATGAACATATACCTAAACACACAATCCTTGAGACAAATAATTACCAGAAAAGTAATTTCATTGAAAATCAACAACAGCTACCCTCAACACCTATAGAGAGAACTCCTCAAGTAGAAACAAAAAAACAAACCAACATCATAGAGAAAAGGAATGCAGAAAAATTATCCGCTGTTGAATCAAATTCCCTAAAATCAGAAGTACAAGAGGAACTTTCTTCTAATGGTTATTATATTATCAATGACAATCCGTTTTTACAAGATATCTTTAAAAACATTGATCTTTTAGGAGTAAAAATCATTCAAGTCAATGAACTCTTAGATCTATTACTCCTAATTCCAGTTAGAATAAATTCAATTAAAGGACCTTTAATAGTCTCAGAAGATTCTGCAAAATATGATTTTTCTCAGGAAACAGGGAAGTGTTATAGCCGAACTGTAACTACGCTACTTAATGTTAATTTTGATAAAATTACTCAAGCTCAAGAATTAATCTTTAATGAGCTTGTAGCAGAAGGAAATATTTTTCAATTCTTTCGAAAATATTTAAAACTTAATATCTCTGTAGAGAAAACCATCACTAACAGGAGATTATTTTTTAGGGCGGGAGCACTTCAGTTAAAAGTATTAATCGAGCCGGTTATAATCAACCAAGGTAATGTAGGGTTAATCGAAAAGGTACTTCCGTTTGCGTATCAAAAATATAGAAATTTACATATTCTTGAACTAGAAAGTCTTTCTGAACTGTTATCGTACCTAGAAAAAAAGTATTATCTTATTGAAACCCAACCCGATCAAGAAACTTCTATTAATCGCTACTTTAAAGCTACGGCGTCTCTAATGGAAGAACTACGACTCTATTCAATCCCATTTATAGGATTTGGGATTATTTTTGCATTTGTATTACTATCCCAAGTTCCTGAGCTAATTCAAGTATTCATGAATTTGGGATTTGGTTTGATTATTACTTATGGAATAACCGTTGGATATTTATATTATAAATTTTACAAAAAGAAAGCCAAACTACAACAAGAGTTTCATACACCTTATTATCAAAAATCATTAGAATTAGATGAGACAAGTTTGATTTTGATCAATGAAGAATTTTCTCCTGAATTGATGGCCCAATTTTCCTATGAATGTCTCGGTAAAAACGTTCCTTTTCCTCTTATCTCCCAATTAGAAAGAAATCGAGCAGAAGATCTTCTGACTAAAAAGAAAATAACCACAGAAATCGAGAAAGGAGAGTTCTTTGAATCTACCCCAGAGGTAACTAAAACAAAGGTAAATGATACCAAAATAAAAGATAAATTAATTTCAAAATATGGTTCATTTTTAGAGGATTGAGAAAATGGAATTTAAAATTATCAAACTTAAAGTCAAACAAATCTTTAAGGCATTATTTTTAGTAGGAATTGTCTTCCTGTTTATCTCATTGTTCTTAAATTGGTACAGTTATCAAGTCTATGACATAAATAATGATCTAATTGCCTCATGGAACTATAACCTTTTTACTGGATGGAATACACCCCTTTCAGCCGCATTTACTCTAAATAAACTTTTTAGACCTGATAATCTGAATCTTTCCCCTATAATGCACATTCTTCTTATTGGTATTAGTGTAATTTGTGTTTATATAGCATTGATAAAGGATGTTGACCAAGATGTTTCCCCTCAAAGATTAAAAAATTATTCCTATCTGAATTTTTTCTTACTTTTACTGGTGGGATTCTATGTAGTAATCTTTCCCGTAGCATACCTATTATTAAATGATCTTTACTTTCCTTATCTTAAATATGAGGATATTCAAGCTAACATAACGTATGTATATTCCTTAAATATTGGCTATTATTTTCAATTAATTGCCCTAATTCTCATCTTTCCTTATATTTTGTTCTATTATCAAACGATTACTACCTTTGAACGAGAAGAACATACTATGGAAAAAGCCATAGTGAGATATATTGAAAAAAATCAAGAACCTCTTGACCTGGATAAGTTTATAGCCGAAGAAGAGTTAAAACAAAAGGTTGGCCAAAAAGAACCATTAGATGAAGTAGAGCTTATTTATTCCCAATTTCAAAAAAAAAGGGCAAGAAAATGAATGAAACCATAATTGATTCTAAATTAAAACATTTAATCCAAGTCTGTAAAGAGACTCAAAATTATAAAAAGTTAGCAGTCTCTGGATTCATACTTATAAGTAATAAAATGGATGAGATGGGGATAAGGTTAGGATTACGTCCACGAAATAAGGAAAAGGATGAGATGCTTTTTGAGTATATGAAGCTTATCAATGATGTGTTTATGACCAATTTAAAAATACATATTTTTAAGCAAGAACGACTTGAGACTTTAAAACAATGTGAGACATTATTTCTTAGGAAAAAAGGGGACGTTCCTTATAATTATGTCAAAAAGATTTTTTTACTTTATTATGAACTAAGAAAGCTAGACATTCCTAATCTCCATGAGCAGTTAAAAGAAGATAATCTTATTAAAACGACCAATGCTAACTTATTTTCCTTTCTATCCCCCAAAGGTAGACAGAAGAAAAATGACACTAATAAGTTAAGACCTCTCATACTCCATAAAGTTAGGGAAAAAGAAATTGCCCTACGTGAGACCTTAAACTATGATTTTAATGCAAAAACATTTGAACAGGCAATATATTTGAAAAAAATTAAAAAAGGACTTGAAGAGAATGGAAAACATAAAATCGTGATCCAAGGGGCGTTAAAGGACAATATCAACTATCAACTCTCGTTGAAGAGTATTTTAGGCTACTTTATTCTTGGTGTATTTTTGGTTGCGTTTTGTTTTGGGTTTGTTGTATTAATTGAAATGATGCTCTTTCCGTTTACGGTGGGGATCTTTGGCTTATCGATCTTACTTTTATTTGGAGTGGCTGCTCTTTTTCTCATATTATATTGGCAAAATTTTAGAGGTGAATAAGTTGATATCCAAATATCGTGATACGAAACTAAAAGCAAAGGAAGTCAAGGTTAAGTTTAAAGAGGAGGAGGGTTCTGAGGATACAAAATACTTCATATGGAAAGTCAATCCCTCCTTTAAAGATATTAAGACTAGCACTGCCATTTTAAAATCAATATTTATTGTCTCCTTATTGGGGTTCATCATTTCTTTTGTCTATATATCTACTTCTGATCTTACGATAAGTATAGTGGTAGGAGTAATAATCTTTATATTATTTATCATAGTATTTCATGACCAATTTTTTAGTCTCAGTTCTCTTTTTTCCTATACATTCCGAAAGTTTAGTTCCTTTGATCCATTCGAAAAGATGATCTTTTGGCAAGAAAAAGACAATCCGAGAATAATATATCTTTCGAATAGACAAGATCTAACACATATTGGTCTGTGTATTTTCAAAATAGAAGTTCTACCAGAGAATGTTCATGCTGCAATCGATACGTTCATTCGATCACTAAGTGAGGGGAGTAGTCTAACTCCTTATTCCTATCAGGTGGTTCAAAACCCCTATTATGTTAGGCGCTCAATGTCAAGAGACACGGTAGTCGGCTCTCAAGAATCAATTGAGACCTACATTTATTTTAGTGTTTATTATAAGATAAAAGGAATCCTGCGTGAAAATAAGAGAGAGCTTTTAAAATACAAGTTAAATCAAATTACAAACAAATTAAAATCAGATTTTGTCTCTAACTTTCATCATTATAGGATTGCACTTCTTTCTGGAACACGATTACTCAATACATTAAGAACCCATTTTATTCGGGATAATAGAACTTACCAAAATAAAGAGGTAGATATTGACTCTTATTCTTTTGAAAGTAATCGATCTATTGTGGTTGCTAAGCTGTTTTTTTGCAGTTTGCTAATATTAACCTGTGATTATCTTTTATTTGCTAGTACTATTAGTTTTGGGTTTATCCTACTCTTTAATATGATTTTAATAGGAACCATATGTATTCTATGGTGGAGAGAACTCTTATTTCAAGTATCGAAAAAACAACTGCTAAATAATGAAGAAATCAGACTTATTGCTCCTTTTGCCGATGTTGATTTTTTTCACTTTAAAAAGATTCCTGATAGTATTTTTCTTCTGGTTGATAACACACTCCTTATTAATCGCAAAATGATTAACCTTCAATATGCCTCTCCTCCTGCCTATGGTAGTGCTGATAAGTTTTATCAGGCATTAATGAGCCAAAAAATTCCGTTTACTTATACCGCATTAAACACACCCCTTTCCTTCTATCGGTTCTATAAAGAAGGCTTCAAATATCTAAGGGATGATGTAATTAAAAAATTAGTATATGAAAAGAAATTTAGGTTAAAGACCACTCAAGATGAGCTTAATTGGTTAAATAAACGCTCTGGAATATGGAGAACCATTTTACTTATATCAACCTCAAGCTACAAGAAAGTTGATTCCCTTAAAGTAGAATATATAATGGAACTGGAAAAAAAGTTGCAATCCGACATAAATTTGTTGAAAAATGCTTTTCATATGAATTTTTTGAATTATAAACTTGTCGAGCTTCAGAAACGAAAACTGGTCTCAGGATATTTATGCGAGACTGTGAAAACCAAATTTACCCGATTAAACGGCACCCATTTAGATTATGTTCTATTCCAAGGAAAAATCTTGAATAATCTGACAAGAATAGTGGACATCCTTAAAAAAGGGGTTGAGACTCGTATTGCTGCTGAATTTAATACCCCACTTCACCTACAGAACTTTATAACAATCGGACAAACTATTAATACCGAGGTACTTGAAGAAGAAATACCATTTGGATTTCTGTTGGAGCAGTTAAACAATCTTCTCATTACCAATGGAACAGCAAAAAGTAGAGAGTTGGCTTGTATGAAAATAGTCTCAGAATTGGTAAAGGCAACTATCCCTTCTATTATATTTGATTTTAATGGTACTTGGTCAAAATTAATCACTTACTTTAAAGATTCTCGGTATGAAAATGATTTCTTATATTTTAAGTTAGGAAGTACATTTACCTTAGATCCGCTTTATTCGGATATCCCTTATGATCAAAGTAATTCTGCCTTTCTGGAATATATGTATAATTCGTATGCTTTAGCGTTTAAAAAAGATGAGAGAACCATCGATATGTTCCGTGCCACTATTCAGAAACATCCAGAGATGGATCTATCTTCTCTAAATTTAGAAATTCGGAATCAAAGGGAATGGGAAAAAAAACCAATGAACTCGACGTTAACAAGTCTATTTAGTGATTTTTCTCAAGAAGATCTTACCCGATTCTTCTCTTCTCATAAAGGCTCTAACGGAAGTATTTCCCCTCTTAAGTTTATAACTAATGAGAAGACCATAATTATTGATTTGTCAATATCTAGTGATTTTCGAAAACAACTCTTCTTTACGTTTATTGTCATTTCTAAGATATTGCATTATATAAGGAACTCTCATGAGTTTATACCAAAAGTATTGATCATTCCTCACATTGATTTGTATTTCGATAATTATTATATTGAGCAAAGAAAGAATTATGGGATCATCGACACCTTCTTAGATCCTCTAATTCAGCGTGGCTTTGGTTTAGTCTTTAGTGCCAATCAAATCTATTACCTCCATTCGAACTTTTATAATATAATTAATAACTTTCTTACTTTTAGGGCAACAGACAAACGTGATATTGCCGTATTAAAGAATCAAATGAATTTACAGGAATTAGTCGGAAGGGGGTATTATTCTTCTACCCGTAATAATACCTATCAAATTGATTACTTAATGAATTTAAAAGATGATGAGGTGATTGCTAAAAGAAGTGACATTTATCAACCCTTCCCTGCAAATATAACATGGTCTAATCTAAAAGTGATTAATATGTTGGAAATGGAAGAGATCATTCATTTTATGAAAGAGCAAGGCTATGACTTAAAATCAGCCGAGCAACAAATTTTACAACAGGCAAAGCAAACAATATTTGAGAAGGACTTAGGGAGCTATTTCTTGTATCTTAACGAGATCCAACAATTTTTAGAGCAGTTGAGAACTGTCGATCAAATAGGCAATTTGTATAAGAGTAAGATTACTAAAGAGTTAAAGCAATACATTGCTCCTAAAGCTAAAAAACGACATTATACCAATCCAGAAATAGTTAAGTTAGTAGATCAATTGTTTACTATATTAGTAAAGCACGGATACTTGGTTGAGAACCATCCTAAAAAAGCAAGTGGTTCAGAAGCAATAAGAACTTCTTATTCTGTGGGTGATCAGCTTGATAGAGCAATTGAGGATTATTATCAAATAAAAGCTGATATGGAAGTTGCTGTAGATGTCTTAGAAAAGGAGTCAAAAGAACCTGTTGACTATAAGAAAGCGTTCCAAGAACAAAAAAGATCTTATATTATTAAGAAGAAGAATCTAAAAGAAGCATTTGCTCGTGAATTTAGCGATCTTTATTGGATAATTTTTAAGGCACATTCTTTTATCAATCATAAGGAGTATCGAAATGCATTAAAGATCCAGCATAATTTAATTAAAAAGTATCTTATGAGTGTCTATAAACATTTCTATAATGCTGATTACCTAGTTACTTCAAAAGATTTAGAGAAGTTTATTACAGAAATTTCCAAAGATCCCGATATTCTCTTTACTCAAGAAGAATTACATAAATACCTGGATAAGTACCAAGTTATTAATTTTGATGAGGAAAATCTCAAGGAATTAGCAATAAAGATGTATACCTATTATTCACAATTTTTTGAAAAAATTCAATTATATATCAATAAAGCATAAAATGAGTATATCAAAATCACAAGGTCAAATTTTAAACGCATTATTGGAAAAGATTTTTTTTAGTAAGAATGAATTGGATATTTTGAAAGATAAGATAAATCAGGTATACCTGAAGGCAATAACCCCAAAAGAATTGAGGAATCATATTTTTGGAGATCGGGTTCGTATTATGGAAGAACTCATCGAATTCTTTCCCTTCTATCTCAAGGAATCGATAAATAGTAATTTCGATAGTGAAGACTTACAATCTGAAAGGGATGGAACTTTATTAGAACAAGTAAAAGAGAGAGAGGAACTCTTAGAAATTATAGCAAAGCGGCTTATGAACATTTATAACAAGCTAAAAGAGAAAAGAAATCCTGAAGATTATAATGATATAAAGGAGATTTCAAAGGAACAAAAGGATCAAAAACAAGACGCTAAATTGCTGGTAGTGGATCTTTCTAATATTTTAAACTTGGATAAGGATCAAAATGAAAAGTTAAAAATTGAGAACATTTTAAAACTTTATAATACAATAGTAGAGCTTGGTTATGAACCCCATATGATAGCCGATGCAAATATGAAATACCATTTGAACTCTGATGACCAATATGAAGACCTGAAAACAAAAGGAATCATAACTCAATCCCCTGCTGGAACAAAAGCAGATGAGTGGGTTTTAGATGTTGCTAAGCGTGAGAATCGCAAATTCCTCAGCAATGATTTGTATAGAGATTATCGAGCTGAATTTGGAAATGAGTGGGTTTTTAATAATCGTCTTACTTGCATTTTTTCTAATGGAAAGTTCATCATACGAGAAAATAAAAATAATAAAAGTCATAAAACCGTTAATTAAAATTAACTTACTTTTTTTTACAGACAGACATCTTCACTATATAAAGGAAAAAAAGAACCTCTGCTCTCTTCTTTTTATTTAAATATATTTGTATAAGGTAGATCTTAATTTTCAAATACATACAAAAAAAAGATGCAAACAATGCTTTCCGAAGAAACTATATCGATTCGTGGAATCTCGTTAAATAAGTTATTTTGCGTCTCTACCGATGAGTTTTTGAGACCATTTGAGGATGTAATTGATCCTGATATCAATAAGGGGATGTATCTGGATTTTGAAATCTGTGATAGGTATCATCAACACAAAATAAGTCCTATTTTAAGATTAGCTCGTCCAGAAGATGCGCAAGATATTGTAGAAATTTACAAGGAATTGTATGATGGTACCTATCCTTATAAAGAGATGGAAGATGAGGAAGAAGTGAAAAAAATGATAAGAGATCCCAATATTCAATGGATTATCTACCAAGATCCTTCATTTAACGTAGCGGGTTGTATTACTTTTGTCTTAGATTTTGAGAATAAGAGAGGATATATTCGAGGATTCATGTTAAAGAAGGAGTATCAAGGATACATTGACATAACAAAGGCGATGATTGGGTCTATGATTGGGATGTGTCATAAATTTAGGGATGCGATCTTTACTTGGTATGTGGAAAATAGAACTGCTCATGCAAAATCTCAATATTCAATGAGAGTGTGTGGGATTGCTCCAATTGGGTTCTATCCTAATAAGGATATTTTTTTAGGTGACGTAGAATCTGACATAATGCAAATTCTGTATGATGAACGGGTGTTAAAAGTATATAGAAGCAAAGAGATCCCTCAAATTTTACCTGAAGTTAAGAACTGCTTTTCATATTCTGATGAACGGTATAATTTAGGAGAATATAAAATTGATGAACCTTGTATCGAGTTTGATTTTAAAAAATTGATGGCCCTCAAAGAAAGGTTCGTTAAAAAAGTTATAAAAGAGAGGTTTGGCTATGAGACAATTTCTTTTTCCTTTATTGGATCCACTTCCTTTTTTAAATTCTTATATACTCCAAGTGTTAAAAATTTCGAGAAAACAGAGTATAAAGTCAGAAATTTAGAAGAATTATATGTATTTGTCCAAGAATTTATGAAAGGCAAAAAAGAACTCAATGTGCGCTATTGCGAGGTCTTTTTATCAGCATATAATCCTTCTCATCAGAAGATCTTTAGGGATGCAGGATTTTCTCCCAGAGGTTATATCCCAAGCTGGAAGTATAATCATAAAATAGGTGTGTTTGAAGACCAAATTCTGTTTAATTATTTTGAAGGTCACATAACTAGTAAAATGCAGTTAATTCAAGAAGCATGGGAGCTTTTTAAGACCATAGATGCTAGACCAAATAGAAAAGTACATGAAAGAAAAAATGATTATCTAATCTATTTCGAAAGTAAAAGGCTTGAGCCCCCTAAAATGACTACCACTGAAAATGTACTTTCTCCAAAAATAATAAGTCTAATCCTATTAGGTGGGCTCTGCGCGTATTTACTTCTATTATTTAGTAGTATTATGATAGCCTCTTTTTCACATAAATCCCAATTTAATCTGATGACTCATACGATTAGTGCCTTAGGATCGAAAACCATCACTCCCTTACCATTTCTATTTGATACAGCCTGTATAATCGGAGGATTAACGACCATCCTTCTTAATGATAAATCATTTAAGCAGTTAATGTCTAATTCTTCCATTGATTTCAAGAAATCTCATACAAACTTTAAAATCGTAAGATTTAGATTACTTTTTGGTATGGTTGGAAATGTGGGATATATCTTAGTGGGAATTTTTAGCTCAGATAGGGCAGGACCTTCTGGACTTATTCATGGATGCTTTGCTGCGATGGCATTTAGCGGATTTATTCTATCTATTTTCTTATTTAGTCTCAGCATCATGTTTTTTCAAGGGACAGCCCAGAATCGATGCTGGATATTCGGTTTAATTGCTCCATTATTTGCCTTTTTACTCTATTGTGTCCTTATATACCCTATAGTAGAGTGGATTCTGTTGTTTACCATCCTTATCTCATTAATTCCGCAATTTTTTTGGAGTATAATTCATTAGGAAGTAAGTAAATGTAAAAAGAAGGTTAATAATAATTTTTTTTCAAGACATTTAAACGAGAATCCTCATACGTCTTTACTTCTTATATAGCCCAAAGAAAATTATTAGGAAAACAAAGATGTCAACTAATTCAGTTATTATGATATAACTTGCTTCTTCCCCTAAAATATTTTGCATGACCGGTCGAAAAATGCTAGAAAATAAGTATAAAAGAAAACCAAGGGTTAATATACCTGGTTTTACTACTGTAAGACGGTTTAATCTATAAGCTAAGTAAAAAATATATACAATTCCTATTAGTGAAGGGATGACAATAC
This sequence comes from Promethearchaeota archaeon, assembly GCA_016839585.1. Taxonomy (GTDB): domain Archaea; phylum Asgardarchaeota; class Lokiarchaeia; order Sigyniarchaeales; family SOKP01; genus Loki-b32. The sequence continues at coordinate 29,348 of JAEOTZ010000058.1, forward strand.
TAGGTAAGAGCATACCCATAGTTGTGATGTTTGGAGCCATAATTACTACAAATGACTCAATACCAACAACAATTAATATAATGCTCATTCTTAATTTATTCATGTATTTTTTATCTTTTAATTTTTGAAATCGATCTTCCAGCCTAAAAAAGATTATTTCGAGACCGAGATAAATTAAGGGTGCTACTTCGAAAATAATTATGAAAAAACGGAATTTTAGAAATAGTAAAACTACAGAGTCATTGAATGTATAGAATGTAAGATCCCAAAGTAAATCAATTGCCTTACCAAAGGTAAGGATAAGAAAAAATAGAGCTAATAAAAATGGAATGTCGGATAAATATTGGGCTTCTTGTTTAAACCATTTATGAAATAAATAATAAGCAGTTATAGAAAGGATTATTATTCTGATGGATATAATCAAAACGACTTCGAAGGCGCCTTCATAATCTTCAAAAGTCTGAATTATTAGTGAAAAATTGAGGTAATATAAAATAACAATCCCAGCAATGGCTAAAATAAGACATATGAAAAGCGATAATTTGTAACGTCCTTTTTTTGATAATTCCATACATTTTTATATACTTTTATCTTTTTAAATTGAACTGAAAAAAATTATTAATCAAATTTACAACTGTAGAAGAAAAATATAAAAAAAAAAATTAAGAAATAACGTGTTGAATTGACTTTCTTCTTTTCTTTCGAAACATATCCTTGTTTAATTCAATTTGTTCTCTATTCGCATCCTGTTCTAATTGAGTATGAATTTGTTCTAATAATACTTCTTGAGAAACACCGATTTTCTCTAAGAATTGAGTCACTTCCTTTTCTTTGAATTTATTTTCCAGAATTAAAGGAGCAGCAATCTTTAAGGTTCGAAGCCACTTTTTTCTGGATTCAGTTTCTTGGCGTACTAATTCGGCATATTGGTATGCATAAAGAATCCCACCATAGCGATTAAAATCATAAAAGGTTGCCGCATGTACCACATTACAATTGGTTAACAGGGGATCAGCATGTCCTTTTTTAATATAATTTTTTGATTCGACAAGATTTATAATATCTTCTTCTCTATAAGGAATTACATGATAAGGAAGGAGTATTCGTGGTATTTTACCACTACTAATTTCTTCTTCTGTTAAATACCATCTTCTATCGCTCTCCTTAAAGGGTTCTCGAGTAATAATTTCTGGCTTCCAATGGTGAATGACTTCTTCTTGAGGCATTTTATAGAAGTATCTAAAAATTTGGTCAGGAGAATAGCCAAACAGTACATAAGGAATCTTATATTTCATCGCTTCCTTTACCACAATGCTGTGAATTAAATCAGAACAGTAATCGCAGATATATCGTGCCAATAACGTCTCATTGGAAAAATGATTTAGAAAATGATATTTATAGAGTTTTATAAAGGTACTTGCCGCATTTTCGATTAAAACATGATCCACCTGAATTTGCTGTAATGTGTCTTTTATATTTTCTTTTGCAATATCTGTCATAAAGCCTGTATCAGAAGTTACTGCTAATGGTGTCAATCCGAGATTGTTAACCAAATGATCCAAAAGTGCCGTAGAATCCTTTCCTCCAGAATAACCAAGCACACAATCATACTTTACCTTTTCATGATTCTTTTTCATATCAGCTACAACCATATTCCAATCAGAAAGAGAATTTTCCCTTCTCTTTTCATCAATAATTGTACGTGACCAGTTGTTATTCTTATGATTAGGATCAGCACAGAAGTCGCATACCCCATCCAAATTTAGTTGTACACCTAAAAATCCATCCGGTAATATACATTTTCTACAAATTTGTTTTTCTATCATAATTATTGCCTTTTTTTTAACAATTTTTACAAAGGTTACAACAAAATTCTGATGATTAGTTATAAAGAAAAAAATAGATGATTGCCTTCCTTCTACTTTTTCCTTTAAATAGAAATGAAAAAATAATTTTCTTAATAAAAAAAGAGGTGAGTTACTCATCGTTCAAGTATTACAAAAAATTGATAAAGAAGTCATAAAAGTATATGAGACAGAAGATATCCAAGAAATTAAAAAAATTCTTGAAACGTTACTTTATGTTCCTAATGATAAGATAAAGCCACAGATTATAGCTACATTAATTGATTATTTATCCGAAAGATTTTCCGATATATCTTACAAAATAAAAGTTTTTGTCGCCTATCGAGATACGGAACCTTGTGGCTTTGTTCTTTCTGATCTAAATCCTGAGTATAAGAGTTATAGCAGAAGATGTGGAACATTTGGATGGTTACTCGCTGAAAGTAGAGAAGTTTGCAGAATTCTCCTGAAAAATTGTGAAATATTTGCGAAAGAAAATAAAATCAGAAGAATTCGAGGTCCTATTAATTTTCCTAAAAATGCCATGGGCTATGGACTACAAACCCAAGGATTTGACCAATCATTGCTTTATGGAGTAGCATTCAATGATCCACAATCTCACTTATATGAGCTTTTGTCTAGCGTAGGCTATGAGGTTGAGTCAGAATATACCTGTGTAAAAGTGATGGAAGAATCGTGGAAGAAAGGAAATTCTTTAGCTCGGAATCTAAAATTGTGTTGCCTAACGTTAGATGAGTTAATGGAAAAAGTAGATGATATTGTGGAACTTGCCCGTGATTCTTTTAGCACCTTACTTCCCGACACTTCCGGTGGGGGAAGAGAAAATGTGTTGGAACTCATTGATTTAGCTATTAGCGTACCAAAACCTTATTTTCACCATAAAATTTGTTATGATCCCTACAAACATTATAGCCATATTCCAGAATTCATTGAAGCATGGAAAGAAGCAGATCTGGAAAATATGATTACCGTATTTCCTATGGCTCTCGAAAGAAAGACAAATAGACTTGTTGGAATGTTAATCGGAGTCCTTGATTATTACCAGTATTGGAATGGCAATTATATATCTCGAGTAAATGTTCATACTGCTATGGTACGAAAAGGATATAATGGAATGGGGATCTTTTCTTCCTTAAACAATTTTGGACAGGCAACCAATAGGTCTATGTGGGGGCTAACATATTATGAAGGAACGGCAATTTGGTCTAAAAATTCGAAGGGTGTCAATAATGATAAGGCCATAAGTTCAATATTCCCTCACTGTAAGCCAATTAGAAGGCATGTGGTATTTGAAAAACGCCTTAAGTAAATTATTCTTTAAGAAGAAAAATAAAATTTATTTTTATAAAATTTAAAATAATCTCATTTTTTCTCTTTTTCTTTAAATATGCTGAATTGAAAATAATAATAATAATAATTCTAATTACAGATTTAAATTTGACATTTTATGACCGAAAGCAGGCATATTGAATATGATATCCCTTGGAAATGGAGTGAAGAACAAATAAAAGAGAAAATAAGAAAAAACAAGGTTGTTAACAAAATTCGAAACGATCTACTGAAAACAAGATTAGTGAAAAATGATGGCAGGATTAGATAGAATGTATGATGCTCAGGCAGATATTCAAGGCTATATCGAAAAAAGTATTAGAGAACTATTAGAAGAGGATATGAATGAATTACAAGATCCTAATTGGGTGCAAGCAGCAACACTTTTTGGGCATGTGGTTATCCCATGTGAGTCGTATATAAGGGATTATTGGTATGATTTAGCAAAAGATATTGTAAAGAAAGCAGAACAGCATGATAATCGAGTTGTGTATCAAGATATTTCTCCTAGGTTGTATAATCAAGAAGTAATCGATTCTCATTCCGTCGATGTGAACAATTTACCTGATGGTGCTAATGTGGTGGAGTATGGGAATCTCATTGAAAAGATCAAGAAATGGATGACCAATTTTAAAAAGACTATGGCTCAATTTTAAAACTTTTTAAAAAGGTAACAATTTATTTTATATGTCGAATCAAGAATTCTTCAAGTTCCTTTATTAAATCATCTTTACATTGAGGATTCGACCAATCCCCTTTATTAAATAGATCCTCCTCTGTTGCTTTACGTTGTAATCCTAATTTGGCAATTACATAATAAACATGGCGATAAAAATCGCTAAATTCGTCCTCAGAACAGATCTCATCTAAAGCTAACTGGAACAATAGCTTTCTTGCTTGCTCAATTTTTTTATTCTCTGCATTCATTTATCGTATAAAGAGAATAAAGAATGATTAAAAACGAAGAGTCTACAGAAATTTTTTATAAAATTCAGATTTATTATCGGAATTTAGCTAAATTTAGCAAAAATATTAAAATGCAAATGATAGCTGTCACATCAATTATATTTCGAATTATTGCTTTTTCTTTAACTATCTTTATTCCACTAAGTTATTAAAAGTGATTTATGATGATGTGGATTTCTTAGATAACTATAATCCTTTAAAGAATTTGAAATGGAGCGAAAAAGATAAGAGATGGATGAATCAGAAGTTATTTAATGAGAAATTTGAACCAGTACACCCCCCATTAATCCCTGAAGAAGCGGACGAGAGTTAAATATTATTATGTGATATGTCTAAACAAATCTTTATCTAAGAGATAATATTATTATCTATTTAAAAATTAAATCTATAAGATTGATGAACTTATTCACCAGACTTTAATAATTCCTCATATCTTCTTTTTGCTTTTAGATATGCCCTTAAAAAAAGCAATCCTATGAAAGGAAAATAAGGGTAATTATCGGGATAATCCAGAATGTTCTTTACTTCTTATTTTGAACTTATATAATACTTATATAAAATTTTTAAAAAAAAAAATTAAATTTAGATTTTTAATTATTCTTGAATACTCCGAGATCTTCTGATAAAAATTGCAATAGTAGATACTGCCGCTGCTAACGATATGAATCCTATCAGTAAAATCGGAACCCAATTAATTTCTGATGGTTTAGAGATTGTAGGTTCTCCAATTGTAAACACATAGTCGTTCTCATCATACCCACTCCCACCAAACCCATCGTCAACAGTCACCCTAATTAATACCGTATCGCAAAAGTCTATACCGCTAATATCCCAATCATAATAATTCCCACTAACACTAGTTTCTATCAAACGCCATCCAGTATTGGCAAGATTATATGCAATTGTAAACGTAAGATTATCGCCATCAGGATCCAAAGCAGACCATTCGATTCTCAAGGTATTTTCGAAAACTTCATTTCCATTCGGCTTGTAATGAGTCTAGTTTTTTAATTTCATTAGTAAATTCAGTAAAAACTTCAGCAAATGTTATTGATAATCGTATAAAAACTAAATAATCGAATATCTCGAAAAAGAAATTCAATATATTCTTTAGATTTCAAATGTTCAAATAAAAAGGTGCCCTTTAAATATTCAGGAGAAAAACAAAAAGTAATAGTTTGATCACTATTTTTCTCTATTTTTTAAGAGAATATAATGGAAGGATTTTTAGTTGTAGCATACTATTTCTCTCATGCCTTCCATTTTTCTCTCATCATTAAATTTTATAATTTTTGAACTCTATCGGAGTCATCCTGTGATGCCTCAAATAGTGTTATATAATCCAATTGTATTAAGCGAACAATGGTATAATCAATTACAACCTGATTTAGGTCATTTAGTTGTACAAGTGCAATGTCCAGAGTGTGCTATCTCATCAGGAATGGGTGCCTATAATATGAGCTATGTGGAGAATCAAGCGGGATATAAGGCAAAGATTCCTCTGTTCAGTAATGGTTTTGAATATCCAATTAGCCATATATCCATTGATTTTGTAAAGGGTCATCCTCAAGATGGTGTAAGTTATTTTGCTCAGGATCTTGTTATCAATGAGTCTTATTATTCCATTGATAGTGGTAATCTATATTTCACCATGCCTGTTGAAGAGATTATATCTGAAAAGTATCAATTTTATGATGATGTCTTGCATGAAATAAGGATAGGGAGCTATGCTGATTCTAATATTTATTATGATATGCATATCTATTTTGATATTTTTATACCCGACACCACCGAAGAAACGCATAATTTGGCATTAGCTCAGGCTACCTCTTATGCCATTATGGACTACTTTAATCAATATACCTATGCTGAAATCACGGCTAATATGATTTCTGAGATTGCCTATACTGAATCAGTTACCTTCTGGTCTACCTTAATTAGTGCCCCCTTAATGTGGTTTGGATCGTGGACTACAAAGGGAACAGAGACTGCCTTAGGGCAGGCAGGATCGAAGTCAATTGGTGCTGTGATCGCAAAAGGGATGGCGCAGGTAATTACTGCTCCTATTAAGGAAGTATTTGAAGAGATTATTAAAGATGGCTTCATTGAGGCATTCGCAGAGGGTCTTACTGATATTATGGGCTGGGCTGAAGATGTTGGATTTTGGATATCTTCGATGGCTACTTCTGGTAGGGAGACGGTGGGATCGTTAGGAAAAATTGCGTTGGGAAAGACTGGTGTAAAAGCTAATTTTAAGAATGCAGTTGCTTTAAGTAGAGCTGTAGCTGCAGGTGATATGAAGGCAGTGGCTGATATTCAGCAAAAAATTAAGCAAGAGGCACAACAACAACTAGAGCTTGCCCAGCAGAGAGAGCAGGACAAGAGTATGTGGCAGAAGCTAATAGGATCTAATTTCTTTAAGGGGTTCACAATGATGATGCCAGGCTTGTTTGTTGGAACTTTCGACTTTTTATCATTTGCGGGGCTGAGTAATATGCTTGCTGGAGCTATTAATATTGTCCCTAGCGCATATGCACATTATAGGGCAAAGATTCAGGCATATAAGAGTAATAAGATTACAAAGGTTGTGGGGGATAAGGCACTCTATTCCTATGATATTTTAGTAAAACAGATGAAAAAGCCAGCAGATATCGATGGTGAAGCTCTTAATAATTTATTTAGAGGATTACAAGAGACGGGTATCATTAATGAACCTGCAATCGATATTTCCGTCCTCTTTAATCCTAATCCAATACAGACTCAGCAGATTGAAATTTTTAGCAAATTTCAAGAACTCTCATCAGCTAAAAGTATCCAAGAGAAATTTCAATACAAGAGAGAAGATGAGAAAATGCTAGATGAGGAACAAATTTATAGACCTACTATACATAAGACCGAAATTTCTATTGCTGATGAGGAAGGAGTATTCTCTAGTTTTGACAGAGACCTAATAGAATATCTCTATAATGAGTTTTTGTTGCTTGAAGATAGGCAACCTCAAAAAGCCCCTGATAAGAAGATCTCAAGAATTCCTTTCCCTGTAGATTTACTGAGGGATGCGATTGACATGCTTAGTTCAACATGCTACGATGGATTACCAGTTATTGTTGAAAAAGAGCAAGATATTGCTATAAATGATGAGATTTCTAGTAAAATCATCAATAAAATAGAGAGCGGTCTACAAATCAATAAACTTGAAAGAATCATTATGGATGTTGGAATCCTCATAGCAGGAGGTTATCAAATTGATGGAAAGGTAAATTCAGAGTCTGATTTCAATGAAAATTCCATTGAAAAAATTAAGGAAAATCAAGACAAACTGATTGTAGCAAAAGTATTAGGAGTATCAATGTATCCAATATTAAAACCGGGAACAGATGTTCCTATAAAAACAATGCCACAAGGCTATAAATACAAAACGGGAGACATCATCGTTTTCAGTAGAGACGGAGTGAATATTATTCATCAAATTATAGATAGTTATGTTTATAACGGTAAAATATATTATGTCACAAGTGGTTTAAATCCTGATACAAATCCTTATGTAGATAGTTCAACAATTTCAGAAGAACATATCATTGGGAAGGCTGATATCTCTAAAGAAGCATTGGCAGGTATCGATGAACTTGTTAAGCAAGGAAGAGTACATTATATCGGAGCCTTTGGGCTGATTAATTATGGTGATTCAGAGGTTTATAGATCTGTCTTCGAAGATGGATTCAATAAATTACGTGAGCAAATTGAAACCTTAGATAAATCTTACAAAGAAAAACTATTAAATGAATTCCTAAAAGAAAATCTATTTGATACTCTTGTAGAATACTCTCAATATAAGGAAAATGAATATAAAGAATATGCTGAAAAAGATGGTGTAATAAAAAGTATCCATAATCCAACATGGAATAATGATGATAATGCAAAAAGAGTACAACGATTATTATGGGGAATTTTAACTGATTTTCGACATCCACTTACAGGTGAAAAAATAGATAATCTTGAGGAATGGTTATCTTTTTCACTTCATCATTGGAGGACATCAGATGGTCAACTAAATAATAAGTATGATTGTAGGTTTTTATCACTTATCCCATTACCAAGAGCAGGGGATAAAGGACATTCTCAAATCACTGCTCAAATCAGGATTGATGAGAATAGAGGTCTTTATTGGGAGAATGAAATAAGAAAAGCAATTAAATCAATTTTCGAAGGTGAGGCACCAAAAAGCTGGATTCCCTCATCTAAAGATGCCTTTAATACATATGCAAAGTCAATTAAACAAGTGAGAGAATTAATAAAAATGTTCATAGCACATGATCCAAATTTTATGAAAGAATTAAAACTAATATAGTAATTTAAATATCATTTTTTTTTAATTAAATTAATGAATAAGGAGATAAATGTATAAAATATGTTTTTTGGAGCAGAATTAGGTACAAAACGTAATGGATTGTCTAGTGAAGAACTTGAAATTATTGAGAAAATCGAATTAGGAACTGTTGAGAAAACGTACATAAAAGTTAATGATAATTATAAAATAATATCATTAGATATAATGGACAATAAAATCGATCATATACCCGAGGAGATTCATAAATTAAAATTTTTAGAAAGATTAACTATAAAAGCGAAAAAATTAAGTGAATTACCTGCTACGATAGGAAGTCTTTCAAATTTAAAGCATTTAATAATTTTTGAAAGTAATATTACAACTTTACCAAATTCAATAAAAAAATTAACTAATCTTGAAGAGTTGTTATTGAGTAAAAGCAACATAAAATATTTTCCCTTACAAATTTCTGAGCTAAATAGTTTAGATTCACTTAGTTTAAATAATAATCAAATAAGAGAACTTCCTGAACTTATTGGAGATTTAATTAATTTACAATATCTATTTTTAAATGATAATAATATAGAGAATCTTCCCGAATCGATCTGTAACCTTAAAAATATTGACACATTTATTCTTGATAATAATCAAATAGAAGAACTTCCAGAAGATATTGGTAATATGAGCAATCTTGGAACTCTAAAAGTTAAGAATAATAAATTGAATTCACTTCCTAATTCTTTTATGAATTTGAAATGGTTAAGCGGTTTAGATTTAAGTGGGAATCGCTTCAAAGAGTTTCCAGAAGTATTAAAGAAGGTAAATCTATATGAACTTGACATTTCAGGAAATCCTATAAAGGAATTACCAAAAAAACTTAAGAACATTAGATTAAAGGAAGATGGAAAGTATATTTAGACAATTATTTAAAATTCTCCCTCCCCCGTGGTGCCCCCTCCTAAAAAAGTAAGAGATTTTAAAATTAAGTACTATTTAATTGATAAATGAAATGATACTAAAACCAATCACTCATTTTAGTTTGAGGTTCAAACAAATCTTTCTTTAAATCCCCGTTTTTATACTCCCTGCTCTAGAATTTGTCATTACTTTATCTTTTTCAGGAATTAAAGCTAAGATATCAATTCTTTTATAATGACTCCCTTTTATTCTTTTAACCATTTTTCCCGAGCTAATTTCCCAAATAATGATATCGGATTCACAACTAGTTGCCACATATTTTCCATCTGGGGAAATAGCAAAATGTGAAAATCATATATTTTCTTCCAGTTTTCCATTAATCGACCTAATAAGATCTCCCGTTTGTATTTTCCATATTTTTAAAGCGTTTTTCTCGTTGGAATATCCCGCTGAGCTGCTAATTAGTGTTTTATCATCTATAGAAGTTTTAATATCGCCAATTTCGTAAGGATGTTCTTCAATCTTTCTGATAAGCTTTTTATATTTTAGACTAAAAATAGAAATGGTCTTATCAAACGAACTACAAATTAAAAAATTGCTACTTGGAGATATATGTATATTCGTAATATGTCCGCTATGTGGCAATTTAATAGTATCCCGTCTAAAAGTCTTAAAATCGTAAATGTTAACCTCCGATCTCCATCCACCTCCAATGACTAAATGTTCGACGTCAGGAGAAATGGCGACATGATTTACTTCTCTATTATAATCACTAATAGTTCGCACTAAATCACCTGTTTCAATATCCCAGATTTGAGCATTATTAGCTTTGGGGTTGAATTCACTGCTCGATCCCACAACTATTTTTTTTCCGTTTTTCGATATTGCAACGGCAGTAAAGGATGATTCTTCCTCATTGTAAATGGTTTGAATAATTTTTCCAGTTCTTAGTTCCCATACTCTTACGTAATTGTTAGAATACCCTACTACAAGTCTATCATCAGAGGATATAACAAACCCGTTTGAAACACCAGTTAGACCTTCTAATGTTCTCACAAAGTTTCCAGTACTGAATTCCCATATCTTTATGGTTTGATCCCATGAACTAGTTAAAAAGTATTTCCCATCATGAGTAAAAGAAATACAGCAAATTTGTTTATTGTGCCCAAAATTGGAAGTTAAACGGAATCCTTTGATTAAACCTTGCTTTTGTTCCACATATTCCTTAGGATGCTTTAAATATTCTTGTTGCATAGCGAATTTCTCTTAAGTTTTTTGTCTTATATTTGTATAGGATACTCAAAATTATAAATTATTTTAAATCCTTGAGTGCTGAATTTTTCTGATATATATCAATAAACAATTAAATTTTACTTTTTTTAACTTTTCTTGGGCTTCTGAAGAGACAACTAAAATTATACAAGACCTTAATGATAAATGGTGGGAAATTGAACGTCCCCTAAGAGCTTCTATAGTTATATGTCCCATATGCAATAGACATAATAAGAATATGGTGTATCATAAGAAATCTAAAACGTGGTTCTGCGAGGAGCATTATATAGTACAGGTTAGTTAAGTAGAAATAATGTATGTAGACACAATAGATCATATACTTCCAATAATGAATACAAAATTCCCCTCCAAATACCTTACACTTTTTATTTTGTAATTTTATCGCTTTTTTTTCAAGATCAAAATGTCGCCATAGTTAATTTATTGACCAACTGTAAAAAATTATTAATAATAATTTTAATAATAATTATAAGAAAATTAATATAATAATTCTCATTGAATTCGTACAATTATTAAAGATATTAAAAAAATTTATAGACGAGGCGTCGATATTGAAAGACGTTAAAATTATAACTATTGACAATCGTGGTAGAATTGTCATCCCTTTGGTTACTCGTAAAAGTTTAGGTCTTACAACTAATACTCAATTAATGTTAGTGAGTGACTCAGAAACTAAAGAGATAAAAATAACACCAGTAGGTATTTCAGAGGAAGAGAAGCCAATAAAATTCAGGATCACTATGGAGGATATCCCAGGAGCTTTAGCTAAAATTGCTACAACTTTTGGAGAGATGGGGATTTCTTTAATATATGGTGAGTCTGTAATTGTAGAGAAGGATAAAATAGCGATTTGGACTGTGATTAGTCCCACTCCAAAAGAAATTACTTTGGAGGAACTAAGAGAGAAGTTAATAGAAAACGGAGAAGCGCTTAATGTTGAGGTTCTTCCATTAGATTAAATTAGAAATAATTATAAAGGCTGTATTAGACATAGAGGTTAGTGTAAATGGGTAAAAAGAAAAAAAAAGCACAAAAGAAAGGAAAAATACAAGAAAAACCCGAACAGGATGCAGAGGTTGCAGGTTATCGATTAGGTAATGCTTTACAATCAGCAAAAAAAACGGAAACAACCTTACAAACTTTATTAAAGGGAGTATCTGAAGGAGATGGATTTGTATATCCGAAAAAAGAAACACAAAGGATTAAACCACAGTTATCACATGAGAGTAAAAGAAGAATAGCTGAAACTTATGTACTGGAAGATGTTCCTATAACTGAACAACTATTAGTTAAAAAAGGTGCAAGAACTCCAATAACGACGGTAGGTAAACCAACCCAACCTCCTATTACATCAACAAAAGTAGAACCTTCCTTTATTAAAAAGGAAAATATCTATAAAAGATTAGCTGAATTTTTCGAAGAATTATTAAATGGGTATACAGAGAGATATAATCGCTGGGAAAATTCAATATCTGGTATTTTAGGTATAATACGTAAAATGCGTAAAATTACAAAGAAAAATACAGAAGATCTAGTCGAATCAATCAAGAATTTGTATGAGAAAATTCAGATAAATTTGGAACAGTTCAAAGTAAAACGCAAAGAGGTTGAGAAAGTAGCGGGAGTAGATATTGAATCAATGTCAAATGAATTTAAACGAGTTTTAGGAATACTTGAATTGCAAATAAAAGAATACCAATTAAAGAAGGTAGTAGATGACTATATACATGAACAAAAACAATTGATTTAGTAAATATATTACCTATACTTTTATAAAATAAAATATTTTAGGATTTCAAATGAATATGTCATCTAAGAGCAATGACCAATTACGTCCATTGATTATTGACATTGGAAGTAATAGATTTCGCCTTGGATGGGCTGGTGATGACTTTCCTGATATTATTACTCCTAGCGTATATGTCGATATTAATGATTACTTATTTACATCTGAAGTTATTGATGGATTAGAAGACATTTTTATTGATAAGGAAAATGTTCAGAATCATTTATTCGGAAATGATGCTTTAAAGTATCAAAATATTTTAAAAATTCACGAGTTCAAGAAAGTAAATAATTATACTATACTTACCAAATTCTTTTATTATTATTATCAACAATTAGATATATCTGAAGAATATCAATTCAAACAACCTATTATTATTATTACTCCGTTTTTTATGCCTGAATTGACACAAAACAAATTAAAAGAAATCTTTTTTGATATTTTTGGGTTCCCATCTATTTTGTTTTTATCTGAAACTCAGGCAATTCTTTCCACTTTACAAAAAACAAGTGGAGTAGTTTTAAATATGGGGGAATCAAATACGTATATTTCAACAATTTTTCATGGATTTACAAATGTAATGGCGAGGGATATTTTTCCAATTTCAGGCAAAGATTTAACAAATCATCTTCTTAACATGATTTTAACAAAAAAGAGTTCTAAAATTACCATTTATCTTGATTATATGACAGCTAAAGAGATTAAAGAAAGATTATCATTATGTGTTCTTGATCCGATTGGAGAGATGAAGCGAGTAAAATCTGGATTGGCAATGTATAATAGAAATGTTAACTTACCAGATGGTTCCAATATAGAGATAAATTTAGAAAGGTTTATGCTTATTGAACCCATATTTGATCCAACATTAATTCATATAGATTATATTGGTTTGGGAGAAACAGTATCAAAAGTCATAAAAACATGGGATCGGGAGAATTGGGAAGAGCTAGTGCCAAATATCATTCTCTCCGGAGGAGGAAGTCTGGTTCCTGGATTAGATAAAAGATTAGAATTAGACCTGTCAAATTATTTTTCAACTAAAATAAGAGATAAGATTAAAGTAACAGCAGCTTCTGGTAGAGAAAATATGGGCTGGATTGGGGGGAGTATTTTATATTCTCAAGGGAAATTAAAAAAGGGATGGGATGATAATCCAACGTTTAAAACATTAAAAGGACAAAATTTAGAAAATAATAATCAAAATCCAAATTAGAAATAAAAAACTAAAAATTATATATATGTCTGTTAGTTTAATTGTCAAAAAAGAATTTTTAGAGAATTTTCAAAAGAATATTATCCAAGGACGCAGGTTACTTCAATCAGCGAATCATGTGTGGGCTGATCGTTTATTAACTGATTTATATTTTGAAATCGAAAAGACAGAATGGTTAGATATTCAAAAAAAGCATCAGTTGATAATGGTAATATCAAATTCATGGTGGATATACTTAAATTCACTTACAAAGAGAGATGAGGAACAGGTTGATATTGATTTAATAAGATATATTGATGCTTATAAAAGATTTTTCTCATTTTTATCTAAACTGAATGATTTTTACTTATTTGATAGCTTTTGCACAAACTTACTTAAGACATTTATCAATTTGGAGGAGGTATCTCAAGTAGGAATAACCAAATTCATTAATTCTTTTTCAATAAAGTTAAAAGAAAGAGAAGAATATCTCAAATTAATAGAATTACAGATTTTATTGATGTTTTTAAGAAAATCTGTTATCCCTTCTGAATATTTCCACTTAAGCATGGAAATTTTAGGTCGAATATTATTTAAACTAGAACCAGCAAAAAGACCTTTATTTTTATATTTCTTTTTAGAAAATATCTGTTTAAAATATCAACTTATGGAGGATTCAGCTGAATTTGTAAAAATTATAAACAAAATTTTAGTTAATCGCCTTCCAGGATATTTGAAAAATGAATTTAGTAATATAAGTAGGATTTCAATTAATGAAAGAAGCTTTAATACTATTTTAGTTGACCTTGAAGAGCTTATATATTATTTAAACGATATTGGTGAATATCTGTGGATCATGATAATTATAAGAAATATATTTTACAAAATTCAAGAATATCAGTCATTTGGAGATGCTGTCACTTATATTCGAAAATATATTGATTTTTCAATAAATAGAAACCGATTTGAAATTGCTTATGAAATATATGATTTTTTAGAAGATTTATTTATGTTTCAAACAGATCTTTCTTATGATAACATATTAATTGAGCTTTGGGTTGAAGCTTGTAAAAAATTCGTTGATATGAAAGAAAAAAGATATTTACTTCAGTCTTTAGAAAAATTGAATACTCATTTAAAGATGCCTCAAACAAGTGCTCAAATTTTTCATTATTTCTATACATGTAATCTACTTTGGAAATTTAAATCAATATTCTTTTCTTTAGAACAACGCGATTTCTGGAGAATGATGTTCTATCGAGCATTATTTGAAGAAAAAAATTATGATCTAGCTCAAAAAATTCTCCTTCATTTAGATGAAAAATTTATTAAAATTATCACCAATTTAAATACATTGTATAATGAGTCTGAACCTTTAAAAAATCAGATCTATTCATTTGAAGATGAAATTACTCCAATATACCTACAAGATTTTGTTATAAAACAGATAATCATAAGAATAAACTCTAAAGGTATTATTAGTTATCGAATGATATCATTAGATAATCAAATTGTTGAGGGATCAATAGTTACCGAATTTTGGAATGATACTCAAATTCTCGAAATATTTAATGAACTGTTTTCTGAATCAGAACATAAGAAATATTTTTTTGATTTCACAGAATACGGTCAGTTGTTTTATATTTTTTTACCTAAATTAGTTAGAGATTTTTTTAAATCGTTCAAAATTGAAAGTTTGAATTTAGTACCTCAGATATACTTTATATTGGATAATATGACTATTCCTTTTGATTTAATATATGATAATAATTTTTTCTTGTTAAAATATTCAACAGGTTATAAAATTGGCGAAGCACCTTTAGGTGGTATTGCTTTTGAACAAATTAGTCAAGAAGAGCCAGAATCTGAACCCTCTCAAAATATTTGTAATGTATTAATTATTGAAGCTATAAATTCAACGGGTCCAAAAAGATGGAATGAAGATATTAAAAATAAGGAACTGATTTTTCCATTTCCAGCCGGAGCCAATGAACTAAACTATATAATAAATTTTCTTAATGAGAGAGATGAAGTAAATCAAATAACTCATTTAATTGGAGCAGTTTCAACTCGGGAAACAATTCTCTCGCATATATCTGATGGAGCATATCATATCATAATTTTTGTTGGAAACATATTTTATTCTAAATGGAGCCCAAATGATAGTTTTTTCATAACTAATGATGGCAATATCATAACAATAAACGAGATTAATAAACTTATAAACCAAAATAAAGCAAATTTACAACCTTTTTTATTTTTTAATGTTCAAATCTATAATGTTGAGGGAAAAAAATTAAGAAATGTTTTAAGGAAATTAGGTGAAATTGTAGCTCAATTTGATTATGATAGGATTACAGGTATTATCTCTCGTAATTACCCTATTTTTAATGATGAAGCAAATGAGATTATAGCAAATTTTTTCACTTATTTATTTCAAGGGGATAGTCAAGGAATAGCCCTTCTTACAGCACGGCAACAATGCATCTCTGAAAAAATGATTAAACTAGTTGAAAAACAGTTTAAAGATCTAACAACAGATGATGGAAGTAAACATATTGATTTAGAAAGTAGTTTAGCTTTATCCAGTTACATCTTGTTTGGAAAGCCATGGAAAAAATTAGTATTTTAAATCATTATTTACTTTAAGAGAGTAGCACACTAACAAATATTTATATAAATTTAATTTAGATTATTTATTTATAACAATAAATAAAAATAAGTGGATTCATATGTCCGACAGATTAACAGAACTTAGAATTAAAAATAAATCACTTAAAGACCAAGTGCTAAGCTTAGAAGAGAAAGTTTTATCATTAGTAGGAATGATTAGCTTAGAAACCTCAGGAGGCCCAAATAAGAAAAATGTGCTAAATGATCAACTAATTAATTTAATTCAAGAAACAAAAGAACAACTAAATATTGTGTCTCCTAAAATTGATAAATTATATACAACAGAGTTAAAGAAAGTTGTGAAAAGAGGTATACCTGTATTAATAATAACTAATGATAGAGGAGGAATTCCACAAGAATATCATGAATTTTATGATGAGCTTAAAGTCACACCCGGAATAAACGTAATAAATAATCCAAATGTGAAATACTTATTAGTATTTAATACAGAATTGGCTATTTATGCAGGAGGGTCCTTGGATAAAGAAGAGTTAGAAAGATCAATTTTAATTGTTACAATGGTAAAGGAAACATCAAAGTTAAGACAAATTGCTGAAATTTTTAGTCTAATGCTCCCTTCATTCATGAGAGGCAAATAATTCTAACTTTTTTTAATATGATATTTCCTTTTAATTTTAATTGAAGAAAAGGTCAACTTTTATGAATAAAGCTTTGAATGAAAAATCTCAAGTTGTTTTGAAACATAACAATATAAAAGAAAATAAGGACAAATCAAAAAGAGTAAAAATTATTGTTGATGAAAATTCTGAATTCGATTGGGATTGGATTTTTGATAGAGAATGGTTGAGGACAAAAAAATAATTAACTCTAAAGTCATTTTAAACGCTTTTGGATTAAATTCTAGTATTTTTAAAGATTCTTTGAATTTCCTTGAAAAAGAAGCAGAAATTAATGAAGAAAAATTCCAAAAAAAATTAAAGGTATGGGAATCACTCTTTAAGAGCTTTTATGGAGAAGAAACAGATTCTAAATTATTTATAAATCATTCCTATTTTGCTTTAATTTTAAAAATTTTAATTTTGAGTAAATTATGTATCATTCAGAATAAGAATACAGAAGAGATTTACCAATTTATAAAATCTAATAACTTTGATGCCTTAAATATTTTTGAGTTTGAATATTTCAACTGGACTCATTTTAATCGATTAATATTTAAAAAAATCTATCATATAATTGAAAAGACCAGTTTTGCACGACAAGATTTATTTCAAAGTCTCTATCAACAAATATTTTTAACGCTAATAAGGCATAAAATAGGAGAATTCTATACGTTTCCTAATCTTGTTAAGAAAATGGTTGATGATTTTTATGAATTTGGGTTAAAAATATTGGATCCATCCTGTGGTTCAGGGAGTTTTCTGATAGATATTGTAATTAGTATTATTAATTCGAATAATC
The DNA here is from genome assembly GCA_016839585.1 of Promethearchaeota archaeon. Taxonomy (GTDB): domain Archaea; phylum Asgardarchaeota; class Lokiarchaeia; order Sigyniarchaeales; family SOKP01; genus Loki-b32. The sequence continues at coordinate 47,116 of JAEOTZ010000058.1, forward strand.
CAGATTCCTCAAAAATTGAGGCTATCAATAAAGTCTATGGCTTTGATATAAACCCTTTAGCAACATTAACTGCTAAAGTTAACCTTTATTTATTATTTTTAGAATATTTTGACTTAAAGAATAATAAATTACCTAAAATTAATATATTTTTATTAGATTCTCTATTTCCTGAACAGTATGAAAAAAAAATTAATGTAGATATAAAGAAATTATATAATACTTTTGATCTAATTATTGGCAACCCTCCTTGGTTAACTTATAAAGACATACATAGCAAAACCTATCAAAACAAAATAAGGAGTTTATCAAATAATCTGGGAATTAAACCCCGTAGTCAATATATTACACATATTGAATTAGCAGCCCTATTCTTCTATGCTATTCCTTTGAAATTCTTAAAAATTAACGGAAAAATATTTTTCGTTATTACTAAAAGTGTTTTAAATGGAGACCATTGCTTTAAATTTAGAGGTTTTTCAATTTTTAACAATTTAGAAATCTGGGATTTTCCCAAAGATTATTTCTTTAATGTGAACCATGTCTGCTTGAAAGCAAGATATATTAGTAATAATAGTAATATCTCACTTTCTGAAAAGTATCCTATTAAAACTAAAATTTTTAATAATAATCTTGAAAATCTAAAAGAAACCTATTATTCAAGCTTGAAAATCGAAAATGATGGTGCAAAATTATTACTCCCTGAAAAAGAACTAAAAATTATTAGTGAATTATCAAATAGTAAATATAGGAATATGTTTTTCCAAGGAGCTACTTTAGTTCCTCGGTCATTAGTCTTTTTTCAGATCGAGGGAAAAAAAAATGACTCTCTCGTAATATCTTCAGACCTAGATACGTTATCAAGGGCAAAAAGTAGATGGAAATTTACTTTTAAAAATAAAGAAATTGAGAAAATTTTTAGATATAGGACCTTTTTAAATAGAGACCTTGTACCTTTTTGCATAAAAAAATTGAAAAATGTGTTCCTTCCTATCAATGAGAGTTTTAATTTTGATCAAAAAAATCTTCAGAAATATCCTAAAGCTATGAGTTTCTATAAGGAAATAAACACTCTTTATCAAACGCATAAAAAAGAAACTAGTAGCATAAATACTTTATATGAAAATCTAAATTACTGGAATAAATTAAAAAAACAATTCAAATGTAAAAGTTATATTGTTATATACAATGCGAGTGGTTCCAATGTTAAAGCAGCTGTTATAAACAATAATAAACAAAGAATTATCATTGGTTCAGAAAATTATTACTATTCAACTGAATCTGAAAATGAAGCCTGTTATTTATCAGCTATATTAAATGCTCCTAATTTATCAAAATATATAAAATTAATAAAAAGTTCCAGACATATTCATAAACGACCGTTTATGTTTCCAATCCCTATATATGATGATAAAAATGAAAACCATAGGTTATTAGCGAAATTAGGGAAAAAATATCATGCTTTTGTTAAAGACCTTGTTGTAAATAATCCAAAAATAACTTCAGAAAAAGTTAGAATATTCATTAATCAGAAGTTAATGAAATTAGAACGATTAACTGAAGTTGCTGTTTTTCAATAAAAAATGTATATCGAGTTACAAATTATATAAAAAAAAATGGTAGATTTTTAAAAAAAAAATACAATATTCAATAACATTTTATTAGAAAGGTTTTTCTTTAAAGAAATATTTTCTTTATTGAAAAAGTGTGATAATACGATAAATGTAATTGTGAAATAAACTGAAATTTGAAGATTTAGGTATTAATAAAAAAAATATTAGCGTTCTAAAAAGTTTAAATATAAACTCACCTACCCCTGTCCAGAATAAAGCAATTCCTTTAATTCTGAAGGGCCAAAATATTATGGCTCAGGCAAAGACGGGAAGTGGTAAGACTTTAGCATTTGTTCTTCCAATTTTTGAGCGCTTAGAAGGTATTAGAAATGAGGTACTTATTTTAGCACCCACAAGAGAACTTGCGAAACAAGTCAACCAAGTAATTAAAGATTTAGGGAATTCAATTATAAAGTCTATGACTATATATGGGGGTGTTTCAATTAATAATCAGATAAGAAAATTGGATCTGGGAGTTCACATAATAGTTGGTACACCTGGTCGAATTATCGATCTCTATAAAAGGAAGAACTTAAAATTTAATAATATAAGATTTGTTGTAGTTGATGAAGCTGATAGATTGTTTGATATGGGATTTGCTCCTGATGTCAAATATATTTTAGATCAAATCAAAACCAACTACCAATTTCTACTATTTTCTGCGACGCTTCATAATAATATTAGAGAATTAGTGAAGAAGTATTCTAAAAATAAATTTCAATTCATTAATTTAAGTAGAGATAATTTAACTGTAAGTAACACTAAACAATTTTATTATTTGATTGATCGATTTGAAGAAAAATTTAAAACTTTCCTGAAGATATTAAGAAGAGAAAAACCAAAGCATACTTTAGTATTCGTTAATACAAAAAAAACTGCAGATTGGCTAAATAGACGGTTAAAATCAACTCATAATTTTTATTATAAAGTGGATATTATTTCAGGAAATTTATCTCAACATCAACGAGAAAAAATCTTAAATTCCTTTAGAAATCATAAAATTAATATGCTCATAGCTACAGATGTTGCCTCAAGAGGTTTGGATATTGAAAATATCTCACATGTAATAAATTATGATGTTCCTAAATATCCAGACGTTTATGTTCATCGAATTGGGCGAACTTCACGAATGAATAAACGTGGTGTTGCTATTACATTATGTTTAAAAGATGAGTATGAATATTTATGCCATATTGAAGGTCTAATTGATAAAGAAATTAGGCAAAAAACATTACAATATCAGGAACAAGAAAGATATCATAATCCTTTTTATTAAAAACTAGCTTTAGCATGTAATATTTGGATATTAAAGCTAAATACATTTTTGAAAAATGAGATTAAAAAGTTGGAGACCTATTATCTTAAAAGACTTCCGTTTGCGGGTAATAAGGGAGAATTTAAGAACTCTTATTAGCTTAGCTGTGGATGCAGAGATTAGTCGATTGAATGAAAAAGAAGATTTATACAGACAAAGACGTATTAATCATAGACAGACTCCCTCTCAGTGGAGAAGGGAATTGTCTATTTATGATAAGAAGGAGAGCATTATGAAGACACTAAATAGCTCAATATTGAGATGCTCCGAAGGTTCGACTTGCAAATCTAGGGAGATAATGCCCTTAACTCAGGATATTTTGACTTTAGATAAAGATATGGTATGGAATCCTCTCCTTAGACATTGGATCTGCATAAATTGTTATAATTTTTACTATAAATCAGAATCAGCGAAGAGAAGATTGGAGGAATTCCTTAAGCAAGATGATCTTCAATGAAATTTATAATGAAAAAAACCAAAGTTTTTTGGAAAAGATATTTTTATATAAAATAAGTTTTATACTACTATTATTAGGTTTATGTTAAAAAATGGAAATAAAAAGTGGAAATTTAGTTATGAATCATTTAATTATAAAGCGAGGAGGTTGGTAAGAAGTGCCCTCACGTAGAGGAGATGGGACTCTCGTCTTTAAAATTTGTTTTTATGGACCTTCACTCGGAGGAAAGACAACCGCATTGGAATGGGTCTACAACAAGGAAGGACTTGCTTCAGGTGATTTTAGCTCTCGAATCGAGATTTAGTACCAGATGCAGCAAATCCAAGATCCTACCGGCAGAACCCTATTTTTTGATCGTGTTGTGGCTCGTGTGAGCAATGTTGTATTCCAAGTATACACCGTTGCTGGCCAGAGACGTCATAAATTTCAACGCCAAACGGTTTTGAAAGGCACAGACGCTTGTATATTTACATGGGATAGCTTAATAGATCAGTGGCAAGAGAATGTGTGGTCTTTAAAGGAATTAATGAGATTCTATGGAGATAAACTAATTCCAACTGGACCTGCTGAACCCCCGGCTGTCCCGCTTGTTGTATTGGCTAATAAACGTGATTTAGAGGATATTGTTGAGATAGCTAAAATACGTCAAGTATTTGATACAGCTAAATTAAATCATACACTTATTTATGAAACGATAGCCATCACAGGGATAAATGTTAAAAGAGCTTTTGTATATGGAGCTCGACAAGCAGTACTTAATCACTACAAGAAATTATCAGGTAAGTCAATGGAAGCTGCTTAAAGTTTACTAACTTATTTTTAAATTACTTGTTATTAGATTTTTATAAATAGATAATTTCGAAATTTACATCTTCCTTAGAGATTTTAAGAAATCCGTATGAATTTATATCAGTAAATTTTTTATCGGTAGGAGTTCCAGGGCTTATGTATAATTTACCATCTCTCCACTTTTCATTATATGGATGGTGAACATGCCCAAAAATAATAACATCATATTTAGATAAGTCAAAATATTTGTTCAATCGTTTAATGATAATATTTGGTCCTCCCATTCCATGAGTCATAAAAATTTTATGACCATATAAATCAAATTCAATTTTTTCAGGTAAAATCTTTATCAATTTATAATCGTCCATATTCCCTCGAATTCCAATAACTTTATCTTTTCCAAAAGTCTCTAATAGGTCATTATACACTTTAAATTTGGTAAAATCTCCTAAATGAAAAAGATAGTCAATATTTCTTTCTTTAAAATCATTGATTATAATTTTAGGAATTTCAAGACCTCTTGATGGGATATGAGTATCCCCAATTAGTCCAATAAGTAGCTCATCTTTTTCTGTTTTAATCATCGTAAGAACTTAAAAATGTTTTTCTGATTTACCGAACCCGATCTATTCTTCTTCTTTATTTTTTTCAACTTCTTTTATTCTAATTTTTATCACTCTGAGAGCGAAATTAATTACGTCATCCATATTACTCCATCTGCCTTCATCAAGCATTTCTTTAATCCAGTAATAGAGATCTTGTTCTATTGGAATAGTCATATAAATTGGTTTATATGTCTGTTCCTCTGTAGACTGTGCTTTATTTAATAACCAAGAAATCAAATTTGAGACTAATTTAAAATTATCTGCTGCATTGATACCATAGGATTGCTGTAAACTTGAAAATAAAGATAAATTACCTAAAGCTACAACTTTTCCTAATCCAAAATGCGTGATACCAATCACAGGAATTTTTTGGACTGGTTCCTCAACCCAATCATTACCATCAAAATATTTATGCCGTGACGATTCCTCAGAAGAAAATGCTATTGCTTTAACATCAATTTTCTCATTCTCAATAGATTTATCTATATTTAAAGTACAACCGCTTGAATGAATTATTTCTGCTATTTCTTTTGTAATAAAATGTTTTTTAAAATCTTTAATAATTGGATGTGAGCTTTTTTTTGAAAAATTTTTATCATCAAATAACCTATCAGAGTTAAAGGTTATGCCAAAATGTTTAGTAAGTTCTGATAAGTTATTTTTATTATCATAATCGCCACCTTTATCGTTTAATAATAAAAGGCTTCCGCCATCGTTAACATATTTAACTAATGCTTCAATCTCATCAGGATTAAGATTAGAATCTGTAGTAGGAACACCAATAATGAAGATATTATATTTATTCAATTTTTCATAGCTAATTCCGGCTTCAATTTTTCCAAGTTGAAAGTCAGAATTAAATAAGTATTGGATAAAATCAGTAAAGGTTTCATTTTCAATAACTAATTTATTATTATGGGAATAATCAAATCCAATCGCTTTTTCATTCAACATAATATATATTTCTCCGTAAATTCTTATTTAATTTTGTATTAATTTGATATTATCATAAACAAATAAATATATAAATTATGCTAAAAAAAAATTATCGAGATGTTCAAGCTAAACCTGCAACCTTAATGGATGGCACTCTAGTAGAAAATGTCTTTGTAAGATGGCTAATAGATGAACAAACAGGAGCAAAAAATTTTGCTATGAGGCGTTTTGAAATCAAACCCGACACAAAAGTTTCTCTCCATAATCATCCAGAAGAGCACGAAATTTATATCTTATCTGGAACCGGAAAATTTTATAATGTTAAAGGGCAAGAAGAAATAGCAAGTACGGGAGATTTTTTATATATTCCCCCTAATGAAAAGCATGGGTTAGACAATATAGGAGAAGATAATCTAATTTTTTTGTGTCTTATTCCGTATCTTAAAAATAGAAATTAAAATATTAGGTTTCTTTTTCACATTTTCCAATTGTTACAACTAAGTCTTTTTCATATAGCTTGATAACTCTAACACCCTTAGCAGTTCTATGTGTGATCCTTATCGAATCAACGGGTACTCTTATAACTTGACCTTGTTCTGTTCCGACTAATAGATCCATGTTTTTTGCTATTTTTATAGCTATTACTTCATCATTTTTTGTTTTATTCAATGTGATATTCTTTACACCTTTAGCGGACCTACCAGTTTTACGATATTCTTTAACGTAAGTTCTTTGTCCATACCCATTTTGAGTGAGTGTTAATATTATCTCATCATCTGATACAAGAAGGGCATCAATTACTTCATCATTATCTCTTAATTCCGCTCCTTTCACTCCCATAGAATTACGTCCTAACTCACGTAATTCAGATTCATCAAACCTAACCGCATATCCCAATTTAGTAGCTATAAAAATATCTTGAAGTTCATTTGAGAGCCTTTTAACACTTACTAACTCATCATCTGCCCTTATTCTTTGGGCTCTTACTCCAGTGTTCTTAAATTTTGAGAATAGTTTTAAGGGAGTTTTTTTAATAATACCTTTCTTTGTAGTCATAATAAGCATTTCATTAGTATTGAAGTTATTAATTGGGATCATAGCTGATATATTTTCTCCTGATTGCAGAGGAATAAGATTTATTATTGGTTTTCCTCTAGCAGTACGTTTTTGTAAAGGAATATCATAACATTTAATCGAATATACTCTTCCTTTCGATGTAAATATTAAAATTGTGTCATGGGTGGTACAAACAAATAAATCTGTAATAAAATCCTCTTCGCGTATGGTCATACCTTTTTTCCCACGCCCTCCACGTCTTTGAGCTTGGTATTCTTCCAAAGAAATTCTTTTGATATATTGATTTTTTGTGAAAATCACAATAGTAGTTTCTTTTTTAATTAAATCTTTCTTTTCAATTTCTTTTACTTCTTGTTGTTCAACCATTTTAATTTCAGTTTTTCTCTCATCTCCATATTTTTTGATTAAGTCAAGTAAATCGCTTTTAATCATGCCCAAACGAACATTCTTATCTTCCAGAATTTTATTATATTCCTCAATACTAGATTGTAATGATTTTTGTTCATCAACTAACTTTTGTTGTTCCAAATTTGTTAGTCGTGACAAAGGCATACTCAATATAGATTGAACTTGAATATCACTTAGCTCATAAGCTACTTTTAATTTATTTTTCGCTTCACTTGTATCTTTCGAATTTTTAATTATTTTTACTACATTATCGATATCATTTAATGCGATTAAAAGCCCTTCAACTCTATGAAGTCGATCTTTTGCCTTCTTAAGAAGATATTCGGTTCTTTTATAAATGATAATTAAACGATGTTCAATATATTCATTAATTATCTCCTTTAAATTGAGAATTTTTGGTTGTTTACCTTCATTAATTAAAACTAGATTAGTTGTGCTAAATGTTGTTAAAAGTCTAGTTCTTTTAAAAAGAATATTTTTTAGTATTACTGGTTGAGCATTTCTAGATAAATCTAATACAATTCGCATACCATTCCTATCGGATTCATCTCGCAAATCTCTAATATCTTTAAGGACTCTATCTTTAATTAGCTTAGCAATAGATTCAATCAAATCTGTTTTATTAACTAAATATGGAATTTCAGTAATAATTAAACTAGTTTTATTTCCTTTTATTTCAGTCTCAACCTTTCCACTAATATTTATCGTTCCATTACCGGTAGTATATGCATTGTAGATACCATTTGTATCAGTGATAATACCCCCTGTCGGAAAATCAGGACCTTTAATGATTTCCATTAATTCTTCTATAGATATTTTAGGATCATCTATAGCTGCAATAATCCCACTACATACTTCTGTTAAATTATGGGGGGGCATAGATGTTGCCATTCCTACTGCAATTCCTTTAGTGCCATTTAATAAGATATTAGGAAGTTTTGCAGGTAGATATGTGGGTTCAGAAGTACTGTTATCAAAATTAGGTTGAAATTCTACAGTTTCTTTATCTAAATCTTCAATCAGTTCATTTGAGATTAGTGATAATTTTGCTTCAGTATATCTATACGCAGCAGGTGGATCTCCATCTATAGATCCAAAATTCCCTTGTGGATGAATTAAAGGATATCTTAATGAAAAGTCCTGTCCCATTCTAACTAATGCATTATAAACTGCCAAATCACCGTGTGGGTGAAAATTCCCTAAAGTCTCGCCTACAATCTTAGCACATTTCACTGTGGAACCTGCATAATTCCAATTATTTGTTGCCATGGCGTAAATAATACGTCTATGAACAGGCTTCAGACCATCTCTGACGTCTGGAATGGCTCTTCCAACGACCACGCTCATTGCATAATCGATATAGCTGCTTTGCATTTCTTCTTTTAATAAAATCTCTTCAATCTGTTCTGAAGTCAATTATAACACCATTTCTATTTTAAATTATTTAAATTAAATAAGCAGTTTTAAATATCTAATATGTTAACTTCATCAAAATTACTAATAATAAACTTTTTTCGAGCTTTAACTTCTTTACCCATCAATTTAGTAAAGATTAAATCATTTTCCAGATAATCCTCATAAGTAACTTTTTTCAGTGTTCTGGTTTCTCTATTCATAGTTGTGTCGTAAAGTTCATTTGGGTTCATCTCCCCGAGACCCTTATAGCGTTGAATTTTTATGGAATCTGTGTTCTTTAAATTATATTTTGATTTGATGCTTTTAAGCAAACTTTCTTTTTCTATATCTGAATAAACGTATTCTCTCGTTTTTTTGTAAGATACTTTATATAAAGGAGGTACAGCAATATATAAATGTCCTTCATCTATTAAAGGTCTCAAATATCTAAAAAAGAAAGTAAGCAATAAAGTTTCGATATGAAATCCATCGATATCTGCGTCGCACATGATTATTACCTTATAGTATCTAAGTTTACTCAAATCGAAACTCTCTTCTGCTTCATCTCCATTCTCTTCTAGCTCGCCATTGACACCATTTATTTGATTATCTTCTTGAAATCCAACTCCTAAAGCTTTGATTATAGCTTGGATTTCATTATTTTGCAGTACTTTATCTATTCTAGCTTTTTCAACATTGAGAATTTTACCTCTAATTGGAAGAATTGCTTGATAAGTCCTATCTCTTCCTTGTTTTGCAGGACCACCTGCTGAATCTCCTTCTACTATGAAAATCTCTACTTTTTCTGGATCATTTGATGAGCAATCAGCAAGTTTTCCAGGCATTCTAGCACTGTCTAATGCTGATTTTCTTCGAATTAATGTTCTCGCTTTTTGAGCAGCTTCTCTGGCTATCTTTGCATTAATAGTTTTTAAAACAATCCTTTTAGCAGTTTGCGGGTGTTCTTCGAAATACTGAGTTAATTTTTCAGTAACAATTTGGCTAACAATTTGTCTGATTTCGGGATTACCTAACTTTATTTTTGTTTGACTTTCAAATTGAGGATCGGGAAGTTTAACAGAGATTACTGCAGATAGACCTTCTCTTGTATCACTTCCACTTAATATATGTCCTTTATACTTCTTTTCCATAAAGTTTTCTACATATGAGTTAAATGCCCTTGTTAAAGCGGATTTAAAACCAGTTAAATGAACTCCACCTTCAATTGTATTTATAGTATTTGCATAAGAGAGAATAGTCGTTTGATATCCTTGATTATATTGCATCGCAATATCGCAAAGTACCACCGATCCATCTTTATCTTTATAAGAGTCGCTTATGTAAATAATATCATTATGTAGTGGTTGTTTATCCTTGTTTAAATATGAGATAAATTCTTTAAGACCACCCTCATAATGAAATTCTTCTTTTTCATTTGTATTTTTATCATGAATCTCAAATCTTGCGTGAGGAGTAAGGAAAGCAAGCTCTCGCATTCTAGTACTAATAGAAGATACATTAAAAAGTGGTTCTTTTGGATCAAATTCAAAAATTTCCTTATCCGGATAAAAAATTATTTTAGTATAAGACTCCTTTACTTGTGTTTCTTTTATCTCTGGTTCTGATGCTTTTTTACCCTTTGAAAATTTTTGTGTATAACAAAGCCCATCGCGGCACACTTCAACATCCATCCACTCAGTTAATGCATTCACAACTGAAAGTCCAACGCCATGCAAACCACCTGATATTTTATAACTTTTATTGTCAAATTTTCCACCAGAATGTAAATATTCCATAATAACTTCGAGGGCCGGTTTATTGTATTCAGGATGATTATCGATAGGAATACCTCTACCATTATCAAATATTTGGACAGAATTGTTTTTATTTAGGGTTATTTTTATCTCATCCGCAAACCCGCCCATTGCTTCGTCGACACAATTATCCAAAACTTCAAAAATAAGATGATGGAGGCCCTTCTTTCCTGTGGAGCCAATATAGAGTGCTGGTCTCTTCCTAACACCTTCTAAACCTTTTAAAACCTTTATGTCCTCAGCCTGATAAGAGTTTTGGTCAGAGGATTTATCATTCATAAGAAAATAACCTGTAGAATTTTAATTTGTAATCATAAAAATATTCAAAATACCATTATATTTTGCTGATTTACATATAATAAATAGTAATACTCAAATTTAAATATAAGCTCAAATCTTTTTAGCTCAAAAATAACAATATGTCTTAATTATTAACCAGAATTTATATATATCAAAAGTTATAAGAGATTTCCTCAAATTTATCCTAATTTTAAAATAGTTCTTTATTTTGGTCCAAATCTTAAGAGATCACAAAAATTAAAAAATGACTATTATTTACTGATATCTTCTAATTTCTTCAGCCATTTTTACAATGTCTAATAATTGGTTATTCACATCATGAGTTCGAATAATATGAGCACCATTATAAACTGCTATCGCAGTAGAAGAAAGTGTTCCATTTAGTCGATTTTCAGGGTCTGGAATATTCAGTGATGTTCCTATAAAAGATTTTCTTGATACAGCAATCAATATGGGTTTATTAAGTTGCCTTAGTTTATTCAAATTCCCTATGATTTTTAAATCATATATATGTACTTTTTTTTCAATCCATTTTCCAATTCCAGGATCTAATACAATATTATTCTCAGCATATCCATTGGTTTCAAGTTTTTTTATAGTTTTTTCAAATTCTTTAATTATTTCTTCAATTGTACATAAATCTCCAGGAACTTTTTTAGACGCCATCAAAATTACAGGAAGATTATTTTCAATAATAAATTCTTGTAAGGAAGGATCTGTTTTTAAACAGCTTACATCGTTGATTATTATTTTTCTTTTTGATTTAAGAGAGATATCATAAGCAATTTGAGCAACATTACTGTACTGTGTATCAACTGATATTATTATATCTTCAGGAATTATTTTACAAACTAATTCCATAGCGGGGGTTAACCGACTAATCTCTTCTTCGATAGTTATTTTATCTGACCAAGGAGCAGTAGATCGAGCTCCTAAATCAAGCATTTTTGCTCCATTTTTTATCATATCTAAGGTGGCATTCTCTATTTCCCTATCGTCAGAATAAACTGATCCTTGGTAAAAGGACTCGGGGCTTAAATTTAAAACACCCATAATCACTGTAGGAAAATCATCTCCAATTTCCAAGGAATCATAAATTTTTGAATAGATTTTTTTCATTCTGCATCAAGAAAAGAAAAAAAGTATATCAAATAAGTTTAATTTTTTTACCCACTATGGAATTATTTTCAATAAAGCTTCCACTAATTAAAGAGAATGCTCCCCTATTAGACATTATAATAAAAAATATTAAGAAATCTGGGAAATTGTTAAAAGAAAGAGATATTATAGTAATTGCTGAAAAAGTAATTGCAACATCTCAAGGACGAATAGTCAAATTATCTGAAGTAAAACAGATATCAGAAAAAGCAAAAAATTTTGCTAATAAATATGATATGGATGAAAGATACGTGGAATTAATTCTTCGAGAAGCCTCAATGATACTGGGAGGAATGAGGCATGTTATATTAGCAAAAGTTAATGATTTTCTAATAGCTAATGCCGGAATTGACCAATCTAATGCTGGTCCTGATAATGTTGTTTTATTACCAAAAAATCTTAATGAAGTGGTCTGGGATTATTGGAAAGAACTGAAGAAAGTATTTAACATAAATAAATTAGGAGTTATTATATCTGACTCGAGAGTACAACCTCTTAGGAAGGGTACGATTGGAATAGCGATAGCTACCGCTGGATTTGAACCAATTGAAGATCTACGTGGTCATCCAGATCTTTTTGGTAGACCTTTAGAGATTACTATGAGAGCCATTGCTGATGATCTTACAAGTGCGGCTCAATTTCTTTTAAGCGAAGCTGATAAACAAACTCCCGTGGTTATTATTAGAGGTAGTAATGTTGAATTTACTGAAAATCCGAAAACTACACCAGAAATACCTCCGGAAGAATGTCTTTATATGAATATTTTTTCTAAATATCTGCTTAAAAAACAAGATTAATGGCAGAAATTTGACAAATAATTAATAATGGTCATCTATTTATTTAAATTGTTTATATAACCTAGAAATTATAGAGATTTTAAAATCATAGTATGGTCAGTCTAGATATTCTAAAACATTTATATTTTAATTCCATTTTAAATCTCCCAATATAAAGCCATGGTTTTTTTCTAAACTATGAACATATTGATTTTCTCATTAATTAAGATCACATCTATTATCTTATAATTCAGTCAAATTTTTTAGAAATCATTAACTAACTAAGACATACTAATTGTAGACTATTCTTTTAATTCAAAAATGACAGAATCAAAATATACAACTATAGAAGAAGCTCTAAATAAGGGTTCTACTGATGTGAATCTAAGAGGTTGGGTATACAGAGAAAGAAAATCAAATAAGTTTGTATTCATTGTTTTACGGGATGAATCTGATATAATACAATGTGTTATATCCAATGAAAAAAATCCAAAACTCTTTGAAAGAGCTGAAAAACTGACTATTGAATCTTCAGTTATGATTTCGGGAGAATTAAAAAAGGATGAAAGAGCTCCCACCGGTTATGAAGTTTCTGTAACTGATTTGGAAATACTCCAAATTGCTGAACCATTTCCAATCACTGAACACCAATCACCTGAACTTTTATATGATAATAGACATTTGTGGTTAAGATCAAGGAAATTAAATGCTATCTTAAAAATTAGACACACCATTGTTGGAGCAATTCATGAGTTTTTTAGAAGTCATGGATATTATGAGTTCGATGCACCAATCTTCCAACCTAGCCAGTCGGAAGGTGGTGCCACTTTATTCGAAGTTAAATACTTTGAAGATAAGACTTATCTAAGCCAAACTTGGCAGTTATATGCTGAAGCAGGGATCTTTTCATTAGGGAAAATTTATAATATGGCACCAACATTTAGAGCGGAAAGATCAAAAACTTCAAGACATTTAGCAGAATTTTGGATGGCTGAAATGGAAGCTGCATGGATGAAACTTGATGAAGTTACTGAAGTTGCTAAAGATGAAATCAGGTATATTGTTCAACAAGTTTTAAAACATAATAGAAGAGAACTTGAAATCTTGGAGAGAGATATAAAGTTACTAGAGCATTATGCAGAAGTAGAATACCCTACAATAAAATATGCAGAAGCTCTAGACATCCTTAATAAGAAATATAAAATGAATGTTCCATGGGGTAAGGATCTAAGGACCATTGAAGAAGCAAAAATAGCTGAATATTTTAAAGCTCCTGTGGTTGTGACACACTATCCTACAGAAATAATGGGTTTTTACAAACCGCCCAGTGAGGAAAATCCTCAAGAAGCATTATGTTTTGATATGTTAGCTCCTGAAGGATACTGTGAAATTGTTGGCGGCTCAGAGAGATCTTTGTTACTCGATGATATGATAAAGAGGCTAGAAGCTGATGGCGAAGATCCAAAAAATTATGAGTGGTATTTTGAATTAAGACGTTACGGTAGTGTACCTCATTCAGGTTATGGTGTTGGTGTTGAAAGAGTCGTTATGTGGTTATGTGGAATAGATAATATAAAAGATGCTATTCCTTTCCCTAGAACAATGATAAGAAAAACACCTTAATAAAAACTAAAAAAAGTAAATTCTTTTAAATTTTTTAGAAATATAGAATTATTATTGATAAGTTATTTAAGCGATACTAATCCTAATTTATTCAAAAGCGTGGTTTGTTATAAATGGAAATCTATAATTACATGGGATATGAATTAATCGAAAAAATAAGAAGCAAAGAAATCACAATTCAAGAAGTTATCCAACAGACTTATGAGAGAATTGAAGAAACAGAGGAACTTTTACATTCTTTCGTTTATTTATCAAAAGAGAGAGCTTTGAAGAGAGCTAAAAATTTAGATGCTCAATTAAAGAATGGTAAAACCACTGGAAAAGTTCTTGGATTACCAATTGGTGTAAAAGATCTTATATGTATAAAGGATAGCCCTACTACTTGTGGTTCAAAAATATTAGAAGAATATCGACCTCCTTATAATGCAACTGTTATAGATTATTTAATTGAAAGGGAAGGAGCTATTTCTGTAGGACGAACAAATATGGATGAATTTGCTATGGGTTCTTCAACAGAAAATAGCAGTTATGGTCCAACCTATAACCCATGGGATTTAGAGCGAGTTCCTGGAGGATCTAGCGGTGGTTCTAGTTCGTGTGTCGCATCAGGACAGACACCTATCTCCTTAGGAAGCGATACTGGTGGTAGTATCAGGTGTCCTGCCGCATATTGTGGAATTGTTGGTATAAAACCCACCTATGGAAGGGTCTCCAGATATGGATTAGTATCTTATGCTAACTCCTTAGATCAAATTGGCCCATTAGGGCGATGCGTATATGATGTAGCACTAATACTCGAAATAATCGCAGGGTATGATCCTTTAGATTCAACAACCGTAGATATAGGAGTTGATGAGTATACAAAAGAACTAAATAGATCTATAGAAAAAAAGACTCTTGGTATCCCGAAGGAATTTTTTGGAGAGGGTTTACAGAAAGATGTTAAAGAAAAAGTAAAAAAATCAATAAATAAGTTAGAGGGCTTAGGAGCAAATGTAGTGGATCTTTCATTCCCTCACTTAGAGTATACAATTCCTACATATTATTTAATAGCAATGAGCGAAGCTAGTTCAAATTTAGAACGGTATGATGGATTAAGATATGGAAAGATGAGTGATGATTTAAAAGGAGATGTATATGAAGTATTTAGTAGAACACGTGGTGAGAGATTTGGATCAGAAGTAAGAAGGCGAATTATCCTTGGTACATATACACTATCAGCGGGATATTACGATATGTTTTATATTAAGGCATTGAAAGTAAGGACTCTAATTAAGAAGGATTTCCAAAACGCTTTTGAACAATGTGATGCGATAGTATGTCCAACAATGCCAACTACAGCATTTAAAATAGGAGAATTAGTTGATGATCCTTTGCAAATGTACTTAATGGATGTGTTAACATGTCCGGTAAATCTCGCAGGATTACCAGGACTCTCCATTCCTTGCGATTATGATAACAAAGGACTTCCTATTGGGTTTCAAATTATTGGAAATTATTTTGATGAAAAGACAATTTTAAATATTGGGTATCAACTTGAACAAGAGTTAAATATATATCGTAAGATTCCCCCATTAACAATTAGAGGTAATTAATTTGAGCGATACTCCCCAAGATGTTATTATAGGGTTAGAAGTTCATATCCAACTTGCAAATTTGAAAACAAAATTATTCTGTAGTTGTAGCAGT
This sequence comes from Promethearchaeota archaeon, assembly GCA_016839585.1. Classification (GTDB taxonomy): domain Archaea; phylum Asgardarchaeota; class Lokiarchaeia; order Sigyniarchaeales; family SOKP01; genus Loki-b32. Next base: position 63,068 of record JAEOTZ010000058.1, read on the forward strand.
GATTATCGTAGTGCAGAACCGAATACACACGTATGCCCTATTTGTCTCGGATTACCTGGTTCACTTCCGGTAATAAATAAAAAATCTATAGAATTTGCTACTAGATTAGCTTTAGCTTTAAACTGCAAAATAAATCCTAAATTTTGGTTCTTTAGAAAGAATTATTTTTACGTTGACCTACCGAAGGGATACCAGATTAGCCAGTATAATAAGGCAGGAGGTAAAGCTTTTGCTGATGGTGGGAAAGTTACGATAAAAATAAACTCCTCTAAGAAAGAGATCCTTTTAAATCGAATACATCTTGAAGAGGATCCGGCAAGATTGGTTCATAAGGGAAGTATTAGAACATCACCCTATACTTTAGTGGACTATAATCGTTCAGGGATTACTTTAATTGAAACAGTAACAGAACCAGTCCTGAGTTCACCAGCAGAAGCAAGAGAGTTCCTAAATCAGCTTAAACTGATTGTGCAGTATACTGGAATTTCAGACTTAAGTTTAGAGGGTACTTTGAGAGTAGATGCGAATATTTCAATCAAAGGACATCCCAGAGCGGAAGTGAAAAATATTACCAGTTTTAAAGAAGTTGAAAGCGCCTTAATATATGAAATAACTAGGCAAAAACATGAAATAAAAAAAGGAAAAGAGATTATGCAAGAAACAAGACATTGGGATGGAAGAGTTACTATACCATTGAGAACAAAAGAGTTTGAAAAAGATTATAGATATTTTCCAGAACAAGATTTAGTTCCTATTGTAATCAAGAAAGAATTTATTGACGAAATAAAAGACTATTTGCCAGAAATGCCAAATGAAAGAGTTTTACGCCTTCAAAAACAATATATGTTATCTGAGTTTGACGCTGAAAATCTAATCCTGGACAAGTATATTGCTGATTTTTATGAAAACGGAGTTAACAAAGACCCTACATTTGGTCCTGATGAATATAAATTGTATTGCAATTGGCTTATGAATAATATTGTTGGTTGGTTAAATGAAAATAACAAAAAAATCGATGAAACTAAACTAAAACCAAGTCACATTATAGATTTAATTTCGAATATTAAAAAGGGAAACATTACTACTAAAATCGCAAAAACTCTCATAGGTGATATGATGAAAGGAAACTCTATCTCAAAAATGATTAAAGATAAGGGTAAAAAACGGATTTCAGAAGAAACTATCATTGAGGAATATTCCCGAGAAGTGATTGATGAAAATCCTAGGATTATAGAAGATTGTCGCAAAAATCCTAAAGCAATAGAAGCTTTAATTGGAAGAGTCATGGGAAAAACTAAAGGGCAGGCAGATCCTAAAATAACAAGAAAGATAATGATTATACTTTTAAGGAATATGAGGATTATCGATTAAAAAAGAGAAAAAATTTTATTATATACTAAATTAAGCTGCTAAGTGCTTCAGCAGCAGCAGCTAATTTTAAATTAATTATACCTAATCTTGCATCGACAGTCGCAATTATTGTAAGAATATTTCCTTTAATTTCGCTAAAAAGTATTTTTCCCTTCTCAGATTCTATTATTGCGCTGTTAAATGATCCTTGTTCTAATTCTTTCGTAGCACGTTGACTTGCTTTTAGGATAAGCGTGACCATTGCAGCCACGGCTTCGGGATCTACCCATCCTGGTAAAGCACTACCCTTAATCAATCCAAATTTTTCTATAATAGCAGCTCCATGAACTCCTTTTATAGATTTAAGAGAATCTAAAATTTTTGATATTTGATCACTCATAGAACTCAATTTATTTTATTATATTAAGATAATTAATTCTATAATTATATGTTAGATTTAATATATTTAAGTATTAAAAGTTTTGAGATTTTGATTAGTTAGGAAAAGGATTCACATGGGAACCATTATTTATCGTCATTACAAATCTGGGGATGATCAACAATTAGCTAATTTATTTAATATTACATTTCAACAGGGAGGTGGTGGTTTTATTAGAACCCCAAAAAGTTGGGCTTGGAGATATATTCAATCACCTGGTTTTGAACCAGAGATGTGTCAAATTGCAGAAGATATTGACAAGAAAATAATTGTAGGTGCTGTTTACGCTAATCTAATTGAAAAAATTCCTTTAGGTAATAGTGAATATTTGGTAGGAGAAATTAATGATGTATCTTGTCATCCAGAGTATGCAAGGAAAGGTATAGCAACTAATTTAATGAAAATGGCAATTGAATATATGCAAAAAAAGGGATGTGATATATCGATACTATCAACAGGTCTTAAGGGTTTTGCTCGGAAAAAGCTATACAAGAAATTGAATTATAAAGATGTAGATAAAGAAGTAATTTTCATACAACTCCCAAATATATTAAGGTTAGTACGAGACATATCTGCTTTTGCGATTTTTTTCCCCGCCTTATTGGTTTATTCTTATATTCCACGCTTTATTAACAGAATAAAAATAAATTTTCATCCATCTTTTAAGAAATTTACTTTTGAAATTAATCATAATATAAATCATATTGAATATAAGAAAGCTGTAAATAAGATTCTGCCGAAATATTATACAGGTTTTCCTAAATATAATAAAGGAAAATTTTTATGGTCGCGAGTTAAGGTTCCTGCTACAAGACATAGACCCACATATGTAATTATAAGAAATAAAGGGGTGATTATTGGCGGAGCAGTAATTACGCATCAAAACTTCTATGCGTTTAAATATGGAATAAAAATGCGAATTGGATTAATTCATGAAATTTTTCTAGATAAGGATCAATTCAAAAATAGAACGGAGATATATTTAGGATATACCTATCTTATTGATAAAATTTTGAAGGCTGCAACGCAACGATTTCTAGGGATTATAATTTATGAATCTACATCAAAAGATCATGATTTACATAGAGGTTTTAAATCCATGAATTTCTTAAAATTGGGAAACGACGTATTAATGATGAAAGTATTAAATGAAAATACTAAACAACCGAAATTTAAAAAACCAAGTTTTATTTCTCCAAGTGTCTCAATTGGTGTTCCTTAAATAGTTCTTGGAGTTTAATGAATGATGAAATCATCTAAAAAACTTAAAGCTGAAATGGAAGAATTTATATATCAAATATGCGAGAAGGTGGGGGGGCCACGTCCACCTTGCAGTAATTTACCTGAAAATGCAAATGAAGATGTGATTGAAGCAAATCTAGATAAAGGTTTACTGAAAATAAAAATTCCTAAGAAAGAGATAAAAAAGAAGGTAAAGAAAGAAATAGAAATTAAATAATTTATAAAAGGTTCACATAAATCGTAACAAATATTAAAAATCTTAATAAATAATCTAAAAATGAAATTATTTACATTTTTTTAAAAATTAAATATTGAGAATATTTAAAAAAAAATTTAAGTATAGAGGTGTGAAATAATGGAAGAAGTTAAAAATGTTGAAAGATTAGCAAATGAAAATTCAAGTATAGCTATGAGTGAAAAAGAAACAGCAAATGAAATGAAAGCTTTGGTAAAACAAGAATTAAGAAGAGCTAAAGCACGAGAAATGTTAGTTAAAAATGAAATTGAACTAGTAAAAATACGAGAACGATTGGCTGAGAAATCTAAGAAATTAGTAGACAAAAAAGAAAAAGTGAAGGATATTTTGAAATTTTCTGAAGGAAATTTAAAAGCTGAAAAAAACCAAGCGATTTACAATGAGAAAATTGCTGAAATTCAGACAAAGATTGCTGAAATTCAGCGGAAGGTTGCGAATGTCGAAACTGAAGTTGCTGAAGTAAAAGTAAAACTTGTTAATAAGAAGCTTGATGAAGCTAAAGAAAGAGGTAATCTAGCAAAAAAGCAATTTGCTTATGTAAAATTAGCAAATACTAATGCTCCTAGTGAGAAAATTTTTAGAACAGAGGAAGCATATCTTAGAATTCAGAAAGGTTTAACTAAATTTGAAATTGATGCGATGGATATTAATAAAAATATCACAGAAAAACAGAATAAATTAGCTGATCTTAAGATGGAACTCTCAAATAAATTAGCAGAAAGAGAAAAAATCAGGCCTGTATAAACGAGTTCCGAAATAACTAATTAAATTATCTTTTTTTTTATTATATATTAAATTTAGAATATGAATAGGTAAAATTTGATAAAAATTATGTATGATATTGTAATAATTTGCGCCGGACCGGGGGGATATCATGCTGCAATTCTTAAAAATAATCCGGAAGGGTAGGATTATTAATTAAATATTAATATATCTTATTTATTTTAAAGTACATTTAGTAAGGTGATATGTAATCACTGAAAAAGATACAAAAGCATTCAATATAATATTTGGTTGCGCTATAATTTTAATATCTTTAATAGTTTTGATATTTTCATCAGCAGCTTTATTAGCTATTATTTTATTATTATCTATTACGTTTATTATATTTGGGATGGGGATATTAACTGATTATTTTTTAGATAAAGAACTTAATAATTTTCAAGTTATTGCAAGATTCATTAAAGGATTAATCCCGAAGAAAACATAATACAAGTTTAGCGATCTTTACATAATTTTATATTTATAAATTATATTATAGACATCCTTGGCAAATTTAGGTTGAAAGCCAAAAATTTTTTGTGGACTAAACGTTAATAATCGAAATTTGACTATTATGCTTATATTATAATTTACTATATCAAATTGAGGTTTTATTCGAAAGATGTTCTTTTGATTGTATAAATCACATAGTTCAGCCACTTTATTAATGATTACTCGAAATCCTTTATAAGGAAAAGCCATTCTAAAGGTATAGTTATATAACTTTGGATAGTACTTAGTCGAAAAGGATTCGTATGCTTTTTTTAAATTATCTTCAAATTCTTTTTTAGAATTCGAAATATCTTCATAAATGTCTTTAAAACCAATATCTTGGGGGGCTAAAATTTTGCTTTTGAAATCTTCAAAAGACTTCTTTTTACCAAGTTTAATTGTATAATTAACGATTTGTGAAGAAAGAACTTTACTATTAGATTTTTCAATTATAATATTATCAAATGTTTCTAATTTCGTTTTTGTTAAATTAATTTCACGCACAATTCCTTTATCACCTTCAATTTTAACCAAATCTTCAGCTTCAAAAGGTCTTAATAACATCAAAACAATCCCTGAAATAAAATTTGCGAATATACCGCTAGATGCAAATGCAATCGCAGTGCTAATTGCTCCAGTAAGTGCTGCTAAGTATGGTAGGTTTTCTTCTTTTGTCATTGAAGGAAACCCTTCAATGACAAAAAATACTATTATAAGTACTGTAACAATTTTTACAACAAAATTTAAGATAGTTTTTTGCTTTAAAGGTATTTTTTTACTTTTCCCTAATGTTGAAGAATACAACTTATTTATTAGATAGAAACCAGCCATAATAATTAAAAGATATATTAGTGCTTCTAAATCTGAACTAAATATTGCCATTTTTAATCAACCTCTAAGATATTTTTTGACTTATTTGTATCAGAAGAGTTCCATCCATAATTTATATCTGGTTCATAAATTTTAAATAGAAGATCTTTCAATAGGGGATCCGTATAGGTTAAGATTAATTTTGGATTCTCTGTGATAATTTGTATGGTAATACTTAATCGATTTGTGATCCCACTGACTGTATTATTTGCATAGAAATATGGTCTTGTTCCAAAAATGGGCTCATACTTATCAAATATGGGCACTAATAATTCTTCAAGATTCTCTGGATCTATTGTACCTAAAAGTTCAACTACTTTAATATAACGTGTAATTTTTTTTTCTCCAGTTATTAGTTTACCGAATTTTTTTACTACTTCCGAAATGTCTATTTTCTTTTCTTTTTTAATAGGTTTGTGAGTAAAGCGAACTACTGATGAGTTAAAAGCGTTTTTGTTGGGAATATAAGTAATAGAGCCGTCAAAATCTACTAGTTTCAAACTATTTAATGTTACTTCTTTAACAATACCTTCAATTCCATTTGTTTCAATCAAATCACCTGCTTCAAAACCTTCTGATGATAAGAGCAATATCCCTGATGCAATGTTATTAATAATATTTTGAAATGTTAAAGATATTGCAACCACTAAAAATGATATAATTGCTACAAATAAAATCGGTGAAATAATGAAAATCAACCAAAATGGAAATATTAACCATATTATGTTTATTATTATCATGGTTATATAACGAATGAGTAAATTTTTAATCAAACTATGAAATACATCATTTAATATTGATCTGACTACAAAAGCAGCCAAATTTAAAAGTATTAAATTCAATAATAATTGCTCAAAGCCAAAATAAAAATAAATCAATACAAAAATTCCTATAACTGACATCCATATGATTATTTTATAAATTCTTTTCATACGAAAACATATCTCCACAGTTTTTTTATATTGAGAATAAAGATTTTATATAAAAAGAATATAAGAAAACTTTTATTTTAAAAGTTGGTTTATTAAATTATTAGTTAATATTTACTCTATAGTTTAAGTGAGACAATTTGAGAAGATTTTCTAGACCTTCAAGAAAAGCAATTTCTTCAAGTAAAAAGAAGAAAAAGGTTGGTCTTCCACCAGGAACTCTAATTTATACAGGAGATAAAGTAAAAGAAGAAACTAAAATTAAAATAACAGATTATACTGAAGATCAATTTAATTTTCAAGAATTTAAGGAAATTCAGATTGATCTTACTAAAATTGAAAAGCCATTAATTAAATGGATTGATATATATGGTCTTGCACAAGTAAAAGTTATTGAAGAGATTGGGCGTCAATTTAGGTTACATCCTCTTGTTTTAGAAGATATTTTGAGCCCAAATCAACGACCTAAATTGGAAGATTATGGGAGCTATATTTTTACGGTATTAAAAAAGTTAAGTTGGAATCAAGAACATGAGGATTTTGAATATGAACAAATTAGTTTAATCCTAGGAGAGAATTATGTAATATCATTCCAAGAGAGAGATACTAACCTTTTTAATCCCATTTACGAAAGGATTCAAGTTCCTAAAGGAAAAGTTCGATATATGGGCGCAGATTATTTATTTTATGTTTTAATTGATATTATAATTGATAATTATTTTATTGTATTAGAAAAGGTAGGCGAAGATATAGAAAATATTGAGGACATTTTGATTAAGAATCCTGAACCAGAAACTCTGCAACTTATTTATCGATTGAAAAGATCTTCGATTGATTTAAGAAAATCAATTTGGCCAATAAGAGAAATAATCAATAAATTGCAGCGTGAGCAATCAAATCTAATCAAAGATGAATTGCAAATCTATTTAAGAGATCTATATGATCACATTTTTAGGATCAGTGATCTTTTAGAAAATTATCGGGATATCATTTTTGGGATGTTGGATATGTATTTATCAAGTGTTAGCAATAGGATGAATGATATTATGAAAGTTTTAACGATAATATCAACAATTTTCATACCATTATCATTTTTAGCAGGTTTTTACGGTATGAACTTCCTTTATATGCCCGAAATATCACAACCAAGTGCATACCCAATCCTAATAACAATAATGGTTGTAATAGTTCTTGTCATGGTGTATTTCTTTAAAAGAAAAAAATGGATATAAAAATCTGTAAAAAATTTTTCTATCAATTAATTTTTTTATGTAAAAGAGGCGTCCTAATATCTATATTATTTTCCTTACAAGCATCCAATACAGCTTTATGTAAATCAGATTCAATTAGAGGTAAGTCTTTAATATCTTTTATGAAAACATATAATCTATATTCAACTGCATAATTCTGGAAGCTATTTATCCAAACATATGGTTTAGGGTCTTTTAATATTTGATGTAATTTATCTACAGCCTTTAATAAAACCTCTTCAACTTTATTCCTATCTTCTTCAAATCCAGGTGTTATAGTCACATGTCTTCTGATAATCTCTTTTTTTCCAAAGTCATTAATCTCTTGTGATAACATCATTTGATTTGGAACAGAAATCTTAATATTATCAAGGTCAAGCAATGTTGTATATATTAATTTTATTTCAGTAATATCTGCAATTTTTCCGTCATATAAGATTCTATCTCCCACAGTAAAAGGTCTACTTACCATTATAATAATACCTGCTATCATATTGCCTAAAGTATTCATAGCAGCAAAACCAATTATGGTGCCCCCTACAAGAGTAAATAATGCAGTTATAAAGCCTAAACTTTCTGCGAATTGTATGAGAATAGCTGTTAAAATGATAAAAATAATGAGATATTTAATGACTTTAGTTATATTGTTTGCGGTATTTAATTCTAACTTCTCATGATCAACAAGGCTCAAAATTTGTCGTCTAAGAAAAAAATAAATAATATATCCTATTAGAATAGCTAAGATGGAAACCACAATAGGCAAAAAATAAATGTTTAACCACTCCATAAATAGATCGAGAACATTTAATAAAATCAACAAATCACCTGATTTTATTTTTTTTTAAATATTTAGTAATATTAAATTTAATTATTATAAATTATTCAAATTATTTCGAAAGATCAGCTAATCAAATCCTACTTCTTATCCAATATTAATTTTTTTAATGACACTTGTAGCGTTTACTATATTAATTTTCTTTAGAGAAAAAAATGACTAACAAATTTCAAATCGTAATTTTTCTTAACAATATATGAAGCTTAAAGGTAAGTGGATTACAACCTACCAACTAGTTTAGAATATTATGATAACAATAAATATAAGTAGGTTAATTCTGTTAATTTTTATAGTTGAGATTTAATTAATTTATCCTAATCTTTGAAGATACCTTAGAAATGCCTTAAACAAACTTGAATATACTTTAAACTTGTTGAAAAATTTTATATAAAAATTATCAGATAAAGAATTTGATAAATATGTAAAGGAAATTTATGAAATTATTAGGGAAATTGTTATAAATGTTGGATGAGTTAGATTAGATTACGTCATAATCTTTCATCGGTGAAAAATAAAAAAAAAAAGATTTATTTCTTAATTCCAAGCAAACCTAAAATAAATCTTGCGATACCACTAAGTAATATAGAAACTGAAAGTATAACTATAGCTTTTTTATTATTAATTTCCGGAGTAAAAAAGACGATAAGTGATAACACAATCATTACAATTCCTATTAAAGCTAAAAAAATTCGGTATCCTCTAAAATACTCTTTAGTTGTTGCTCCTATGTATATCCTTGCAAATCCAATCAATAGTAATAAAATGTTAAATAATAACACTAAAATAGCAATGGCAAATGCCGGTTCTTCTATTACATTAACCATTACAATAATTCCAAATATCAAAGCAATAATAGCTGTAAGAAATTTTGCTAGTTTTCCACTAGTATCCAATTTATCATTAGAATAGGCATTAATCAACCTTACTAAACCAATAATAATTATTACGATTGAAAGGAGAAAAAGTAATGTTAAAACAGCAGCAGTTGTGTATACGATAAGAATAACAGCTAAAATTATAATTATCGCTCCAAATATAATATTAGAATAAGTTAAAATTTTCTCTTTTTTAGTTTCATCCATTTTGATTCACTTTTTTTTGTTATGGATTTATTATTCAATTTATAATAAAAGATAAAATAATTTATAAAATTCTAGCTAAAAAGACCCATCCTCTCTTTATAGATAAATTTAATAAGCAATTGAAAGAATTTTTTTCTGAACAAATAAATTAATTTAAAGAAAAAATATTTATATAATTATCAAACTTCATTTTTTGGTGAATTCTTTGCTTTTTCAAACTTCAGGTCAATTTTTATTATTAATAATCATGTTATTGGGACTCACTTTAATAACATTGATAATATTTATAATAAATTTAATTAATGAATTAAAAGAATCCTCGCTCGATCAAATATCATTAATTATGTTAACAGGATCATTGTTAATAATCTTTATACCGTTAAATTATTACTTAATTCGGTCTTTTTTAGAAGATTTTAAATTGGGATTTTTTGTATTAGTTTAATTTTTCATAGCAATAAAATAAAAAATTAGAATTTTAAAAAAAATTAAAAAGGCAGTTACAAAAGAAAAAGATCTACCGGTGCAAATAGATAATATAATGAAATAATAACTTTCTTAACTTACTATTTTCTTATTTAATTATTCATATTAAAATTCTATATAGGACTAATTAAAAAAAAATAAGTGATTTATATTCCTTTCATCTCAGATTTAATGAAAAACGCTAGAGAAAGAAATATTGAAGCAGGGATCGTTCTCTTTGCTTTATGTAGCCTTATTATTTATATACCAACCAGTTTTTTTATTGTTCGACTTATTCTTTTTGCTGATCTTCAACTTTTGATTGGAGCAATCATCGGATTAAGATTTACTTTGAAAAATCAGGAACCAGAGACGGATACTCTAAAAACTGGTGTTATAACAGGAATTAGTGGCGGTGTTTTATCTGCAGTATTTATAGCTTTTTATGAATGGATTATATTATCTATTTTAGAGGGACAAGCTAACATACTTGCTCTTATTTGGTTTATTTTGTACATTCTTATATCAGGATTAGTTATTGGCTTAATAATGGGAGCATTAATGAGTACCTTCTCTATGTATAAAGAAGTAAAAAAACCAGATGAAGATAAACATATTGATGAAGATTTCTTTAAAGATTTGATGGAAGATTGATTTCTTAGCAGAATTTAAGAATATTCTTTTTCACACTTTCTTATTTTTTAAATCAATAATTGGACTCTTTAAGAGATTAATATCTCATTACTTTTTATAACTTAAAAATAAACAAAGTGTTTATAAGAAATGAGTAAAGTAATAAAATGGAAATATGCTGATTTTTTTCAATCAAGAAGAGAAAAATTAATTAATCTGCTTTTTAGCGAGATAATTTTTCTAAAATCTCATATAAACAAATCTAAAATTTTAAATGAGCAACAATACCTTAGAAATGCCTTAAACAAACTTGAATATACTTTAAACTTTTTGAAAAATTTTGAAAAAGATTTATCAGATAAAGAATTTGATAAATTTGTTAAGATAATTTATGAAATTATTAAGGAAATTGTTATAAATATCGAATGAAAAGGTAAAAATATTTTTAAATAAAAATAAAAAAAATAAATTAACACTATTACATTTTAACCATATCGCCTAAAAGGGCATATAAATTTTCTCTTTTGGGTGCTCCTTTCATTAATTCTCTAATTCTATCAGCTAACAATTGTGGTGTGAATGGCTTATGATCATTTTTGATTTGATTAACAGTATGCCATCCTTGGAATAGCATAACACGATCACCTACGACTCTAAATACTTCTCCATTGATTTTTCTAGCATTGTCTGATGCTAAGAATACAACCATTGGTGCCACATTAGCAGGATTGAAAACATCAAGCCCTGTTTCATCAAGTTTACTCATTATATCAATCATTTGCGGAGTAGCATCTGTGGTTAAACGAGTTCTTGCCAAAGGAACGATACAATTAACAGTAGCATATTTTTTTAATTCAGCTGCAGCGTTCATAGTAAAAGAAGCAATACCTGCTTTGGCAGCACCATAATTGGTTTGCCCCAGATTTCCAGTTAAACCAGCATCAGATGCAGTATTAATAACTCTTCCAAAGTTTCCCAAACTTTCATTTGCCTTTACTTGCTCTCTAAAGTAAGCTGCAGCGTGTCGTGTCATGTTGAAAGTACCTTTTAAATGTACACCAATTACATCATCAAATTCAGCTTCTGTCATATTAAAAAGCATTCTATCCCGTAAAATACCAGCGTTATTTACAAGAATATCTAACTTCCCAAATTCTGATATTGCTTGATCGATCATTGCCTTTGCTTTATTAAAATCAGTAACAGAATCATAATTAGCAACAGCTTTGACTCCTAATTTTTGCACTTCAACCACAACTTCATCTGCGATCTTAGTTTCTTGGCCACTTCCATCAAAAGCAGCTCCTAAGTCGTTGATAACTAAATTACATCCTTCTTTTGCCATAGCTAAGGCTTCTTCATGCCCTAAACCACGTCCAGCGCCAGTAATTATGGTAACCTTATCTTTTAACATATTTCCCATTTTTAATACTCACTTTTAACTTTTCTAATCATTTTTAAATTTAACTTATATTGAATAATTAAGAACGATTTTTAAACTTAAAAAATTTTTATAATTTGATTTGATAATAATTCTTCTTTTCTAATTTACATAGTGACGGGATTATGAATTTAATTACTCATGTTTTAATTGGTATATTCATTCAAATTTTATGTTTTAAGTTTTTTACTTTTCCTTTAAACTTTTTACTTACTGTTTTCATTGCTTTTTTATCCCATTTTATAGTTGATGCACTTGCAAAAATTACCTATCATACTCCTGAACCACATTGGGATGATAAATTCTGGGTTTCTTGGAATATAACTGTGCGTGTTTCTGGTTATATTGCAATATTTCTTTTCTTTCCTTATTATTTAGGAATGTTATTTGCTAATTTACCAGACATTTGGGATTGGGTAATAGTAAGACGAATTCAAAAAAGGAGAAATATAAATGGAAAAACAGATTACCACCATAGCAACTTTTTCCATAGAATTGTAGATAAAATCAGAGAAAAAACACTCTTTTGGCTCCCAAATTGGAATTATAAAAAGTTTGGAGTCATACCAGAAATTCTTATTGTAATAAATTTGATAATTGCAATTATTTTACTAAGATAGTCATTTTATTCGCTAATTCATCAGAATTTTTAAAATAATACAAATGACTTTTGCAATTACAATCAGAAGATCCGAAATCTTTTATAAAACCATCAGCACTTTCCATTAATTCGTTCGCTATTGTACATTCCCATCTTTTAGTAGATGGAATGAGATATAAGTGACTTATCCTTGAATTTATATTAGCTAATAAGTAATCAATATGCCAATGGAATTTTTTATTATTTGTACGAGATAAGTGTCTTTTTACTCTATTCAATAAAGTTGATGAATTTGCAGTTCCCATTGCGGAACCTACATAAAAATAAGATCCTTTATTAAATAGAATGTAACCTAAAGAACCAACTCGAATTCTTGAATTTTTACGTAAAAGAATAACTAAAATATAGGTACCTTTCATTTATTTGCAATTTTTTTTATGATCATGATAGCATCCATCACATAAATATTCTCCACAATTCTTACAAACATTAGCACACATTTCACATATAGAATTCCCACACTCATAACAAGAAAATACTTCATCCTCTACATTTTCACCACAGTTTTCACAGAACTTATAATCTTCACTCATTTTTACCACATTATTAATAACTTTAAATAAATATATCTAAGTGAGCTTAAAAACATCAATTATTCATTGGTAAATAATTTAATTATCTTTAGGATAATCACTATTTATTAGGTTTCACCTTGTTTTCAATCTAAATTCATTAATTTTACTCCGAATTATTAATATAATCAAAATTGATTGGAGAAAAATCAATGAATAAAGAAATAGATCTATGAATAAACTCGCATGCATACTTATTCCTAGCCATGATTTTATCCAGCAATCAGGATTTCCATCATTATACATTAAGCAATCTGTAACTGCTAAATATACAATATGAAATCCTAACGATAAAATAATCACTAAAAGACCTATAACAATCTGAATATAAAAACTTCGTTTTATTCTATTAGGAGGAAATTGTACATTTTCCTTATCATTTAAAGAAGAATGAAAATCATGATCTTGTTTTTCAAGAATTAAATCTTTTAAAACTTTATTTTCCTCATTTAACTGTTGATTTTCATTATGTAATTGATTATATCTTTTGAATAATTCAGTATAATTAGTGTTTTGCTCTTTTAAATTATCGCTTTTTTGTTTAGGTTTCACGCCGTTATGTTTAATACCTGTATCAATCATGATTCTAATCCTGATTTACTACTTGAGACATTTTTGAACAAAAATTAGGAATTTTTCTCAATAAAAAAATCTCTAAATATTCTATATCTACCTAGTAATGTACTACTAGTTTAATGAATTAACTGTATTAAAAAATAATTAAAATCTGATTAATTCTTTATAGCATTCCCTATATCCAATTAAAAAATTATAAAATATAAAAAAAATTTAACTTCAAACCAATTATTAATATTACTTAAAGTAACTCAAAACATAAATAAAGGATGATAAAATGGATGATATTTTCTTTTCAGTAAAACATCATACTTTACGAAGAGAGATAAGAGAATTCTTATTAAAAGAATTGGAACCATTAAAGGATGATATTAATCTGAAAAAAGAAATCCCATTATCCATAATTAAAAAAATTGGAGAAAAGGGATTTTTTGGACCACTAATTCCAAAAAAGTATGAAGGATCCGAATTAGGATTGATTGCTCATTGTTTAATTACAGAAGAAATTTCAAAAATAAATGTCGCTGTTTCTGTAACACGAACCCCTTGTATATTGAATGGTTATCTTCTCAATAAGTACGGTAGTGAACAACAAAAAGGATTGTTTCTTAAAAAGATTGCCACTGGAGAAAAGCTATGTGGTATATGTGTTACCGAGGAAGAAGCAGGATCAAACGTGGCAGGAATTAAAACAGTGGCCCAAAAAAAGGGAAATATCTATCTTTTAAATGGTTCTAAAAAATTCATAACAAATGCGGGAATCGCAGACTATTATTTTATTTGGTGTATAACAAATAAAAATGTCAATCCTCGAAATGGGACAAGTGTATTCTTAGTGGAAAAAGATACACCTGGACTAACAATAGAAAATCCTTATGGACTAATGGGATTAAATGGAGTATATAACGGTATTATTACTCTTGAAAATGCAGAAATTTCAAAAGATAATCTTATTGGTGAAGAAGGGAGCGGTTTTCAAAGTTTAATGGATACCTTTAACATAGAAAGAATAACTCTAAGTTCTGAATGCAATGGTATATCTTTAGCAGCTCTAGAAGATTCAAAACGTTATGCAAAAAACAGAATTCAATTTAATAAACCAATATCGGAGTTTCAACTCATTAAATTAAAAATTGCAGAAATGGCTACAAAACTGCGCGCAGCACGATTATTAACCTATAGTGCAGCACAATTAAAGGAAATGAATATAGATATAACCAAAGAAGCTTCAATGGCAAAAACTTTTTCTAGTAGAACGGCAGTAGAAATTACTTCAGAAGCAGTTCAGATCCATGGTGGAGATGGATACACAGATTGTTATCCTGTTGAGAGATATATGAGGGATGCAAAATTTTTCCAAATTGGAGGAGGAACTTCTGAAATTCAGAATTTAATTATAGCACGTGAAGAATTAAAATAAAATTAGTTAAATAAGTTTTAAAGAAAATATACTTTTTGCATCTTTAGGTGTTGCCTTACGGATTTTTTAGTTCCAAAAATTTCACTTTTTTCGAAACTGATTGAAATTTGCTTTTCTTTTCTCTATAAATGCATTCTTTCCTTCTACCGCTTCTTCAGTACCATAGTAAAGAGATAATCCACCAACTCCTAGTTGAGTAATGCCAGTTACTCCATCAGTTTCAGCCAAAAAAGCATATTTTAGCATCTTCAATGCTGTTGGGCTCTTTTCTAATAGTTCTTGACACCATTGTTCTACTTCTATATCCAACTTTTCGTAAGGCACAACAGAATTCACTAATCCCATTTCCATACCCTGCTGTGCTGTGTAACGTCGACAAAGAAACCAAATCTCTTTCGCCCGTTTTATGCCCACTGCACGCATTAAGTCACCAGTTCCATATCCCGGATCAAATGAACCTACACGTGGTCCTGCTTGTCCGAACTGTGCATGTTCTGCCGCAATACTGAGATCACAATTAACGTGCCATACATGTCCTCCTCCAATCGCATAACCATTCACACGAGCTATGACTGGTTTGGGTAATGTACGGATTAGAAATGTTACTCGCTGCCATCCTACTTCCAAAGGCAACATATACTCTCCCGTATAACCGCCCTTCTCGCGTGTTGTTTGATCACCACCTGTACAAAACGCTTTATCGCCTGCACCAGTAAATACCACAACACCAATTTCATTATCCATGCATCGGTTAAAAGCGTCAATCAATTCATGGATAGTTCGTAGTGCACATGCATTATAACGTTGAGGTCGATTTATCGTTATTCGAGCAATTCTATCTTTCTTTTCAAATATAATATCTTCATAATCCATTTTTCTGATTACCTTATGTTTTTAAAATTTCATTTTCAATGATTAATCACTAAAAATGTTCGTAATGTATTTAAAACAAACTATCTGGTCTGAAAAATATATATATCATTTCAACATAAATATATACTAAACTTATAAAGGTGAGATTTTTGGCTAAATTTGAAAGAAAAGTAGAGATCAATTCATCTCCAAACAAAATTTATGATATATTGAATGATGAAAATCTTGAGGAAAAGTGGAATATTACAGTAAAAAAATTAACTACAATTGAACCAGATAAATATTCTGTAAAAACCACAGTGGGAGATATTATTTCAACAGTTACCGAAAGAGATGAAAATAAAAAAATTTCAATGGAAATAGAAGGGGGGCCCTTCAGCAAGATGGGATATGTTCTTACTCCAAAAGGAGATTCAACTGAAGTAATGGGGTGGGCAGAATTCGAAAACCCAGAACAAGAGAGCATACTTGGTATGGCTGGTGATATGCTCTTAGAAAGTCTGAAAAAATACGTTGATTTTCTTGAAGGCGGGGGGAATCCTGCTGAATACAACAAAAAGAAATAGATTATGAATGAATTTTCAAATAAAATTTTTTTTTAATTATTTTTTTGTTTTAAATAATAACTAAATTTTATTATGATCTGGAAGACGAGAATTACTAAAATAACAGGTATTAAGTATCCCGTTGTTATGGGGGCTTTTGGTGGATGGGGTAAATCAAAATTTGCATCATCTTTTTCAAATGCAGGTGGATTAGGAATCATAGCTGCTTTAAATTTTCCAAATTTGGAGGATTTTAAAATTGATCTGCAAAATATGAAAAATCTTACTGATAAACCTTTTGGAGTCAATCTTTCATTACCTCATCATACTTTAATGGATACTAACGAAGATAAAAAGACAAAAAAGAGGTATTTAGAATATTTAGAAGTAGCTCTTAATGAAAATATTAAGATTTTTACTACTTCTGGCTTTAAAGCAAAATTTTTAGGGGATAGAATACATCAAGCAGGAGGATATTGGTTTCATAAATGTGTTTTAATTAAACATGCTGTTGCAGCAGAAAAAGATGGTGCAGATGCAGTTACATTAGTCGGTTTAGAAGGTACTGGATTTAAAAATCCTTTTTCAAATACAACTTTGATAAATATAACAATGGCTAAAAAACTGCTTAAAATACCTATCATTGCTGCCGGGGGGATTGGTGATGCGAGAGGGTATCTTAGTGCTTTAGCATTGGGTGCTGATGCAGTTTGTTTTGGAACCGCATTAATGATCACAAAAGAATGTCCCGTAGCTTTAAATATTAAAAAAAAATGGCTCAATATGGATATTTTTGATGAAGATTTTTATAATAGGATTTTTCATTATAATGTTAAAAATTTTATGTCTCCTTCTATGGCATTAGGACACCGGAAAGAAATTGTGCCGGTTAAAGCGTTTATTGAAGAAATAATCGATGGAGCAGAAAAGATCTTAAAATTATGGGGTTTTAAAACAGAAGAATTTAGCACATTATAGCTTTACATGAGGAAGAAGAATATTAAAGAGATGGTACCCAAAATAATCATTGTTGCACCCATTCCTCTTCCCATTGCTTTAGCAGATAATCTTTGCACATAATTGGAAACAATAAATCCCGTTAAAAATGAACCAATTCCAAGATAGAGAGTAAATTCCCAATTATAATAGAATTGATTTTTAATAGTAAAACCTAAAATTTGGTATATTGAAAATGTAAAGAAACACATGAAGATACTTAGTAGTAATGCTGTACCTACAGACTTCTTTATTGGATACCCATAAAGGATTATTAAAACTAAAGTTATAATCAACCCTGAGCTCGCACCAAACATACCTGAATTGATACCGACAAAGAATCCAAGTATGATTGCTAAAAGATAAAATAATCTTGAATAGGGTTTAATAAATCCTTGGATTTGTTCATTTTCAACAGGATCTAATTCTTTAAAATTATTTTGACTTTCATTATTTGTTTTGTTTTTTGTAAATCTCTTAATAATATTATTTACTGTTCTCTGAACTGAATCGGATGTAGGAAAACCTTTTCTAAGAATGGCTAATCCTAAACAAATAATAAATATGGGAATCCCCCAACCAAAAACTGACCCTAAAGGAGTTGTCAGTAATATAAAAACTCCAAAAAAGGCGGCAATACTGGCAATTAGCATTAAAATTAATATGTCCCGACGGAAATAGAATTGCTTTTTTCGGGTATAATTAAAGCCTACTGCGATTGCTGCTATTAAATCATTTAAAACACTGATTGCTATTGCTAGAAAAAGATCTCCAGAAATTATTAAAATAAGAGGGACAACGACACCTTGCCCCGTCTGACCAATAAAGCTCATCGAAATTCCTACAAGTGCTCCAATAAAAATAAGAAAAATTATCTGATAAATTTCTAAGACCAAAAATAATCAAACCTATATTCTATTATATATATTTCTTAAATAATTAATTAAAAATCATTTCACTTTATAATCTTTTGAAACCATCCGTTAATAATCAAAGTAACTATTATGATTTTTATACTAATTAAAAAAAATTAAGAAAAAAAGGAATAAAAATCTTAGATATCCCTGATATATTTATTATCTTGTGCTTTGAATAAATAGCTGGTCCTTTTTGTGCTCTTTCTCCCATTTTTTACGTTCTGAACGTAGCTTGAATAATTCTATATCTTTAAAGATCAAACCTTCTTCTTTTGCAGGTACAATTCGCTCAGTTCGATCCTTTTCCGGTGTATAGATTTGGGATTCTCCAAATTCACCAATATTTGCAAAAAAACAATATGCATATATAGATCTACGTGCATCAAAATGAGCTGCTTTAAAATCGGCTGTGACTGGTGTAAAAGCGGGATTCAGAATTATATCAATCGGGGGTTCGAAATTTTTTAACTCCACTCTTAAATCCATGTCAAGAAAGTCTCGACAAATAGCAATAGCGATTCTCCCATATTCTGTATTACAAATGATTGTTTTTCTTGGTAAGCTACTAACATCTATTCCTTCCTTAAAACGATTTCCTTCTCCAAAACTAATAATTGCAGGAATATGCTTTTCTTGTTCCCAAAGAATCCCTTCGGGCCCGAAAACCATGCAAATGTTCCTTTTTGTTTCTTGGTCATGAAAGGAACCTGGTATTATGTACATCTCGTATAATTTGGCTAAATCTGCTATCTCTCCGAGACATTGCCCATAATTGAGGTCAATTGTCATTTCTGGGAATAGGAGGATATTGATTCCCTCTTTATGTGCTCTTTCAATCATTTTTTTAACATTAAATCTGACAGTATTAATCTTATCTTCTCTAAGATTTAAAATACCTGAAGCTCTCATTTCATAAAGTTC
Source organism: Promethearchaeota archaeon (assembly GCA_016839585.1). Classification (GTDB taxonomy): domain Archaea; phylum Asgardarchaeota; class Lokiarchaeia; order Sigyniarchaeales; family SOKP01; genus Loki-b32. The sequence continues at coordinate 82,595 of JAEOTZ010000058.1, forward strand.
ATTCATAATGTCTCCACTCTTAGAAACTCCTATTTGAGCAATACCAACTCTACATTCTCTTTTTTGAACTTTCGGATATTCTTTAACCAAATCTTTATAGATAAGTTCATACTTTTTTCGTTCTATTCTCTCCATAGTAACTCGAAGTTCTTCTTCAGTGAACTGACGAGCTTCCCCTAGTCTAGGAGATTGGCTGCTTTCAATAGGGCAAGAAGGAGCAACTATACCTACAGTACTTCGAGAGATTGATGGTTCTTTTATAGTACTTAAAGCAGAAAAAAGAATGGATTCTTCCTTCTCTACTCGGTTTAATCTGTCTTGAACCTCAACAACTTTATTTCTATAACCCGCTTTGCTAAATAATTCTAAAGATGACTTTAAATAATTAGATCCAATACCTAATAACCTTCCTTTTTCAGTAAAATCTAGTTCTTTATCAGCTTGGATTAAGTGCCAAGCAGCATCAAAATAAATCGAAGAAGCTAAAGCCCAATTTGCTACATTTTCAAAACCACTTTTACCATAAGAGGAAGCTGCTTTACTTAGCATCAATTTCACTTTAGGATATAAATTCATCTTTATACCAATATCCATGGATTCATCAAATTTACAGCTTAACTCAAGAGCTTGGCAAAATGCTGAATTACCTGAAGCTAATAACTTTAACTTCATGTCAACAAAGAGTTCACTAGCTTTTGTAAATAAATTTGCAGCATAATCAAACCTTTCTGGTTCTTCAAATTTTTCTGCAAGTTCCATACTTTCCCACGCTCGACATAGATAATATATAGCTTCAAGCTCCTTTCTTTCTCTCTCCAACTTATATCGTGTGCAAACACCTCTAAATACAGAAGCGGCGATCCCGAATTTTTCTGCTGCTGTGGAATGTTCTCCTTTCTTCCCTAACATTATCGCTTCTTCTAGATTTATTCTAGCAGAACAATAATCAATTCTTACTTCTGCGACCTTTTCAAGCTTTTCTATTCGTTCTTTTTCTGGTTGCTCTGTAGTTTTCACTAAAGCCTCCTTTAGGATGTGTATAGTTTCTTCGAAAGCTTGTATTGTATGTTTATACTGTTTTATAGCTTCCTCTCTTTTTTCCTGCTTACTTAATAATTCTGCTTCCTCTAACATTGCCCAAGCTGCATTATAAAATCCCTCAAAATTATATTTAGGAATTTTTTTCAAAATTTCACTTGCATTTTCGTAACACTCCTTTGCTTTCAAGTGGTCTTCATTTTTATGATATGCTTTAGATTTTTCAATTAGATTCCAAGCATTAGCATATTTTATCTTCTCCCTAACTCTTTCTCTAAGTGGCCTATATTCAATACTTTTTAATGATTCTGAGTGATTTTTTTCGGCTTTCATATAATTCTCAGCAGAAGAAGTGTGGTTACCGAGTCGATCCTCTAGGCGTGCGATGTATTCATATGTTGTACCTGCATAAGAATAATAACCTTTCTCAAGACTTCCTTTAATAGCATCAAGCAATAACTCTTTTGCCTCTAATAATCTTTCATTATTTTTAGTTAAAATACCTATCTCTTCATAGAGAAAGGCTAACCTCATTTGAGCAGCTATAATGCCTGAGCGAGACTCTGAAGCATGCTTTAAATAATTTCTAGATGCATCAGCTGCAGATAACAACATTTCAACTCTTTTTTCTTTTTTTTCTGAAACTTCGGCTAAGGTTTTATAAGCTCTATTGAGACAATTGTAAGTAAATGCTTGAACTTGCCCTCCTCCATATTTATCCCCAATCCTTTTAATTTCATTTGCATAATGGAACATGTGTTCAATGTTTGTATCTCGCTCTTCTTTTGTTTCAGAAAAACGAACCAACACAGCATAGCTAATGGTGAGGGATAAAAATGAGAATGAATTTGATATATCATTTACACTACAATCTAAAGTTCTCAATGCATATTCAACCCCTTTTTCTGCATAAGATTTTCTTTGATTTGGTGTAAAAAAGCTTAATTGGGCAACATTGGAATAATAAAATGCTGGTAAATGATTCGAATAAAAATAGGACGCTTGCATCATCCCTAATGGGAATTGTATTATATTCCCTGCGTCCCTAATCTCCTTAATGTCGTTAATAATTCTTTTTTGTAGATACATAAATTTACCGCTAATAAAGGCATATTCATTTATCAAATAGAGACTCCAAACAATCATAATTTTGTTTTTAACTTTTCTTGCTAAATCTAAACCCATCTCAAGATATTTTATTCCTTTTTCAAAATAATTTCTCTGCTCTATTTCATCATCAATATGTTTATATCCATACTCAGAGTTTATAAAGCCATATGTATGGTATAAAATGGTAAGAACTAAGGGATTATTATATGGTGTAAGAAACTTAATACTTTCTTCACACTTATAAATAATGTCTTTAAAAGTTTCTATCGATTGTCTCTCCCGTTTGAAATCTTCAATAATAGTTAGTATTTGTACAATCGTACACTCAATATAAAGGGAAAAAACAATATCGTACATATTTCTACTTTCCATTGAAAGTTTCCAAATTTTTCCACTTAATTCAATGGTTCTTTTTACAATTTTCTTTAATTCTACTGGCTCCTTACAGAAATTTGCATAATTAAACAATGCAAACACGTTAATTATTCTTAACTCGTTTACAATCCTAGGAGGAACTTGCTCATCATTTTTTTTTGAATATCTCTCAAGCAAGTTAGAACTTAGCTCTAGAGCTTTATTAGCCATTCTCTCTGCTTCTTCAACAGTATCTGCTGTGAAACATTTATAACAGGTCGAAATTGCTTCTAATTCCAATCTTTCAAGTTCAAATCCATTCTTTTTACAGAGTCTTGCTCCTTCTTCAAAGAGTTTAACATAATCCTTTAATAATTCCATATATTCTTCTGCTGTTTTGACTGAACTCTCCAAATAACCATAATATAATTTAATCAAATCATGAAAAATTTCCCTTGCTTTTACTCCTTCTTTTTTATCACTATAAGATTTTGCAGCTTGATAATAGAGCTTTGCTGCATTCAAAAAATTGTAATTTCTCTCTTCCTCTCGTGCCTTTTCTACTAGGGATACTTCACTTTCCTCTGAAGTCATTTAGGATCAATTATAGATTTGATTGTGTTCTATTTCGACCTTAACTGTCTAATATTAATTACTTTGAATGATTAATAAACATTCAGTTCAATTTATAATGTTTTACTTTTTCTAAGAAAAATGATTTCTCTCAAATTCAAAATGTTTTAATGATTTAAGAAATTTTGAGTGATATTATTGCATATTTGAATTAAAAAAAATTTAATAAAAAATTCGAAATTAAGTGAAAAATTATGGATGTACCATTCATATTAATTGTTGCCTTAATCGCAGGAATAATCTCCATAGCAATGGCTTTATACTTTAGATTCTTAGTTTTAAAAGAGGATCCTGGAAATGAGAGAATGCAAGAAGTAGCAGGATACATTGAAGAGGGAGCAAAAACATACCTTAAAGTTCAGTATAAGATTTTAGGACTATTTGTGGGAGTTCTTGCAATTGCTTTGTTATTTTTACCTTCTCCCTTGAAAGATAGCACTACGTATACAAGAATTTTTGAGGATGCATTAAATTGGGAGCAAATGGTTGCTTATCTAATTGGTGCTGTAGGTTCAATGATGGCTGGTTGGCTAGGAATGTATGTTGGTGTGAAGGCAAACACCAGAGCAGCTCAAGGATGTACTATAAGCACAAAAAAAGGTTTTGACATCGCATTTTTCGGAGGTGCCGTTATGGGACTTGCCGTAGTTGGTGTTGCTTTGATTGGGGTCTCAACCTTATATTGGATTGTGCCAGATCCAATGATAGTACTAGGATTTAGTTTTGGTGCGAGTAGTGTAGCACTATTTATGAAATGTGGTGGAGGAATTTATACCAAAACGGCTGATGTTGGAGCAGATTTAGTTGGGAAAGCAGAATATAACCTTCCTGAAGATGATCCACGCAATCCCGCTACTATAGCAGATAATGTAGGAGATAATGTGGGTGATATTGCAGGGATGGGAAGTGATCTGTTCGATTCTTATGTTGCGTCAATTATAGCAGCAATGATGTTAGCTGCAACATTACCCTTTCTAGATATTAATTTGTCAGAATATGGAAGATTCATTTATACAATTTACCCAGTTATGTTATGTGCTGCTGGTTTATTATCATCTCTTATTGGTATTTATATAATAAAGCGGACTGGATCTGATGAACCAGGTAAAGCTTTGAACACTGGAACATACTTATCAACATTAATATTTGCAGCATTGGCTATTCTGTTTACTCTAATAATGGTTATAGGGTTAAATGGAGAAGAAACAACAATGTTGTGGAAATTATCTGCATGTTCTATTATTGGTCTACTTGCTGGTATCGTGCTTGGCTTTACAAGTGATTACTTCACAAGAGCCGATAGAAAGCCAACAAGAAAGATGGCGGAAGCTGCGCAAGAAGGACACGCTGTAGTTATACTCAGTGGCTTTTCCTATGGATTACTAAGTGTAATTCCTGCTGCTCTAGGGATCGTGCTTGCAATGGTATTCACTTATCTGTTAGCTGAGGTTTTTGGAGTTGCAATGGCAGCTGTAGGAATGTTAGCTATTGTAGGAACTATTGTTTCTAATGATGCATATGGTCCTATTGTAGACAATGCTAGAGCTATTGCAGAACAAGGAGACCTTGGAGAAGATGTAATACGTATAGCGGATCGATTGGATTCAGCAGGAAACACTGCTAAAGCTATTACCAAAGGATTTGCTATAGGAGCAGCAAATTTAACTGTTCTTGCTTTACTCTTTTCCTATGCTACAGAAGCTAATGATATAAATCCAGGTACAATTGCAGTTATGGATCTATTAAACCTAAATATATTAATAGGCGCTTTTATAGGAGTTGTTGTACCTGCACTATTCTCTGCTTTATTAATTCTTGCCGTGCAAAGAAATGCAGCAATAATGGTTGATGAAATAAGAAGACAATTTGAATCAAATCCTAAAATATTAACTGGTGAGGAAGCAGCTGATTTTAGTAAGACAATCGATATTGCAACTAAAGGTTCGCTAAAAGAATTAATATTACCAAGCATTATTTCAATCACCGTTCCTGTTTCAGTAGGAATAATATTCGGGGTATCAGCATTAGGTGCATTCTTAGCAGGTGCAATCTTATCTGGTTTTGTTTTTGCTATTATGATGTCTAATGCTGGTGGAGCATGGGATAATGCTAAAAAATGGATAGAGGATGGAAATCTTGGAGGAAAAGGTACTGAAGTGCATAAAGCATCAATTACGGGAGATACGGTTGGAGACCCATTTAAAGACACTGCAGGTCCAAGTATTAACACCTTATTGGTTGTAATGTCATTAACTGCATCAATTTTCCTTGGATTCTTAATGCTTTTTGGTAATGGAGCAGGATTAATATCTTTCTAAAAAAATTTAACTTTATACTTTTTTATTATTTTTTATTTTTTGCACTTGCTATTTCCTATGAATATCAGTTTTAAAGACAAAAATTTAAATAGTTATTTTTCCTTTTAGAAGAAAGACGAGTGAGATATGGAGCTGACGGTGGGTATATCCTGCTGAGGAACCTCGCCCCACTCTCCAAGCAAGGAGTAGAGAACTACTACGGTGAGAACCGTATTTTAGCTACTGAAACGGTACTGCCTTCTTACAGATATTAATGATTTGGATATAAGCTAATGAAATTGTAGGAAGGAATGGTTGAAACGAGCTAAAACCTTGGTGCAAGGCCAAATGAAAGCTATGAGTATTTTGGAGCGAGCTTTAGGTAGGCCGCTTAGTTTGATGCTCCAACTGCTCTCCGGTGACGGAAACAGTACAGAAGGGCGAGTATATATCTCAAGCGTCTATTTACTTAAAAGTTTTTAAAATTAGTAATCAATCTCTACTTTTTTATTAAATGAAAATTGATGATTATTAACCATGGAGAAAGTTAATCTAATTGAGGGATCTGTTCAAGAAACAATGTTAGGACCATTGTGGGCTCGAGCAAAATTTAGTAAGTTATATCCTGAAATATTAGACGATCAAAAAGCTTATGAAATAATTGAAAAACTGGAGTATGATTTTTCAAAAGTACAAGAGTACCTTGGAGAATGGCGAGGGATAGGTCTTTTAGTTAGAGCTAAAAATTTTGATGATGCACTGAAAAAGTATATAGAAAGATTTCCCAATGCAACAATAGTAAATATTGGAGCAGGTTTAGATACTACATTTTTTCGTGTAGACAATGGTAAAATTAGATGGTATGATTTAGACCTATCTGATGCTATTGAATTTCGTAGGCAATATATACCAGAAACAAATAGATGTAAGTATATTTCAAAGTCTGCCCTTGATTATTCTTGGTTTGATGAGATAGATTTTAGCCATGATGAGGGTATTTTTTTAATTGCCGGAGGATTTATCTATTACTTCCAAGAAAAGGAGATATCTGCATTTTTTAATGCTTTAGCTGGAAACTACCCTGATGGTGAATTAATTTTTGATTGCATTTCCAATTTAGCTATTAAAGTGGCTCATAAGAGGGCAAAAAAAGCAGGAGTGGAAACACCTTTTTGGCATATAGGTATTGGTAACCCAATAAAAAAAATAGCAGAGTGGTCTGAAAAAATTATAGTAATTGATTGGTATACTATGTTTTCACGAACAGAACTTAATCCAAAATGGAACAAAAAAACTGTAAAAATGGTAAAAATAGCAGAACGATTTAAAACAGCAAAAATAGTCCATGTAAAATTTTTTTAAGTTTAGTAATTATCTTTTTTAGGATAACCACAGACAGAACATTTCCAGTCTTGAGGTAAATCTACTTTTTCTTCATTTCCACATTCTAAGCATACCCAAGTAGCTTTTTCTCTTTTGGAAACTGAAATTCGTTCTTCTTTTGCTTTAGAGGGTTTTCGCTTAAAATATTCTTTAGAACGTTTACAAGATGGGCACTTCCAATTTTCTGGTAATTTATCCAATAATACTTCAAATCCACACTCCATGCAAATCCAAATCGTTTTTTCCTTCTTTTTTAGTAAAAGATCTTGATTAGTTAAATCAAAAATTTCTTTTTTAAAGTATAATTTAAGATGACCACAAACAGGACAACTGAAATCTTCCTCTAATTCGTCAGTCGTTGTTTCATATCCACATTCCATACATTTCCAAACAATAATTTTATTCTTCTGAAATATTATATTATCTTGTAGCAATTTTGAAAGAGTTCTAAAACGATATAGATAATTTCTTTTAATTTGGGAAATCTCTTTTAATCTAATTGCTATATCAGTATATCCTTCCTTATCCGTAATATTAATAATGTCGCGGTATATTGGAATTCCATTATATTCGACTTCTTTAATAGCTGATTCCAAATTTTCACCAGTTGTACCATAAGTAATAGGACTATCAATTTCTACCTTTACATTTTCAATAAGCTCTTCCTTTTTGAATTGTTCTAACATAAAAAAAATCGAATATGCATTTTCCTTTACTTGCTCAGCAATTTCTATAAAAGTTGTAGAAATTAAAGGAAGTTCCTCTTTTTGTGCGATTATAGCAAAAATCTCATACTTAGTCCTCTCTTGGGCTTCATGTATAAAAGCTTTCATTAAATTTATAGCAGTATTTTTCATAATTTTAAACCATTTTGAAAATTGAGATTCCTATCTAAAAACCTTAAAATAAAACGTAGAAGTTCAATTAGAGTTTCTAATATGTGTTTTCATAATTAAAAAATAAAAAATTATATATTATTATTTTCTTTTTTTGTTGTTATTAATGGATCTTTTTTCTTTCTTTATAGTTTTTTTAGTAAGTTTCCAATGTCAGAAGGCATAAAAATTATTATTTTTTGTGATGGTTCATGAGATATATCTTGAATTGTTTGCAATGTTCTTAATTGAATCGCAGCCGAATTTTGAGCTAACAATTCAGCGGCTGCCGCTATATTTTTCGCAGATTCAAGTTCGCCTTCTGAGGCGATTATTGAAGCACGCTTTTCTCTTTCTTTTTCAGCCTCAACAGCCATAGCACGTTTCATAGTCTGAGGTAATTCAATTTGTTGTATTTTAATTTGACTGATTTCAATACCCCATTCTCTTGTTTCTTCATCTACTACTTTTCGAATTTCTTGTGAAACTCTTTCTCGTTGTGTTAGAATTTCATCTAATGCCATGCCTCCAATAACATCCCTTAGTGCACCTTGAGTATAGTTGAACACTGCCCTCATAAAATTTTCAATTTTAGTTGTAGCATATTGAGGATTTATAACTTTATAAAATACACTTGTATCGGCGGTAATTGGTATATTATCTTTTGTGATAATATCTTGTTTAGAAATATCTAAGGTTTTAATTCTTAAATCAACACTCATTGATTTTTCAATAAGTGGAAATTTATATATGATCCCGGGCCCTACAGTTCTTTTATATCTTCCAAATCGAAATATTATTAAGCGTTTATATTCAGTCACGGTTCTAAGTCCTGAAAGGACTATGATGGCAACGATAATTAAGAAGAAACCTAACAATACACCTACTATAATAAATATTTCAGAAATTTCAATCCCTCCATAAAGATTATTTTAATTAAAGTAACTTTAAGCTAATTATATCTTTTTTCCTTTATAATATTGCTTTTACAAAAATAGAAATTTTGTTATAAGTATTCAGAATTAACAATGAAGATATTTTTTTAATTCCCACTGTTTTTCATTGTCGTTTGATTTCGCGATTTCATACCCCTGAAGTTCAGTATATTTTATATCCAAATAAATTTCTCGGAATTCTTTTCCTAAAACCTTTTTTATAAATTCACTGCCTTCAAATGCGTTTAAAGAATCTTCTAAACTTCCCGGGAGTTTTTTAATTCCTAATTTTTCCCTTTCTTCATTAGTTAAATTATCAACATTTTTAATAGTTGGCGTATTCGGTTCGATTTTATTTTTTATTCCCTCTAATCCAGCTGCAAGTAATATTGCACTACCAAGATATATATTCATAGCTCCATCTCCAGCTCTATATTCAATTCGAGCAGATTTTTCATAACCTGGAACACGTATTAGTGCAGTTCTATTACCAATTCCCCAAGAAATATATACTGGAGCTTCATGATTAGGAATTAAACGTTTATAAGAGTTAGTAGAAGGATTTAATAGTGCAGAAATTGAGAATATATGTTTTTGAATTCCTCCAATATAATATCTAAGAATATCACTTATCCCTTTTTCTTTATCAGTAAAAAGATTTTCACCATTTTTAGAAAGGAATTGATGAATGTGAAGACCATTACCAGCCATTTCAGGAAATGGTTTTGGCATATAGGTACAAATAAGATCATTATGAAATGCTTTTACTTTTGTAATCAACTTTGCTGTTTGAACATTATCCGCTTGGTGTAAAGCATTGTCAGTAGTTAATTCTACTTCTTGTTGACCAGAACCAAATTCATGGTGGAAAGTTTTAACACCAATACCCATTTGAATCATTTCATCAATAATTTGACGACGTATATCTTGGAGGGGATCTTTAGGAAGCATATCCATATAGGTACCCATGTCGCCTGGATTTTTATCTTTTGTAATAAAGTACCATTCTAATTCTGGTCTAGTTTTAAAAGTATATCCCAAAGATTTGGTCTTATCGATAATTTTCCTTAAAATTCCGCGAGGACATGTTGGATATGGCTTTCCTTTATTATCGGTTAAATCGCAAATAAAGCGCCCCACTCTGGGATTAAATGAGAGTATTGCAAAAGTACTGAAATCAGGAACAGCACACATATCACTTTGCTCGGTTTTAAGGAATCCAAGAGATGAACCATCTACTCCTGTACCTTCCTGCATCTCATTCCAGATTTTAGTAGGAAACTCAACAGCTTTAAATTCACCTAAAATAGTCGAAAACTGGAACTGAATGTAATCTAATCCTTTTTCTTCAAAGATTTTATTAAAATCTGTCATTGTTTTCATTAGTTTCTTTTGATTTATTTTTTTTATATTTCATTTATTTAGGACTAGTTTCGCAAAATATTCAAAATCTCTATTATATGACTTTTCAGCTTCTTTAGAGATTTTGGAAAAAATGCATCCCGGCAACTCATTCATCGAAAGATGATATTCTATACATTCGCAACATTTTCCTCTTCTACTGCAATCATAAGTACACGAACATCTATTTTTTATTTCTTCTTGTTTACATTCTGTCATAACTTAATCGATTAATTTGTATATGAGTATAGAAATTATAGAATTTAAATTAATCATACTTTAAAAAAATTAATTGTATTGGAAAATAGTTGGAATTAATCATTTTAATTTAAAAATTTCGATAAAAAAAAAGAAATTTATTTTAATTGATCTTACTTCTTATTTACCTTTTTTATTAGTATTATAGAAATTGCGAATATTGCGCCAAATAAAATTAGTACGTTGTATCCAGGAATTAGAGGAGAACCATCGCTAGGAGATTGGCTAGACCATCTTAAATCATATTCATTTCCTGCATCGCCCCAACAAATTAAAAGATAGTAGGTTCCACTCGAAGGAACAATAGTGTTAACGGTTTCATTATCAGTAGTAGACCAACCTGCCGTTATTAAAGTAAGAGAGGCGTCATAAACATCAATGTCAATATCTCCCGCTGCGTGAGAAAAAGTGAGCTCTATTCTCAAATGCTCATTTCCTTCTGTAATATAAATTTCATACCAGTCATCATCCGCCTGAACACCAAGTCCATCAATCGTACTCAGCCATATTCCTTCATAGGATGAAAGATCATACGCTTGAGTATAATCGTTATTTGGTTCATAATTATCATCAGTGGGACCTGTAGATAGTATATCATCCCACCATAAATCATATTCATTACCTAGATTCCCATAATAAACTAAAAGATAGTAGGTACCACTCGAAGGGACAATATAGTTGATATATTCATTATCAGTAACAGACCAACTTCCCGTTATTAAAGTAAGAGAGGTGTCATAAACATCAAGGTCAATATCACCCTCACTATGAGTAAAAGTCAAATCTACTACCAAGCGTTCATATCCAGGAGTAATATAAATTTCATACCAATCTTCATCTGACTGAAATCCAGGTCCATCAATCGTACTCAGCCATGTTTGTTCGTCTGATGAAAGGTCATACGCCTGTGTATAATCGTCATTTTCTTCATAATTATCATCTGGGAGATTAGCATAATAAGTTAATAGAAATTCATCCCATGACAAATCAGCAGTGAAATTTAATATTGTTTCATAATTACTATCGTAATCCCCGATATTTCCTGGATAATAAATGGTAGTTCCATGAAAACCTGGATGGTAAGATCCATGTGCTTCAGCTATCGTCATTGAATTAATAGCATTCATAATATCTTGTGCAGCATTCTGAATAACAGTATCTGAAATTCGATTATAAATTTGATATGAAAAATTGTATAAATCAACATAAGTTAAATCATAATATGATGCATCACTCGACCCTCTAGCAGCTCGTATATCAGTTATATACGTGCCAATTTTAGAGGTTAATTCTAGTGCTAGTGATTCGATTGCGGTCGATAAAGTACTTTCTTGTAATAGATCTACAGCCGATAAAGTTTCAATACCATCAGTGCCATAATATTCGATGTACCTATTTACTATTGTGCTTCCAGTAGAATTTGGACTCATAGTTGGAGTGCTTGTTAAATCACTTAGAATTGTGTCATAAGGCCATCCGTCTAATGGTATAACTTCCTCAGAAGCGACGCGTACTTGTGCTAAATTTCTTAGTTGGTAGTCGATTTCTACATTTGCCATTAAACAGGCATCAAAACCAAGTACGTCAATATATACTCCTGCTGTAGAAAGAGCGATTTCTACTTCTTGGATTGTAAGATGATCAAAATTAGTGTCATCATAACATACGCCTTTAAAGAGGGGATCATTTTTTTCTTCATGCCCTTTCCAACCAGCTCCATGATCCCATAACACTAATGCATAATGGTCTGATGGATAATTTGCAACACCCCAAGTAATAAAATTAGAAAGGGTAGATGACAGTCCCATATTTTGTTCCCCCAGATCAGATAAGGCATTAGCTGCAGCTGGAGTCATTCCTGGAATGATATAAAATCTTTTTGTTGTTACCCAGTTATCGTAAGATGTGTCATATCCTGAAATTCTATCAAATTGTACAACAATATGAATATTAGCATCTGAACCAACAGACGACATTTCTAAAAAGTCACTAATACCATCAGCTTCTAGGTTATTATCTGCATCTAAATAGACCAAAAAAGTCCAGTCATTTGGAGATTTACCATTAGTATTCACTATTTTATCTTCTTGAATCAATTGTTCATTTAAATTTCCAACGGTTCCGTATACTATCGTTGCTACAATATTAAAAATAAGAAGTAATACTAAATATTTTACAATTTTTTTATAGATTTTTGCTGATTTTATAAGATAATTATTGTACTTCAAAAATATAAATCTAGTATTTTTATTAAAAGTGCAATATTAATTCTTTATAATTGTAGTATTAATTTTCTTATGAGTGATTAATAAAAAGAACTAGGTGCTTAATTAAACATATTTAGTACGTTTTTTGAGGTAATAGTTTAATGCAAAATGAGATCTTAGAACCTTCTGATTTATTAGATAATAATGGTGAATTAATTCAAAAAGGGTGGGCACGTAAACTATTACTTAAGTATGATCGCACAAAAATTAAAGCTGGATGGCTTAGAATCAAAGAATGGGATTATTATGCAATTTTAAATCCCGAATATGGGGTAACGTTTACCTTTTCAGATTTAGGATATGCTGGGCTAATTGCAGCTGTGTGGTTAGATTTTAAAGAGAGAGTTTTCATACCTGATGAAATAATAGTCTGGTTCACTAAGGGGCATTTGAATTTACCTAGCTCCTCTGAAACTGGAGATATCAATTTTTCTGAAAAAGGAAATACACTTTTAATTAAAAAAGAAGAAGATAGACGTATTATTAACTTTAATTTTCCCAATTTCGACAATGGTCGAGGAATTGAAGCAAGTTTAGTATTATATCAAGATCCTAATATGGACACAATGGTAATTGCTACTCCATGGAAAGAAAAACCAACAAGGTTTTACTACAATCAAAAAATCAATTGTATGCCCACTCAGGGATTTGTGCAATTAGGTAACCAGAAATACGATTTCACTGATTATAACAGTTTTGGAGTCTTGGATTGGGGGAGAGGAGTATGGACTTATAAAAATACATGGTATTGGGGTTCTGCTTCAGGAAAATTAGAAGATGGTATTCCAATTGGGTGGAATATAGGATATGGATTTAGTGATAGATCCTATGCTACTGAAAACGTGATTTTTTATGATGGTGTAGCACATAAATTAGATCAAATAACTTTCCATTTCGATCCAGAAAATTATATGAAGCCTTGGAAATTTACGAGTAATGATGGACGGTTCGAGATGGATTTTGAACCTATCATAGACAGAAATTCGAAAATCAACTTTTTAATACTGAAAAGCCTTCAACACCAAGTTTTTGGCTATTATACTGGATCACTTATACTTGATGATGGAACTAAAATTCAAATTAAACGCCTTTTGGGCTTTGCAGAAGAAGTTTTTAACAAATGGTAAATTAGAATTTACATATTGGTTTAGAATTTTAGAATTTTTTAAAAAAAATAAATCCTTATTCAACTAAGCTAAATGTTCCTTCACTTTCACCACAATTGGGGCATTCTTCTGGAATATCATCCAGATCAAATTTAAATCCACATTTATCACACTGCCAGGCCAAGAAAATCTACCCCATTTGGATGATTTAAATGTATTTTTATTAGTATAAAAAAAAATTTATCTAAATTTAAAATTTTTTTGGGAATAATATTGATTTTAATATTTTAGGCGGTAATCCCCTCTTTTCAATTATAAAAGGATAAGTATGATAAAGTCTGATTATTCAGAAATAATAACAATTATTTTTTGGAATATTTCTTGTTGATTTTGGCGACTTAAAGTAAATACTACTACTTCTGGTATCTTAAGAAGAGAATCCTTTAATGGATGCTCTATTTTTTGACCAATTGTTGCTATAATTTTAGTATCTGAATGAAAAAAATCATTAATTAGATTTTGAAATTTTCTAGAGAAAAGCTCCATTTTTCCAATTTCATCAATAACTAATAATTCTCCTTTATGAAAAACCATATCTTCTAATTTTGAGATTAAATTCTCAAATTCTTCAATAAAGATGCAATATCGCCCTAATTTGTACTTTGTGTTATAGTTTCCAATCCTTGCTAATTTTCCTCTTTTTCTTGTATTAATATCTTCGATATCAAATCCGATACGATTGCCGTCTCTTCGAACTTCTGGGGTTAAAAAGCCATGAATTGTGTACTTACGATCAGAGAAATATTCTATTAATTTTACTACTAAAGTTGACTTACCACTTCGAGGTGGACCTGTTACAAGAATTTTTTTATTCATTTAATTAATAAATCAAAATTTTAAATATAGTAAGAATTTAAATGAAATTATAAAATAATTAATTATTTATTTTTTAAATATTACAAAGAGAGATAAAAATATGAAAAGTTCTACATTTAATTTTAAGGATCAAGATGGAATTGAGATTTTTGTGTATAAGTGGGAACCAGATACAACCCCTAAAGCTGTTGTCCAATTTATTCACGGAATGGCAGAACATGCTAAAAGATATGCCGAAATAGCAGAAGCCTTATGCAATGCGGGATTTATTTGTTATGCCAATGATGTTCGAGGTCATGGAATGACTGGTGGTGATTTAACTGAAGCTACTTTAGAGGGGAATGCTGGAGTTTTAGGGCCTAATGGATGGAGAGGCGTGGTAAATGATGTTTATGAGCTATCAAAAATAGTTAAGAAAGAAAATCTTAACCTTCCTTTATTTCTAATAGGACATTCTTGGGGTGCTATGATTGTGCAAGATTATATTCAAGAATGGGGAAATGAAATCAAAGGGTGCATTTTAAGTGGTACTACTGGAAAAGTAAGAACATTAGTACTTAAAGCTGGTAAAATGATTGTTAAAAATGAGATAAAAAAATTAGGACCAACTGCCCCAAGCCAAAAAATGCATGATATGAATTTTAAGAGCTATAATCATGATTGGCAACAAGAAGAAGGAGCAACAGGATTTGAATGGCTCAGTAGAGACAAAGTGGAAGTCCAAAAGTATATTGATGATCCATGGTGCGGATTTATTACTCCTGCAACATTTTGGTTAGAATCTATCAATGGGAGTATAAAAATATATGATGAAAAAAACGAGCAAAAGATACCAAAAGATTTACCAATTCATTTTATTTCGGGAGCTTTATGTCCCGTAGGAAATAAAACTAAAGGAGTCACGGCGATGATTAATCGTCTAAAGAAACATAACATTAAAGAAGTTACTTATAAATTTTACCCAGATACTCGACATGAACTTTTTCATGAAATTAATCGTGAAGAAGTTTTTAAAGATGTTATTAACTGGCTAGATTCTCACTTATAACTTAATTTTTTTCTAAATTTTTCCAATTCTATTTGTTTAATTCTCTAAATTTCAATAAGAGTTCTTTTTGTCTATCAGATATTTTTTCAGGTACTTTAATATTCACTATGACATAATGATCTCCCCTTTCTTTTCCCCGTAGATAAGTAGCTCCGCTTTTTTTAATTCGAAATTCTGTTCCAGGCTGAGTTCCCGGTGGGATTGTCAACTCTTTTTCTGTCATTTTCTTTTCTTTATAATCTAAAGTAGGAACCTTGATTTTCCCACCTAAAATTGCAGTTATAATATCCAAATCTATTGGAGTATAAAGATCATAACCACGACGAATAAACTTTTCATTCTCTTTAATTTTAATCCCTAAATAAAGATCACCAGGAATAGCATTTACAGAAGGTACATGACCAGCACCTTGAACTTTCAAATGAACTCCATTTTCTATACCAGGTGGTATATTAACATGTATAGTTTTATGATCAGGAACTACCTTTTTCCCATTACACATCTTACACTTCTTTTTAATTACTTTACCTGTACCATTACAAGCATAGCATTCTGACTCACGAATAATAGTACCAAATCCAGACTGCGTCATTTTCCTAATTCGACCCGTTCCTTGACACTCTGGGCAATTAGTGATACTTGATGGATCTTCAGCCCCTGTTCCTTCACAGGCGTCACAAGGAGTATATCGTTCTATTGGGACATCTTTTTTTACTCCAAACATAGCCTCTTCAAAACTAATTTCTAAGAAATCTTCTATATCTTGTCCGACTTCTCGACGTGGTGCAGTTCTTCTTCTAGCTCTTGAACCAAAACCACTAAAACCAAAATCATCAAACCCTCCAAATGGACTAAATTCACCAAAGATGCTTCGAAATAACTCATCGATACCTGGTATTCCACCACGGAAAAAATCACTCATATCTATTTCTACTCCACTAAAACCGAAGCGATCATAATTTTTCCTCTTATCAGGATCATTTAATACTTCATAAGCTTCTTGGAGTTCGATAAATTTTTCTTTTGCTTTAGGATCCGTTTTGTTCATATCTGGATGAAGTTCCTTAGCTAATCTACGATATGCTAGTTTGATATCATTCTGGGAAGCATCTTTACTTACACCCAATACCTCATAGTAATCTCTTTTTTTGCTGGAACTCATAATCTCTTAGATTCTTGTTGTTATCGAATAAGGTTAAAAATCAAGTAATTAAAATTGTTTCTGGAATTTAATTTTTTAGGTTATTAAGTAAATTAATATATGAAATTTTTATAAATCAAATCTCTTCTCAATTTAATTGATATAGTTTTATTAATTTAATAAAAAAAAAATAATAAAACCTTATATATAACATTAACTTATCTAAATTCTATGGAATCTAATGAAATTGAAATAACTGAAAACCTTAAAATTAGATATTATGTAGTCTCCGGTTGCATAGTAGTTCTCTTTATTATACTTACTGTATTGTTTAGTCAATTCTCAGGCAAAGCATTGTTATATTCTCTAATGATTGAGGGAATTTTGGCGGCAATTATAGCTCCTCTTATGATTTACGCCTATTCTAGAAACAAATGGGTAACATATGCTTTATCAGAACAAAAATTTATGATTGTAAAGCCAAAAAAGATTCGCTTTGAAATTAGCTGGTCGGAATTTGATGTAATAAAATTTAAACTATTAGGGAGTGAGTTTGGCACACTTAAAGGTAGAAAGCTGGAAAGGAAAACCAATGTATTTAAACTTAAATTTTTACGCGGAAATGATCAAATTAAAGATATAAAATTCG
The DNA here is from genome assembly GCA_016839585.1 of Promethearchaeota archaeon. GTDB lineage: Archaea > Asgardarchaeota > Lokiarchaeia > Sigyniarchaeales > SOKP01 > Loki-b32. Next base: position 99,966 of record JAEOTZ010000058.1, read on the forward strand.
CTGTCCTCAGTAGAGCTAAAGCGAGAGAACTAGGTGCGGCAATAATTAATTATGCAAAAAATATGGGCAAAGATATCATCTTAAAACAGCGTGATATACAACTAAGAAATCTAGATGTTTGAGATTTTTTGATTATTAAGTTTAATATTATTAAATAGAAGCTAGAATTAGATAATGTAATTTTATTTAATGATCAAATAAGTCCTTTTTTTTTTAAAAAAATAATTGTAAAAAAAAGAGGTTTATTCTCTTTCTTAAATAATTAATAAGATTTTTGTTTATATTAATTAACACTACTTATTCGTCCGAATCCTCGTCCCAGTCAACGTCCACAACCTTCTTCTTCTCTTTTTCATCTTTTTCCTTTTTATATGTAGCACCACCAGCACCTGTCTCATCTGCTCCACCTGGGGGCGCATCACCCATACCTCCTGGAGGGGCACCTCCCATACCACTTGCGGCACGTTGAGCTTGTTCGGCTGCCTGTTGATAAACCTGATCTTGAGTTTGTGAAGCGTAAATTCTTTGGGAAAAGCTATACATAGACTTTTGCAGATTTTCTACTCCGAGTTTTATTCTTTGAACGTCATCAGTCTTAATATCTTCTTCTAGGGAACTCATTGCCGCTTCGATTTCTTTCTTTTCATTTTCTTGGATCTTTTCTTTATTATCTTCCATTAATTTCCTTGTTTGGTAGATCATAGAATCTGCATTATTTTTAACTTCGACTAATTCTCTTACTTTTTTATCTTCTTCTTCAAAATCTTCTGCAATTCTAACTTTTTCCTGAATTTCTTCAGGAGTTAAACCTCTAGCTCCAGTAACAGTTATTCCTGTTTCTTTGCCTGTTCCTAAATCTTTTGCAGTTACATGGACTATTCCATCAGCATCGATTGAAAATTTAACTTCAATTTGCGGAATACCTCGGGGAGCAGGTGGGATTCCTGTTAAATGGAACATTCCTAAAGATATATTATCTTTTGCCATAGCTCTTTCTCCTTGAAGAACATTTATGGTAACTGCTGGTTGATTATCAGCGGCTGTACTAAATACCTGACTTTTTTCTGTTGGAATGGTACTATTTCGCTCAATTAATTTTGTAAATACTCCTCCGAGGGTTTCAACTCCCAACGAGAGTGGAGTAACATCTAGTAAAAGTAAGTCTTCAACGTCTCCCGCAATAATCCCTCCTTGGATTGCAGCACCAATTGCTACACATTCCATTGGATCTACTGAATGTTCTGTTTCTTTACCTCCAAAAAATTTCTTGAATCTTTGTTGTACGGATGGCATTCTCGTTGGCCCCCCAACTAAGATAACCTTATCGATGTTATTAACTGATAATTTAGCATCAGAAACTGCTCTTTGCATAATAGGATCTAATCTCCTAAGAGTAGGCTCAATTAACGCTTCCAATTTTGCTCGTGTAAGTTCCATTGTTAAATGAACAGGATTTCCCTCCTTTTGGGAGATATAGGGGAGGTTAATTGATGATGAAAGTGTAGTTGATAATTCAATTTTCGCCTTTTCAGCAGCATCTTTAATTCTTATCCATGCTTTGCTATCGCCTTTTAAATCAATCCCCTCCTTCTTTTTAAACTCCTCAGTGATCCAGTCGATAATAGCATTATCCATATCGGTTCCCCCTAATTGGGTATCCCCTGCCGTTGACATAACTTCTACAACTCCAGATCCATATTCCATGAGTGTAATATCGAATGTACCACCCCCAAGGTCCAGTACACAGATCTTGATGAGTCTATCTTTAGTATCCTTATCGAGACCGTAAGCCAAGCATGCAGCGGTTGGTTCATTAATCATTCGCACGACCTCCAGTCCCGCAATCTCTCCTGCGTCTTTAGTAGCTGTACGTTGAGCATCATTGAAATATGCAGGAACGGTAACAACAGCTTTTTTTACCTCTTCACCAAGATATGCCGAAGCGTCATTCTTAATCTTTTTTAGGATCATAGCACTAACTTCTTCAGGGCTGAACTCCTGCCATTTTTCTCCAACTCTCAATTTTGCCTTATAAGAGGTTCCCATTTTCCGCTTAATCGCTGTGACTGTTCCATCAGGATTTGATACAGCCTGACGGCGTGCTGGCTCACCTACAATCTTTCTTCCCTCTTGATCAAAAGCAACATAAGATGGAAAAGCTTTTCCTCCAAGAGTTCTTCCCTCTGCAGCTGGTATGATTTCTGGTTTACCAGTTCCACTCAGCACTGCACAAGCGCTATTACTAGTGCCTAAATCTATACCTAAAATCTTTTCTTTTCTAGTTGATTTTTTCTTCTCTTCTCCTTTCTTCTCATCACTCATAGTTAAAATATCACTTTTTCTTAGAATTTTGGATACTTAATAATTTAATCTTCAAAGATTTTTTAGACTTTAATAATTTAATCTTTATAAAATTGTAAATTGTTCCTATTAAGTATATATTAATTAAAATAGAATTAAAAATTTTATTTATATAGATCGCTATATCATAAAAAATAAAATTGATTATCAATTTTAAATCATAAAATTATAATTCATATAACATTCTAAAGAATTATAAAGGGAGCTGTTATGGCAGAAGAAAACAACGATGAAATAAAAGAAGAAGTTAGGCAAGATGCTTCAGCAGATGAAATTATAACACCCAAAGAAAAATTAGTAGCTCAAACCAGTTCTGAAGGAGGATCAAAAAGCGAAGAGGTCAAAAGACTAGAAGAAAAAGAACATTATGAATTAGAATACTTCTCGAAAGAAGATCTCGTTAAAAAAAATGAAGATCTTGAGAAAGAATTAGGCAAACTTAAAGAAAGTGTCGAGAAATTACAAAAAGAAAATGCAGATTCGAAGAATAAGTATATGAAATTACAAGCAGATTTCGAGAATGCTCAAAAACGATGGGACAAAAACCGCCAAAATTTAAGAATTGAATACACGGCTTCTGTTTTAAGAAATTTTTTACCTTTATATGATTCTTTCAAAAAGGCTATTGATAGTAATAAAGCAAATGAAACGGAGAAAAACATACTAACTGGATTTTACAATCAATTTATAAACATCTTTAAGTCTTATGGAGCAGAGCCAATACAGGTTAAAGTAAATGAATCTTTTGATTATAATATACATGAAGCTTTAAGTACAATTGAAAAAGATGATATTCCTGAGAATAGTATAGTAGAAGTAGTCCAAGACGGGTTCAAATATGGCAAAGAAGTTATAAGGTACGCAAAAGTTATAATTTCTCGAAAACCAAAACCTCCTGAACCAGAGCCAAAACCTGAAGAAGAAAAAGTTGAAGAAAGAAAAGAAGAGATTCTTGAAACGCAAGAAATCTCAACTGATAAAGAGGACTTCAAAGAAGAAAAACTTAAAGAAAAGAAGTCTAAAAAAGAAAAAAAGTTAAAAAAAGAAAGATGATGTTTTTCTTTAAAAAACTCATTTTCCTGACTTTTAAAATTTCTATTCTTATTGATTTAATATTGGAAAATTTTATTAAATAAAATCTAAAAGATTATTAGTCTTGATACTCTATATCACTTAACTAATCTTAAATGTGTTAATTTTATGGGAGAAGAACCACAATTACCACCCATTCCGGCAATTGGAGATGTTCTGGATCGGAAAAAATCATTTGTTGAGAGAAAACATAGTATCCTTAAATGTGGAGCATGTCAAGCCGATTATACGCGTGCATTTAAACCAGGAGATTTTGTATTTAAAGATTTGTCAGACGAAGAGTGCGAGAAATGTCATAGCAGAAAATTAGCTGTTATTGAAATTTATTCTGAATGGATTAATCCAAAAAAAGAAAAAAAAAAATAAATTACCTTAACACACTCTCTTTTTTATAAAATTTTATTAAAATTACTCAAATCATGATGCTGAATGTTAATTGGGAATAAAATAAACTTAAAGATTATGGAAAAAAAGGATATGCCCCTTGTAAAGGATTGGGTAAATAACATTGATTTTATAGGTGATTTTGAACCAATAACTCAAGAAACCTTAACTGAAATAGAAAAACAATATGAGAGTCTTACTGAAGGTCAATGGTTTTTTATTGAAAAAAAGGATGGTACAAAGATTGGTTATGTTGCACACTATCTTACAGGATCAAAACAAACAGAAATAGGTTATGCTTTACATCCTAATGAAAGAAGTAAAGGCCATGGTACTGAAGCAATCCAAATTTTATTAGATTATTTATTCTTATCGAAAAGTATAAAACGCATTCAAGCTAAGATTAATCCAAATAATATTGGATCTCAGAGAGTCTTAGAAAAAGCTGGGTTTGTTAAGGAAGGAATTCTCCGTAAAAGTTTTTATAGTAGAGGAGAGTGGAGAGACACTGCAATATTTAGTGTTTTACGAGAAGAATGGAAAGAACCAAAAATCTTAACAAAAGCTAATATCTAGAATTATCGAATTAAGTCGCGAAGTTCTCTATAACCAATTACTTTTAAGTCGAGTTCTTCAACACATTCCTTTATTCTCTTATCTGTAAAGGCTTCATAATCTTGATTACGCCAATTTGCTGAATCTGGAGTTATAGCTCTCAATTCAGAACTCATTTTTGCTGGATGAAATAAAAAGTGCGTTAACCCAGGTTCTATTTCCCTAATAAGCTTACAATAATAGTCTATTTTATCAGGTTGTTCCCTGCCTGTATCAATAATGATGTGATCTATAAGAGGAAAACCCCAAGATTCAATAATTGAAAGGATTTTTTCAAAAATTTTTAAGTAATCTTTTAATCCTCTAGCAATCATTATTTCTCTATTTACTTTTGGAAATAATCCAGGGATCTGAAACTCTTTAGCTAAATTTAAATAGGATCTAATAAATTTAGGATGTACTATAGTTCCCATATGTGGATCCACGTGAGTTACATCAATTCCATTATCTAAAGCCAATTGAATTTGAGAACGCAATTCAATTTCGGCTGCTTCAGGTTTTACATTAATAATTGCTTCTTCCGATGTACGCCAAAGAGAATTTTCTGAATCTAATAATCCTGTTTTAGGATCAATACTGCTTAATGCTCGCCATCGATAGAGATCATACTCACAGGTGAGAGTTAAATGAACACCCAAATCATATTTTGGGTTATTCTTATAAATTGATGCCACTTCTAAAAACCAAGGAGCCGGCGTAATTATGGCTCCACAGCTGGCAATCCCGAAATCTAAACATTCGAATGATGCGACATTTGAAGCATGCGAGAAGCCTATATCATCAATATGAAAAATGACAACTTTATCAGAAGCTTCAAAACCCAATTTTTCAATAACTGATCGATTTTTCATTAAATACAACTTGTTCTATTCATAAAAATGAATATTGATAATTGAAGTATTACTCTAAACCTAACATTTCAATAATTTTATTTGCCATAGAATATGGATCTAAGGACTTTTTCATTGCTTTTTCTAAATAAGGTTCAATTTTTTCACTATTATTAACAAGGTCTTCAATCTTTTTTGTTAATTTGCGTTTTAAAATTTGAAGAGTTTCAGATTTTATCCTATTTAATTGATAATTATCAATATATCCTGTACTTTCTAAAAAACTTCTATGAACATCAACAATTTTAAGCAATTCTTCAAAATTTTCCCCTGTTTTTGAGTTTACTTTAATGACCTGAGGTGTCCATCGCTTCATTTTCGCAAGATTTTTACTAATTTCTTGTGATTCATATATAAAATTTTTATTTAACTCTAACATCTGCATTATTTCTGCTACTTTCCTGTCTGATCCTGATAAATCCATTTTATTAACCACAAAAATATCAACAATTTCCATTATGCCTGCTTTAATAGCTTGAATATCATCCCCTAATCCTGGTACTAGCAAAACTACAACTGTTTGAGCAGACTTGAAGATATCGACTTCAGATTGTCCCACACCAACAGTTTCAACTATAATAACATCACATCCATATGCATCTAAAATTTTGATAGCATCTTCAGTTGCTCTAGCTAGTCCCCCTAATCTTCCCCTGTTTGCCATGCTCCTAATAAAAACGTTTTCAAGGGTAAAATTTTGTTTCATTCTTATTCTATCTCCAAGTAGAGCTCCACCAGTAAGAGGTGAAGAAGGATCAACACAGATTATTCCAACCTTTTTACCCTTATCAACAAAAATTTTAGTAATTGTAGAAATAAAAGTAGATTTACCACTGCCCGGTGCTCCAGTCACCCCTAAAATGTAAGCATTTCCTGTTTTATTGTAGATATTATTTACAATTTTTTCTGCTGCATCAATGTCATTTTCCACAATAGTAATTAAACGAGCAGCAGCACGAGTATTTCCTTTAAGTACCTGATCAATTAAATTAGAGTAATCCATTATCTTTTCAAATTATTTTTGACAAATTCAACGATTGTTTTTAATTCAGTACCAGGACCGTGAAATCCTTTCAATCCATGTTTCTCTAAAAATGGTTTATCTTCATCAGGTATAATTCCACCAACAGCAACCAGAACATCATCTATTCCTTGTTCTTTTAACTTTTCCATAATTAATGGACATAGTGCATTATGAGCACCACTTAACATTGATAACATCACGGCGTCAGGATCTTCTTGAATGACGGTGTTTACAATATCTTCAGGGGTTTGGTGAATACCTGTATAAATAACTTCCATACCCGCATCCCTTAAGGCTCTAGCGAGGACTTTTGCCCCTCGATCATGTCCATTTAAGCCTGGTTTGCAAACTAAAACTTTAATTTTTCTTTTTTCTACCATAGTTTATACCCTATTAAAAAACAGAATCTTCATGATAAGTACCAAATACATCCTTTAATGCTGAAATAATTTCTCCAATTGAAGCATATTCTCTAACAGCATCAATTATATAAGGCATTAAATTTTCAGAACCTTTGGCCGTCTCTTTTAATCTATTTAGATTTTCTTCAATTTTCTCGTTGTTTCTTTCTGCTTTAATTTTAAGAAGCTTTTCGATTTGTTCTTCAGCTACCTTCTCATCAATCTTTAATAATGGTGTAGTACAAGGTTCTCTCACTTGGAGATCATTCACACCGACAATAATTCTCTCTCGATTTTCAATTTCTTGTTGATATTTATAGGAAGCATTCGCAATTTCTTTCTGGAAAAAATTAGCTTTAATAGCAGGTATTACTCCTCCCAGTTCATCAATCCTTTCGAAATATGCTTCAGCTTCTGCTTCCATTTTATTAGTAAGCCATTCTACATAATAAGAACCCGCTAAAGGATCTACAGTATCAGCAACTCCAGACTCATTAGCAATTATCTGTTGTGTTCTTAAACCAATTTTTGCTGCTTTTTCTGTTGGAAGACAAAGTGCTTCATCAAAGGAATTTGTATGTAAAGATTGAGTTCCACCTAAAACTGCTGCTAATGCTTGTAAGGTTACTCTCACAATATTATTTTCAGGTTCTTGAGCGGTTAATGAAACTCCTGCAGTTTGAGTATGAAAACGTAATCGCATTGATTCAAGTTCTTTTGCACCATATTTATTTTTCATTCTTTTCGCCCAAATTCTTCTTGCAGCCCTATATTTACAGACTTCTTCAAAAAAGTTATTATGAGAATTAAAAAAGAATGATAACCTTGGAGCAAAATCATCAATATCTAAACCTCTTTCCAATGCAGCTTCAACATAACCAAATCCATCTGCTAACGTAAAGGCTAATTCTTGAACTGTTGTTGACCCTGCTTCTCTAATATGATACCCTGATATAGATATAGTGTACCATTGAGGTACAAATTTCGTACAATACTCAATAGTATCAATAATTAATCGCATTGAAGGTTCAGGAGGAAAAATCCAAGATTTTTGTGCGATGTATTCTTTTAATATATCATTTTGTATGGTACCTCGTAGTTGATCCGGAGTATGTCCTTGTTTTTCAGCAGTTACTATATACATTGCAAGTAATATAGAAGCTGGCGCGTTAATAGTCATCGATGTCGATATCTTAGATAGATCTATTCCATCAAATAAAGTCTCCATATCTTTTAATGTATCTATACTAACTCCTTCTTTTCCGACTTCACCCAAAGCCTTTTCATCAATAGCTTCAATACCATATATGGTATGTAAACTGAATGCAACACTCAAACCAGTTTGACCATGCTCTAACAAGAATTTATATCTTTGATTAGTCTGATCTGCTGTTCCAAATCCTGCAAATTGTCTCATCGTCCAAAATCGTCCTCGATACATATTTGGATAAGCACCACGAGTAAAAGGAAATTTTCCAGATTCTCCTAAATCCATAACATAATTGAAGTCCTTTATATCATCTGGTGTATATAAGCGCTTAATTTCAATGCCAGATAGATTTTTGAATTTTTCTTTTCTTTCTTTTTTAGTTGGTCTTAAAGTTTTTTGTTCATCAATTTCTGTCATGAGTTATTCCTTCTTATTTTAAATTTCTCTTGGAAATATTTGATTTATACTAGTTTTTTATAGGGATTTAAGTTTATTAACTTTTTTTGTTGAAGTTTTATATGAATAACGAATCTTTATTTCTCATAACATTAAATATAAAGTATAAGTAGGAGTTCATTAAGGATTTATTAAAAAAAATATTATTAGAATATATATTTAATTCATGAACTATGGATTTATTTTTATCTAAGGTTCATTCATAAAGGGTATAAACATTCATGACAAAACTCATTTATTTAGGTTGCTTAAGTCTAAAGAATTATGAACCTACTTGTAAAAATGCCATAAAAATTATTAAATTCCTAGATAATGAATATAAAGTGCTTGATGATGCACCATGTTGTGGTTCCTTAGCTTTTAATATTTCCTCAGATGAGGAATTAAAAACTCATATTCAATATGTAAATAATTGGTTTAGAGCAAATGATATAACTGAACTTGTCACAATCTGCGCAGGATGTTATAGTTATCTTACGAAATATTATAAAGAATTATTAGGTACTGATTTTAATGTTGAAATAAAACATTTACTCCAATTTATCACTGAACCTAGGAATTTAGAAAAATTAGATCTACAATATTCAGGAAAGAAATTAAGTATAAATTACCATGATGCCTGTCATTTAAGGAATGCTTCAAAACCAATCATAGAAGAACCAAGAATTATCTTAAAAAGTATTAAAAATGTAAATTTTAATGAAATGGGTTATAATAAAACAAATAGTATATGTTGTGGAGCTGGCGGAGGAGTTTATTCTATTTTTAAAGGAAATAGTGATTTCAATGCTAAAGCTATTTTTGATAATATGAAAAAAGGAAAAATTTTGTTAACTGCTTGTCCATTTTGTTATACTGCCTTGAAACGCATAAAGGAAGAAAATAATATAAAAAAATCGATTATCAAATTTGAAGATTTTATTGCTAATCTAATGGAAGGAGTTGATCCCATCAATTGAATGATAAAGGAAAAGAGTTATATGATGTGATTAAGGGTAAAATAAATAGTATGAAAGAAGAAGATAGCCTAGAAAGACAATATTGGAATTTCTGGAAACTAGGTTGTTTTTTAAAGACTAAAGCTCATGATTTAAAAAATGTATATGAAGATACAAGCCGAGAATTTGTAGATAAATATAAAGAACAACTTATAAAAATGAGAGAACAAGTCCTTGAAAATTTGGATTATTATGTAGAAAAATGTATAAATGTAATGCGTAAAGCAAATAACTTCAAAGTGCATTATGCTAAAACTAATAAAGAGGCTCACCACATCTTTATGGAAGAACTTGGAGATAATAAAGTTGTCTATAAATCAAAATCGAATGAGGCAAAGGATATTGGGATAATCGATTTTTTAAAGAAAAATGATATTATTATTAAAGAAACAGATTTAGGAGATGTTTTAGTTCAATTATTCGATTATAAATTACCAAGTTTTCAAGTAGGACCTGGAGCTCACTTTTCAATTGATGATATCGTAGCTAAAATAAAAGAAATGCATGGTGTAGAACTAGAACCAAAACCAAGCGCAATTGTTGATTATTATAGAAAAACATATCGGAAAGAACTACTTAATAACGTAAAAGTTTCTTTAACATCTGCTAATGCAATATCTGCTGAGGATGGGACTATTGTACTGGGTGAAAATGAAGGAAATATAAGTTTATTAACAAGAGCAACTGAAAAGCACATCGTAGTATGTGGAATCCAAAAAATTGTACCAACAGTTTTAGACGCTGTGCTTGTAGCAAAAATACAATCTAGAATAAATAATGTACCTTTTAATTATATTAACCTTATTTCAGGTCCTTCTAGCACTTCAGATATACGAGGTATAAATGTTTTAGGAATGTATGGTGCAAAAGAGGTTGTTATTATACTCGTTGATGAGTGGCGCACGAAAGCAATAAAAGAAAACCTATTTTATAAAGATTATTTAAAATGTATTTCATGTAGAACTTGTAATTTTGTCTGCACAGCAGCACGTGCTTTTGGTAATATTTTTGCTTCGAAATATGGATGGGGAGCTACTGCTATTCTAACAGATTATATTCACAATGGAATCGAAGCAGCTGTGCAAGATGGATTATTTTTTTGTACTAATTGTGAAAACTGTTATCATTGGTGCCCCGTTTCAATAAATATAGGTGAAATTATGAAATCTATAAAAAAAGAAGCAAAAAAAGCTGGATTATGTCCTCCCCCTCTAAAGGAATATCAGCAAAAAATACTTAAAGACAAGAATCCATTTAAATAAAAAAAATTATTTAGAACGGGTTATAATAAAATCGACCAATTTCCCAAGGCTTTTAACATTCTCGTAATCTTTTGGAGCCTTTTCTTCTAAATAATCCTTAAAAACCTCCCAATTCTCTTTCTTACCTGAAGGTGCTCCATCTAATAATTTTTTGGCTTCATTAAAGTCATAGACAAAAATTAGAGCATTATCAAGTTTATTAGCATCATCACTTAATAGAAAAAGATAATACTCGTTTAAATCCCAAGGATTTAAAACATGAGCAGGTTTGTTTCCATCCCCTGCATTCTTACCTCTCAATAAACGTGTATCTACCTGTGTTGGTAATACCATATTAAAATTTATATTCTCTCGTTTATATTCCATTGACATTGATTTTTGCAAACCTACGACAGCATATTTACTTGCAACGTATGCAGCGAGTTTAATTGGAGCAATTGGATATGCTTCACTTCCAGTGATTATAAATCTTGCTTTATCCTTCTTATCATCTTTTTTCATATAAGGATAAGCCGCTTTAAACGTATAGAACACTCCTAGTATATTAACATTTAAGATTTCAGAAAATTTCTCGTTGATAAACTCATGAGTTGACCACATTCGAGAATATCCAGCGTTGGCAACAATTCCATTAAGTAAACCTAATTTATTATGAAATGCTTGAAATGCAACTTCAACCTCTTCAAATTTAGTAATATCTGCTGGTTTTGCAATAACTTTTACTCCAACTCCTAAATCTTCAATTTCCTTTTTCGTAATATTTAATTCTTCCAATGTTCTTGAAATTAATCCAATATTAGCACCTTCTTTAGCGCATGCTATTGCTATCGCCTTCCCTATCCCTCTACCTGAGCCAGTAATTACAATATTTTTTCCTTTTAACAACATGATTTTTTATAAAAATTTGATTACAATTATTAATTTTATAAAAAAGCAATAAGAATTATAAATTTTAAGGGAACTTTTAAGATCTCTCATTACTTAAGCAACTTTATATGCTTCATTAATAGCAGAACACCCCCCACACCTCACACACCCAGCTATATTTTCTAAAGGATTAATGCCATATTGTTTCATTAATTTTCCAGCATTTAGATAAACATCTAGTAAATTTTTATAATTTGTTATTGGAAGATCTTTTTTCCCTGGGATTGAGCGAACTGGAGTAATAAAAGGAATAACTCCAAGTGAAATAACCTTTTCTATATCCTTATTAAAAACTTCCTTAGATTCCCCAAAGCCAGTTAATACATAAGTTTCTACTTGATTTTTTCCAAAAACCTCTAAAGCCTGAATCCAATTTTTCTCAAACACCTCATATGGAATATGAGCCTTTCCAGGAGTAATTTTTTTTCTTAAATTCTCATCTAGAATCTCTATATGTATACCTATTGTATCAGCACCAGCTTTTTTCAATTTGTTTATGTATTCTAATTCCTCTAAAGCTTCAATTTGCACATGCAATGGGATATCTGGATGATTTCTTTTTATACCCCCTAATAATTCAATATATCGATTAGCACCTTTATCAACTGTCTCTTCTGTGCCACTGGTTAATGTCATATGAGAACATCGACCTTCTTTTTTAGCGGCTGTGATAACTTCTGACATCTGTTTATAGTTCTTCTCTAAAATAGTAGTATCATATGATAAACTTAATTCAATGCCACAAAACTTGCACGCTTCCCCACATGCCCAATATGCACATTTTTGATATATTGTACTTGCTAAGCAAGCAATTCCATGTACTAAAGCGATTTTCCTCATCTCAATGCCATCAGATGTTTTTAAATCATAAAATTGTGGATTATTAACCAGTTTTACTTTCCCAAAGCTTCTCTTTTTCTTCTCATCGTAAATTTCAAAGAGTTCTTCCCTCTTTTGTTTTAAAATAAGACTGGTCTTTTTTTTGTCGTTCCATAAAGCTGCATTTACTAAAGTTTTATTATCTTCTAGTAAAAAATACCTACCTCCAAGAGGACCAGCTCCACCTTTGCGTCCAAAATTAATTTCAATTCCTTGTTCTTTATAATACTCAATTAATTGTTTATCTAAGAAAATTCCTTTACATAATAATTCAGTCTTTTGTTCTAATGCTGTAAGAGGATCTATCATATCAATAAAATTAGATTATTATTAATCTTCATGGATTTAAATTATCTGGTTTATTTAATTTTAAGTGTTATTAAAAGAAAGAAAATTTTATTAACTAATCTATAGTATTCATATTTAATCATTTTTTATAACTCAATATATAAAAGGTGTAAATTTTTGCCACGTGTTGAAAAGACAATAGATATTGCAGCATCTCAAGATAAAATCTTCGAGATTATAGACGATGATGATAATTATGCTAAGTGGAATATTGTTGTAAATGAAGTAACTAAACTTGGTGAAGGTAATTACTTTTTTAAAACAAATGTTGGAGATATAACGTCTACTCGTATAGAAACAAATGCCCCTGAAAATCTTTCTGCTACTCAAGAAGGAAGCCCTATGAAAAGCTTAGGATATGTTTTAAAACCAAAAGGTGATGTTGTTGAAGCTACAATTTGGTCAGAATTTGATGATCCCGGTCAAGAGCCTATACTTGGAATCGCTGGAGAAATACTCTTAAAAAGCTTGAAAAAATATGCTGAATATCTTGAAGCGGGTGAAAACCCAGATGAGTTCAGTAAAAAATAAATGAAATTTTAAAGTTTAAATCATCTTTTTTTTTTAGTCTTTATAAGAATTACAAATATGCATAACCGAATCCTCTTTTTCTACGAAAAATTTTTTAATTATTCATTATTACTTCATCTGTATTTTAATATAAAAAAGTGAAAAAGAAATGGCTCATCGAAGACCTTGGAAATGTTATTCGAAATGGACTCGTAGACCCTATCAATACAAAAGAAGCTCAAATCGTAGGCGGGAATTTGCTCGGGGTGGAGCTCAGTCCAAAATAGTTCGTTTTTGGGGTGGAAACAAGGAAGCTCCATGGGAGTCTTTCGATTTAACGGTAGGACTTAAAGTCAACTCCCAAGTCCAGATTTCTTCAAACACGCTCGAAGCTATAAGAATTACTATAAATGGTGTTCTTCAAAGAAAACTAGGAAGACAGAATTATCGGCTTCGAATTCGTCCTAAACCATTTCAAAAGATTCGAGAGAATCGTATGTTGGCTTTTGCTGGCGCAGATCGGGTACAATCAGGTATGAGGAATTCTTTTGGGAGATCTACGGGAGTATGTGCCCGAGTTAGAGCAGGTCAAATTATTGTTGATGTAGGTGTTGATATCAAGAACCTTCCATTAGTAAGAGATAGACTTAGAGTAGCAAACATGAAAGTACCAAGTTCATGTCAAATTGTTATTCTTAAGTATAAGACTCCAGAACTCTTAAAACAGTCAGGATTGCCATTATATGACGATAAAAAAAGAAAAGAAGTACCTCTTTATGAATTAGAATTTGCGACTGCTTAATATTTAATTACGATTTATCCCCAAAATGGTTTCCAGCGATTCCATATGTCCCATCGCGGTATATTTTTTATATTATACCAGAAAGCTTTTTGTCTATATCTACTTTTTAAGATTTTATAAATTTGGCGGGATATGTAGCGGGGTCGCTGCATGAACTTTCTATGAGTTTCTTTTATACGTGCCATTAGTTCACTCAAAGGTATATTAAGAATAGCAGTACCAACTTCCCAACATTCATCAGGGTTGATTCGTTTTTCATCAACCATCTGATTCCAAATCCAATTTCCTGGAATTATGCCTAAAATATGAAATTGTGGAAAATCAATATCCAATTTAAGTGCTAAATTAAATGTATCAATTATTTCCTCGCGTGTCTCAATTGGCGCACCCACTATAAAATTTGCTAGAATAATATCAATCCCAACCTTTTTCGAATTTTTTATTGCATCATAGACTTGATTTAGTGTAATTCGTTTATTATACCAGTCTAAAACTCTTTGCGAGCCACTTTCGACGCCATAACTTATAATTTTGCAGCCCATATGTTTCATTGCAGTCAGAAGTTCCCTTGAACCCTGAGTCACCCTCCCCTCCGCCATCCAATTTAAATCTATCTTTTCCTTTCTAATTAATTGTGATAGTTCCATTAATCTTTTTTTACTTATAGTAAAATTATCATCAACCCAATACAAATTTTGATAACCTTGATTCTCGAGAAGGGAAAGTTCTTCTACTATATTTTTCGGAGATCTTGGACGCCATCTGCCCCAAAACATAGCGCTTGAGCAAAATGTACATTGAAATGCACAACCTCTTGAAGAAGAAGCAGTGGTAAAATTTCCTAGCGAAATATCAAGACCTTCTACTTCACTTTTATATTCTACCTTTCCTAATAATTTCCTATTTGGAAATGGAAGGGTGTCAATATTTTCTATGAGGGGTCTATCTTTATTTCTAATAATTCTACCATTATTTCGATACGACACACCTCTTATATCTTCAAAGCCATGACCTTTTTCAGTTTTTTCAGCAATTTCTAAAAGAGTATTTTCCCCTTCTCCTCTAATGCAAGCATCAATGAATGGGTACTTATTTAATATTCTGGTATCATTGAAAGTTGCGTGATAATTCCCAAATAAAATCTTAACATTCGGATTTATTTCTTCCTTTACTCTTTTAGCAATTTCTGCTGATGTAATTCCAGTTCCTGAGGTGGTTATCGTTGAAAAACCTAAAATATCTGGATCTTCTTGCTTTATCCATTTCAAAGTTTCATCAATTGAAGCTGATTGAGCGAACTGATCAAATATAGATGCCTTAAAATTATTTTCGGTTAGATAAGTCGCGAGATACAATATTCCCATTGGTGGAAATCCATAGAAATCAATTTTTTCTTTGACATATTGTTCAGCTTCTTTAACGGTACCGCAAAATATTCCTCTATCTGGGGGTTTTGGAAAAATTAAAGATACTTTCAAAAAATCACTTTAAATTTGAATTAAATTTAATGGTTCTTTTAATTAAACATCATTATTTCAATTCTAGTTTAATTATATAGGTTAAATAAATCTTAAAAATAAAATCATTTTTGATGTATATATTAGAAAAGAGATAAATGTATAATTAAAACTAATAATATCATACACAAACCTGTGAAAATGGTCTATTAAATGAAATTAATTGATAAAGAAATCCAAAAAGTAGCATTAGTAAATCCAAATTTTATTACTAAAAGCATTACAGATAAATTTACAATCCCTGCTTTAGGATTAGAATATCTTGCTGCTAATATTTTAGATTTAGCTGAAGTGAAGATAATTAATGGTAAAGTAAGGAATTTAAACCTCAAGGAAATTATGGAGGAAATTAATGAATTTAAACCAGATATTGTTGGAATTTCATGTTGTTTAACAACAGGAGTTAATTTTGCCTTAGAAATAGCAAAAGAGTCAAAAAAACTTGGATATTCAATCGTATTAGGGGGTTGGCATCCTAATTTTGCCCCTTCTGAAGTTTTAAAATATCCATTTGTAGATATTATTGTCCGAGGAGAGGGAGAAGTCACCTTTCGGGAATTAATCGAAAACAAAAATCTAGAAAAGATAAAAGGAATATCATATAAAAACAATGGGAGTATTATAAACAATCCAGATCGCCCATTAATCAAAGATTTAAATAAACTACCATTTCCAGCAAGGGAATTAAGAAATAAAAAGTCTTATTTTCAAATCTTTCAGATGCCTATAGATGCGATTGAGACATCAAGGGGTTGCCCATTTAAATGCACTTTCTGTAATATTCATCTTTTTTATCGAGGAACCTATAGAATAAAAAGTCCAGAACGGGTTATTCAGGAGTTAAAAATTATTACAAATGGAAAAAAACATATAAATGTAATGATTGTGGATGATAATTTCACAACAAATATTAAAAGAGTAGAGAAAATTTGTGATTTAATAATCAAAGAAGGAATTAAAGTGGATTTAACTTGTCAAAGTCGCATTGATGTTATAAAAAAGAATCCAAATGTAATCAAAAAAATGTCTAAAGCAGGGTTTTGGTGTTTTTTCCTTGGTATTGAATCATTTAATCAAAAATCTTTAAATAGTATTCAGAAAAGAGTTCAATTCCGAGATATTTTTGAAGCAATTAAAATACTTCATGATAATGATATAGTAATAATTGGCAGTATGTTGGTAGGTTCAAATCTTGATGAGGAAGAGAAAGATACTGATCTAATGATAAAAGTTGTCAAAAAATTAGGAATAGATTTTCCATTATATTCCGTAATGACACCTTTACTAGGTACGAAATTCAGAGATATCCTAATTGAAAAAAATTATCTTGTATCTCATAATTGGAGTGAATACAATTTTACCACAGCAGTAAATCGATTAAATAAACTATCAAAGGAAAAGCTAGACCAACTTTTATCTAAGGCATATTATTATGGATATTTTCATAGGGGTTGGAAAGATACTTTAATGAGATTATATAGGAAAAAAGGAATTAAAATATTTTTAAATACAAGAAAATTTAAAGCTCTTAAGGATATTTTAGGTTTATTTAGAAATATTAGAAGAATGAAAAATGAAATAGATTCAATATCCCCTACCATAAAATTTAATTGAAATTCCAAATTTTCAACAACAATTCCAATCCTTTCTATAAACTACTTAATATTGCAATGTTAAGTATTAAACATAAATCGAAAAAACAATCTTTTCAATTACCAATATCGGGATATTTGGGATATTTTATAACTAAATTTTTTCATTTTTATAAACCGATTACTTTAATTCATGAGAGATTTGAAACTATAACCTTATTTAATGAAATTAGTAAAATAAAAATAGATAAGCCTGTTTATATTACGGGTCTCGCTCGCGCAGGAACAACAATTGTATTGGAAATGTTAAGTAAGCACCCCGATTTAGCAACCCATCAATATAAGCATCTTCTTATACCATATTTCCCCTATTGGATGTATAAAATTACTAATAAGGTTAGAATTTATTCAAAACCTACTAAAAGGATCCACAACGATGGTATTATGATTACGCGTGATAGTCCTGAAGCAGTAGAGGAGATTTTCTGGAGAAAATATTTTAAGCATATAAGTATTGAAAATTCTTCACATATACTAAATGGGAACACTATAAACCCCAAATTTGAGAACTTTTATCCAAATCATATGCGGAAGCTTCTAATTGCCCAAATGCGTTCTCGGTATCTAGCAAAAAACAATTACAATGTCACCAGATTGGAGTATTTGCTAAGAATTTTCCCATCAGCTAAATTCTTGTTAATTATTCGCAACCCAGTAAATCATATTGCTTCATTAATTAAGCAAACAAAACTTTTCATGAAGATGGAAAAACAAATACCTTTTTTGCTAGATTGGTTGAAAATCCTAGGGCACCGAGAATTTGGTCATAATAGCATTTGTATTAATGTAAATAATACCGAATTAATTCATAAAATTCGTAAATTGTGGAGCAATAAAAAAACATATGTAAAAGGATGGGCTTATTATTGGGCGTCGATTTACGATTTTATTGCCAATAGTCTTGAAGAAAATAAAAAACTCAGAAGTGCAACCTTTACAGTTGATTACAATAAATTATGTGAGAAACCAGCAGATACTATTGATAGAATACTTGAACATACTGAACTACCCTTAAGTAAATTTCTGAAAGTTAGAGAATATTATATTAATCATTTACATAAACCCACCTATTATTCTCCCGATTTTTCTGAACAAGAACTCTCAGATATTTATGAGGTTACAAAGGACACAGCTTCTCGATTTGGATTAAAAATTCCTTTAGGCAATTAACTGTCTTAAAGTTATAAATTCCCATTTTTTAACTAGAGATTCCACAATAAAACCACGTAATGTTTCTAAAAATGTATCTCCTGTATGAAGCCAACGATCTAGTCTAAATAAAATATTTTTTACTGTTTCAAATTTACTGGCATGCTTACGAATTAAATTTTTCATATTTATTGCCTCATAAGGATGAAAATATAAAATAAGTAAATCCGTCTTAAAGATCTTCCGTTTGAGAAAAGGATAAGGCAATCTCAAATAGATACTATATTTTGAAGGGTGAAATTCTTGAATTTTATTGCTATCCCTTTGATAATGTGATAATTTTTTGGGTGATCCAATCGAAGAATCGTACCTAAAACCTAAATTACTTAGTATTTCAAATAAAAATTTTGGTGGTTTTAAATAAGGAGCTCGAAAACCAATAATCTCTGAATTTTGACAAGTTTCTTCTAGAACCTTTTTATTCTGATAAATTATATCTTGGCATTTAATAAAATCTAATTGATTTAAGCGTTCATGATATAAACCGTGGCAAGCAATTTCATGACCTTTTTGCTCAATTAGTCTTATATACTCTGGTAGATGCTCAACAACATTTCCAGTACAAAAAAAAGTCCCCTTGACATTGAAATTATCTAAGATATCCAATATTTTCAATAATCCAATTTCCACGCCGAAATAGGTATCCAAAACATTAGGAAGATCCCTCTCAATATCAAAAGTCAGTGCAATCTTCATTATTTACGCAGTAATCTTTAAGATATAAAATAAACTAATTTTATTTTTATTAAATTTTATTTAAAGGCACAAAACTGAAAAATTTAATATTAATTTCAATATTTAATTTCAGAAAAGTAGATTAAAAAACAATGCGAGTGTTAATATTAGGTGCTGGGATTACTGGTTGTACATTGGGAAGACTGATGAAAGATAAGGATTATCATATTTCAATTAAGGAAAAACAAGATCACATTGGTGGATTATGTTATACAAAGACAAGTCCTAATGGAATTCTATATGAACCCTATGGTGGACATGCATTTCACACTAAAGATAGTCGTATTAAAAAGTTTGTTCTTAATTTCTCAGAGTTTAATAATTATATTCACAAAAAGGGAATTTTTATCAATGGTGTATTACGTCATTTTCCTCTCAGTAGGAAAACTATTTTTGAGATGGAAAGAAGTGATAAAATTCTCAAGGAATTAGAAAAACGACCAATCACTCCTGATTTTACTAATTTTGAAACTTTCGCAATTTCTCAATTTGGTAATACTTTATATAAATTATTTATATATAATTATTCTAAGAAAATGTGGGGTGTAGAACCCAAAGAATTAACAACCGAATATATCCAAAATCGTATTACACTGAAAGACTCTAATACTCAGTTATTTGAAGATAATTTTCAAGGACTACCGGTTAAAGGATATACAAAATTCCTTAGAAATATGATACATGACATCCCCATTGAATTAAATACTAGTGAATTTGACGAGTCTTTGTATGATCTCATTATATACTCAGGTCGAATAGATGAACTATTTAAATTTAAATTTGGAATTTTACATTTTAGGTCTTTACGATTTGATTATAAGGAAAATGATGTTTGGGAAAATGATAATTATGGTACAATTAACCTTCCTCAACATGCGAAATATATACGAAAAGTAAATTTTAAAATTATGTATCAACAGAAAATAAATAAATCATGGACCCAATATCAAGAACCGATATCATTCTATAATAATATGCCAATGTATCCAATATATACTAAACAAAATATCGAATTATTTGATAGATATCTTATTGAAGCTTGCAAGTCTAATAAAATTATTCCCGTTGGTCGTTTGGGATTATACAAATATTTAGAAATGGGTCAAGCTATTTCTTTAGCAATGAATATGATTCTTTTAATAGAAAAATGGAAAAAATTAAGCCCTAAAAATAGATATCTTGAAATTAAGAAGCTATTAAATAATTAATAAGTCTAATTCTAGCTATGATTGTTTCTTCCAATTAATATCTTTTGCTAAATTATAAAAAATGTCTTTTTTTGAATGGTATTGGACAACACGTCCTAAACTACGACGAGTGCTTAAATATCTTCCACTTGTTAACACTGAACTAAAATTTAGATTTTTAATTTTACCCTTTTTCATTAATCTACTTAGATATATTAATGAATCTGAGAATACCTTGTCAATTCCCATTAAATTTGGCGGTAGTTGCTTAAATCCACCAACTTTAAAAAATATATCTCTTCTAACAATTATATTGCATCCTATAAGTTCAGGATATCCAAGTAAAGTTTTAAAAAAATACCATAAGTGCATACTAAAGTTAAGAAAAAAATAGATTGTTATAGTAAATATCTGGGAACCCAAATTAAATGTAATGGCTCTTCCATCATAATATTTAACTCTGGCACTACAAGCAAAAAGATTTTTATGTTTCTCAAAGATTCTATAGACTTTTTGTAAGAAATATGGATCTATTAACGTATCTGCATCTAAAAATACAAGTAAATCACCAGAAGTTTTAGGTACAACAAAATTTAATTGAAATGACTTACCTCTTTTTGGTGAAATATACACTTTCGCATAATCTTTTGCTATAGAAACGGTTTTATCAGAGCTTTGTCCATCAACTACAATAATTTCATAAGGAACTATGCATTTTTGCTTTTTAACTGCTATTAAAGTTCTTTTTATATTAATCTCTTCATTATATGTGGGTATGACAACTGATATTTTAGCGGTTTTCATTTTGCTATTTCTAAGTAGATTGAAATTTAATTTTTGATTCATTCACTTAGGGATAGTTATTATAATATGATTTTTTAATATTCTATAAAAGAATTAAATATATTAAAAAAAATTAATTGATTTTAGAATAAGAAAATGTCAAAAGTCTCAAATAAAATGAAATTTTTCACGATAGGATTCATATTTTCATTTATTTTCTTATTGCTAAGTTCTACAGTTATCATTTTATTTATAATTTCTCGATTATGGTTTTCAATTCCATGGATTGATAAAATTTATAACTATATAGCACCATTGTTATCATTATTTTTCTATGAATATAATTTATACGTCTATAGTGGATTTTTAATTGCCTTTGTGGTTTTACTTCCATTATTTGTCTTAGGTTATAACATAGCAAAAACGAAGCAATTGTTTGGTTCAATAATGTTTATTTTTAGCTTATTAGGATTTGTAGTAATTATTTTTATAGGATCTTATTATGTCTATTTTAGTATCTTATTTAATCAAGATCTAACTCTTAATACCCGATTAATGTTATTTTTACTCTTTTTACCTATTAATTTTACTCTCAGTTTAGTCCTCTTCCAAGTAAATATAGACTTTTTCATTTTTTTAAAGGATTTGATTAAAGCAAGGAAAATTTGGAAGAGCAAAAGGCCTAAATTTGAAATTGAAGTCAAAGGTAAAATAACTAATATTAATATAGATACAGATGAACACATTTTCACTCCTGTACCAATGTTAATTATCGCAAAATATCTTCGGAGCGAAGGTTATTCTGTTTCATGGTTTGTAAAAGGTGCCTTTAATCATTTATTTTCCTTACTAATTTCATATTTAAGTGGGTGGCCACGAGCTAGAAATATGTTATTTCGATTAATCGGAATGAAAATAGGAAAAAATTGCCATATTTCTCAAAAAACAATACCTGACCCACTTTTACCTGAATTAATAGAATTTGAAGATGGGAGTGGGTGTGGGATTGGTGTGAAATTATTAACTCATAATGCAATGAATATAAAGCATGGAACTTTTAGTTTTGCTCCTATTAAAATATGTAAAAATGCTAGAATAGGGGCATATTCAGTAATACTACCTGGAGTTACAGTTGGTAGGGGATCAATTATTGGTGCTAGCTCAGTAGTAGCAGAGGATATACCACCATATTCTATCGCATATGGTTCTCCTGCTAAAGTTATGAGAAAATTAACAGAATTTGAAAAGGAACAGGTAAATAAAAGTTACTAGATTACTTCTTAAAAAAAATTTTAGGTGAGAACGTAGTAAACTACTAATTTTTATAATAATCATAAGTATAAAATTTATTAATTAAATAAAATAAATCATATAATGGGAATTAGTATGGTCTCCGAAATAATGCTTATTGATTTAAGAAGTGAAGTAGAAGCAACTTCTAATGAATGTAAACTATATAAACAAATCTGTGAAGAAAAAGAATACGATTTTGATCAGACCATCAAAGGATCAAATCTTGATGAAGTACCTTATGTAAATTGGAATTACTTTAAAGAATCAAATAAAAAATTTCAGGAATTATTACGAATTCCTTATAATAAATTATCATATTGGACAATTAGTTCATCCACGTCCGGAGATCCAAGTTTAGTAGGGAGAGGTGCCGAAGACATTGAAGTATTTAAGAATAATTATAGAAAAGTATTTGAAGAATATTCAAGAATGCGTTCAATTAAACGTTTAATCTTATTTGCTCCATCAATTGAATTTATGAATAAAATGCCAGGGAGCTGGTTAGGAAAACGAGGTTTTCTTTTTTATCGAGATATTACAGATATTTGGAAAAATTATGAGATAGATTTTTTATTGAAATTTAAAGTTTGGAAGGTTCTTCTCTACTTAATTACTCATTTTAAGGCAAAAGCATTTATCGAAATAAATGGAAAACTGATGGTAAAAATTCTTAAAGAGGTAGAACACCAGAAAATTCCTACATTGATTGCTAATTCAGTTCCTCTAATGTACCAAAATTTTGTAGATTATTATAAGAAGCATAAAAAAGGTTTTAATATGCCTGAAACTTTCAGGATTCAACTTGGAGGGGGAGGATGGAACGGTATAAAAGGTAGAATAAGACTTGAGCATAAAATAAATAAAGTGGACTTTATGGAAAAGATGTCTAGTTTATTCAACATCCCTTATGATAATATTACAGATAATTATGGTGCAACTGAAGTTCCAATTGCCTGTGGTGGTCATTGGAGTAAAAATTATGAGGATTTTCTATTTCATATTGATAAAGATGATGCTCATATAATCATCCGTGATATAGATACTCTCGAAAGTATAAAAAAAACAAATGAACCTGGTATAATTGAGGTATTAACCCCTTACGGTGTTAAATCCTATGCAGGTGTTGCTGTCATGCTTGATGATATAGTTGAAATAGTAAATTTTAACAAATGTGTTGAATGTGGTAGAGAAGGAATAGTATTTAGAATAACGGGAAGAATGACACCAGAAATTGGAAAAGGATGTAGTTCTTTTACGAATTTGTTCCCTTTTAAATCATAAATTCCTAAAAGCTTTTTTTTAATATAACTTCAATTAAAAATATAAATAGATCAATATCTAAATTTATAATCTAATAATTAATTCATTAAAAGGAATCAAGATGTTTAAAAATAATACTAATTCTTGGATAAAGAAACTAATTATTCTTTTCATATTTATAGGCGTAATTATGTTAACTGCTGAAGTAGACTGGGTTGCTGAGCATCCTAACGTAGGAATCTCTGTGCGATTAATATGGTTAATTAGTTTATTAAGTTTAGGTTTAATTTTATCCCTTCTATTTATGTATTTTGCAGGCAATGACGAAAGCGAAAGAGGAGAATCTGATAAAAAGTGGTTTATAATAGCTATTATTCTATTCATAATCGCTAATGGAATTCCAATCGTGTTTTATGCAATACTTGGAATCTCACCAGGTTTCTTTATATATCTTCAATTAATTTTGTTTGGGCTAATTCCGGCTTTTTTTCATCAACCAAAAGAAATAAAACATCGAATTCTAATATTAGTTATTCTTTTTGCAGTTATTCTTATCCCCGTAGGGATTTTTGTCAATTTAACAATTGATGCTATTTGGTATAAGGGAGTAGATGATAAAACTATGTATTATTTATCCTTCTGGGGATTATTAATGACCTTTTTCTATCTTATTGTTGCGATTGGCTGGAAATTGGGTGGTGGCACTAAAAGGCAAAGCTGGAATATATTCGTGGCTGGAACTCTTTTACAATATAGCACTCTCGAAGATTTTTTCTACTTCTTGTTAAATGGGCAATCACTTCCTGGTACTTGGCCTTGGATGAGTAATTTCGTTATTGATTTAAAAACTTTATTTGGGCATGTTCCAACTGACTTGGATCTTCTCATTTTTTGTCTAATAATAAGTATCATTGCACTGTTTATTCTTTTTGATGGTCATGGCTATCTATGGACAAAGATTAGAAAAAGTGGCTAATAAGAATAAAAGGATAAATTAATGAAGCCAATCAATTATTGAAGAGCAACTTCTACCTTGAGCATCCGTTAATCTTCCGATAACTCTAAATGTAGCACCTTCATAACCACATTCTGGACATTTCTTTTTTGAAATAAGCTTTACAATATCGTCAACTAGAACTGCCTGATTTATGCTACCATTTACACCGTATGGAGTAATTACTTCGAGCAAACCTTCCATACCATCATTTACAGGTTCTAACTTATCTAGATCTCTTACTATAATCCTAGAGGTATCAGGGCAATGTAATAAGAAGTCTTGGTATTTTTCAGACCAGTGTCCTCCAAAGAGAGTCGGACCCTCTGTAAATGCGTAAATATCGGCAATATCTTTCGATTTAATGTTAAAAATTTTTTCATAATTTTCAATAAATCTAACTTTTTCTACTGCGTCTAATTTTGCTTCACCCTTAACGCCATCCCATCCTCCACCACCACAACCAACGAAAGCTAGACCATCAAGATCAAAAAAAACGTTTTCTTTTGATAATCTTTTCTCAAACATGTTATTCATTAAAAGTGGGCTCCCACCAAATATAATTTTACTCACTTCTATTCCTTTCCAATGCCCTGTTTTTAGAATTGTTGTAACCATTTTCAGCATTTTACTTACATCTAATATAAAACCCCCTCTTATTGAAAGAGATGAAATTATTGCCCAAATTGTTTTTAAAATTTTTCCTTTTATCATATATTCCTCATGCCCATAGTATTCCCATGGTTTATTCATGCATGCTGTGAAATAGCGTGTTTTTTTAACATATTCAAATCCTTTAGCATTTTTTTTTGCCATAAATGACATCATTAAACGATTTGGTGCAAAATTAAAAACAAGACATCTTTTGGGACCAACTTTTAAGTCCTTCCATCTAAAAAACTCTGTAAAAACTTTAATTGAATTATATTGTATCTGGTCAAAATCCTCTAATGTTCGAGGCACAATTGAGGGATCCCCTGTTGTAGAAGATGAACATGAAAATAATACAATTTTATCAATAGGTACTTTTAGTAGTTGTGAGGTTCGACCTTCTGATTTTTTATAAATGTCAGTAGGAGTATAGGGGATTGTTTCTAAATTATCGATTGTTAATTTCTCTGGAATTTTAAAATCAAACTTCTTACAAAAATTATCTTTGTAATAATTACAATTATTATAGGCAACCTTTATTTGTTCTAATAAATCTTCGCAAAATTTTTCATCTGGATAAGGAGTAGGTTTAAAATCAAAATATTTCGTTTGTAATTCTTCAGGTAAATAATCATGTGCTTTAAATACCAAAAAAATAACCTAATTTCAAAATTTTTTGTATTAATTTAAAGAATTACGGGTAAATAATTAAATCTTATCTGATATTAATAAAAAAAAAGAAAATAAATTATATAGTAGATAAGGCTACTATTTCTGCTTCTTCTTTTTCGAAAAGCATTGGCGTTTTTTCCCAACTTAAATCTTTAGGAAGTTTAAATTGACGTAAAAACATATAAAGATGAATAAAGCCACTTATTGGAAAAAATAATAAAAGACTGTAATGTTTATCACAATATTTACGTATGGCATTGAATATAAATCCAAATTGAAAGATCAAGCAGAAAAGGCTCCAACTTAGTAAATAAAATTCTCCAATCATAAAATAAAATATTGCAAAACCAATTATAATAGGGATCCACGTATCTAAATTCGCTATAACCATCATTGTCATATTTCTGGAGATAACTAGTGATTTCCCATTCTTTTTTTCGCTTTTCATTTGCATTAATTGTGGCATATCAAAAATAAATCCTGCTAGCCAGCGTGTTCGTTGTTTTACTAGAATCTCCCATGTATTTGGCACATATTCGTAAATTTTTGCCTTGGGCGAAAAGTAAATTTGTACTCCATCTAAATTTAAAAGCACAGAAAGATATAAATCCTCTGTCATTGAATCTTCATTAAAACCTCCATATTTCAGTAGATATTTCGTCCTAACAGCAAAATTTCGCCCAAATGAATAAGCTGATGACCCTAATCTATTTTTAATTTCAAATAATAATCCCCCTCCAGAAACAATAGAATAATCAAGAAAGATACCTTTAGTTAATTTATTATCTTTCCAATTTTTAACTAAAACAGGACCTATAACTGCATTATATCTATCATCTTGAAATGGTGAGATTAAATGTTTTAATGTATCTGGTTGTAAAATACAACCTGCATCATAAAGGACAACAATATCATTTTTTACATATTTTAAACCATAATTCAGGGCTGGGGGTTTTCCCTTTTTAGGAAGATCCTCTGATAACACTTCTATCTCTATTGCGTTATGTTCTCTAGCAAAATTTCTACAAAAATCGGTTGTATCATCTGTCGATCCACTTGTTATTACAATTATTTGGATGTTTTCTTTGGGATAATTTGACTCAATAATCGAGTTTAAAGTCCTCTCTATTAGTATTCTTTCATTTTTACAAGCAATTAATATGCTTATATTAGTATAATAAGGTGTTTTGGTTCGATAGCCTCTCCCAAATGATGCTAAGAAATGTATTCCATAAAAAATAACGAATCCTAACAACATAACTAGACCAATTAATGGAAATATGAACCACCAGTAAGTTAAAGGCTTAAGGATGAATCTATCAATTGCTCTTTTTACTCCCGATGACCAGAAAGGTGCTAAATACATATGAAATAGCGTAAAGACTATCACCAATACACATCCATGTAGTAAATATCTTGTAATTTTCATCTTTTCATTCTCTCTTAATTTTATCCAATTTTTTTAAATTTTTCCAAATATATCTAGCAAAAAGAATAACTGAAAGGGTCATAATACCTAAAAGACTGATTTGATAAATCAACATTGTCCAATTCACTACCCATTCGTGTGACGCAGACCATATTTCAGTTGCATCGGGATTAATCAAATGTGTTAATAATACCACAAGACTAGAAGTGCCATAGAGTGCAAAAAACGTAGTTATTAATAATATTCGCGTTATTCTCTCACCAATAAATGGTTTTGTCTCATGTAGACCTAAACCTTCATGTCTTGCTCTCATGTACTCATAAATAAAAATTAGTAAGATATTGGTCCAAACCATCCATGCAAAATCGAATCCATTCGATAAAACCACTAAATTAGTAGGAACTAAACATACCAACATTAATGTATCGCTTACTCTATCAATCACATTATCTAACCAACCCCCACTTTTTGATTTTATATCCAATAACCTTGCTATTGATCCATCAATTCCATCGATAATTCCTGTCACTAGTACTAAAGCAGCAAGACCAAAAAACAAAGAGCCATAACCAAGTTGGTCAGAAAACAAATCTAATGTGTGCCCCTTACTAGCCATTATAACACCATAAAATATGAGAAATGATAATATTAGATTTATGAAAGATACTAAATTTGGAGTTAAGCCCCATTTGATAAAGATTTTTGCTCCGTGATATGTTATTGGCATATAGATTTTTCCTGCTGGATCCTTTTTCATTTTTGCAAATTGTTCTTCTTGCTTGTGAGCCTGTCCATGATCATTCAGCCAATCTTTTATAAATTCATCCAAGCTCATAAATTCCTGTTTTGGATATTTTTTAGAGATTCCAATAATGAAAATAATAATTAGAATCCCAAGCAAAACTAGCGGAAATACTATTTCAAATATTATTTTTGTCATATCACTCGCCGGGTATTATTTTATTCTTTATTGTTCTTATAAATTTGAAATTGGTAATTTAATATAGAGTATAATATATTATTTAAATTTAGTGTAAATTAGATGATTAAATGAAAGGTTATTATATTCAACTTGTATTTATAATATTAATACTATCATCTAGGTAGAATAAATATCTTGAAGAACCTTGAACCTTTTTTTAACCCAAAAAGTATCTTAATTGTAGGCGTTTCAAGGAAAGCTTATACTTTTAGTTATACTGTCTTAAAAAACCTTTTAGAGATTTTTTATCAAGGCAAACTCTACATATTAAACCCTAATGCTAATGAGGTATTAGGTGTTAAATCCTATCATTCTTTAGAAGAATTACCTGAAATTCCAGAACTAGCAGTAATAGTTTTAGGTACGAAAATATTAGACATTGTGGAAGAATTAGGGAAGTATGGTGTGAAATATGTAACAATTCAATCTGAATTAAAAACAGGAATTAATGATACTGATTTAACATTAAAATTGCATAAAGTCTGTGAAAAATATGGGATAACCTATTTAGGACCTTCAATGATAGGAATTATTAACTTTATTGATAACTTTACGACATCAATTATTCCTGTTAGACAACATATAATGCGAGAAAATAAGAACATAACAGAGGGTATAGGTTTCATAGCACAATCTGGAGGGTTAGCAGGTGCTCTAGGGTGGTGGACCCCCTCACAAAAATTACCCATATCAAAAGTTATACACTTAGGAAAAGGCTTTCACGTTAATGAACAAGATATTATTGAATTCTTTCTTAATGATAAAACAGTTAAAGTTATTTCTTTGTTTTTAAGGGAAATTTCGGATGACCTAATTGACGCAGTAAAGAATATCTCTCAATATAAACCCGTTCTTTTCTTTTATGTAGGAAAAGATGAATTAAAAGAAAGAGAATTAGAAAAAGCAGGAGGAATATCAGTATTAAATTACATTGAGCTTTTTGAGATAGCTAAGATATTCTTATGGTGTCCAGAGCCTAAGGGTCCCAATTTAGGGATTATTGGACCTAGTTCTGGTGCAATTCATCTAATTGTAAAAGAAATGAGAAAACAACATTTATCTTTGGCAAAACCAGATAAAGAATCTCAAGACATAATTATAAATAAAATAGGTGGCTCTACTTGCGCATATGGTAACCCTGTTGATTATTGGCCCCCAGAGAAATTTATAGGTATTAAAATTTGTGGTATCTATAATACATCTGCTTCTACTTTATTAAAGGACGAACATGTTGATGGATTAATCCTTGCCTTGGAATTTTTTATTGAAATTGAATTTGATTTTAATATATTTGATAGTATAAGAAGAACAAATCCAGATAAACCAATTATCGTAATTCTTATACAAGCCGAACATGAAGGAGCCAAACGAGTATTCAAATCTGCTTCTGAGATAAAGATTCCCGTCTTTGAAAATGAAATAGAGCGCGCTGTACGAGGATATAGATTGTTATATGACTATTATTCAAAAATAAAAAAGAAATAAAAAAATTAACTTAAGAAAAAATTTCCTTTAGTTCTTCAGGTACCTCATCTGATTCATCCATTAAGGAAAGAGCATAGATAACTTCTCCACATTTACACTCTTTTCCCTCAAATAAGTAAAATCTAAACTGATTTTTCCAATTGCAAATTTGAACATTACTAATATTAGCAATATCCCCACAAAGACAAAATATTGCCAAATTTGGCGAATAAGCGGGAATTATTGTCTTGAAATCTTGGGGTGGTTTGCTAAATTCACAATTATTTAACATATCGTTAATTTTTTCCGCTAAGGTATCTTTTAGAGTTGGAATAAAACTATTTATTATTCCACTGCTCCCTTTCATTTCTGTAAGAACAATGAAATTTTTTTCGCGCTTTTCTAATTTAGCTTTTTCTGGAAAAATTGGCTGTTGGTATTGCAGAAGGTTCTCAGGTACAGGAATTGTTTCCACACCAGGAGGATAATCAAAAGTATAGAAAAATTGATTAGTACCTTTTATACTTTTATGGCTAATCATTTTTAGATTTTCATAATCTCTACTAGATAATGTAAATTTTATCAATTGAAGTGGAACTTTCAATTCAAGAAGTTTTGATCTGACATTATCTAAAATTTCGCCTGCAAAACTTTTTAGAATCATAATGTCTTCTCTATTCTCTGCATACATCTGATTTTTATTTTGCTCTTTAAATTGAAACCATTTTTTAACAACACTTCCCTTTATCAATTGAGGAACCATACAAAACACACATAAGAGTGGGAAGAGAAAGAAGAGGATTCCCTCTATAAATGATAATCCAATGATAAGAACAAACATAGGGATTAAAAGTAAGAAAGTTAACTTCCGTAATCGCTTATCCATTGATGCTTTAATTCCTTTGCTAAAAGCAAGCTCTTCAGATTTAGATTTTAACTGTTTTATAGTTTCAATAATTTTCTTTGATTCAAAGCTTTGTACCAATAATTTATCTTCTTCCCCTGTTTTAAAAGTTGTCATGTGACTTCCTATTTGATTAAGATATTGACCTATGGCACGTTCTTTGTAGATAAAATCTAAGGTCTCTTCAGAATAATAATCTAAAAATCGTGCTATAAAAAGTTTTTTCTCAACATCTTGGATGGCTGTTGGACTTAAACCAAGAGCTTCTTGAATTAGTTGACCCTGCGTTTTTCTAACCGGTTTTTTAGATATTTTCTTTTCTTCAGTTTCCACTTTTGAAGCTTCTGATTCTACTTCTTTATCGCTATCAGTTTCACTCATAATCTAATCAAAATAAGAATTTTTAAGAAATATATACTAATAAATTATACTTGGATAATTAACTTTTCTAAAAATTCTATTAAATTTAGCAATAAAGCACTCTTTTAATAAGTTCTCTCCAAAAATTGCGAAGAATTTTCCTATTAGGAAATTTATTGTTAGTAAAGTTTTATTAACCAGCTCATTTTATTTAATAACTATGGAAGTATATGAATCTCACAAATTTAGAACTTATGCTTTTATTGGTATTATATTGTGTTTAGCAGTTTTTTTTATAACAATAACTATTTTGGCAAGTCCCGAGGAAACGTTGTTCCTAGCATTTATTTTCATGGATTGCCTTATTCTTATACCTCTTGGTCTCTATTCCTTTTATTTTTATTACACAAATTTATGGAAAAAATTTGTAATTGATGAAGAAAAATTTGAAATTGTTCGACCACATTCAAAAAAAACAATATTATGGTCCGAATTTGATATTATGAAGCTAAAAGTAAAAGGGCGTCACTATGGGCTTACTGAAGCTACAACCAGAAGAAGAGTTGATTTTAAAATACGTCTTTTTCATCAGGGCAGTAAAAAAAATCTAAGATATATACATTTTGCGTTTATTAAACAATCAAATGGAGAAACTATTTTAAATGCAATACTTACGTATAGCCAAGATAAGGGTAAAGACGTAATTTTAACTAAAAGGTATATGTAATTTATTTTTTTATAATATTTTTCTAAAAAATAGGGAATTACCCGATTTAGCTTTATTTAAAAAGAGAGTATAAAAAAATTAATTTTCTGAAATACTTTAGTATGGAACACTTACAACTTCTTTAACTTCTGGAACAAATTGCTTAAGAGCTCGCTCAATTCCCAACTTTACCGTTTGTTGTGAATAAGGACAGCCTGCACAATGCCCTAATAGCTTTACTTTTACAGTACCATCATCTTCCACACTGAGAAGTTCCACATCTCCCCCATCCATCTGGAGCTGGGGTCTTATTTTTTCGATTACTTGTTTAATCTTTTCTTTATCCATTATTTTCACATAAAAGTTTTATACATCTTATTATACAATATAAAAACTAACTTTTAAAGCATTTGTTTTATATTTTATTAATCTTTATTCAGAATATTTACATTTGACAAGAAATTATTCAATAGGATTAATAAAACAAAAGTAATCAAATTTCATAGTGAGATCATCATTGAATAATAAAAATGAGTGGAATATTAGAAATGAGTGAAAATTATTGTATTACGTCAGAAGACGTTATAAAAACGGCTGTAAAAGCCTCGAAGAAAAAAAGAGAAGATTTTAATGTGGGTCCTTATGTTATCCTATTTTTCTCTGGATCCTTGTTGGAATATTTAAAAAAAGAAGTAAATGTAGAGAAGATTGAATGGCTTGCTCCTTATCATCCTTATGCGGCAGGTGAAATGTTTAAAGGGAACTATCAAGGGATATCAATTACAGCTATTTCTCCACCAATGGGAGCTTCACCAATTTCTTCACTAACAGAAGATCTTATTTCTTGTGGAGCAAAAATTATCTTACTTGTATGTGGTGCTTGGGGAATTGGAAGGAACGTAAAACTTCTTGATTATCTTATTCCTACACATGGAATTGGAATTGATGGCACCTCAATTCATTATGGAAGAGAATTAGATGAAGAATTAGAAATAGATCCTGAAATTGTTGAAATCTTGGTTAATGAAACAAAAAGTCGGACAAATAATTATCATGTGGGTAAGAATTATTCTAAAGAAGCATTTTATACAATAACATGTGAAGAAATAGGTAAACTACAAAATAAGGGCGTGATTTCTATGGAAAATGGGGAATTAAATGTTCTTGCAACCATATGCAAATTAAAAGGAGTTAGGTTTGGTGCTATTTTTTATAGCTATTGTAATTTACTTGAAGGATGGAAAATTCCATGGGGAAGTGAAAACTATAGAGAATGTGTGTATCTTGAAGCTGAAATTGTATTAACAACCATCAAAAGAATTGATAGTATGAAAATAAGTTAAGCATAAGAAAAGATTTAATATTTAAAATATAATATTTAAGATATAAATAATTGTATGTTGTTATTGCATTATGGATGAAAAAGAATTTGTAGAACAATTAAATAAAGCACAAGACTTAATGATACAAGAAAAATACAATGAAGCTATTAATTTAATTGAAGAGATAAAGGAGATTGAGAAAAATAGTGATTTTAATTATAACTTAACTCATCGCCTTTATCAACTTGATTCAAACATTCATTCACTTTTTAATCAACAAGTTATTTTAAACCATATTAATGAGATATCTAAAAAACAGGGATCAATTTCTTTTCAAGAAATAAACTTATTAATAAAAAAAAGTACCAAATTAGACTTGAGTGATGATATTTTAAGGAGAGAAATTGAATTATTAATTTTAAGAAACCTTTTAAATTGCGAAATAGATGGAAATCTATTGAAATTTTAAAACCTGTTTTCTAAAAGTTCATCAAAAATTCTCGACTTTTATAAATTTATTTTTAGAATTAACATAAAACAGATTAAATTAGAACATGATAATTGATCATCTTGATAGGGTACTGGCTCTTAAAGTAGTTTATTACGGTCCGGCTCTGAGTGGTAAAACAACTTCTTTAAAAGCTCTTTTTAATCACTTTGGAAAAAAAGACAAAGTATTCAGCATTGAAAGTACGCGTAAAAGAACACTTTTTTTTGATTATGGGACTGTACTATTCCAAAACGAATTATGGAAGATTAAAGTTCATATTTATAGTACAACAGGTCAGGATTTTTACCTTGTAACTCGTCCTATTACTTTAAGGGCGGTGGATGGAATCATTTTTGTTGCTGATTCTCGAAAAATTGTTTTTGATCGCAATCTTATTTCTTGGAATGAATTAGAAAAATATTTCCAAGATTCTTTATTAAGTCTTCCGAAAATTATAGCCTTTAATAAACAAGATTTGCCTGAAAAATTTAATCCAGAAGTTTTTTTGGATGAAATTGGCTATAAAAATTACGAAAATATTGATACTGAATATACTATTGCAATTAATTCGGAAGGAATTCTTGCTTCATTTGAAAATATTTTGAGATTAATTTTCAAGGATTACTATGAAAATCAATTGATTTCAGCTATTAGTTAAACCTTCAATGTAATAATTAACTAGTTCTTAGTGTAATTGGTTTTATATCATCTTCTTTACCGAATGTAGGAATTATCCATAAATATAAACAATAATTAAGAGTTTTATAATATGGTTTAGAAAAGTTGATATGACCTAAATTCCCAGGGAAAAAAACTCCTTCTCCATCAGTAAGATCCTTACAGACTGATTGACCTTTAGAATTAATAAGATATTGAGTCACAGCGTAATGCTTATCATCAATACAATAAATATACACTTCAGGGTAATTTGGATGCACATGAGAATAGATTTCATTTTCTTCTAGATTTACACTTGTTAAGACACCTTCTTTCATTGATTCATTTGGAATGTTTGTAAAACCAGACATGAAAAAACCATTTTTAATAGCCGTCCAAACAGTTCTATACGTTGCCATTTTATGTTTTGAGCCAAGTTCTCCTCTTGGAATAAATTTTCCTAAATTAAAACGTTGAATTTCAAATTTTGCATCTACATCTTTCACTGAAAGGCTAAAAACCAGACAAATTTTATTTTTATTTTTTGGTTTAATTCTAAATTCTTTTTCAGGAGGTATAAAGAATATATCAAATTGATTTAAATCAAATTTTGCCTTATTATAAGTTAAAATTGCCTTTCCTTCTAATAACGAGCCATTTAATACTTCTTTATTCTTTGTTTTTAATTTCAATTCAGAATCAAAATAAAAATATTTCAATCTAACATTATTAAATTCTCTTTCAATTGATTCTTTAGGATCGTCAAAATAAAAAGAATTCATTGTTGATTTCGTTAACTCTTTATTCTGAAATGAAGAATTGCCTAGCTCTTTCAATTTTAAAACCAAACTTTAATTAATTATTCAATTGAACTTTTAAAAAAAATCAGAAGAAACTGGCGATTGAAGCCTTATGTTCCGTTGTGAATTATCAGATAGTAGAGAAATTAATGCTGAAATATTTTGCTTAGTCTCATAAACAATTTCTTTTTCTTCTTCTTTTTTCCATCTGTTAAATCCAGTTAAGTATGGAGCTGTTTCAAATAAACCTTCCATTAGTCCAGAAACCTTAACTGTTACACCCTGAAGATCTTCTTTTGAAATATTCTTAATTCTTAAGCGATATTTTTCTAGATCAGAATCTATAGAAACAATTTTATAGAATTTTTGAAATTTCGAGGAGATCCCATCAAATATAGATGGAGCTCCAGTATGTTCTCCAGAAAATAGATCCAAATCTTTTCTACTTTCATCAATAGGTTTTGAGATTATTGTTATGGGTAATTCAAATCTAATTGGTTCCTTGCCATATTCTGGTTTCTTCTTACCTATTATTAAAAGAGACCACTCAGTATAATCTCCGTATTTGAAACCCCAATACTCCTTTTCTGTGGGTTTCCATAAATAGTTATGACTTGATTCAGCAATCTCAGGGACTTTTAATAGTAAAAAACCTTTATCAATATTAGAAGTCTTAGAAACCCCAGCAATAGCAGGAGGAAGTTCTTCAACCTTCCGGCAATTTTGTCCATATGCTTCACAATAGCAAACCAAATTCGCTTTTTCCAGTAATCGCACTTCAATTTGTTTGAGTTCTTCAGAAGTGAAACTTATTTTGATTGTTTCACCGGGTTTAAAAACATCCTTTGTAAGAAGCACATTTAAGCCAGAAATTGAAAATGAGATTGGTTTAGGTGTTTTAGCTTGAAGACCTGATTCTTTTGCTTTTATTTCAATATCATGAGTTTTATTAATAACAAAATCATCTTCTGGATTAAGAGGATGTGGTTGTCTTAAAATTAGTTTAATAATATAATTTAAATTTCTATTTTTTATACTAGGAACAACATTATTTTTTATCAATAACGACTTGTTTCTTATGTATCTACCTGCTTCAAATTTTCCCTTTGAAAATATTTCTTCTTTTGAAATATGAAGCTCTTTAGCACAAGGAGGATTAGTAATTAATCTAATACCACTCCATAAAATAGAGGTATCTTCCTCAAAAGTAAATATGGTCCTAATATTTAATTTATCTCCAATAAATACAGAACCATTATTTAAATCAGTTAACTCTAATTTTACCAAGTCTAGATTAATTTAATGAAGTGTTTTATATTAATTTTATAAAAGGATGAGATTTTATTAAAAACTTATTATTAGTTGTTAAGATTTAAAGATTTCGTAAATATTTTTCATAAATATTTCGTAAATATTTTTTATTGTTCATTTTTTATAAAATTAGTTTACTCATTTTCACGAAAAAGATAATAAGTAAATATTATAAGTTAGTTTTTATAATTACAATTAATAAGAGTTTAAAAATGGTAGAACAATGAAGGAAAGTATGGATAGTCAAATAAAAGCTATTCTCTTTGATTTAGATGGCACTTTACTTGAGGTTAATTTAGATTTGTTTATATCCCACTATTTAAAGTTATTGGCTCAAAGTGTAGCTCATATTATCTCGCCTAAAAAGTTTATTGCCAAAATTCAAAAAGCCTCTAAAGCTGTCGAAGAAAATGATGGTCTTAAAACTAATATAGAAATTTATATTGATGCTTTTTTTCCATTAGAAGGTCATTCTCATGAGGAAATTGAACCATTTTTCGAAAAATTCTATGAAAAAGGTTTTTCTAATTTACGTCAATATACACGTAGGAAACCAGAAGCTAGGAAAGTCATTCAAACTGCTTTTAATAAGGGATACGATGTAGTAATTGCTACTACTCCCTTACTTCCTTTAACGGCTATTGAACAAAGATTGGAATGGGCTGGAGTGCCAGCAGAAGATTTTCCTTATCGGTTAATAACTACAATTGAAAACAGTAGAGCCACTAAATCGCTAACAAATCTGCATTACTATGAGAAGATTCTAAAAACCATTGGATATCCTGCTGAATCATGTTTGATGGTGGGTGATGAGGATAAGGATCTGATTGCTGGACAATTAGGAATGCAAACTTTTCTTATTCTTAATTCTAACAAAGAATCAAATCAAAATAAGATGGAGCCTACATATAAGGGGGAATTAATAGATTTGTTAGATTTGCTATAAAATTAATCTTTCCATGTATATTCAAGTTTACTCATATTATAAATCTGGGAAGGATCTTCCATTAATATTTTAGCTAAACACTTAGCACAATAATAAGATTCTTTTCTCCTGTCTTTAAAAAAACACATAAATAACCTTTGGTTTTGCAAACAACCTTCGCACCTCATTTTTCTATCTCACTAAAAATTATTACTAAAGAAATGAAAAATATTATTATTAAATTAAAAATAATTTTTCCTTCTATATCTTTTTCTGAATCAATCTTTCGATTTAACCACCATTTTATTTATCTCATTATATCTAAAACAATCAACTACATGGTCGTTAACGATCCCAACTGCCTCCATAAAGCTATATATTATCGTAGGACCAACAAATTTAAAACCTCGTTTTTTTAAATCTTTACTCATGAGCTCAGATTGTTCAGTTTTCGAGGGCAGTTCTGATAACTCCTTGAATTTATTTATTATTGGTTTGTGATTAACAAATTTCCAAATATACTTATCAAATGATCCAAATTCCTTTTGCACTTCCAGAAACGCCCTAGCATTTGCTATTACAGCATTTACTTTTAATCGGTTTCTTATAATACCTTCATTATTCATTAGTTCTTCGATTTTCTGATTATTATATTGCGTAATTTTCTTTGCATCAAAATTATCAAATGCTTTTCTGAAGTTCTCTCTTTTCTGTAAAATGGTGCTCCAACTTAATCCTGCTTGAGCTCCTTCTAATATTAAAAATTCAAAAAGAAGTCGATCATTATGAATAGGAGTTCCCCATTCAGTATCATGATATTTCTTCATAGCGGCACTATTAGCCCATCTACATCTAAATCTATCCACCATTGTATTCATATTCTGTTCGTATAACATATATTTTTTATTATTCAACAAAAAAAAATTGGACTACAATTTTTATTAATTATAGAAAATATTGCTTTAATTAATAATATAAAAAATTAATAAAAGGTGTGAACTTTTGACTAAAATTTGGATTGTTTATAATACTAAACATGGAAATTGTGGTAAATGGTGCGAAGAAGTAGAAACAAAACTGCAAGAAAAATATGAGGTAAAAATAAATAGTGTAAAAGAGATTACTCCTAACGACGTAGCAAATGATCCACCTGATATGCTAATTGTTGGTGCTCGTATCGTAGTAGGAAGCCCTGATAAAAAGATTAAAGGTTTTGTAAAAAAACTTGGTGGACTTCTGAAGGAACCAATCCCAAAAGCAGCGATTCTTTATACACATGGCTCTCCCTGGAATGAAACGTTCAATAAAATGGAAGCAATCTTAAAAGAAAACAATGTTGTAGATGATATTCTTCCAGAGATATTAGAAATAAAGATGGAAGGAATAAAGGGACCTGCTGAACCAGATCAAGATTATAAGGTAAGTAAATTTATCGATAATGTTTCTTACTTTGTTGAAAGGTAAATAAATGTTGATTAAATACCTTGAAAATAAAGAAATATAAAAAATAGAATTAAATTTTTTTATTTATTCTGTATGAGCTGAAATAATTAAATCAGCAAAAAGCTTCATATCGTTTAATAATGTATTCAATTTA
This sequence comes from Promethearchaeota archaeon, assembly GCA_016839585.1. Lineage (GTDB taxonomy): Archaea > Asgardarchaeota > Lokiarchaeia > Sigyniarchaeales > SOKP01 > Loki-b32. The sequence goes on from JAEOTZ010000058.1 coordinate 139,025, forward strand.
TCTTGTGAATCTCTATCAAGTTCCTTACTTTTCATAACAAGCACAGAAATTATATACTTGAAAATATGTAGTTCAACTTCCTTTCCATCCTCATTTCTACCATTAAAATCTGCAGAATCTGACATAAAAATATTTTCTCGAACTGCATTACAAGCATTAATGAAATCTCTTAAATCACCTCGTAATGTTAATCCACTACTCACTCCTTGAACATTATGAACTATAACATTTCCTGAAATATCTGCAATTATAACTTTAGCTTTAATTTCGTCAAGTTGGGTTTCTGCTTTTTCTACATGAGACTTCAAATCAGCATAAGATGAGAGTAAAATGTCCCTAAATACCTTCGCTAATTCATCTTGTAAATATATACTTGTTAATTTATAGTCAAACTCATAATCTTTGAAAAGATCTAAAAACATATCTTTCGCTTTTTTAACATTCGTGTCAAGGAGCTCCTTCTGAAAATCTTGTGTATCATATTTGTGAAGAAAGAGAAAAATTGTTGGTTTTTCATTACTTTTTCGATAAATATCTAATAATCCTATGAAATATTCCTTTGCTTGCTCAAAACTATTAGGATCATGTAAATCTACGATAGGAATAAGAATATCTGTGCCTCGAAAAATTTCAGGTTTTTCCATGTATTCTTTTCGATATTGTTCTTGACCTCCAAAATCAAAAATGCCAACTTGTAAACCTAAGAACGGATGGCGTCTTGTTTCATATAATATAGTCGGAGACAGACCTTTTGTTTCTTCTGCGCTCTTTTCTGCAAATGCCACAGAATATAGGCTCGTTTTCCCACTCCCAGATAAACCGACTAATGAAATTTTCAACTTGGTTCAACCTTTTTTATTGTTTCTTTCTTTATTAATAAATTTTATAATTTTTTATTTCATTTAACTTTTTTAAAAAAAATTGCATTTTTTTTTATTCCTTTGGTGTTATTTTAAGAGTTCTGTAAAAAATTTTTCCAAAGGCTTCTGTTGATGCCTCAACCAAAATATTTGCATTAATAGGTTCACCTTCTTCTACTTCTAAAGGATAACCTATATCGACAGTTTCATATGGAAACATTTCCTTAATAGTAGTGATCCATGGTCTTTTTTCAAATACCTCTTCTACGGTTACAATTCTGATTTTCATGTTTTCTAATACAAACCCGATTGTGTTTGTTAGTGAGATATTCAATATTTTTTCTTCTTCATTTAAAATTTTTGAAACACTTAAGAATTTCCTTGGACCAAGAGGCTTAGCAACAGCAGGTTTTTCCTCCTCAGGACCCGTTCGAATCTTAGGTTCTTCTTTTTGTTCAGTATCTTTCACAATGAAGACCTTCCTTTTTTGTATAGTGTATTGAGAAACTTTTTTAAGTTTAGCTAAGAATAATACTGAGTTTAAATTAATAGTATCAAAGGGTTCTATTTTAAGGTAACCCTTCTCAGCAGCGTCTTGAATAATTTCAGTACCAATCCCTGTTCTAGCAAATACTGTATTTTTATTTGGACCACTTCCGACTGATCCTACAGAAATATCAGCATTCTCAGCAGTTAAATCAGTACAAAAATTGCAACTGGATGATTTAAACTTGTCTAATTCTTTAATTGTGTATGACTTAATTGGTTCTCCGTCTGCTTCATAATAAACATGAAATTTTCCCTTATTTATATTCATTTTTTGTACTTTTTCTAAGGCAATTCCATCTTTCTCAAAATAAGGATATAGAGCTTCTGGAGCAAAGGAATCCATACAAAATAATCCAATCGTTAATATATGCGCCCGCATAAAGTATTTAAGCATTCCTGATGGAGAAATCATCATTTTGTTAACAGCATCGATATTACAAGGAGTACCAACAAAAGCAATAGATCTATAATCTGCTCTTATAGCATCCATCAGAGCTTCAACAGTGTGAGAATGACTATAAATAGAACCCGATGCTTTTATTGCATCATCCTTGTTTGTAATAATTTGAGCAACTGGGTGCCATGGATTATTCTCATCTTTCATTGTGACAACAGCGGCATCAATCAAATGTTCATCAAAAAGATAACAAAGAAGCGAAGTGACAGTTCCTCCATCCTGTCCTCCAATTACCTCGGGAATATTTGTATTTGCCACATAGCCTGTCTTGAAATCTCCCATTAACTGAATGGGATCTGTGATGGTTCTAGGACATTGGTTATAACATATCCCACAACCTGTGCATTTTCCTATTAGTTTTGGCTGTGCTGCTAGATGATCCCATTCTAGAACAGGGCAAACAGCTGCACAAGTGCCACATTCAGTGCAGATACCCGTTCTAATTATCTCGCGCGTGAGCATTCCAAAGCTATCCTTTTTTCCTTCTAATTTCTTTTGAATATAATCGAAGGAATAATCGTATTTGGATTTATCTTCTATTTTTTCTTTACTCATCTTCTTATTGCCATCAATAACTCTGAATTATATTATTTGATTAAAACCTTATTTAAAATAAATGGATTAAAAAAAATAAAGATTATTAAACAAATAGAAAATTAATTACTCCTCATTACTTATTTCTGATAATTTTTAACCTTTTTTACCATAGATATTTCTCTATCGTTTTAAAAAGCTTATGATGAATTTTCTAATTCTTGGCTTTCTTCAAGTTTTTCTTCAATTTTTTTGATTGCATTTGAGGCATGAATTCTCACTATCCTATGAAAATCATTCACTCGTTTTAATAATGCACTTAACGCAGGTTCCTCACCAAAAGTTTCTAAAAATTTTATCAAACTCAATTTGACTTTAAAATTTTCATCTTCTTTATTTTTTAAATATTCTGTTAATATCGCAATATCTTTATTAAGCAATCTATTTAATTTATTGTTATCATCTTTCACTTTATACCAATTTTTTTGAAAAATATGATAAATTGCGTCAGTAGCAACCTTCTTAATTAACCAATATGCATCAATATCATCTAATATTTCTATAAGATGTTCCAATGGTTCAATACTTCCGATTTTTCCGAGAGCGATAATAGTATTTTTCTTAACATCAAGATTTCTTATCTTTAATAAATTAATCAAAGGTGTAACAAATTCAGCTTTCCCAATTTCTCCTAAAATAATTGGTATATTTTCCTTAATTGCTATATTATCAGAGTTTAAATGTGAATACAAATAATCATAAGATGCCTTGCTATTGCTTATATAGATTTTTTTAATGGCTTCTATAATAAACCATTTTAGATCTAAATCGGTATATTCAAAACTAATATCCTCGATGTTTAATATATCCAAAAGCTCTGGAACAGCGGCTATATTCCCGATTTCCCCTAATGCTACGATTGATGCTATAGTTACTTCACTATAGATATCATCCAAATTTGATGTCAGAAAATCTACAGCTTCATTTAATTTCAACTTCCCAGATAAAAATATCGCATTTTTTTTAACAATAAAATCATCAATTAATAGTAATTTGATTAAATCATTGTTTACCTCGTTTCCTAAGATTTTAAAAATTGTAATAACGCACTCCATTAATTCTGAGTCTTCTTGATTTAAAATCAGGGTAACAATATCTAATATTAATGCTTTATTTTGGATTAATTCATCCACAATTTCAGGATATTTTGCTTTCAAATAGCTTAAATCTTTAAAAGATACATTAATGCTTGATAAATCATGTCCAATTAGCTTTAAAATCTCAATTTTATGTTCTTCTGAATACTTCTTTTTTCTTAAAGATGTTACTAGCCGATTTATTAACAGTTCTGGAGTAAGACTTAATAGTTCATCTTTTACAAATTGTTTAATAGAAGTATATCTACTATCTAACTCATTAATGAATAGTTGAATTTCAGGTTCTTCAAATTTGATTCTTTTAATAGCTTTTAGGACCGATAATTTAACATTATAATCCACAGGGTCTTGTTCTAATACCCACATTAATGGTTTCAAGCCTTTTTCATAATTAATTTTACCTATAGCTTTTGCTGCTTCACGTTTAATTTCAACCCCTTCTTCAGTAATTAAAAGGTTTTCGAAGATATCGAAACATGCTTTTTTCAATGATGTTGATTCCATGCAAATTAATCCTAAGTATTTAATTGCTTCTTGTCTTATATTATCGCTCTTATTTGATTCGATAATTTCTGACAGCAAGTTTTTAGTATTGTCTAATCCAAATTCTTCACGTTTCTTATATATTTCCAGAGGTTGAATATTGAGTTTTGACATTAAAAAAGACTTTCTATTTTAAAAATTCACTTTATTTAATTATTATCAAGATAAAACATTCCTTTATAAAAATATTTTCCAGTAGCTATTTTTGTGAATAATTATCAATAATTATAAGAATAGTAGTTATGTAAATATGATAAATTAACTTGCTAATCGCTAACTTGTTTATTCTCTTTTAGTTTTAATATTATTAAAGCATAAATGTCAGTTATTATTAAAGAACTAGATAAAACAATTAATGTGTTTATGAAAAATAAATGTAACTTAAGAAAAATAGTATATATTCCTATTAAGCCTCCTAAATAGAAGAAAAGTATGTCCGTAAAAGAATTAATTTTAGTATCTCTTCTATGGTCATATTTAAGCTTTATTTCATAGAGAATAAAATTCTCTATCGTTTCCCAAAGTATTGCTGCGAGAAAATTCAGCCCAAAATAGGAGGGATTAAAAGAGATTCCAAAAAATAGATAGAACGCGCTATAGTACGCTAAAAAAATTAGATAACCCAAAGTTATATGAATAAAACTAAAGAAATCAATAGCAGAAATCCCAACATCTTCCTTACATCTAGCTATTATATTCATATTTAATATTATATGTAATTTTATCTATATCTATAAAAAAAAGGTTTGAATATTATTTATGAAGTAGGAAGTGAAGCCCCCGATGGAAGAGAATAACCATGTACCTCCGCCCCTTGGAGTAAATACCCAAAACCGATAAGAAGACTACTTAAAAGAAAACCTAGTCCCAAACAATATCCAAAATTATGGAAGAAGTAGTCTCTAAAATTAATATCATGGCTACTAGTTGTGATTGCCCCTCCAGCCATAGTAACTATTGTAGTGCATATCAAAGTTAATATACTAATACCTATAGTCCAACCGACTAAAGAGTTATTATATTGGGTTTTTGAAGAGGGCATGTGTGTGTATATTAAGTAAATTGCTGGAAAGATGAATATGAGCGCTAAAAATAAGTGTAAAAAAATATAAATTATAGTTACTAAATCCATCCATGGTATAGGATTATCAATTAAGATAATACCATGAATCCACATTGGTACCATGAAGATTATTCCATTGATAATTAACATGATTCCTTTATTTCTGTAAGAAAGTCCAGACATAAGAAGCCCATACCCAATAGGAGGTAAAAAAAGCAGAATGTAAGCCAGAGGGGAAATCATAGCAATATGACCAAGTCCCATAGATAATAAGAGAGAACCGGTCCCTACTGCTAAAAAAATAGCACCTAATTTAATTTTTAGATCATCTTTCATATCAATCACTATTTTTAAAAAGCAAGTGGATTATTCTAAATATGTGTAAAAAATATATTTAAGATTTATGGATTAAATCGAAGATGTAAGATTTTCATTAATTTTAAAAAAGATAGATAATGAAAATCATTATGTCAATTCGCCAGTTTATTAATAAGATTAGAGCTAAATTTTACAATAAAGTAACTAATTATAACTTTATTAAGAAAAGTTCTATTATCGTAATAGCAGTATATCTTATACTTCTTCTAATTGCCGTTATCATAGCAGTGATATGGGGTCCATATGGATATACTATTTGGACCCGTATGATTTCAGATTTAGGAGGAAGTAGATATACTCCTGTACCAATCCTATTTGATATCGCATGCATATTTGCTGGAATCATGACTATCCCCTTAACATTCTACATTGAAAATTTATTTGCGCCATTACCAAAAAGAAAAAATTTACAAGAACAGCACTTTTCACGCATGAGGTTTAGATTAGGGAGTAATGCATTTTTCTTTAGCTTGATGGGAAACTTAGGTTATATTTTTGTGGGGATTTTTAGCGAAGATCGGAATCACCCATTATTAGATTTCGCTAGTTATCATGATGTATTCTCCTTTTTCTCATTCACAGGATTTGCATTAGGAGCCTTCTTTATTGGATGGATTATTGTACTTTATGATACTAAAATATCAAAATTATTTGGAATTTATGGGATAATAGGACCTCCCATTATGCTATTTGCCTTCCTTTTTACGATGGAAGCATTATGGGAATGGATTTTATTATTCTCGATTCTTTTGTGGATAATACCACTTGTATTTATGATACTTCGAAAATCAGAATTAAGACCAAAATAAAAAATACTTTTTTTTCCCCCTGAAAAGTAAAAATCGCTAAAATATAATTATATTTATATTCGCTTAAGTCAACTATAATTAATAAAAATAGAAAATGAACACTATTATGACAGTACGCGAATCAATAAATAAAATAAGAGCAAAATTATACAATTTTGCGACAAGCTTTAATGTTGTGAAACTCAGTGCTATGATCGTTATGGTAGGATATATTTTGTTGCTTATAATAGGAGTTTTCATAGCAGCATTCCTTGATCCAGACGGATATACTATTTGGGATAACTGGATTTCTGATCTTGGATCATCCAATCATACCCCAGCTCCATTTTTATATGATATTGCTTGTATCATAGCAGGATCTATGACTATTCCACTTACATATTTTATGGAACAATTACTTGCTCCATTACCTAAGAGAAATGAGTTGGGAGAACGATATTACTCTCGATTACGTTTTCGACTGAGTAGTTTTGCCTTCTTATTTAGTATTATCGGGAATTTCGGCTATATTGGGGTAGGTATCTTTAGTGCAGATCGAGATTACGATTTCTTATCGGTTTTAGGACAAGGACCCCACGGTATTATGTCATATCTCGCTTTTGGTGGATTTACATTTGCGGCGTTTTTTATGGGCTGGTTAATAGTGTTATATAAAACTAAGATTCCAAAAATTCTGGGAATCTATGGGATATTTGGGCCATTAATTGTTGCTATTCTGAATCTCATAGATAGCACTCCATTATTAGAATGGATGCTACTCTTCTCAATACTTCTCTGGATAATCCCTTTATCTTTAACAGTATTCTTGAAATCAGAATTAGCGCCTTAATAGCATAAATTAGTAAGTTCTCATTTTTTTTATTTTTCTTATGTCTTTACTCTTAGCATCAATTTAGATATCTATAACTCTAATTTATTAAATATACTCCAACGATTTTTAATTGATGATAAAGTACATCAAATTTCTGTCCTTATTGTGGAAAACCTTTAGAAAAGGGCGCTAAATTTTGTATTGATTGTGGTCAACTTTTTGTAATTCCATTACTTTAAACTTATATTAATTATAATATTAGACTAGATATATCTATGATAGATATAATATACTCAAAATATTGATTATAAATGAGTCAAGAGAAGATAGATAAGATTGCTGATGCGATAGAACAATCAATGAAAAAAGGACATATCAGTACTCTAATATTGTTAGCATTAGAAAAAGGTCCCTCTCATGGCTATAATTTAATGCAAGTAATAAGTGATGGAACATATGGAGTTTGGAATCCGACAGCATCTTCTCTATATCCTCATCTTGCATCATTGACGGAAAAGGGCTTAATTAAATTTACATCTGAAATGGATGGGAAAAGAGAAAGAAAAGTTTATGAGATTACACCAAAAGGAAGAAGGACATTGAAAAAATTAATTGAAAAGCAGCAAAATATGCGTAAATCTCTTCTTTCAATGATACTATCTACAATGGGAATTACAGATGATACTATCCCTAACGAGTTTGAAAACTTATTTGGACCGGATATAATAGATGATCAAAGTTTGATTGATAAAAGTACTGAAGATAAACTAGAAATCCTTAAAAAACGAAAAGCAGTATTATCAAGTATAATTGAGAAATTACATAATGTTGTAGGTGAAATTGATTTAAGGATCCAAGATCTAGAAAGATCCAATCCTTAAATTACCTATTTCTTTTGAAAATTGTTCCTTCTAAAATGACCCTTTTTAGCTTTAATCCTTGCTTTATGAGTTGGAGCATAAAATTTATATGTCCAAAAAACATATATTAGATAACGATATATCTAACTTTTATATATATAAATAAAATATTATTTAAATTCTGTTGGAGGAGACATATTTGAAAATTCTATTAACAGGTCCATTTGGAAATGTAGGGTTGAGCACTTTAGAAGAATTAATTACTAAGAATTACAATATACGAGTATTTGAAATTAAAAACAAGAAAAATAGAAAAGTAGCTAAAAAATTTGAGAATCAAATTGAGATTATTTGGGGAGATCTACGTAATTATGAAGATGTTGAGAAAGCTGTAAAAAGTGTTGATGTTATTATTCATTTGGCAGCTATTATACCTCCACTTGCGGATAAACTCCCTGAATTATCAGAAGAAGTAAATGTAGAAGGGACAAAAAATATAATAAAAACTATAAAAAATCAAATTAATAAACCAAAATTAATTTTTACGTCATCAATAGCTGTTTATGGTGACCGCAGGAAAAACCCCATGATCAATCTCACGGATCCTCTTAATCCAAGCAAGGGCGATTATTATTCACTTACTAAAATTAAAGCAGAAAAGATTATTCGAGAATCAGGTATTGATTTTTCAATTTTTAGGTTAACTTACATCACTTCTGTACATAAACTTGAAATGGATCCTTTGATGTTTCATATGCCCTTGGATACTTGTATAGAAATCTGCGATACAAAGGATGTTGGATTAGCTCTAGTTAATGCGATCGAATGTAATGAAGTATGGGGTGGTACATTCCATATAGCAGGAGGGGAACAGTGTAGAACTACATATCGAGAATATATTAATGATATGATGGAAATTTTTGGCTTAGGTAGGGATTTTTTACCTGAACAGGCATATGAACAAAAAGACTTTCATTGTGGATTTATGGATACAGAAAAGTCTCAGAATCTTTTAAGATACCAAAAACACACCCTCAAAGATTATTATGATGAAGTAAGAAAGAAAGTTGGGCCAAAGAGAATTTTTATGCCAATGGTTAAATGGGCAATTCGTCTAAACCTTTTGAAACGTTCTGAAGCATATAAAAGAAATAAATTCTTTAGAAAAAAGATTGGTGCTTTCACTGTGTCTGAGAATAAATTAATAAGAAAGATCCTTTACAATAATTTTAAAAAGATTGATATACTTGAACAAAAAGTTTATGAATTAGAAAAAGTTATACAATTTTTAACTGAAAAAGATGAATTTTAGACCTATTTGAACAAAAGGAGCAATATTAAAGGTTTTATTTAGACAAATCTTTCAAATGAATCTGTAATTGATTATTTTTTAAAAAATTTTTTTTATTCCTTTTAATTTTCTAAATTAAAATTTTCTGTATGGTATATTTCAATTAAAAATATTAAACTGGATAATGGATTTCCCTTATCTTGATAAATGAATAAATTTAAAAATTTAAATACCATAAAGATTGTAATAGTTAAAAATAGAAATTATTGAGTTTGAAAGAGTAATTGAGGTGAAAGGGGAAAGGAGAATGAAAGATGAGAATAATCATCGGATTGGATACTATGCTTGTCAGTGAGGTATAAATATTAAAGGTAAAGTGGATTGCGGTAAACTAGTAGAATTTGCTAAAGAGATGGACGATGTCGTCATTTCAAAGAGCCATGCCTTTTTGTGTACTGAAAGTGGCCAGAATGAAATTATAGAGGATATAAATGAAAAAAAATTAACCAGTATAGTTGCTTCTGCTTGAACACCTCGAACTCACGAACCTATTTATCGAGATTCAATTGCAAAAACAGATCTAAATCCATACTACTTTCAAATGGTTAATGTAAGAGAACATTGCTCATGGTGCACTGAAAGTAAGGAAGAGGCATTAGAAAAAGCAAAAATCTTAGTAAGGAGTGGAATCGAGAGAGCTAAAACTTTAGAAGTGGTACCTATTAAAACAGTTCCGGTAGAAAAAGCCACTTTGGTAGTTGGAGGAGGAATTGCAGGAATGAATGCAGCTTTAGATCTTGCAAATGCAGGAATAAAAGTCTATTTAGTTGAGAGTAAAACGACAATTGGCGGAAGAATGGCTCAATTAGATAGAACATTCCCTACAGATGACTGTGCCATATGAATTTGCGGTCCAAAAATGCTAGAAGCCAATAGAAATGAAAATATTGAAATTCTCAGTTATGCTGAAGTGAAAAATGTAGAAGGTTGCGTCGGAAACTATGAAATAGCTGTGGAAATGAAACCACACTTCGTAACAAATGACTGTAATGGCTGTGGAGCGTGTTCAGAAGTTTGTCCTGTTTACACTTCTAACTATTTTGATGAGAATCTTGGAGCTCGTAAAGCTATTGATATTGCTTTTGGTCAAGCTGTACCCTTCTTATACGATATTCAAAGAGATTGTTGCGTGGAATGTTTTAGTTGTGTAGAAGCCTGTGAACTAGACGCTATAGATTTTAGTCAAATACCAGAAGAAGTGAAATTTAAGGTAGGTACTATCATTATTGCCACGGGGTGGGATATCTATGAGCCTTATGGTGAATATGGCTATGGTGAATTCGATAACGTAATTACACAAGCCCAATTAGAACGAATGTTGGCACCTAACGGTCCATTAGAAGGCCATGTAAGGAGAATTTCAGATAATAAAAAACCAAAAGAAATTGTATTTATTCAATGTGTTGGAAGTAGAGATACGGAAAGAACTTATTGTAGTGGCGTATGCTGCATGTTAGCACTTAAGAATGGGAAACTGATAAAAGAAGAATTTCCCGACGCAAATATTACTATTTGTTATATAGATATGCGAACTAACGAAAAAGGTTTTGAAGAATATTATCAACGAGCGAAAAACTCCGATATTCGTATGATTCGAGGTAAAGTAGGTGAGATATCTGAAGATCTTGAAACTAAGGATGTCAAAATACGCGTATACTCCTCTTTAACGGATGAAATTATTAAAATTGATGCTGATTTAGTTGTATTGTCTAGTGCAGCATTACCTTCAAAAGGGACAGAACAAATTGCTAAAGTACTGAATTTGGATGTAGATCGAAATGGATTTCTAACTGAGAGCCATTTTGGACTTATGCCACAAGAAACAAAGACAAAGGGTATTTTTATTGCCGGCTTTGCTCAAGGACCGAAAGATATTTCATATTCTGTCTCTCAAGCTAGAGCTGCAGCAAGTAAAGTCGCAGAATTAACAGCTCCAGGAAAAGTAGATATTGAATTAATAACTGCGGAAATAGATAAAGATTATTGTATCTCTTGTAGAAGATGTGAAAAAGAATGTCCTAAAGGTGCTATTAAAATTGTTGATATCGAAGGAGCTATTGTTGACGAAATAAATTGTGATGGATGTGGTATATGTGCTACTTGCTGTCCTACGCAGGCTATTGATATACGATATTATAGAGATTATCAATTATATGCTGAAATTGAGGGGATATTAGGAGGTGATTAAACAGGTGGATAATAATTTAAACATACTAATGTTTGCTTGTTTAAAATGAGGATATGGTGCTGCTGATCTAGCGGGTGTGTCACGTTTTAAATATACACCTTCGGTTAAAATAATAAAGGTACGATGCACTGGACGAGTTGATGTAAAACATATCTTATATGCGGTTAAATCTGGAGCTGATGGTGTTATGGTGGTTGGATGACGACCAGATGAATGTCAATTTAAGAGTGGAAATTTTAAAGCTCAGACTCATGTTGATTTAGCGAATAGGATCTTAGATCGAAGAGGTTTTGGAAATCAAAGAGTCAATCAATATTGGCTGAGTAGTGCTGAATCTGAAAAATTGGTGAAGAGTGTGGAAGATACTCTTGAGAAAATTAGAAAGATTGGACCCAATCCATTAAACTTACAAGAAATAAAAGGAGTAAAAAAAGGAAAAATCCATTAACTACTCCCATAGAATGATTCTTATAAAAAAATTATTGTTATAAGAGAACTATCCACGCGATGGAGGGAGTTTTAAAAAATTTATAAAAAAGTTATAAAAAATTATTATAAAATTGAAGGAAATATGGTTCAAATAATAAATAGTAAATTGTTCGAAAAAATCTCTCCTAATGATTTGATCGAAGCTACATATAAAGCTTCAGGAAATTTCCAAGTAAGAGCATTTTTTGAAGCTAAAGATGAAATCTTAAAAACAGGCAAATATACAGAAGAAGAATTCTATGAAATCTTAGATGGAATGGTTGATGCAGAAACTGAACGATACTTAATTTTAAATAAAGTAAAGGGAAAGAAACCTCTTTTTTTAGAAGAAATTGCTGAAATAATCAAAGAATTTCCTCCTGAAAATGTAATAAGAGATATCATTTACTTAAAGGAACAAGGATATATTGAGGAACATATTGAGATTAAAACTAAAACTGTTATAAAAAAAATTAAGGGAGAAGAAAAGGAAGTTGAAGAAAAAGAATATTTTTATAGATATCAAGTAAAGGAGCTTCCAGATAATTTTATTGAACATTATTTTGAACCAATTTCTATTGTATATGATGCTGGTGTATGTTGTCAATGTGGATGGTGTGCTTCTATTTGTCCTGTCAATGCAATTGCAGTCACTGCAGACACTCTTGAGATAGATGATGAGGTTTGTATGAAGTGTGGATTATGTTATTCTGTTTGTCCTCGTTCCTTTTCAATTGAACAAGCTTTATTGAGTATGAAAAAAATTGATAAATCTCTTCAATTTTCTGAAAAGATTAACGGATATCTTAATACATATTCAGCCACAACAACTAAAGATAAGATTAAAAAAGTACGCCAAGATGGAGGAATAGTAACCTCCTTACTTGAGTATTTATTAAAGAATAAATTAGTTGATGCTATTGTAGCAGTGCAACATTCAAAAGATTTCTGGAAACCAGAACCTGTTATTGTAGATAATTTAAACGATTTGTATAAAACGGGTGGAACTAAATATGCAAATGCATCGACTTTAGCTATTATAGGTCAAACAAAAAATTATAAGAATATAGCTGTTGTTGGAACACCATGTATGATTAATGCAATTGAAAAAAGTAATTTATTTCCAACTAGAGTACCTTTTTTCAACAACATTAAATATAAAATTGGGCTTTTTTGCATGGAATCTTTTCCTTATGAAGGTGTGCTTAAACTAATCAAAGAGCAATTTGATAAAGATTTTACGAAAGTAACAAAGATGGATATAAGCGGTGGAAAATTTATCATTTATTTGGATTCAGGGGAGGATTTAAGAGTCCCCCTTAATAATGTTAAATCCTATGCTCGAGCCAATTGTCATTATTGTGAAGATTTAACTTCTGATTATGCAGACATTTCTGTAGGCTCAATAGGCTCTCAAGCAGGTTGGTCTTCCGTTATCACTCGTTCAAAGAAAGGTGAAGAAATTTTCCAAGGAGCTGTTGAAGTAGGTTTAATTGAGTTTCAGAATCTAAAAGATGTTAAACCAGGACTAGGTCTTTTAGAAAGAATTGCTGATACTAAAAGAAAAAATTGTAAACCAATTGAATTAATTAAAAATCAAAAAACTTAATTGAATGATTTTTATGAGTGTAAAAACATTTCAAGATTTAATAACAGAAGTTCATGAGAGAGGAATATGTCAAGAATGTGGAGGCTGCGTAAGTTTTTGTAGTTCAGCTGAGTATAATGTTATTGGTCTCAAAGATCCATATAAACCTCCTGAATATATTAATAAGGAAAAATGTCTTGAATGTGGAATTTGCTATTATATATGTCCTCAGACTCATATTTTGGATAATGAGCTTAATAAAACGTATAAATTTACTGATTATTCTTCAATGCCAATAGGGTATTATGAAGATATTTACTCTTGTCAAGCTACTGACGCGGACTTTTTGAAATATGGAACTGATGGTGGGGTTGTAAACTCTATTATAAATTTTCTAATAGAGAAGAAGTTAATTGATGGTTCTGTAGTTTCCAAAACAGAGGCTCCGTTTTCTAGAGAAGCTACATTTGCGAATAGTAAAACTGATTTATTAAAAGCTTCTGGAGCTAAATTAGATATTTCAGCTCAATTGGATGAGATCCAAAAGTTTTGCACATATACTCATTCGATTCCTAAATTGAATCATTATAAATTCAAAAAATTAGCAGTCGTAGGTACACCTTGTCAGATTTATACAATGAGATGTATGCAAGATTTAGGGGTAACTCCTTCAGAAAATATTGAAATATGTCTTGGACTCTTCTGTTATGAGAATTTTTTATTTGATATCTCCAAAATTACTAAACTTGAGAAAGATTTCAATATAAAATTTACAGATATTGAAAAAATCAACATCAAGGAAGATTTAATTTTTAGATTAAAAGGTGATAAGGTAATTCATGTACCTTTTAACCGATTAAAATATTTTATGCGCCCTGCTTGTAATGCATGTGGTGATTTTACAAATATCTATGCAGATATTTCTTTTGGAGGTCTAGGTTCTCCTGATAAATATACTACTGTTATAACTCGAACAAAAAAGGGAAAAAATATCTTTTCCAGAGCATTAGATGCGGGTGTAATTAAAAATTTAGATTTAAATCAGGCAAAAAAGAAAAAAATGTTTGATTTAATTAGCCAATATTCTCAATCAAAATTAAAACGTCAAGAAAAATTTATGAATAACCTAAAATAGAGATGAGCTCACAATAACAGAATCAAAAAGAGATATTGAACGGAAAAAATTGTATAATGATACATTAGATTATTTAGAAAAGATATATGAACCAGATTTAAGAAATCTTCTAAAAAGATGCTATCAGTGTGGACGGTGTAGTGGAGTATGTCAATTAAGTAAAGTTCAAAAATATGCACCAAGTAAAATAATTGAACTAATATTAGAAGGTTTTGAAGATAGAGTACTAGAAAGTGGCGAATTGTGGGATTGTTTAACTTGTAATCAATGTCTTAAGGATTGTCCCGAAGACATTAATTTCGCGGATATCGTAAGGATTGCAAGATATAAAATGAGACATTTTGCTAATCAAAATCCTGACGAAATTGTTGCTCATAAAGGGATTTATACAACTATTTCTGAAATCATGAGTCGTCCCTATATAACGCCAGAAAGATCACTTGACTGGGTTCCAAAAGGATGTAAAATATCAGATAAAGGCAATGTATTATATTATGTAGGGTGTTTACCTTTTTTTAATTATGAATTTGAGAATTTAGATTCAATTGCGACAAGCACATTAAAAATATTATGTCAAATTGAAAAAGAACCTATTGTAGTATTTAAGGAAGAAAATTGCTGTGGTCATGATATTTATTGGGGTCAAGGTAAATTGAAAACCTTTATAAAGCTCGCTATGAAGAATATGGAGATGTTTGAAAAAGCAGGTATATCCAAAATTGTAACCGCTTGTGCTGAATGCTATAGGACATTTAAAGTTGATTATCCTAATATATTTGAAGATTTTAATGATAAATTTGATGTGAAACACGTTATTGAATATATTTATGAAAAATGGAAAGAAAATCTAATTCAATTTCATAATCCAAATAAAAAAAGTGAAAAAATACCTTTCACATATCATGATCCATGTAGGCTAAGTAGATTTTTACCTAAAGATAATAATATTATGGAAAAAGTTCGAGAGATCTTTAAAGAATTCAAAGACTTAGGTTATGATTTTAATGAAATGGAACATAATCAGAAAAACGCTTTATGTTGTGGAGTAAGTTCTTGGATGAATTGTAATGAAAAATCTAAAGCACTAAGATATAAAAGAATGTTAGAAGCAAAATCAGCGGGAGATATAATGGTTACTTCCTGTCCAAAATGTAGAATACATCTTAGCTGTCTTCAGGATGATTTTGAGGATATTGCTTCAATTGAAATTTTAGATTTTTCAGAATTTCTAATTAACCATATAAAGTTAATAAAACCTGATATAAAAGGTGAGGAAAAGAAATGATGGAAGGTTCTGTTTTAGTTATAGGTGCTGGAATTGGTGGAATCCAATCCGCTTTAGATTTAACTGAATTAGGCTTTAAAGTCTATTTAGTGGATAGAACTCCCTCAATTGGAGGTCGTATGGCTCAACTTGATAAAACATTTCCTACAAATGATTGCAGCTTATGTATTCTTGCCCCTAAAATGGTAGAAGTATTTCGAAATCCAAATATAGAATTAATGACGTATCATGAAGTGCAAAAACTTGCTGGTAAACCAGGAGATTTTACTGTTACTGTTCTTAAAAAACCTCGTTATGTTGATGAAATAAAATGTAAAGGATGTGGAGATTGTGCCGCTAAATGTCCAAAAATAGAGGTACCTAATCTCTTTGACATGAATTTAGGTAAGAGAAAATCAGTATATATTCCTTTTCCTCAAGCAGTTCCTCCAGTCTATCTAATAGACCCTGAATTATGTTTGAAACTTACTAAGGGGGTATGTGGTGTATGTGCTAAAGTATGTCAAGCGGAGGCTATTGATTTTGATCAAAAACCTCAAGAAATAGAATTAAAAGTTGGAGCGATTGTAGTTGCTACTGGATTCGATATGCCTGCAAAAAATTTATCTTCACGGTGGGGTTATCATTATGAAAATGTAGTAAGCGCTCTTGAATACGAAAGGATTTTGTGTGCCTCTGGACCATTTGGTGGTCATGTTTTAAGACCAAGTGATCAGAAAGAACCTGAAAAAATAGCTTTTATTCAATGCGCAGGCTCAAGAGATTTGCATGAGGGGGTGCCTTATTGTTCTAGTGTTTGTTGCATGTATACTGCTAAAGAAGCAATAATAACGAAAGAACATTCTGATAACTCACAATGTTTTGTATTTCGACATGATATCAGAGCATTTGGTAAAAATTTTTATGAATTTACGCAAAGAGCACAAAAAGAATATGGAGTAAAATATTTTCAAACTAAGATAAGTAAAATAGTAGAGGATCCGGAGACAAACGATTTAATTATTCATTATGAAGATTTAAAAACAGGTACATTTCATGATTTTCAAGCTAATTTAGTTGTATTAGCGACTCCTTTAGTCCCCTCCACAGGATCTAAAGATTTAGCAAAGATTTTAGAAATAGAACTGGATGAATATCACTTTTTCAAAGAAAAAGATTATTTTAATAAATCTAAATCAACTAAAGATGGAATATATTTATGTGGATTCTGTCAAGGTCCGATGGATATACCAGAAACTGTTGCTGATGCAAGTGGAGTAGCAGGTCAAGTTGCAGCATTCTTGAATTCTGTTAAATTTGATCATATAAAAGAGAAGTTAGAAGTTCCCGAATTAGATATAAAAGCTACTGATGAACCAAGAATAGGGGTTCTAATCTGTCATTGTGGAATTAACATAGGTAAATATGTTCATGTACCTCTACTTGCTGAATATGTAAGAACTTTGCCTAATGTAGTTCAATGTGAAGATAATTTATACTCATGTAGCTCTGACTCGCAGACACGAATTAAAGAATTAATTAAAGATCACAAATTAAACCGATTTATTGTTGCTTCTTGCACACCAAGAACCCATGAAGCTTTATTTCAAGAAACCTGTCAAGAAGCAGGTTTAAATAAATATTTATTCGAAATGGTTAATATTAGAGATCAATGTTCTTGTGTTCATATGGACGATGCAGAAGCAGCAACCCAAAAAGCTAAAGATTTAATAAGAATGTCTGTTGCTAAATCAAGATTATTAAAACCTCTGAAAGAAGAATTATTAAAGATTACTCCAACCTCATTAATTATCGGCGGTGGAATTGGTGGAATGAGTGCAGCCTTAAACATTGCTGAACAAGGTTTCAAAACATTTTTAGTAGAAAAAGAGAGCTTTTTAGGAGGAAATTTGAATTACCTAAATGTGTTATACCCCATTGAAGAAAATGCTTCAGACTTCTTAAATGAGACTATCGAAAAGGTTAATCATAATAAAAATATTCAAATCTTCCTAAATGCAAAAATTGGAGATATTAAAGGATATGTTGGTAATTACATCGTATCTATTGTTGATTCAAAAAATGAAACTCACGAATTAAGTATAGGAACTATAATTGTAGCTACTGGAGGTAAAGAATATAAACCTAAAGATATGTTTCAGTATAAAAAAGAGAATAAAAATGTCATAACCCAATTAGAACTAGAACAAAAACTAAAAGAAAAAGGGAAATCTTGGCTTGATGATATAAATAGAATAACAACAATTCTGTGTGTAAATGCACGGCAAGTTGAAGGAATAACCTATTGTTCTAACATTTGCTGTGGGAATTCTATTAAAAACATTGGACTCTTAAAAAAGTTAAAGCCTGAACTTGAAATTGCGGTACTTTATAGAGATCTTCAAATGGCTAAGAAAAAGTATGAAGAGTATTATCGTGAACGTAGAAAAGATGCTATATTTTTAAGATATGACTTGGATAATATACCAATCATCAGTAAAGTAAACAAAGATCCAGAAAAATACAATATAAAATTTTACGATACTAATCTCCAAGATTTCATAGAATTTAATACAGATTTAATTGTATTATCAACTCCTATGATTCCGGCGGATAATTTGGAAGAATTAGCAAAAATGCTTAAAGTTCCTTTAGATAGAAATGGTTTTTTCCTAGAAGCCCACGTAAAATTAAGACCATTAGATTTTGCCACAGATGGAATTTTCTTATGTGGATGCGCACAATGGCCAAAAAATATACAAGATACTATTTCTCAAGCAAATGGAGCTGCGGGTAGAGCAAGTAGATTTTTAAGCGCCAAAGAAATTAAAACTTCGGGAATAGTTGCAGAAGTAGATCCAGTAAATTGCATTGGGTGTGGAAAATGTGAATCAGTATGTCCTTATAACGCTATTGATATTTTAGAATCTGCAAAAGATTATGAGGAAGTAAGCTTAATTGTAAGAAAATCATTTGTTAATTCAGCCTTATGTAAAGGGTGTGGTACATGCGCTGCAACTTGCCCAAATGGAGCTATATCTATAATGCAATACGATTTTGATCAAATAACTGCTATGATAGAATCATATTTATTAGAATTATAAAAAATGTTGTAATATATTATGCCAAAAGCAAAAACAAAAGTAATAAGAAAAGACTTTACTCCAGAAATACTAGTTTTTTGTTGTAATTGGTGTTCGTATGCAGGAGCAGATTTAGCAGGGGTTTCCAGATTTCAATATCCCCCTAACATGAGAATAATACGAGTAATGTGTTCTGGAAGAGTTGATCCTGCATTTGTAATAAAAGCTTTAAAAGAGGGAGCTGATGGAATACTCATCACAGGATGCCATATTGGCGATTGTCATTATATTTCTGGAAATGAGTATGCTCAAGAAAGATTTGGACGATTACATGAAATAATAATTAAACAATTAGGTATTAATGAAAAAAGAGTCAGGTTAGAATGGGTAAGTGCATCAGAAGGAAAGCGGTTTGCTGATTTGATCACAGAATTTACAAACCAAATAAAGGAATTAGGACCTTTGAAGGTACTTTAGTTAAAACCATTTAAAGATTAAAGAAGAATCCTGTTTTTCTTATAAATCTTAATTTTTTAATACCTATTTAAGAATAAATTTTTTTATATAAACCTCAAGTTCCATATTATCATAGCTGAATTCAATAAAAAATAGGAGTTAATATTATTAATAACGATAAATGATAAGGAAAAATTTATCGATATTGATCAAAGTTTACTAAAGTGATAGCCATTTATTGAAAGAATTTTTGCTTTCAATAAAATATATATGAAAGATTTTCAGAAATTTACTTTATTATTAATGGAATTCGACATTTTTGAGCATAATACTTAAATAAATGCTTTTACTTATCTTATGATTAGCACATATTTTCTTGACCGAATTGTTAAGAAATTTTTCCAATAAAATTGAATAATTAAGTTATTACATTGTTCTATGAGGTAATTTCTTTGGAAGGTTCTGTGTTAGTAATTGGTGGAGGAATGGCTGGAATACAAACCTCTTTAGATTTAACTGAATTAGGGTTTAAAGTTTATTTAATAGAAAAAGAAGCATCAATTGGCGGTCATATGGCTCAATTTGATAAACAATTCCCTGCAAACGACTGTAGTTTATGTATGCTTGCTCCAAAAATGGTTGCAGTTTATAAGAATCCCAATATTGAATTATTTACTTTATCTGAGATTAAAAAAGTTAGTGGAAACCAGGGAAATTTTAAAGTTTCGATAGTTAAAAATCCTAGATATGTTGACGAAACCAAATGTAGGGGTTGTGGAGATTGTACTGCGAAGTGCCCAAAGATTGAAGCTCCGAATATTTTTGACATGAATTTAGGAAAAAGGAAATCAATTTATATCCCTTTCCCTCAAGCAACTCCTCCTGTATATTTAATAGACCCGGAATTATGTTTATTTTTAAATAGAGATGTATGTGGGGTATGTAAAAAAGTTTGTAAGGGTGATGCAATTAATTTTTATCAAAAATCTCAAGAAATTGAATTGAATGTAGGTGCTATCGTCGTTGCTACAGGGTTTGATATGCTTGGAGAAGAATTATCTTCAAAATGGGGGTATCAATATAAAAATGTGGTAAATGGTTTAGAATATGAAAGAATATTATGCCCAACAGGACCATTTGGTACACATATCTTAAGACCAAGCAATGAAGAAGAGCCTGAGAAAATAGCATTTATACAGTGTGCAGGATCTGGTTATCAAGAAAATCAGATTCCTTATTGTTCCCGTGTATGTTGTATGTATACAGCAAAAAATGCAATTTTAACAAAAATTTATGCCGAAACTCCTCAAATTACAGTTTTTAGACATAATATTCGGGTTTTTGGTCGAGATTTTTATGAGTATACTAAAAATGCTCAAGAAGAATATGGCATTAAATATATTAACAGTAAGATACAAATTATTGAAGAAGAACCAGAAACAAACGATATAATTATATATTATAGAGATATGAAATCTGGAGAAGATAAAACTTATAAAGCAAATTTAGTAGTTCTGGCAGCGCCATTGGTACCTTCAAAGGGGACAGAGAAATTAGCTAAAATCTTAGGAATTAAATTAGATAAATACAATTTTCTCCAATCAAAATCTTACTTTAATAAATCTTTATCAACTAAAGAAGGGATTTATCTATGTGGTTTTTGTCAAAGTCCCATGAATATTTCAGAAACGGTTGCTAATGCAAGCGGAGTTGCAGGGGAAGTAGCAACGATATTGAATCCAGTTAGATACTCGCAAATAAAAGAAAGGGAGATTAATATCTTACCAGAAGGGGATATAATTAAAATCACTCCAAGGGCATTAGTTATAGGTGGTGGAGTCTCTGGTATGACTGCTTCCTTAAATCTTAGTAATCAAGGATTTGAGACTATTCTTTTAGAAAAAGAGAATCAATTAGGAGGAAATATCAATTATATTAATGTGTTGTACCCTACTAAACAAAGTGCTCCAGATTTCCTTTTTAATATTGAAGAAGAGGTTAGGATCAATACAAATATTAAAATATTTTTAAATTCAAAAATTGAAAGTATTTCAGGGTCAATTGGAAATTATGACGTATCATTTTTAGATATAAATGATAAAATCCATGATATTAGAGTCGGAACGATAATCCTTGCTACAGGAAGTCAAGAATTTAAACCGATAGGTCTTTTTCAATACAATAAAAATAATAAAAATGTTTTAACTCTTTTAGAACTAGAGAAAAAGCTGAAAAGTAAGGATAATTCTTGGCTTACCAAGATAAATCATATTACTATAGTTTTATGTGTTAAAGCAAGACAAAAAGACGGATTCTCATATTGTTCAAATGTATGTTGTAATAATACTATAAAAAATATTGAAATTTTAAAGGAAATTAATTCAAAAATCAAAATACTCGTTCTATTCAGAGATCTTCATATGGCTAAAAAAGAGCTTGAAGATCTATTTAGTAAAAGGAAAAAAATCGCTGAATATATTAGATATAATTTAGAAAACATCCCTGAAGTTGTTAAGATGAGACAGAATCCAGAAAAATACATAATAAAATTGCGAGATGATTCTAATCCGGATAATATTATTGAATTTAATACTGATTTAATTGTATTAGCAACTCCAATGATCCCACCTGATGATTTAAAGGATTTGTCACATATGCTTGATGTTCCTCTTGATGAAAATGGATTTTTTATTGAAGCACATACAAAATTAAGACCTTTAGATTTTGCAGGGCATGGAATTTTTGTTTGTGGATGTGCACAATGGCCAAAAAATATACAAGATTGTATATCACAGGCAAATGCAGCAGCTGGTCGGGCAAGTAGATTCTTAAGTGTAAAACAAATTTCAACGACAAAATTGGAATATCTCTCATTTATGCTCTCTATTCAGTGTTTCTTCAAAGATATGAAAGTTAATGCTGAAAGATGTAATGGTTGTGGTAGATGCGCTGAAGTTTGTCAATTCAAAGCAATAACACTTACAGATTCTAAACAAGAATATGAGGATGTTAGTATTGCCGCTAAAAAAGCTATTATTAATCCTGCTATATGTAAAGGATGTGGAAAATGTTCTGCAACTTGTCGATTAAAGGCAATTGATGCAAGACATTATGACTTTAAACAAATCTCTGCTATAATTGATCCATATTTTTTAGAAAAAGCAAAACCAGAGGAAAAATTTGATGATGGGACAACAGAACTTACAATAATTAAGTGATTTTTTTATAAATGGAAAACTTAAATCTATACTAATTTTTATTTATTTCTTATTATTTATTTAAAAGTTCTCTTTCCTAAGGTGTATAATAAGGAAAAAACAATAATGAGAAAGATAGATATTATAAAAACAGTAAAATAAACCATTTTAATACCTTTATCATGAAAAGTTGAATCATAAATTATAGGTACGAGGGCAATTCCTATAAATTGACCCGCTGTCGCTAGTCCTGCTAAAGCTCCACGTCTCTCCTTTGATAATGTTTGGCTATAATACATAATTGAAGGAATTAGAGATCCTCCAGCGACACCTATAAACATAAGACCTAAAGTCGTAAATAGAAGTAGGTTATTGTTCGTAATATCACTAATTAATAATAAAATCATTAATCCAATATATAATGAAATGATTCCAATTAGTATTGCTATTCTAACTCCTTTTTTTATTATTAAGTAACCTATTAAAATTCCTGTAATCGCTCCCATGATTCCTGCACTCCCAATAATTATCCCTGCAAGGGTTTCATCAATTATATGCGTAAAAGCTCGTGAAGTCCAAACAATAATTGCTAAATAAGTTTGTGAACTTAGAAAAGCGGATATTATCATTAATATTACAACAGATCTACGAAATTCTTGAAATAAATGAGATAGAAAAAGTCGGAACCCTGAATCCTTACTGGTTCTTTGGGGAGCTCGGTTTAAATTAATCAATATTAGTATACAAATTCCAGTAATTAATATAAATAACAAATAAAGAAATCGCCATCCTATAATAACTATAAATCCAGCGAGTATTGGACCAATTGCTACTCCTAAATTAGCTGCAGATCCAAGATAACCCATTTTCTTAGGGATATTTGGTCTAGGTGTTATGTCAGTTATTAAAGCTATTAAGACCGGATTTACAAATCCAAAACCAATCCCACCAAGAATGTTGGCAATTAAGAACATTATTAATGAAAATGAAGTAGCTGCTACAAGCATTCCCACTCCAAAAAGTGATAAACCAAAAATTATAACAGGAAACCTTCCTTTAATATCAGAAATTGCTCCTGAAAAAAGTTGAATTATTGCAAAAGGAAACATAAATGAAGGAATAGCAATTGATATTAAGCTAGCAGATACGTCAAACTCTCCCGAAAGAATTCCAAATAGAACTAAAATAACATTTCCAGTTAATGGCCCTAAGAAAAAAAGTATATATACGATACTTTCAATTAATATTGATCCATTCTTCATTCCACTGATTTCTTTTTCCTTAATCTCTTGATTCATAGCAATTCTTAATCAAAGAATCTACTTAATTTAATTTTTATTAAATTGAATTTATATATAAACCTAATTCATATATCTAATAAATTAGAAATAACAATCTGAATCGAAGAATAATATCAGAATATATATCCAGATATTATTGAGATATTGATAAAAATTCGTAAAAGAACGGTTTCACGAAAAAAAAGTAAAAAGATCTATATCTTACTCTTTAGGTGGTATGTACATTTCTAATGGTAATAATTCACGACTGTAGAATATGACCAATTAACATTCAAGAAACAAGAATTAGAAAAATTCGGTTTCCCTTCTCTTTTAGTACTTTTAAGTCTTTAAATCCCATTTCAAATTCTCTAGAATTTTTTGTAGGAATCTATGAGAAAACTTTCTATTATTGACAGCTTTATTGCAATTAATAATATTAATTAATATTAAAAACAAATGATTAGTGAGCTAGCAGAAATATTTAACAAAATAGAACTCGAATGGATTGATTCTTCAGAAGATTTAACAAATAGTGAGCAATACCGCAATTTTATGGAATTTTTTCCAAACTTAAAATCAATCTTTAAGTTAGGTAAAAAAAAGAGCGAAAATGAATTTAATAGAACTCTAAAACACATATTTAGAGTTTTCAAAGTATTTTTTCAATTAAAAGATGGAACTTTTACTCATGAAACCCTATCTTCTAAATCAATACAACTTATTAGCGCAAAAGTTATTAATCAGCTATGTGAAAATGAAAATATTTTACCATTGATTCTTATATATCATGATATTGGTAGATTCTTCGACCGAAAAAATCATCCTTATCAAAGTTATCTATTATTATCTGAGAGAAAATTACTTGATCCATATGGTCTTTCTGAAAATAAACAGTTACTAATTAAAAAAATAATTCAATACCATCTTTTATTTGCTACTATTTATACTGGTGAATCTACCTTTTACGGAATATATGCCTTACTTAATGACAAAGAATTCATTCCAATATTATCTAAGAAAAAGAATAGGGAACTTTTCATTAATCTTTTAGAAATTTTTACTTTTATCGATATTTTAGGATATAATTATGCTAAAATTTATGATCATTATGTTGACTATTATAATGAAATTAATTTTATTTTGAAAGACATTTTAAATTGTTGGCTAGATAAAGAACTAATTTTAAGACGAGCTTATACTTATTCTCAGGAATGGCTTGAGTGGAGAATTGCTGGAGCCCTTAGAATATTTCAATTTGTTGAAACAAAGCCCCATTTAACCAAAGAATTTTATTTTAATAAATTGATAGAAAGTATTAAGGAGACTAACAATGAATTGATTAATAATCTCAACTGGGAAATATTAAAAAGTCAATATTTAACCCATTCTTACAAAATTCAAATCAAGTATGGTTTAGCTTTTTTAATGATTTTAGCATTTGGCAATTTTCAGCGGATGGGATTAAAAATAGATGCTGGAATTTCATATAAATTAATTTTTTTTTGGACCCTACTTTCAAAAGAAATAGAATCACGAACTAAGGATAAAAAAGTTTACTTATGGAATGTCTATTTAGTAGGAATGCCCCATTGGTCAAAAATAGATAAAATATTTATAAATAAGTTAAACGATAATGCAATTGAATTAATTATTAAGAATGCTTCTCAAGAATTCATAAAGGAACGAAAGGAATATAACCTTTATTTGAATTTAAAACAAATAATGGATTAAATATATAAATTTAATTTAAAAGAGTTGGTCTTTTATTAGAGCTGCTGTTCTTGAAGATGTCCAAAAAATTGTATACAGAGAAGACTACCCAAAGCCAGTTATTGGAACTAATGACGTTTTAGTTAAAGTTCATTATTGCGGGATATGTGGAAGTGATATACCAAATTTTAAATATAAATTGTATCAAGTTCCCCTAATACTGGGCCATGAAATATCTGGAGAAGTAACTGAAATTGGTGAGAACATAACTGATGTGAGAGTTGGAGATAAAGTAGTAGCGATGAATGTTTTACTTGATGTACGTAAAGGCCAATTAGAAGGAATGGGAATATTTGACAATGGAGGATTTGCAGAATATGTTAGAGTAAAAAGCAAGAATTTATTTCTTTCTCCTAAAAATATCTCTATTAAAGGAGCCACAATGATTGAATCATTTGCAAATATAACAAGAGCGATAAGAATATCAAAAATGAGTAAAAATGAAAAGGTTCTTATCATTGGTGGGGGGAATATTGGATTGGCTTTCTTAAGTACAGTATTAAGTGAAAGAAATCCTGATTGTATCATTGTTGTTGAACCTCATCAATTTTTAAGAGAAAAAGCTATAGAGCTCGGAGCAAATGAAGCAATTCTCCCAAGTAAGACAAAGATAAAAAAAATTTTAAAAAACTTTGGTGCTCCTACATATATTTTTGATAGTGTAGGAAGTGAACAAACTATATTAATGGCAATAGATTTAATTGAAAGAGGTGGTACAATTTTAGTAGAGGGTATTCAAAGAACGAAGATTTCATTACCTATCTTTTCAATAATTAACAAAGAAATCACACTTAAAGGATGTTTAGGACATGATAGTGAAGATATCTTAGCTGCAATTGATTTATTTGCCAAAGAAAAAATTGATCCACATAAATATATTTCTGATGTTGTTGATTTGAAAGATCTTCAAATCACTTTTCAAAAATTTCTTGAACCTGGGGAAAGAAAATTCATTAAAATTTTAGTAAAACCTAATTAATATTTTCTACAAAGTTAATACCCTAACTGGCAAAAAGAAACCTTATTATACATTTTCAGTTAAATAATATTATTACCATATCTAAAAAAATAAGATTCGAGGCTAGATTCCAGTAATGGAAAATGATTACCATTTGAAAAGAGAGAAGAACTTTCATTCATTATTTCGTATTTATTTCATGATATATTTTTGTATTGGCATCCTTCCTGTGAATATTGACAATCTATTAGAAAATCTTCCTGGAACCACAGAATTCGGTATAGGAGTAGTAATAGCATCTTTTTTAATCGTGGGGATGATAAGCATATTAACATTTGGATACTATGCTGATAAAATAACTGAAAAAGTATCACGAAAAAGAGTATTTATTTTTACTAATCTATTTTGGGTAATAACTTTTGGTCTAGTTTCATTATCATTAAATTACTATTTTTATCTCCTTTTTATCACTCTTAGTGCAATCGGTACTGGAGCTTTTTTACCGATTGGGTTCTCAATAATAGGAGACTTTTACTCACCAAAAGAAAGAGGAAAAAAATTTGGTGTTATGCAATTTGGTTTAATACTAGGTAATGGAATGGGTATTATATTCGGGGGGATATTAGGAAGCTATACTGGACCCTTAGGTTGGAGATTTGCCTATGGTTTAGGTTCAATTTTGGGATTATTATCTGTTTTAGGATATATTTTTTCAGGAGTTGATCCTGAAAGAGCTCGTACTGAACCGGAATTTAAAGATTTTGAGGGTGAAATAAATTATAATTATAAAATAACTTTCAAAAATCTAGGTCAATTGTCTAAAATGAAATCCATTTCAGCTATTCTATTATCTGTACTCTGTTCTGGAATAGCAACTTCTACACTTGGAATATGGGCTATTTTCTACTTAAGCACAAAATTAAGTGGATCTGATGCCGAATTAATTGCTACAACAATATACGTTTTAGTTGGAGCAGGAGGGCTTCCTGGAGCTATTATCGGGGGGAGATTAGGTGACCGATTCTTTCGTGCAGGGAAAATACATGGTCGTGTGATTATATCATTATTTGGACTTCTATCAGGAATATTATGTATGTTAGGATTTTATCTAATTCCCTTCTTCACTGAAACAACCCTACAAATAGTTGTATCATGGATTTTTTTCCTTATACTAGGATATTTAGGATATCTTCTTGTATCATTTTCATTGGGAAACCAATTTGCAATATATTCAGAGGTTTGCGTCCCAGAATTGAGGAGCACAGCAAATGCATTAAATGGTTTAATGGTAAATTTAGGGGGTATTATTGGAAATTTACTTATTTCCTCCTTAATTGAAAGAAATATGTCATGGCTACCGTTCGCAATTGCTTTAGTTTTACTAATTTGGCTATTTGGATCATTATTGTGGATATTACCATATTTTTATTACCCAACAGAATCAAAAGAATGTAGAGATTTAATGGCTAAACGTAGATTAGAATTAGACAAAATTTAGAATAAATTTTTTTTTTCACTAAAATTTATTATTACGTTGTATTATATTTTAATTAACCTTTTAGATTAAGAATTATTTAATTCTTTAGAACTTAGAATAATCAATCAAATTGGTTGTAATTGGCTGAATTATTTGATTCATCATCATCATCGGATAAGAATCCTTTTGAAGAATTAGCTATAGTATATGTCTTATATTTTGATGAAGCTCAAGGACATGTTCCTTTATTAATCTATCCAGATGATCGATATAAAGATGATAAAAAGTTTATGAGACCTATCAAATATCATCCAATATGGTTTTTAAGTGCAGATGAACAAGAAGTTCTCGACCATATAGACTTAGAATTTAAAGGTTATACCTTTTTTGGTAAAAAATTTTTAACCATTTCCAAGAGAAAAAAAAGAAGGGCAGGATTAGAAGAGGAAACACCTGAAACTATTGTAGTTATCGTATCACTACCAACTAAACTTGAGATTTTGGGTGATGAACTTATCAAACAATTGACAACTGAGATTAGAGGAAATTTTGAGAAAAATTTATTCGAAATCATCGAATCTGAAATCGTGAGAGATGCTGTAATCAAATCTCCTAAAATCGAGAAAATAATCGAAAAGGGGGATAAAATTAAAATTGAGTTAAGAGAATTGATAGAAAAAATAGTGAATATGTATTTTTCTAGCACAATAAATCAAGCTGATACAACTTCAATAAAAATGCAGAAAGCCATCTCTTACTTAGCTTTAAAAGGTATCGATGTGTCTCATATCTCAAGTGGAGATTATAAAGATTCATTCTCAAGTATTAAACTATTTGATCCTACCGAAAAATCTAAAGTTGATTTTACAAATAAATTTCAATTTTCAATTAAAAAAGTAATTATAATGGAAGATAGTCAAGAGTTTGAGATTATAACTCAGAATGATAGTAAGAACGAATTTCATAACCTTTTAATTAAAATTACAAATGTAAAAGAGTATTTCGAAAAAGAAATAATGAATGAACACATTGATATTTGGTTTCCAGAAGAAGAATTAGTATTTTTTTCACCAATTATACCTCATATTGATGAATATCTATTCTTTATAATAGAAGAAAAGTCTAAAGAAAGATTAATATCAAAAAGAATTGATTTAAATATATTAAGAAATCAAAAAAATAAAAATTAGGGATAAAAAACTTATGTCCGAAGAAATTCTTGAAGAGGAAGAAATAATAATCAGAAATTACAGAACTTCTGATTATCAAGCAACATTAATAATTTTAAGAGAACTTTCAGATAAATATAATATTGGTATGAAAGAAGAAAAATGGATAGAATCTTCTGGATTAAGACAATTTAAGCCCAATCTAAAGAGAATTACTTTAGTGGCAGAAATAAAATCAACAGGAAAAGTAGTAAGCATGGGGATAATTGAAGCAGTTAAAAATACATTAGGACAATACGTAGGGTATCTAGATAATTGGGCAACTAAAAAAGAATACATTGGCAAGCATGTAGGTAAGCTCTTAGCAGATAAGGCTATTCAAATTCTAAAATCTTGGGGTTGTGAATCAGTAAGAATCAATCTTGCTTATGGATCTACCCAAAAATTACTTGATATATTCGGCAAAGTAGGATTTAAACCTATAATTACAGTATTAGAAAAGAAATTTTAAATTAGTTTATTTTTTCAAATCTAGATTGAAAGAAGCGTAAATATTTTGGTACATTTACCCTTTTTTATTCCCGCGATAATATGCTTATATATTACTTTATTTTAATTTTAAATGAAAATTTACTCTCTAATCGAAAAAACCTTTCTAAAACTAAATAACATGAAAGGATATATTTTGATAATTATTGAGCTTAGCACCTAACCCTTTAATAAAATATTTATATACTCATGATTACTTACTAATTTTATCAAGCTATAAAATTAATTATCTTATGTGATCGAAATGGATAAAAAAGGTCTTATTGGAATCGTCATAGTGATCTTTCTTGTAGGTGGATTAGCAGGTGGATTTATTGGTTATTTCTTCCCAAGGGAAGAAAAAGAACCAACCAAAGGTTCATTTAATGCTGTTATTGATGGATATTTCAATGAAGGCGAGGGATGGCAATATTCCGATTGGCAATTTACTGAATATTTATTAACTGATAATGATAATTTAGATTGTTTTAACTTCTTTTATGTTCATTTAACACTTTCATCGCTTTATATCTTAGTAGATTTTGTTAGCGATATTACGAATGATACCACCGATGAATATCTTGCTGTCTGGATAGATACCGATAATTCTCAAACAATATTCTATAATGATGACACTTGGAACCTTAACGTTGGTAATCCTGGACATGAACTGCTCTATTTCATACCAGAAACGAAATCTATTAATGATACATTGCAAATTGATGTCAATCTCAATCCAAATATATTTTTAACAACTTTAAATGAATCCGAAGCCACAGTTGAGTTTGGATTCCAATCATCAATGAATGGGGGACAATTGCATCGAATTTTTGAAATTGAAATAAATAGAGATGCTTTAAGTGCTTTTAATGCTACTAACTTTAATATAGGTTTTCTAGGTTACGGTACAGTATTTATACCACTATATTTTTACTCCGGTTTTTGGGGCGCTCCTACCCTGTTTTCCTCAGATTTTTATTATTCTGCTTTTTTCTTTAGTGAAGGATATATAAAAGAAGCGGCTTTCTTTAAATGCGGATATGGAACTGGTATATATGATTTAAAAGATACACCTTAAAAATATACGATTTAAAAGATACACCTAAAAATTTTTTTTTTCTATTATACTTTCTTAATCTTTCAATATTTTTAAAGAAAAGATTTTTAGAATTTCATTATTAAGGTACTTTTTCAAACCTTGCTTGAAAAAACCGTAAATTATACAATGAATCTTTTTAATAAGTCTCGTAATTCAAATTTAGGGATGGATTAATGAATATATATTTAAATAAAAGATACTTGTTAATGTTTAGAAGTTCAAAAAAAAACATTGTTTTAATAAGGAGGGTAAAAATATGGACAATAATAATCTTATAAAACAAGCACAGAATCTAATTGAGGGGGGAAAGCCTCAAGAAGCAATTCCGATCTTTCAGTCACTTTTAGAATCAAATCCTAATAATCATTTGTTATGGTTTTTATTGGGGAGAACTTATGACATGATTGGTGAAAAAACTTACGCTATTAAATGCCTTTTAAAATCTAGTAAATTAAATAAAGGTTTTTGGGACGGATATTTATATCTAGCTCAGATTTATGTAAATTCTAATGATCTGAATAATATTAAGAAGTATATCAATAAAGTTTTAGATATAAATCCTGAGTTAGCATCAGCATGGGCATTGCTAGGAGTAGCTTATGGCAAGAGTAAAATACATTCAAAAGCCCTTGAGTGTTTTTTAAAAGCAAATAAATTAGATCCTACGGATGAGCAGATCCAAAGAAATTTAAGCATGACTCGTGCTAAAATGGCTAAAGAACAATTAAGGAGGAACGGAGTACCAAGAGTATCAATGACATTTTTTGGTGATGGATTAGATATAACCGACGAAGTTGAGAAATCTCGTAGAGAGTTTGAAAAAGATCCCTCAAAATTCGACGATCTTTTCCCTGGACCACATTTAAAACTAAGTAATGATGATGAAGAGGAAGAAAAAGTAGATTCTAAACAAGAGTTCTTAGATAATTTCTGGAAAGATTTGCAAAAAGCTCGAGAGGATGCGTATCGAAGAGTAAGCGAACAAACTAACTACTTTAAAAGTTTAGATACATCCAAACTCGTTGATTTTGAATATGAAGATGAGGAGGATGAAGAAGAACCTCATTATAAAATCGGATTCTTTTATGAATGGGGCGGTCATATGTTTTGGGCTCGTAATGACAATACCTCAGAAAAATTCGGATCCCCTATTGATCCCCTGAAATTGCCTATACCTTCAGAGTATGCTCAAAAATTTAAGGAATTAAATTATCTTTGGGAAAAACTTAATCGCAAAGATTCTGAATATAGTTCTCAATACTCAGACTGGGAACGGTTATTTAGGGAGACAGGAGAATTACTCGAAAAAACAGCAAAAGAATTAGGTCCTGAATTTATTTTGTGTGAAGATTTTGATTGTTACATGAATGTCTGGAAAAAATTGCATGAATTAGATGGTGATATAAGTAAATCAAGAGTAAAAGCTCTATTAAATGAAGCTATATCAAGAAGGGATGAAAAAATTATTTAGAAGAAAAAAATAAGAATAATTTCCTTCAAAATATGTTTAATAAAAACCATTCTACTTATATTTTTTTAGGCTAAAACTATTTTTAAAATTAAATAATCCATTATTTTTGAAGAGGAGTTGGATTAGTTACAATTTCTCGAAACGTGCTTGGAAAAACCGTAAGTGTTTTGGCTCAAAGACCATCTTTAATCCTGTAATTTCTTCTCGTTTTTCATGGAGTCTTATCAATGACTCTGCTACATACTCCATGTGTGTGTTAGTATATACTCTGCGAGGAATCGTGAGTCTAACAAGTTCTAATTTTGGAAAGACATTTTCTCCTGTATCTTTATCTCGACCTTTTGAGACAGCCCCTCTTTCCATGCTCCTAACTGCCGAATCCTCATAGATCGCAGCTGAGAGAGTTTGTGCTGGCCATTGGTCCCGTGGAAGGTGGGGCAGGAATTTTAAAGCATCAAGAAAAACACCATGACCACCAATTGGTCTTACGATAGAAACTCCCGCTTTAATCAACAATTCACCTAAGTAACGTACTTGGTTTATTCTATATTTCAGATATTGATATTGAGCGCCTTCCCGTAAACCAAGAGCAACAGCTTCCATATCTCGACCAGACATCCCGCCATAAGTATGAAGTCCTTCAAATAAAACAACCATTCCCCTTGTATAATCGAATATTTCCTCACTATGAGTAGCTAAAAATCCACCCATGTTTACTAAACAATCCTTCTTAGCACTATATATACATCCATCTGAATAACTCATCATCTCTCTAAGAATGTCAATTATTGGTGTATCTTCATAACCTTTTTCTCGCTCTCTAATAAAATAAGCATTTTCACTAGATCTGGTTGCGTCAAATATAATCTTTAGATTATAGTCATTGCAAAATTCCCTCAACTCACGG
Source organism: Promethearchaeota archaeon (assembly GCA_016839585.1). Classification (GTDB taxonomy): domain Archaea; phylum Asgardarchaeota; class Lokiarchaeia; order Sigyniarchaeales; family SOKP01; genus Loki-b32. The sequence goes on from JAEOTZ010000058.1 coordinate 172,438, forward strand.
AGATTTTGCATAGAGACAGGTTGGCCGCCACTCATGTTAACATTGAGCTCCACATTTACAAAAGCAATCTTTTCAAGACCGTATTCATCAATATATCCTTGGAGTTTTTTTAAATCCATATTTCCTTTAAAGGGGTATAAATTTTGTGGATCATGTGCTTCATCGATTATAGCGTCAACCATAGTTCCTCCTGCTAATTCTACATGAGCCTTCGAGGTTGTGAAATACATATTTCTTGGAACGATTTGTCCTGGTTTCGTAAGATGACCATACATTAAATGTTCCGCGCCACGCCCCTGATGAGTAGGTACAACATATTTATATCCTAAAACATCTTGTATTGCTTTCTCAAGGTTATAAAAGCTCCGTGCTCCAGCATAAGCTTCATCACCAAGCATCATTCCTGACCACTGAACATCTGACATAGCAGATGTACCAGAATCAGTTAGGAGATCAATATAAACATCCTCAGATTTTAAAAGGAATGTGTTATAGCCAGCTTCTCGTATTGCTTGACTTCTTTTTTTTTGATCAGGCATATTAACATGCTCGATCATTTTAATCTTAAAAGGTTCAGGGGGACCGTTCATTTCAACATTCTCATTCTTAATTAATTAGTTATAAATGAGTTAAGAATAATAATTTGAAAAAGATTTTGGTGTATTCTCCCATAGACTTCCCATTAAGGAGAGTTCTTTTAAAAGTTCTTGGAATTGCATGAAATCGTTATTTAGTTGGGAAGTTACTTTTTTTCGTGAATTTGAGGAAATATTTTAATCTTAATACATTCAAATTCATATATATTATAAATGTTAAAAGAAAATACTAAAATCAAATAAGAGGAGAATATTAAAATTGATTGGAATTAAATCGTATGGAGCTTATTTGCCCAGGTATTTATTACCTAGAGAACTAATAGGTAAAGCTTGGGACTTTCCAATAGTTCCTGGCACTAAAGCAGTAGCAATGGCAGATGAAGACAGTCTAACAATGTCAGTTGAAGCTGGTTTAGATTGTTTAGTTGGAATTGACCCAAAAACTATTGATGGATTATTTTTCGCATCAACAACTCAAGTATATACAGAAAAAGACTCTGCATCATTGATCGCCACTGTATTAGATATGAGAGAAGATATCATTACTGCCGATTTTACAGACTCTTTAAAGGCAGGAACCACAGCAGTTACACGAGCAGTAGATACCATTAAGGCAAACAAAGATATTAAAAACATTCTAGTAGTTGCGGCAGATACTCGAGCACCAGAACCATCAACGATGTGGGAGTATGGATTTGCTGATGGCGCTGCTGCTTTACTTATAGCGGAAGATGATAATTTACCTTTATCAATTGATGATTATTATTCCGTTTCCGCTAATGTTACTGGACCCTGGAAAAGAACAGATAAGGACAAATTTATACGAACTTTCGAAGTGAAAATGGATGCAAAATTTTATCTTGAAAATATAATCAAAGTAATGTCAGAAATCTTAAAAAGAAATGAATTGAAACCTGAAGATATCGGTGCTGCTGCATATTATTATAATAATCCTAGAATGTATGGGAGAGTTGCGAAAATGATGAAATTTGCACAAGGAGTCGCGCAAAATAGTGTGTTTTTTCAACTTGGTGATTTAGGAACTCCAATGTCATTTGTGCTTTTAATTGCTGCTCTTAGAAGACCTAAACCTGATGCAAAAATACTTATGGCAGGATTTGGTGATGGAGCAGACGCAATCCTAATGCAAGTTCGAGACCGAGATGCCCTAAGAAATCTTGGTAAAACAAGAATGGGTTTTATTGGACATCAAAAATCCATGAAAGCCCTAAAGAATTATAATAAGTTCCTTGATTTTAAGGAGGTTCTTGAAAAAGATAGATATACTAGAAAGAGCTCTGCTGTAACAATATGGCGAGATACAGCATCAGTATATAAATGGTATGGTGTTAAGTGCAAAAGTTGTGGAACTATTCAATATCCTGATATGCTACGTTCTTGTTATGTTTGTAGAGCAGATGATCAGTTTGAACGCGTAAAACTTGCGTTAAAGGGAACTATCTTTACTTATACATTAGATCACTTAGTGGGTGGTGCATACTTAGATATTCCTGTACCTCGATGTGTGATTGATTTAGATGGTGGTGGAAGGGTTTTATTAAATATGACCGAAATTGAGAAACCAGAAGAAACCGTTCAAATAGGTATGAGAGTGGAGTTAACCTTCAGAAAAGAACATGAAGGTGCTGAATTTAAAAATTATTATTGGAAATGTCGCCCCGAAAGAGGGAGACCATAATGGAGGTAGATAAAAAATGGTAAGAAAAGGAATAAAGGATAAGGTTGCGATAATTGGCTGTGATATGACTAAATATGGAGAACTTTGGGATAAAAATCAATATGACTTACTTTTTGAAGCTTTTCAAGGCGCCTGTAAAGACACTGGAATTAAAAAAGATGAAATTGATGCTAGCTGGATTGGAATATTCTACTACTTTACTGGACTTTCTGGCGCTATGGTTGAAGATATTTTAAGAATGGATGGGAAACCCTCTACTAGAGTTGAAAATTATTGTGCTAGCGGAATGGATGCATTCAGAAATGCAAGTTTTGCGATTGCATCAGGTGCATATGATGTTGCGCTCGCTTGTGGAGTAGAGAAACTAATGGATGAGGGAGGTAGTGGACTTCCAGGATTTAAACTTTTTGGACATCCCTTATATCCGACTCCATCTGCACCAGCAATGTTTTCCATGGCTGCAACAAGATGTTTCCATGACTATGGATGGACAAAAGAAGATCTTGCTAGAGTTGCTGTCAAAAATCATGATAATGGTTCATATCATCCAAAAGCACACTTCAGAAGTAAAATCACAATTGATCAGGTAATGAAAGCTCCCATGATCGCTGATCCTCTTGGTCGATTCGATTGCTGTGCAATGTCTGATGGTGCAGCTGCCTTAATCTTGACTACACCAGAACTTGCTGAGAGTTATGCTCATGCAGATGATTATATTTTAGTCAAAGCTAATGCTATTTCATGTAGAACGAACTTTCCATGGTATATACCTCCTAATGGTCCTGGAGCAGATTTAACCAGCTTCCCAGCAACCGTAAAAGCAGCTGAATATGCGTATAAGGAAGCAGGAATTACTGATCCTCGAAAAGAAATCGATTGTGCAGAGGTTCATGATTGTTTCACAATTACAGAATTAATAAATTGTCAAGATTTGAAATTTTGCGATCGTGGTCAAGCTGCTGAAGAATTAAAGAATGGAACCTTTAATTGGGATGGTGAAACCGCAGTGAATCCATCAGGTGGGTTAAAGTCATTTGGCCATCCAATCGGATCTACAGGTTGTCGAATGTTAACAGAGATTACAAAACAATTACAGGGACGTGCAGAAGGAAGACAAGTACCAGATGCAAAAATCGGATTATGTCATAATCTTGGTGGAGCATTTACAGTCTGTTCTACTACAGTTTTAAGTCAAAGAGATTAAAAAAATATAAATTATTAAAAAATTTTTTTTTCTTTTTGTTTTTATTTTTTTTCTATTATAGAAGTGAGTTATTCAATCCCTAATTTAGTGGCATATTTAACTATTAGAAATATGATAAACGCAATTATTATGAAATTAATAAAAGCTGCGATAAATTTTCCGGTGTAGAATACGGTAACACCAATGTCAAATTTAATATCTCCAATGTCTTCAAAATTAGGTACAAAAATCCCTATAATTGGAGTTATTATATCTTGAGCTAGTGATAAAATTAATGCATTTACAGCAAGACCGATAATAAATGCCGATGCAAGTCCAAGTACCTTATATTTTTTGATAAAATTTAAAAATTCTTGAGCTAGATTCTTTGGTTTTTCCGGTTCTGGTACTGGTTTAGGGGTAAGAAATTCGCGAATTTTTTTTAATTCCTCTAACATATCGTTTTCTTTAGACAATTTTTTTTTCACTCATTCATTTTTTTATTTAAATTGGTTCTATTTCAATTTTATAACTATATAGGTAGAAATTAATAGAGCGATATATAAAGATTCTCTAAATACATTATAATAAATAATTAAACCATAAGAAGAATTTGTCAAGCATTAAAATTCTTCCTTATTGGTTTAAAAAGTAAAAAAATATTTAATTTTAAATTAATTTTAGTTAATTATGAGTAAAAGTACATTTAATCAATTTAGGGGAGACGTAAATACTGACAAAATTAAATATATCGCTGACCCTCAATTACGTAATATTGTTAATGTTTCAATAGCTTTAGGTAGACCTCTCCTAGTGAAAGGAGAACCGGGAACTGGGAAGACACTTCTGTCTCATGCTATTGCTGAAGCATTAGGAAAGCGATTGATTATCTGGAATATAAAAAGTACCACTGAAGGTATTGATGGTTGCTATATGTATGATACTGTCCAACGTTTAAACGATAGTAGATTTGGTTCTGAGGATCGAAATGTAGATAACATAAAAGATTATATAACTTTAGGACCTTTAGGAGAAGCTTTTGTTTCTAACGAACAAGTTATTTTATTGATAGATGAAATAGATAAAGCAGATATCGAGTTTCCAAATGATCTTCTGCAAGAATTAGATGTAATGGAATTCTATGTAAAAGAGACAAAAGAATTTATAAAAGCAAAAACACGACCTATCGTGGTTATTACCTCTAATAATGAAAAGGAACTTCCTGATGCCTTTTTAAGAAGATGCGTATTTCACTGGATTGAATTTCCTTCCAAAGACTTTATGGCAGAGATTTGTAAACTACATTACCCTAACTTAAAGCAGAACTTATTAGATCAATGTCTTAAGCATTTCTATGCGTTAAGAGCCATTACAAAATTAAGAAAAATGCCCTCTACATCTGAACTCCTTGATTGGATAGGTGTTCTACTAAAAAGTGGTATATCAGTCGAGGAAATGAACAAAAAAATACCATTTTTAGGTGTATTAATCAAAAAAGAAAAGGATTATGAAGTTGTCCTAGATAAAATTAAATTTCCAACTTAATTTAAAATAAAAAATGAAAATTTTCTAAATGTTTATCGAATTTTTTTATTACTTAAAAGAGAGATTGCCGGTAAGTATTACAGAATATATGACCCTAATATAAAGAATTCAGTGATAAGCTCTAGTTTATAGAAAATTATCTAAATCTTTTAAGTCATACCATTCAATAAGATGGTTATATTGCTTTATTTTTGTTAATCTATAACCTGTATTTCTCTCAAATTCATCTAAAATAAATCCTTGAATTATTGCGGGGTGGTTCATTTTCATATCAATTTTCTGAGGAAAAACAATAAGAATTATTCCATTATCTTCACATAATTCTTTTTTTTCATTATCATATCGTTGTTGTTCCAAAAAGTCTTGATAAATTTTATGAAAGAAATTAGGGAATTCATCGTGTTGTATGCCATTAAATTCAAAAGCTAACTTAATTTGATTTTCAGTAATCCTTACTAAAGCAAATCCATCTAAATGCATCTGACCATCATAACAAGGTATTAGTCTAGACAGTTTGATTTTATTAAATTTTTCTTTGAAAATTTTTTCAAAATACCAACGACAGATCTCCTCATATCTACCTTCAGCACATCCTGGACACCCCTTACCTTGTTGTATGTCATTATACATAGCAAACCATTCATGGGATTGTTCACATTTCCATTTCAATTTTGATTTACTTGGAACTTTAATTTTTTTCTTCATTATTTGATGGTACTCCTTTTCTGACGTTAGAATATCAAAACCCCTTAACATTGCTAACTTTTTACAATTTTGATAGGATATTGGTAAATTTCCATAGCAATAAGGGCATCCAGTTTTTATATGTTTTAAATTATTATATGTTGCATTCCATTCATGACCTTGAGAACAACTCCATCTTAATTTTACTTTACTTGGAACCTTATTTCGATTTTTCATTGATTTATTAAATTCGTTAGTAGTAGTAATTAACTGAAACCCTCTTAATTTTGCTAAATCCTTACATGCTTGATAAGATATTGCCACATTTCCATAACAATAAGGACAGCTGGATTTACGTTGTTTTACATTGTTATATGAAGCGGTCCATTGGTGTCCCTGGTCACATTCCCATTTGAGTTTAATTTTACTTGGAACTGTCTTTCTATTATTTATTAACTTGCTAAACTCCATTTCTGAAATTTTTAACTCAAAACCTCTTAATTTTGCCAATTCTTTACAATTTTGATATGAAATCTTTCTCATAGCGAGTAGCCTTTTAATAATAATACAAAATAATAATTATCGAAATAAAATTAACGAGTTTTTTGAATTTCAGATTTTTAAATGAGTTTTTCATATGATTAGTTTTCTATTATAAGATCATTTTGATTTTTAAGAAAATTAAAACAGTATAGAACTCGTCCAAAAACTAATATTATATTGTTAACTCTATATAATTAATCATCATTGAAAAGATTAAGATTTAATTAAATGTTTATAGAATTTTTTTATTACCTTAAAGAGCGACTTCCTGTATCAATAACAGAGTATATTACTTTGTTAGAAGCCTTAAATAAAGGGCTTATCCATAATATGGTCGAGTTTTATTACGTTTCAAGATCTATTTTATGTAAAAATGAACATCATTTTGATATCTATGATATTGCGTTTGCTAATTTTTTCAAGGATAAAATGGTAAATTTCCCTGAAAATATTAAACAAGAAATTTGGGATTGGCTCAATAAAGATATTACCTTACCTGAGCTGATAGAAGGCTTACAAATACTTTTAAGAGAATATCAACAGTATCTAAATATCGAGGATTTACAACAGTTTCTTGAAGATTTGTTGGAAAAATACGGTGAAGATGCAGAAAAATTACTATTAATAAACGCCCCAGATGAGATAAAAGATGAAATTTGGAACTGGCTACAAAAAAATCTTGATCTCTCAGAAATAGATGCCACTTTTCAAGAGATGGCAAGTCAATTTTTTGACCTAGAAGATTTACAAAAACATTTCGAAGAATTAATGCAAAAACAAGATGGAGAACATAATTTTGGCCATCACTGGATTGGAACTCAGGGACAATCTCCATTTGGGCATTCTGGTCAAAATCCAATGGATATGAGAGTCGGTGGATCTTCAGGTATGCGAATGGCTGTCCAAATAGCTCAAAAAAGAATCTTTAAAGATTATAGAAAAGATATCGTGCTAGATACAAGACAAATTAAAGTAGCATTAAAAAGACTCAGAAAACTCGAAGAAATTGGTAAAAAAGATGAGCTAGACATTGACGAGACAATTGATAAAACCGCTAAAAATGGCGGTGATATTGAAATTGTGTTTAATAAACGCAGAAAAAACGACGTTAAACTTCTTCTCTTAATGGATGTCGGTGGAAGTATGACACCATATGCCCATTTAGTTAATCTGCTATTCTCCGCAGCTAATCACATGTCACACTGGAAGGATTTTAAATACTTTTACTTTCACAATTGTTTATATGAAAGTTTATATCATAATGCAAAAAGAAATCCTGAAGAATCAACCCCATTCGAAGATTTTTTGAAGAAGTTCAATAATAAATATAAAGTAGTCGTAGTTGGCGATGCAGCTATGGCTAGCTGGGAATTGACGGAACGTTATGGTTCTATTTATTATTACCATCGGAATGAAATGCCTGGAGTCTATTATATCAAAGAACTCGCTCGACATTTCAAAAATAATGTTGTATGGTTGAATCCAGAGTTGATCAGACCAGAGTGGGCACCCTGGACTAGAAAGATTATTTCTAGTATAATTCCTATGTTTGACTTAACAATAGAAGGGATTGAAGAAGCGATGGATTATCTTCGCAAGGGCGGAAAAGATATATATACGACCGTTCAACTACTTAAGGGATTTAGCTACTAATTTTTAAAACAACTTTTTTTGTTCATATTTAGGGGGTATTTTAAAATACTCATTAATTGATCTCTTAATTAGTCCTTTTTGCTTTAACTCTCTCCTTAATTGGATTTTATTATTCCATTTAATATTATTTTGTTCATGGATTTTTGTCAAAGTATCAATATCTACATTATCATTTAAGTCTATGATTTGCTCAAAATGTTCTTTAGCTTTTCCTTGGAGTCCGATGAGATCTGTGAAGAGTTCATGACTAATCACTTTGATATTTTCATGATAGATTATGGACTGGTCTTTTGGGAGAGGTTTCAAAGGGTCATAAGGGTACCATCGAATACCAACAATATATAACATTATATCTGGGCGTTGATATTTAAAGTTTTTCCTAATAATATTGTTATCTGAAATATCATTAGTAAAATCGAATTGAATGGCTTTGATATGGTCAAATTGGGTATTTAAAGATTTAGCAGGAATGTTATGGATGAGGAATGAGAGATCATTTGTATTGTTGAGATCTTTTAAGCGATTTTGAAGGAATTTTTGATCATTTAGTATTAATCCGTCACCACCTTTAGAATTATTTGGATAAATTTTTGGTTCAGCGAAAAAAGTTTCTTTATGATATTTTTGAAAATAAAGGGTCAATTCATCAAGAATGCAAAAATGTGTTAGAGTTCCTAAGAGTCTATAAATATCATTTGGAAATCGATTTTCATAAGATTTATCCTCATCTTTAAATACATATTCTTTTGCATATTTCTTAACAGAACCGGCCGAGATATCATACTTATCTGCTATCTGAATCATATTTAAATTAGTATTTTTTATATCATTAATAATTGAATTACGTGTTTCATCTGATATTTTCTCTCGAGCGGGCCATTTTCTTTCATATTCTTCTTTAGTATTTTCTTTTTTAGCAATTCTCTCAATTGCATTTCTTGAAACACCCAATTTTTTGCTAATCCATCTTTGAGGGATAGGATAAAATTTTTTAACTTCTTCTTTAATTTTTTCATATAATTCAATTGAAATAATTTCAGTAGGACTCGGAAATCTCTCGATTTTAGCATTTTCATTTTCAAGAACATGTTCACGGGCATAATCTCCGATAGCATGATGCGAGAGATAAATTCCTTTTTCCTTCAACTCATTTGAAATTGCTCTCATGGATAAATTGGAATTGATGGTCTTTTGCATTACATATTGGGGGATTTCACCATTTTCATTTACTCTTTTAGCGGCATTAATAAATTTTTTTCTTAGCTTAAAATTTTTTTCAATTTTACGGATCCAATTAATAAAAAGGGTGGTGATTTTAGCACCCCTGTTTGCATATTTTGTCTTCAGATTCTTTTTTTTATTATTATTTTTTGATATTTCATCCATCTCCTTATTTATTATAATATTAACTATAAAACCTCTTAAAAACGCGACAGACTTCCAAATCGAACCAATAAGAGTTGTCAGGATCGTTTTTCATCATCATAAAGTGTAAACCCCAGCGACCGTTTGATTGTTACTCATCTATAAAGTATTGAAGTCCTTTGTTAATCTTAGGTTCATCTCTAGAAAATCCAAGCTTTGAAACAGTATCCAAAGCTGATAAAAGGTCAGTCCAAAAAAATGGAATGTAAAATTTGAACCAATAACTTTTATCTTGTCGTGAGCTATATTTATCTCTTTGAAAAAATCGGGAAATTAGAAGATTTCCGGCCTCTCTTGCCTCATTACAATTTTTGTATTTGGGATGAGCAGCAAACGCTCGCAGCACCATTCCAGTTAACCAATGCGAGGAAGGTTTCGTTTTATCAGGGGATATTGGCGCGGGTAAGGCGTAAACCTCTTGCCAAGTGCAGGGTTTTGTTAACATAGGCAGCCCCCAACCGCCATCCGTGTGTCTCATCGAGAGAAACCATTGAAAGCCCTTCTCTATTCTTGGATCGTCATGGAACTCTGCCTTATTTAAAAGTTCCAGTAAAGCACCCATGTAATTAGGCATATACTGATTGCTGTAAATACCTCTAATATCACCTTCCTCTGTTTGACATCTAAAGATAAACTCGGCGGCTTTTCTCGTACACTTATGTTTTTTATTTAAGCTGTATTTAGGTACAAGTTCTCTCAGACTTTTAAAAACCGCCCACAAATGTCTATTTTCGTTGTACTGGCTAGGTTTTCCCGTTGGTTTCCACGATCCATCGGTTAATTGCTTCCGTATTATTTTTTGTGCATATGGTTCTTCCCAAATTGTTTTGATTGGTTCAACTTCCTCTTCTAAAAGGTCTCGCTTTACGAAATATTGAATTGCTTTATTTTTTGTGCTAGATAGACTCGATAAAGGATCGTATTTTAACTTTTTTAACCAATTATTCATATTATATTAAAACCTCATTTAATTTATGGTTCTATATATTATTGTCACAGGAATGAAATGCTTGGAATTTACTTTCTAGATGTCCAAATTTCTTTCTAGATTTTAATAATTTATTAAAATATCCTATAATATTATTATTTTTTGACAAAAATAGAAACCATCCAATAGATATAAATACTCAATTTTGAATAATAACCTACAAATTCCAATCCCTATTTAAATTAATTTGTAGTATGACAAAACGACCAAAATTAAAAATTGTTTTATTATTAATTGTTGTATTATTTTTCTCAGTTTTCCATTAACTTTCTAATCTAATCATTCATAAAAGCTAAAAAAAAAAATAATTATTAAGGATTTTAATACTCTTTATCTATTATTTTGTATGATTATATCTTTTCTTCTTTAGTGCCGAATAAACGGTAGCTATTATTAAAACAAATAATGAACTAACAAGGATTCCAATGTTATATCCTGCAATTACTTCCCCATTTCCCCTTTCTTCTGGGCATTTCATTAAGGGATAGTTGTCTTGGCTTCCTGCAGAACCAGGAATATCATAAGGGATATCACCAATTCCATCGTTGTCTCCATCCGTCCCAATATAATCATGCCAATAATTTCCTTTATCTCCATTATCCCAATTATTAGTAGTACCATCATCTACAGCATTAGAAGTATTATTAAGACAATTTAGATATACCTCATTATTAGCAGTACCAGGATCCAATTCGATTCCATAGTTAGTATTATTACTGATAAGATTATTTGAAATAACGTTATTCACACAGCCAGATCGCAAAGATATTCCAGTATCTAGGTTGTTTGACACAATGTTATTCGAAATGGTATTAAAACGAGTTAAACCCATCGAACCTTCTAATAATATTCCATATACTAAACCATATGAAGCTATATTATTGGAAATAGTATTATAACTTGAATTTCGCATATATATTAATGCTCCTGTAGGGGGTGCCATGCTATTTCCTGTTATCTTACCATTAGTAACATTCCTTAAAAAAATCCCTGCATAACTGCTATGTCCTATATAAAGACAATTTTCTATTTCGAAATACTTTCGAGAATTTTCAATTACTAAAGGGGTCGTAGAAAAAGCAGAAGTATTGAATATATGATTTTTAATAACATATGGACTACCTGATGTTCCAGATCCAGTACAATATCCTTGATCTTTTGCCCAACTCCAATTTGTAAGACTCCCAGGAAGGTCGTCTATCGATATTGGATCAGTATATATTGTAGAAATTTGTGGGCTATTGTTTCTAGAGAATTCTTCAGATCTATGATTTGAAATCATTGACATGCTGAAATATATGGGAAATATAAACAAACTCAGCAATAAAAAACAAAATATAAATCTTTTTGCATTTAATTTCATATTCTTAACCCATTTAAATTTTAAATTATATTTGGATTAAAGTTAAATTAAGCATTCTTACTTATTAATAATTACTAATTTTTCATTAAAGATGAATGAGATTTTTCTATAAGTCCAATACTTAAATTATAAAGAAAAGATATGCTATATAGATCATAAATATATTTAATATCCAAAAAAGTAAATTCTTAAAGAAAATGTCAAGTCTCGCAGAAATTTTAAAAAGAAAAGCAGAAAGAAAGAAAAAATTACAACAATCTTTAGAATCGTTAATTAATCAATTGAAAAGTTTAGGTGCACTAAAGATTATACTTTTTGGTTCACTTGCAAGAGATAAAATAGATATAAACAGTGATCTTGATGTATTCGTGCTAATGCCATCAAATAAGAGCGGAAAAGAATGGATGGATATAATTTACGAAAAGCTCGAAATAGGAGTTGCAGTGGATATAATAGCATATAATCTGGAAGAATTTAAAAAAAAACTACCTTTAAGTTCTTTTTTGGATAATATTATTAATTCAGGAAGAATGCTATATGAAAAAACCTGAAAAAGAAGAAGCATTACGATGGCTAATCCATGCACAGGATGAATTTAACGATGCAGATGAGTTAAGGAAAAGAAACCGGTTTTATCTTGCATTATTTCATTTTCAACAGGCTGCTGAAAAAGCCCTTAAGGCACTTCTCTATTTAAAAGTGAAATCCATTGAAATTTTTTATACACATTCTATTCATGAATTATTAGGTATGATGATTGAAATAGATCCTGAATTTAAGAACGTTCTCTTAAGTAAAAAATTGGATCAGTATTATATTCCAACAAGATATCCAAATGGTCTCCCTGGTGGAATACCTTCCAGATATTTCGACGACCCTAAAGAAGCGGAGGAGGCAATGAGACTTGCGAAAAATATTATTGAATTAGTGGATAAGAAAATTAACCAAGATTAAAAAGTTTTTAAATTAATTTAAATATAAAAACTTTCCAAAAAAATAAAGCTTTTTAACCTATTTCTTTTAATGTAATATTTAAATTTCCTTTTTTCTTTTTTTTCTCAAGCAGTATACCCTTGATTAATTTATAAATTGATTAAATCAATTAAATACAAATTAAGAAAATTATAAATTTAATGTGAGAATTTTTTTACTTACTTAATATTATTTAATGTGAGGAAATTTAAATGAATCTTAGAGAATTAGTCGAAAATCAGGCAGAAAAATATAAAGACAAACCATTTTTATATTGGCAAGATGAAACAGTTTCTTATTCCCAAATAAATGAACTTACAAACAAAGTAGCGAATTTTCTATATGATTTGGGAATTAGAAAAGGAGATAAAGTTAGTGTTTACTTGCCGAATATGCCACAATATGTGTATTTATATTTAGGAATTCCTAAAATAGGTGCTGTTACTGGTCCTGTTAATGCATTATTTAAACCACGTGAAGTGAAATTTGTTGTGGGTCATTCAGAAGCTAAAGCTATAGTTACGATACCAAAATTCATACCATTAGTTAATGAAATTAAAAAAGATCTTCCGAATCTAAAACATGTGATTGTAATTGGAGAACCTGTTGAAGGAACTTTGAATTTTACGGAATTGATGAATAAAGCATCAACAGATGCTCCCCATGAGGTTGATATCGATGAAAAAGAAGACCCTGCTGCTATCCTTTATACATCAGGAACAACCGGGTTTCCAAAAGGCGTATTACAAACTCACTTTAATATCAGGAGAAACGCAGAAATGATAAAAGATTTCTTAAAAGCAGGGGAAGATTATCGATTCATGCTAATTTTACCATTATTCCATGTTAATGCTCAAATTGTCACAATTATGGGACCCTTTACAATTGGAGCTAGTTGTATTCTAACACCTGGATTTTCAGCTCAAACCCATTGGGAAACTGTAGCGAAATATAAGGCTTCTACTTTCAGTTGTGTTCCGACAGTGCTTTCTATCTTGCTTAGAATGCCTCATGAAAATCTAGATCTTTCTTCCTTAAAATTTATTATTTGTGGAGCTGCTCCTTTGCCTGTGGAAGTATTTAGAGAATTTGAGAAAACATTTAATTGCAAAATTGTAGAAGGTTACGGACTTACGGAAGGTACATGTGCTTCTTCAGTAAATCCACTTCCTACAGAAACCGAAGATAGGCGAAAAATAGGAAGTATTGGTATACCATTACCGGGTAATGAAATGAAGATTGTAGATAACGATGGTAATGATGTTCCTCCAAATTCTAAAGGTGAAATTATTGTTAAAGGAGATAATATCATGAAAGAATATTTCAAAAACCCAGAAGCTAATGCTGAAACCCTTAAAGGTGTTTGGTTATATACTGGAGACATTGGTTATATGGATGATGATGGTTTTTTTTACATTACAGATCGAAAGAAAGATATGATCATCCGAGGTGGAGAAAACATTTATCCTCGAGAGATAGAAGAAGTACTTTATTCACATCCAGATGTCTCATTAGCAACAGTTATTGGAGTACGGGATAAGATCTATGGAGAACTTCCTAAAGCATTTGTAGTATTGAAAGAAGGCAAATCTGTATCTGATGAAGAAATTATAGGATATTGCAAAAAGAACCTAGCTGATTTTAAAGTTCCTAAATATGTGGAATTTAGAGATGATCTACCTAAAACGCCTACTGGTAAAATAATGAAACAACCACTACGCGAAGAAGAAGAAACAAAAACAGGTAAAATATTTAATCCTTAATTTTTTTTTATTTTAATGAGTATTTTTAGAAAGAAGATAGGAATAAAATGTTTTAAGTTAACTTTAACTTACTTCCTCTATTAGAATATCTTTTATTATTAGTTTTTCGTTAAAATCCACTTCCCCATGTTTTTGAACGATTTCCTTACCAAAAAGATCTTCTCTATAAGGATTTTTTTTAACTTTTTCTAGGGTCATTAAAATTTATAGATAAAATATTAACTAAATAGGTAGCTATTAGAATTTGTAAAATATTTACTAAATTTCTTTATAATTAATAATGATTGAATTAATTTTTTTTATTTTAAATAAAATTCAATAAATTTTTCTAAGGTGTTCTTTATCTATTGATATAGTTAAGGAATCATAAAATATTGAGCTGTATTTCTGGTAAAAATCTTCCTTCCTAGAGAGAATTAATTTTTTAGCTTCCTTTTTCTCAATTTTCCCTTCTGTCCAAAAGATCAAGCCGTTTGATTCTAAATCGATATTCTCTTCCTTTTTAATTATTTTGCCTGCTTTAATAACATACTCAATATTTGAAAAAGCAGTTTTTAATGTTTCAAAATCCTTTTCTAAATTAATGTCTCTAATATCAATATCCAAAATATTAATATCCGCATCAGCTCCAACACCCAGATTTCCTTTTATACTTCCTAATCCAAGTGATTTTGCTGGACTTGCGCGAGTCAATATTACAAGTTCATTGAATGTAAGACATTTATCACTATTTTGTAACTTATTGTTTTTCAGAAATTCTTTATTCATCTCTTTCATAAAATTAGCTCGCGCATTTTTACTTATCAACCAAGTAGCGATTTCAGGTATATTATTAATATTACTATAATTTGGATAATTTAGGGATAAACTGATTTGAAATTTATTTCTAATATTTAATGCTAAATCTATAGCATTTGCCCATAAAATACAATCATTATAATTTTCTTTTTTGAATTTTCTCATTGATACAAATGAATCCCCTTCAGATTCTATAGCAGAACTTACTAATTTATAAGGATTTTGTAGAAAATCAGGGTTTAACCTTGAATTTATTAACCTTCTATCTGAAGTAATCAATGGATTGATCTCATCGAAGCCTATAAAGCCTAAATCGATATCAAAAGTTTTATTTTCATTTAAGAATTTTATTAATCTTTCATTGTTCCCATCATGAATGTAGACATTAGCATGAGCGATATGAAACAATTGGTCTCTCTTGATATCCAAACTTATTTTTGGATTTGGCTTTAAATCTAAACTTTTTATTGTCTCTAAAATTGTAAAAAGATTTTTTTCTCCAATTTCATTTTCATATCCTTCAATATGACAATGAGTAGAGTGTGGTAAACCTAAATATTCAACAGCTTTAGTTATATTTTCATAAACGTCCAAAGCATTAAAATTATATAATCTACCTGGACTTGTAATGTCATCTCTTAACTCTTTAAAATTCCATGCCTCAGATTCAAATGGATTATATACTTTAAATCCAAATCCATAAGTTTTTGATAAAAGATCAGAAAGAAATATTGCCATATCTTCAATCTTAGCCCTTTGAAATTCTAATTCTAGAGCCCATAAATTACTCACATTCAAAAGCATACCTTTATCAATAACAGGAATTTGCTTAAAGTTAAATAATGTCTGTTTAGCTATGGAAGGGAATACATTTGCTTCAAGAATAAAAGTGTAACCATTTGAAATGTAATTTATTGCGATATTTTTAAGCGTTAAACCTTCCCAGATTTCGGTAAATAACTTATTTTTCATCCCTAATAATCTAGCCCAGTTAACTTGTTGAGAAGCTACATGAGTATGTATATCGAGGCCAGAAGGAATTACGGTTTTACCTTTGGCATCAATTTCTTTAACATCTTTTGGATTAGAAAATTTTTCTACAAATTTTCCTTGTTCAATTAGAATATCTTTAATTTCACCTTTAATCGAGTTTATGGGGTCATATATTAGTCCATTCTTTATAATCAGTTTTTCCATTCTATCTTAACACTTGTGTTTTTTTTATTTAATTGAATTCAGTAAATTCTCAAAAGATAAAACAATATCCCTGGTAGCTTCCACATTTACCTTAATATTCTTAAAAATTAATTCATTATTTTCAATTCCAGTAATTTGGTTAGCCCAAATTGAAACTGGCATAATGATTGTACCTTGGGGTATATCTTTATCTTGTTTAACCTTAATAATAACTTCTCCAAACTTGCTAGTTACTTTTAAATTTAAGCTTGGACTTAAATTCAATTTTTTGAAATCTTCAGGATTTACTATTCCTAAGGCTAAATTCTCTTTTAATGTTTCATTATTACCAACAGAATATTCTCTAACTTGATCATAATCAACCATTCTAACTGTATTAACTAGCATTTCCAATTTAATCACCAAATTTTATTTAAGTTTAAATTTTTCTATAATTTGGTTGAGAATCTCTTCATCTGAAAAAATATTACTTGGTGGGTTTACAATTTTTTTTAATTCGATGGGTACATGATCTAATCTAAATGCTAAACCTTCACTTTCAATCCCAGTTATAGTTGAAGGTAAAACTACATCTGCTATGCGTAATGTAGCAGATTTTTTATTATCTACTAGGATTAAAGGTTTTTTAGCCAACTTTTTACTTAATTCCTGTGGTAAATGAGAGATAGGGTCAGTCCCTACTATTATTGAACAATCAAAATCTTCTCTCTCTATTTTTGAAACAATAGTATCATCAGTATCAATCAATTGATTATTTGAAAATTGTAAACTATGGTTTTTTCCATAATTTGATAAAGCTACATGGTCAAAACCAAGCATATTATAATGTCCTCCAATTAGTATGACAGAAATGCGTCCTTTTTGTTGTTTTACGTTAATCATTTGAACTAATTCGAGTAATTCTCTTATTACACTTTTTTTTGATTGAGTCTTTAAAAGACCTTGTCCGATAAATATAATCCCGTTTTCAGCGCCAGTTAAATGAAGTAATAGTCTTTTAAGATCGTCATTATCAATTCCAGCAACACCTTCTGAAGCTATACTTCCCGGATTGCAACACTCTTCTTTTAAGACTTTAATAAGATTAATATCTTCTCCTGGGTTAATTTGAAGTGCGATATCACGCACTCCCATAACACCAAAAGAGGCAGTCTTAACGGGATCTATTATAACAAGAGTTTTTATTTCACGCCCTGTCATTCGAAATTTTCCTCGAGAGAATAAGGTTTTATTAAATAATCGAGGAATAGATTCAGCTGCATTTGCACCCCAAACAATTAATAGATCAGCTTTATTTATGGCTTCAGATATTGTTGTAAGTGTTAATCCGGTCTCTTTAGCCATATTTAATACTTTCCCTTGGCAGATTGTTGAATTTGAATCAATAAATCCATTTAATAAATTTGCTAACTCTAATCCTTTTAATTGAGCCTCACAACTTACAGTCGAGAAACCATATAATAAAGGTTTATTTGAATTTTTAAGAAGTTTAGTTACTTTTTTAAATGCTTCATCCCAAGAACTTTTTTTCAAATCAGAATCATCACGAATCATTGGAGTAACAATTCGATTTTTAGCAGTTACTTGGTCAAATCGTTCCTTTCCCTTTAAACAAGCGCCAATAACTTCATCAATAAATATACCATCGCTCCTCACAATAATGTCATCACATAGCAAAGAACATCCTGAGCAAGGAATCTTTCTCATTTATTAATTCACCCTTAAAAACATAATATAAAATTAATGTTATACATATTCTATTTTTACAGCTTCCCGTGGACAGTAAGTTTCACATACACGACATTCTCGCTCTCTTCCTTCTGACTCTAACCTTCGGCAGTGTTCTAAATTTAATAATTCACATTTACCTCCTTTTACTTGAAATAGTTGATGTTTTTCTGGAGGATAATCTGGGGCTTTCCCACTTAGGGTTGGAGGACAATATCTCGCATTAACAGGACAGACAGTAACACAAATTCCACAGCCATCACACAAATCAGTGTCAACATTTATTTTAAGCTCTTTAATTATGCCCTCCTCAGCGCCTAATAATTCCTTTAAAGTTTCATACTGTTTTTTATATTTTGGCTCTAATAGTGGTGTACAATCATCAACTTTCACTTTTCCCTGCAATAAATCTAAAGCAAATGCCATACAGGTTGGTTTACCACATTCCTTACAGTTAGTTTTAGGCAGATACTTATATAATTCCATGAAATTCTGAACTGGAATTTATATCACCATCTTATAAGTAATTTTATTTTCTTCCTCGTGTTTTATAAAATTTAAAACTTTATTAATTGTTTAAGGTTTTTGATTATAAATTATGATAATTAAATCATGTTTTCATATAAGAAGAAAATTAAATCAGCTATTTGACCATAATATATTTTTCAGATTAGAATATATTTCTTTAATTGCTAAACTCGCATCAGAATTCGGTTTATGATTCACAACAGGTTTAGCAAACGAAATGGATTCTGGAATGGATAAATCAAAATTTATTCGACCCAACAAATGATATCCTGTTTTTTTAATAAATTTCTTAAACTGCTTCTGAAAGTTACTTTTAAGATCTGCCTTATTTATTATGATTCCAAATTTTATGTTGAATTGCTTAATTACTTCAATGACTCGTATTAGATCATGTAAGCCTGAAGGTGTAGGTTCTGTAATAGTAATAACATAATCTAATCCTGAGATGGTAGAAATAACGGGACAGCCAATCCCAGGAGGACCATCTATTAAAATCATATTAGATTCATTAACTTCCTCTAATTGTTGAGCATATTGTTTAACATCTGAAACTAATTTCCCTGAAGTTGTACTCCCTAATCTTGTTTTACCGTAAATCAATGGTATTCCTAAATTTGATTCATAAGAAATAATTTCTCCACTTTTAACTGATTCTATATCAAAAGCATGTTCAGGGCATAATACCTTACAAGCATTACATCCTTCACATGCTAGATAATCTAATATGGGAATTTGATTATTTTCATCCCATTTTAAAGCATTAAATTCACAAAAATGATTATCAATACACTGTTTACAATGAACACATTTATCTTCAATAAAAATGCCTTTTAGGCTAGTAAAAGTTTCTTTTTTATTGATCTTATCCTTTGAATTAAATGGGAGGATTATTGATAAATTTGGTGCATCAACATCACAGTCAATAATAATGGGTTTTATTTCTGAATCCTCACTTGCTAAACTAGCTAAAGATGCAGCTAAAGAGGTTTTCCCAACTCCTCCTTTTCCTGAAAGTACACCAATTACTTTTCTTTCCAATTATTCTAACCAGTTATTTCTATTTGTTTAGATATTAACCAATTATCTAATTCTTTAAAAATTATCTTGAATGCTTTATATCCCTTACTATGCTTAAATTTATTGCTTTGGTCCATTAATGGTAAACCCTGACAATAAGATGAGACAATATCCTCATCAAAAGGTATATCCCCAAGAATATGAATATTATTTTCTTTCAAGTTTTTTAAAAATTCATCCCTAAAGCCTAGTAAAGAAGATCTATTTACAATTGTTCGATAATCCTTTTTTATTAAATCAATCAATTCAATTATTCTTGTTAAATCTATTTTTCCAAATTTTGTTGGCTCAGTTACAGGAATTACAATATCTGCTTTACTTATTAATAATTCTACATCACAATGAGCACCTGGGGCGGTATCTAAAATAATAATATCAAATTTTTCAGGTTCATTTCTTATAATCTCGTCAAGATCTTCCATTAAAGCTTCTACTATTGTTGCTGATCGTGCTTCTGATGGTTTTAATTCTCCTATCAAAAGTGAAATATTTTTAATTTTAGTTTTATAAATCCAACCCATTACCTTCGAATCGGCTTCAATTGCTTCTTCTGGACAAATTTTATAACATAATTTACAACCAGTACAAACTGTAAGCATAGGTATTGGAAAAGAATTCTCTATATGTAATAAAGCATGTGCAACACAATTTTGTGCGCATAAACCACACTTAGTACATTTTTCTTCAACTATTTTTGGAATAAAATAAGGAACTTCTTTTTTATTTTCTAATTGGGCACCCATTAATAAATAAGTATTTGGATTTTCAACATCTCCATCAATGAGTAAAACATCGTTACCATTATTTTTGAACATTATTGCTAAGTTAACAGCAACAAAAGTTTTACCAGTACCCCCTTTACCTCCAGTAACACATATTATTATGGCTTTTTTAGGCATAATTTGAATTCTAGTTTTATATTATGAAAAAATTATATATATTAAAATTGATCTCTACGACCCATACCTCTACCAGCACCTCTACCCATACCTCGACCACCACCCATACCAGGACCCATTCCATAATGAGCACCTACATTAGCGCTATTCATTTCCAATAATTTACCTTGAAGATATAATTCTATACATTGTTTAACTGTCATTTGTTGATTAGGCGCTTGATATATTTTTATATTTAAAGCATTTAATGATTGTGCTGCATTTGGTCCTAGGAAGCCTGCTATTAATTCTTTAGCTCCATTATTACCGACAATTTGTGCTGCCTGTATCCCGGCACCTCCCATAGCACCTGAAGCAGAGTTAGAAACAGTTCTAACTTCTTTAATATTCCCTTTCTCAATTGTAATGAATGTAAATGAGTCACAGCGGCCAAATCTAGGATTTAATAATTCATTTAAACCACCATTTCCAAATGTTGGAACTGCTAAGATTACCATTTTTTTAATATCAACCTCATTTCTAAATTCTTAATAATTTATTATTATTTTATTTTAATTTACAATAAACTTTAAATTTTTTTGAATATTTATTCAATAAAAATAAAAATTTAAAGAATAAAAAATTATCGATTATTAAATTTAAATTGTAATTGATAAAAATTAGAAAAGATTAAATTATTAAATTTAAATTTTTTACCAAATTAAATTAATATATTAATCTTAAAGGAGAAAAATATAAAAAATGAGAATTGCAATAAGTACTGATGGAGATGAAGTGTGTCCTCATTTTGGTCGTGCTCCTCAATTTACTATAATTACAATTGAGAATAATGAATTATTAGAAAAAAAAGTAGTATCTAATCCTGGACA
>JAEOTZ010000059.1 GCA_016839585.1 Promethearchaeota archaeon
CAGGTGTTTTTTTTTCTAGATCAACACTAATAGCACCGTAAGGACAACGAGATACACAAGTCCCACAACTAGTACACTTATCTGTATCCACAAATGCATATAAAGGTTCTACATGGAAATATTCTTTTGAAAGCAAATTTCTACAGCGTCCTGCTGCAGCACTAGCTTGTGTGACAGTTTCTCTAATATCCTTTGGTGATTCTGCTCCACCAGCAATGAAAATACCATCAGTTGGAGTGTCTACTGGTCGAAGCTTAGGATGTGCTTCAATATAGAATCCTTTTGAATCCTTAGCAATAGGAAAAGGAATAGATTCTGATGAACCTTCAACTCCTATAGAAAGGACTACTAAATCAAATTCTTCAGAGAGGATTGTTCCAGTGCTTATATTTTCAACATTGACAATAAGATTATTAGTGATGGGATTTTCTTTAATTTGACCTGGACGCCCACGTATAAATAGAACACTTTCTTCTCTTGACCGTGAATAAAGTTCTTCAAATCCTTTACCAAAGGCCCTAATATCAATAAAGAATATTGTAACCTCAACATCAGGCCAATGTTCTTTAATTAAAAGGCTATCCTTTATACTTTCCATACAACAGAAGTTAGAACAGTATGGATTAAATCGCTTATCACGCGCTCCTACACAATTAATAAAAGCAACTTTTTTTGGCTGCATAAGATCACTGGGACGTACAAGTTCTCCATTTGTTGGTCCTGCCGCATTAATTAACCTTTCAAATTCAAAAGTTGTTATAACGTTGGAATAATGACCCCATCCATATTCTGGGAGTTTAGAGGCATCAAAAAGTTCAAAGCCTACTGCGATGATAATGGCTCCAACTTTATAATTAAAAGTTTTTTCGGAATCCTCATAATTTATGGCTTCTTTTTCACATTCAGGAACACATTTTCCACAGGCTAAAGGAGAGAGACCTAAACAGCTCTTTTCATCAATTATATAACAAGCGGGTACTGCTTGTGGATATGGGATATATATTGCTTTCCTCCAACCTAAGTTGCCAGAGTACTCATCAATAACGTTTTCAGGGCATATTGAGACGCAATCCCCGCATGCTGTACAGAGGTTTTCATCTACATAGCGTGGGTATTTTTTAATTGTGACCTCAAAATTACCAATATATCCAGATATATTTGTAACTTCAGCACAGGAAATTAAATTAATATTTTCATGATTACCTACATCAGCCATTTTGGGACCTAAAATACAGATCGAACAATCCATTGTTGGAAAAGTTTTATCGATGAGAGCCATCTTTCCTCCAATAGTAGGTGCTTTTTCAACAAGAATAACTTCAAATTCATCAGCTAAATCTAACGCAGCTTGAATTCCTGCTACTCCTCCTCCAATGATTAAGACTCTTCGTGTAATGGGAACTACGATATCATCAATTGCTTCTAATAACTCAGCTTTAGCGATTGCCATTTCAAGGATTTCTTTAGCTTTTTTTGTCGCCTCTTCTTTTTCTGAAAGATGTACCCAGCTACATTGTTCTCGGATATTAGCTACTTCTACTAGCGAAGGATTTATTCCAACTCGTCTTAAAAGCTTTTTCCATGTTGGACCATGCAATCTCGGGGAACATGCTGCTACAACTATCTTCTCTATACCTTGCTCGTTAATTGCTGTTTCGATTTCTACTTGTCCAGGGTCAGAACAAGTATATGTATTAACTTGAACTAATTTGACTCTTGTATCTTTTTCAATTTCTTTAGCTAATTGATCAATATCAACAGTTCCACCAATATTTTTTCCACATTTACATAGAAAAACCCCAATGTTTGGTTCGATTTCAGGTTTATCAGCACTTTCAGTCATATATTCATTCACTATCTTTAATTAATTTATCAATTTTCTTATTTTGTGCTTTAATTCGAAGTTGCTCTATTTTTTTGCTAAATCCTTCCTGCTCCTCTTCAACAAATTCTCCGCATATGATAATCCCTTTCTTGAAATCAAAAGTGGCCTGATGAGGGGGCCAATCAACCTTAATCCTAACTTGCTTTTTTAACCATTCTAGCATCTCTACAGCATCGCCTAATCTATTTTTAGACCCGTATTGGACAAAACAAGGAGCGAGTACTTCTATAAAACTGAATCCTTGATTGTCTATGCATTTAAAAATACTTTTTTGTAATCTAAGTGTGTCATATCCAGGCCATCTAGCGACATATGTAGCTCCTGCCGCAGCTGCTAGACTTACCAAATTGAAGGGAGGTTCCACATTTCCATATGGAGTTGTTGAAGTAATGTCGCCAATCTGACTTGTAGGGGCTACTTGTCCTCCAGTCATGCCATATATATTGTTATTTATACAGAGAACAGTTATCTCTGCATTTCTTCTAGCAGCATGGATAAAATGATTCCCTCCTATAGCAAAAAGATCTCCATCTCCCGACAAAACAATAACCTTTAATTTAGGATTTGCCAATTTTATACCAGTCGCAAAGGGTATAGCTCTCCCATGTGTAGTATGGAAAGCAGGTGCTTTAAAACAGCCACTAGATCGACCTGTACATCCTATGCCAGATACAATGGCATAATCTTTAGATGTGAGTCCTCTTTCTTTTAGACAGCTTGTAATTGATGTAATTACTGTTCCAATTAAACAACCCGGACAAAAAATGAAACGATGTAAATTTAACATATCGATTAAGGGATGACCAAGTGCTTCAGGAGGGATTGATATTTGATCTGATGGACTCATATTTTAAACCTCCTTCATCAATTTCTCATAAATAAATTTAGGACTAAAAGGTATGGTAGTAGGAATTGTAATCCCAGAAACCATAAACAAATGCCGAAATCTCTGGACTTCTCTAATTATCATTCCATTGTTCATTTCACAAACAATAACCTTTGAAGCCCCCATTTGCCCAATTCTTTCCATTAATTCATCAGGAAAGGGCCATAGACTTTTTAATCGTACAAGTCCCACCTTATATCCTTTTTGGCGTGCTTGCTCAACGACTTCTGGCACCCCTCTTGCATTAATTCCATAGGCTAAGATAACGATATTAGCATCATCTAAATGTTTTTCCTCCCAATCATTAATTTGAGGTCTTGCTTTCCTAATTTTTTCACAAAGCCGCTTAATGAGAACTTCTGCCGCCTCCGGTGTCATTTCTGGATTACCCTCTATATCATGAGTTAAACCTGTAACATAAAAAGAATAGTTAGTTCCTGCAATTGCCATTCCAGGTACAAGATCATCATCAAAAGCTTCAAAAGGTTTATACTTCTCAGGTGGAACTTGGGGTTTCTTACGCTCTACCAATTCAATATTTGAATGTATATTAACAACTTCCATCATTTGTCCTAAAATTCCGTCTGAAGCGACAATTACCGGTATACGATATTTCTCAGATAAATTAAATGCACGTATGGTTAAATCGTACATTTCTTGAACTGTAGATGGGGCTAAAACAATTATTTCATAATCTCCATGAGAAGCATATCTCGTTTGATATACATCAGACTGAGATGCATTTGTAGGTTGTCCTGTACTTGGACCTCCTCTCATTATGGTGACGATAACTGCTGGTGCTTCTAACATCACACCCAAACCTATACTTTCAGCCATAAGCGAAAAACCTGGTCCTGAAGTTGCTGTCATAGCTTTCATTCCAGCATAAGAAGCTCCAAAACAACTTGTGATTGAAGCCAACTCATCTTCCATTTGAATAAATGTTCCATTAACTTGAGGAAGACGTCTTGACATATAAGCAGCAATTTCTGAGGATGGTGTGATAGGATACCCCGCAAAATATAAACATCCTGCGGTAATCGCACCTTCTGCACATGCATAATTTCCAGTAGTTAATATTCTCTTTTCTTGGAATCTTGCCTTACTCATTGTTTATAACCTCCTTAATTTCTGTTTCCAAAATATATAATGAAACTGTAGGACATAACCGTTCACATTGTCTGCATCCTGCACACTCTTCAGGTTTAATCACTATTGCATAGTGGAGCATGCGACTATTGAACTTATCTTCACTTATTTCGATTATATCTTTTGGACAGAATGTCAAACATAATTCACAACCATCGCATTGTTCAGAATCTATTAATATCTCATATTTTTTCTCAGGGGAAGGAGGTGGTAAAATGGGAGTTCGTTTAGACTTTAACATTTTTTAATCCTCTAGTATACATACACTTCTGACTATATTTTTTTCTCTTATGCTTTAAAATAATAGTTACTCTTTTAAATTTGCTTTTTCATAGTATAAGTAATTCATTAAATAGCGATTTCTTTTATGAAATTACCTCGACGAGAAATAAAAAGTTAAATCTAATAAGGTTTTATTAAAGAAATACAATTTATTGGGATTTATTTACATATTCCTTATAGAGAACTTGGCCAAGTTGATAACTTTGAATATTGATGGCTCTAAACCGTTCTGGCATACTATTTAAAACTTGGTCATAATACTTTTCTTTTAAATCAATTTTTCCATTCTCTTTAAGATATTGAGAGAGGAATCCTAAACAAAGAATATTCGCGCTCTTGGGCATTTTATTTTCATCAGCTCGTCTTGTAATTGGAACACGGTGGATTTTACCTTTCTGGATGATTTCTTCGGCGTTAGCAATTGTATGTTCATCAATAAAGGAGACTGTTTTTTCATATATACATTCAGAGGCGCGTTCGAATCCTTTTTGATCTATGGCAATAAAGATGTCTGCGTCTTTATCGCAGAATGGATATGATATAGGAGCAGAGTCTAGAATAACATCACAAAAAATAGGACCCCCTCTAACTGAAGGTGTATAGTCAACTGTGAGTGTCACATAATAATTAGCAGCCATTGCAACTCGAACTAATACACTTCCTAAAAATTTGATACCTTGGCCTCCTCTACCAGAAAATCTTATTTTTAATTTTTCATTCATGGAGAATATAAAAATATTTGCTACCTATTATTTTAATTTAGTTTATCATATTTTTAAAATATTATATATAAGTACTTCTCTCTCAGATTTTATTTTATTAATTTTTACCAACCTTAGAATGATTCCTATGTCTTAAAAACAATTTATATATTATGTATTTATCATTCCCTTATTAGTTAAAGAATTATTTTTAATTGATTAAAATTTTAGTATTCTATAACTTATAATCATATAGGTAAATAATAAAATGAAATTTATTGCATTTTTTGAGTTTCAACTAGATAGGCTAGAAAAAATTCTTGAAATAGGGAATCAAACCGAAAATAACGTAGAAATCATATATCCTTTTCAAATATTAGCCGAAAATTATAAAGGAATCACCGGTTTTGTAATATTCAAGTCTGAGAATGCACTTAGTCCCAAAATTAGAAAATATTTATTAAAATACGCTCGAGAAGGTGTAAACATAGAACTTATGCCTATCTGGGAAAACTCGAAACTTAAGAAAGAACTCACGATATTCAGAGAAGCAAAACAAAAAGCAGAACAGCAATGGGAAAGATATAAATTTCAAAAGATTAAAAATCTTGGATCTACAAAGACTCTTGAAATTCTTCCACTTATAGATTGGCATTCAAATCGAGATGATTTGAAGGTTGAACTTGGAGTTTCTTATCTAATTAAAACTGATGAAGAATCAATTCTATTTGATGTTGGATTAAATTCAGTTCAAAGAGACCCTTCACCACTACTAATTAATATGAAACAATTGGGAATCTCTTTAGAAGATTTTAATATCATTGTTATTTCTCATAA
Organism: Promethearchaeota archaeon; assembly: GCA_016839585.1. Classification (GTDB taxonomy): domain Archaea; phylum Asgardarchaeota; class Lokiarchaeia; order Sigyniarchaeales; family SOKP01; genus Loki-b32. The sequence continues at coordinate 5,741 of JAEOTZ010000059.1, forward strand.
TCATGGTGATCATGTTGGTGGAGGAAAATGGGTAAAAAATAAGACGTTTTCCCTCACAGCAAATCAAATAGATCTTGGTGATAAGAAGGTGTATACACCAATTCCAATGAGCTATCCTGGATTGATCCCTATTTGTTCAGAAAAACCTATGATCCTTGCAAAAGGAGTAGCAACTATAGGAACAATATCTAATTCCTTATTTTTGTTTGGTTTGGAAAAAGAACAAGCATTAGCTATAAATGTTGAAGGAAAGGGTTTAGTAATAGTAGTAGGATGTGGTCACCAAACATTACCTAAAATAATTGAACGCACTGAAGTTTTATTTGACGAACCTATTTATGGTCTCATAGGTGGGCTTCATTATCCAGTCAATGGTGGACCTATTGAAATAATGGGATGGTTTCCTCACAAAATGTTAGGAACTGGAAAACTTCCATGGAATCCAATTACAATGGAAGAATTACAGGAAAATATTGAATTTTTAAAGAAGAGAAATCCTAAAATAGTTGCCCTTTCTGCACATGATAGTAGTGAGGTAAGTATAAAAGCATTTAATGATGCCTTTCCAGAAGCTAGTAAAGATATTAATGTAGGAGAGAGAATTATCATAGGGTAGGTTCAAATACATAAGCATTTACTTCCTTTCCATCTAGATTTTCACAAATTTTCCTATAAACAGGTTTTAATTTCATACCAATTAGCAAATTTTCTTGAGTTGAAACTTGTCCAATCGCTTTTATTCCATTTTCAAATTGTACAACTCCAAGTGCATAAGATGGCTTATCTCGAAATTCTGCCGGAGGAGCATATAAAATTGTAAATGTAATTAATTTGCATTCTCCTGATGCTTCCATTAATGTAAATTTATCATTCTTACAATTTAAACATCTCAGATGAGATTTATGCTGTAAGAATCCACAATTATCACACTTTTTCCATTCGGTTTTTACTTTATTATTCATTATTCTCTCATCCTTTCAATTAAAACCTTAAAAAAAAATTCATATTAAAAATTATCATAATAATTTCCAAATTATTCTGTCCTATTATAAATCATATTAAAGAATTATATAATAAGAATTATAATAAATAATTCCAAACCAACCTATTTCAAATTGATAATTGGTATAAAATTAGAACATTTTATTTATCCTCTTTATTTATATGAAATATATTTTAAAAATGATCAATTTTAAACGTTTTTTAAAAAAGAAAAGTTTAAAATGACCTTATTTCATATATGATTTCGAAGAATTTTTTTTACATATACCATTTTATTTTTTGATTTTAATATTTTTGTCTAAGAAAATGTGATGAATGAAAATAAATTTGATTTAAAGACACTAAAAATAGATTATGATTCCATTTTTAAGAAAATTCCTACTCCTACTTATCTTTGGCAAAAAAGAGATCAAGATTTAATTCTAATTGATTACAATAATGCTGCTAAAGAGATCACTGATGGTAAAATAATTAATTATTTGGGGACTAAAGCTTCAGAACTATATGAAAACCAACCTAAGATACTAAAAGACCTATACTTGTGCCTTAATGAGCAAAAACCTATTTCTAGAGAAATAAATTATCATTATCAATCTACAGGAAGAAATAAAGAACTCTCTGTAATTTATAATTTTATTCCACCAAATTTAGTACTAGTTCATACAAAAGATATTACTGAACAAAAAAAAGCAGAACAAGAATTACGAGAAAATGAAATACGTTATCGTTCCATTGTAGAAAATTCTCATGATGGAATTCTTATCGTAAATGAAAATTATCAATTCACTTATGTAAATAATCAGTTATGTAAAATCTTAGATTACTCTTATGATGAGATTATTGGTCAAGATTTTCGAAATTTCCTAGATGATGAGAGTAAAAAACTTGTAGCAGATCGTTATGTTCGTAGACAAAGAGGGGAAAAAGTACCAGCCAGATATGAGTTTAATGTTGTTAGGAAAAATGGTGAAAAAAGACGTGTTGAGATAATTTCTACAGTAACAACAGAGTTGAAGGGAGGAATAAAAACCATAGCTCAAATCTTGGATATTACGGAGCGTGAAAAAATTGAAAAAAAATTTCGGAAAATATTTGAAGATTCACCCTTTTCTATAGTTCTGGTTAATTTAAAAGGAAAAATCATTGATTGCAATCCAGCAACATTAAAATATAGTGGATATGAAAAGGAGGATTTAGTTGGTAAAAATTTTAGAGATCTTAAATTGTTTCATCCAAAATCTTTTCCTCCCCTTCAAGAGACTTTTAATCAATTACTAAAGGGAGATAAGCCTAATGATTTTGATATTCAAATGTATAAAAAAAATGGAGACTTAGTCTGGATAAATTTACAAGCTTCACGAGTCAAGTTAAAAAGTGAAACCTTTTTTCAAGTTATAATACATAATATTACAAAACAAAAACAAGCAGATCTTCTTATAAGAGAGCAGATTAGAAAATTAGAAGTTTTAAATCAAATCCAAAAGGAATTTATAACTAGAGCGTCCCACGAATTAAAAACTCCTTTAATGTCAATAAGTGGTGCTAGCGAACTTTTAATTGATAATTACAATGATAAATTAGATAAGAATGCTTTGGAAATGCTTGGAATGATACAAAGAAATAATGAACGATTAATATATCTTGCTAATAATCTTCTTGATATTACTCGTATAGATTATAATAAACTCACATTGAATAAACAACCACATAATATATGTGATATAATTAGAGAGATATCAAACGAAATGAACCTTTTTTTAAAAAAACGTAAAATCAATTTAATAATGAATCTCCCTAAAACTGTAGTATTAAATATAGATAAAATAAGATTCGAACAAGTAATAACAAATTTGATTTCAAATGCAATTAAAAATACACCTATTAATGCTAACATTGAAATTATGGTAAAACATAAAGGAGAAACCATTATTATATCTATAAGTGATACAGGAATAGGCTTAACTAAAGATGAAATTAGTAAATTATTTACCAAATTTGGTAAAATAGAAAGATATGGAGAAGGCTTAGAATTTCTTAATATTCAAGGTTCTGGTCTTGGATTATATTTAACAAAAGAAATTATAGACTTACATGAGGGAACCATTAGTGTAGAATCTGCTGGAAGAAATATGGGAGCAAATTTTATAATTGAATTACCATTAAAGTAAATCTTAATCTTTAATAATTAAAAAAGTATTATAGATTAAAGACTAAAATAAGATAATTTATTCTTTTAATAACCATTGATCTGTGATAAGAAAGCTCTCCATAATTAGCTCTTTGAGAACAGGATTTTCTTTCAGCTGAACAGTTTGAAAGTTTTTTAAGAACTTGTTAAAAATTTGCCATATAGTAGATTTTCTTTCCATATGGTCTGTAAAATACCCCAATTTTTGTTTTGCGAAATACGATTGCCCTTTAAATAAATAACAAACTAAAAAGTTCCCTACAGGATATATAAGGATAGTATGGTTTCCAAATTTAGCACGATCCAAACCTTCAGAAAAAACTTCTTTACTAATTGAATCGAATGAAGTTAAAAAACCACTGAGGAGATCATCTGAAAAGTCCCAATCTTTAGAAAATGTGTGAGAAAATGCTGGTATACCCCCTTCAGACATAACTAAAAGTAATAAGGGTTCCTCATCGGATAATTTTGGGATGTCTACTGTGCGTTTTTGTATCATTCTTTTCATTTCGTCTTCTATTTGGGTTAACGTCAATCTTTCACCTATTGGCGAATCTGATTTTTTTAATTTCTCCCACAAATCCATTTGTTTTAATAGTTCGTCATGTTCATTTGAAATTTTCATAGATAATCGATTAAGTCCGTATTTTTCGGCTATATGTTGAGCTTCAGATAATAATTGTCTAGCATTTTTAATATTAAAAGTAAGTAATGCAAGTCTGGCTTGTAAGAGTTTCGTTTCAGTAATTAAGGGATATGAGTTGTTTTTTTCAGCAATATCCAACAGACGAGAAAAATAGGGTTGCATTTCTTTTAATATCTCAAGATCGTTAGTATTACGTAGATCAGTTAAGAGCAAATCACAGAGATTGAGCAAAGCATCAATATGAGCTTCGTATAAAACAACATCCTCCTCTACTGCTTTTCTCAATATCTTTTCAGCCTCAGAAAGATTACTAGCACGAGGATTTGCTTTCAATAATAAAGCTTTATTAATTAAATAGTCTAATTTGATAATTTCATATTCTTCTTGATCTTTAAGTTCCTTCATTTGATCTAAGTAATTTTGTGCTAACTTAAGATCACCTTTATCAAGGGCTATATGAAAAAGTGAATCGAGGATTATATGGATTTTAGGACTATTTATCTCCTTACAAAGAGCATAACTCTGATTTATACTTTCAAAAGCATCATCTAATTTACCTTGCATTCTATATACCCACCCTAAATTATTGAGAGCTATAATAATGTTCTGTTTATCATTTATTTCTTTAGCAACAGCTAATGCCTGGCTATGATATTTGATTGCAAGGTCTATATTACCTTTTATTCCATAGTAAGTACCTGTATTAAGTGTAAATTGCATTATTAATTTTTTATCATTTATTAGTTTAACAAGTTCTAAACCTTCTTCCAAGCATTTTTTAATAAGCTCTAAATTCCCTCTGGCAAAAAATATTCCTCCTTTTATTAAGTACAAAGAGGCATGTTTTTTCTGAATTTCTGCGATAGGTTCTGGAAATTGGGCACTGATTATTTCTTCAGCTTTACCAATCTCGTCAAGAGCTTCTTCTAATTTACCAAGTCGCCAATAAACCCAAGCGATGAGATTTAAAGCATCAATTGATTTGTCATAACTCTTTAATTTTTTACTCTGCTCTAAAACTCTTTCTGCAAGGTTTTGTGCGTCTTTTAATTGTCCAAGAGCTAATAATAAAGAACTTTTAAGAATGTGTAAAGATAGTAAATCTTCTTCAGTAAAATCTTCTTCTTTTTCTAAATTAACTACGATTTGAAGAGCTTCTTCAAACTTATCAGCATTTTTGAGTTCTTCTGCTTGCTTTAATTCTTTTGATTTTAACTTAAGCATAAAGTTCAATTAAAAAAAGAAGTTATATTTGCTTAAAAGCCTTTTTAATCTGATCCTTATTGAGTTGAAGATAATTATTTATATTTATTATATAATATATCAATGATTGCGTTAAATGCGTTTATGACTCCTTGTCCAGTTTTTGCAGAGGTTATATAATATCCAATAAAATTTTGCTTGTCCACAATTTCTTGGATTTCAGAATGATCTATACTATTCTCATCAATTAAATCAATTTTGTTAGCGAACATAACTACTGGAATATTTTCGCAAAATTGATTAATATCTGAATACCAATCAGGAATATGAGCAAAACTATCTTTACCAAGGTCATTTTCTTCTAAACTATACACGATTATGGCTGCTACACTATTTTTAAAAAAAGAAGGACGTAAAAAATTGAAAGTATCCTGACCAGCTATATCCCAGAATAATAACCTAATTTTATTTCCCTCAATCTCCTTGTCATATACAGAGAATTGGGCTCCTATAGTCTTGATATAATCCTCCTGAAAAGAACCTTTTGTAAACTTTTGTATTAAGGATGTTTTCCCTACTTGCCCATCTCCTATAACTGTAATCTTAAATCGGAACTTCTCTACTGTTTCATTCATTTAATGAAATTGTTGATATATATATACTATTAAACAAATCTTGATTAATGTAAGATTTAATTTTTCTTTATATAAAATTTTAATTTATTGCATTAGAAATCAATAAAATAAAAAATGAAAAAAATAAAAAATAAAAACAAATAATTATTCCTTTTTAATCAATTTAGACAAATAATGCCACATCTTACCATTACTTCCATAAGAATATGTTGATATTTTAATAATAGCTTTCCTTGAATTTTCTTTTGCATTATTATTGAATCTAAAATCAGATAAATTGTCTAAAATTACTTCCTTATTTTGTTTTAAATCGGGGATTACTATTCTCTTACTCTCTGTCAGATTTAACCACCTCCTTTAATATTATTAAATAATTGTTTTTAATCCTTGAAAGAATTTTTCAGGAGAAATTCCATACAATAACGCTTTATGAAGTAACTGTAGCTTTATTTCAGCAGCACTAAAAGAATTTTCTCTATACTTTGATTTTTCTTTTAATTCCTTTAGGATTATATATAGTATATACTCAGGTTTCTTATATTTACCAAAATATCCACCAAAAGCAGTGAAAAGATTTACCATCAACTCAATATCATTTGTAGAAAATTTTTTCAAACATGATTCGCAGATAACTCTTGTATAAACTCCTGAATGGTAGATTGAAGCCCTATTTTTAATTTCGGCACTACAAATACCACAATTCATCGAGCTATTAATTACATTAGGTTTTTTCCCAATAATTTGTGCCATTTTATATATCCACCACCTTTTAAATTTACTCATAGGTCTTTAAATCCAAATTTAAATTTCTCAGGATGTAAATAATAATAATCAAGAGACTTTTTCCATCTTTTCAGTGCTCTACTCTTATCTATTATATCCAAATCATCTGGGATTGTATAGATTTGACTAAGCTGATTTATCGAATCTCTCTTAATTTCATCTCTCTTAGTTTCAGATAAGAGTTCTTCAAATTCATATGATATTTGTTTCTTAACTTCTGTCAGATTTAACTACCCCTTTTTTATTTCAAATTTTTGATATATTTATAAACATTAATTTTTCTATTTCGTAATTTTAATGTGGAGAGCTCAAATTGTTATTCAGAATATGAACAATTGAGCTCTCCTTTAACTAAGCCCTCTATTCTCTCTCTGAATTACCTTTCTATATAGTTGACAAATAAATTTTACAAGTTCAGTATAATTTGTATCAGTATTTTTTTATTTTTCCGTTTATTTATTAATATTTATTAGATCAGAGTTTAATATATAGTTTTTCTCCAAAAACTCCAATTGGAGTCTTGGAGAAGTCTCTGGATAGAAACATTTTTATAGATTCTTATACTATTTTTAATTGAGAACTTCTAATTATTATGAAAAATACTGGAAGATTATCTTGGAAAATACAATCAATTATCCCCCGAATGAACTTTTGGAACCTCCTTCCAAGTTGAGTAAACCTAATTTTAAATTAGTAATTCTTTGGATGTTAAATAACAACGAATTATGTACAAGTTCAGACTTTCTCGCAATTGAAAATTCTGAATCTGATACAGTATTTTCAAAATCAACATTATATAATTATTTGAAAACTCTTATTGAAGAAGGTTATGTCAATAAAAGTACTTATAATAAATACCAGATTACTCCTAAAGGCAAAGATAGATTTTATGAATTATCTCAAGCGAAGTTTGCACGAAGAAAATTAAGTTATCCTCCTAAAGCAATCACGATCAAGAGGAACTATGACCACTGGATTCTATGGATGGTGTATAATAATAATCATTGTAAATGGGCGGATTTCCTTGCACAACCTCTTTCTATTAATCAATCCTCATTATCAAAAAATATGAATTCATTAATCAATGATGGACTTGTAAGAAAAGAAAACAAAGAATATAGGATTACCCAGCTAGGTAAATCGACCTATTCTAATATGTTAAGAGAGTATGATTTAGATAGACAGTCAATTTTAGAAGCAGAAAGTAAACGAATTAGGGAGATAACTAAAAAGACTAAAAAATTCTTTGAGAAATTTAAACCAAAAGATAATAATATTAAGTTCCGATATCTCAATAATGTTTTAAAATTACCTTATGAAAATGAAAAGATTAAATCTACTTTAGATATAGAAGAAGATTTTAACAAAGTTTTACTTTTTCTTTCAATGAATCATCCAAATGAATTTCCTCATTATACTTCTCCAGAAGATTTTTCTGAAAAATATGCTATTAGCCTTATTAAACTTAATTTTACAATTCTCCGTATTGTTGAAGAAGACATTTATCCTGTAAAGTTTTTTAAATTGGAAGTAGAGAAAGATAAAAATTATTTCTTTCAAGCAAATGAGAAATTAGAGAGAATGTTTAATGCTATTGTTGAGGAACATATTGCTAAGTTCACATATTTGCATAATTTATATGAAGAATATCCAGATGACACTCCTCCATTAACCTTGGAATTTACAGTTGAAGCCATTTTAGATGAGATTTGTGGTAATTTATTTTCCAATGGATTAAGAAATGCTTTAAGGAAGTTTTTACCAGATTATATTCATTACTTAGCATATAAAATTGAAAAAGAGAAAAAACTAATAGATACATATGATAAATTGGAAGGATTAATTTGGCAAGAGATCCAGGCATATAATTTTAATAATCAACAAGTAGACTTTAGTGAGCAAAAAGGAGCCAACTATGATGAGGCTCTTAAAGAGATTGATAAAGCCATTAAATTGAAACCCAAAGACATTGATCTATATTATTCAAAAAGCAAAATCCTTATTAATCAAAATCGATACAGAGAGGTATTAACTTTATTAGAAAAAATGCTAAAAGATTTTCCTCAAGAAGAGAAGAATATTCAAATAAAAAGGGCATATATTCTTAAAGAAATGAGAAGTACTGAAGCAGGTTTAGAGATTATTGAAAAAATGATTGAAAAATATCCAGAAGATAATGATCTTCTTAATTATAAAGCCTGTTGGTTACAATATCTAAATAAAAAAGAAGAATCTTTAGAAGTTATTCAAAAGCTTATAAAACGTGTGCCTGATAATGCTACTTATCATGATACCTACGGTGAAATTCTAATGTTCTTTAATGAACATGAGCATGCTATAGAAGAATTTCTAAAAACAATAGAGATAGGCAGTAAAAATTGGTATGCTTATCAGACGTACATTAAATTGGGGATTTGTTATAAAGAACTAGGAAATTATAAGTTAGCAGTTGAATATCTTAAGAAAGGAAAAGAATTAACAAATAAAACTCTTATTGATCCTGATACAAAACGAAAATGGGTTGTGATCGCGGACCTTTTCCTTGCAGAGATTGATCAACTTGAAGCTGAGTTCTAATAAACCACTTATCTGAATTATTTTCTTCTTTATTATATTTTTTAAATTCTAATAAAAAGAAATTATTTATAATAAATTATATAAATATTTACTAATGAATTCAAGAGAAAGAGTAAATACAACCTTAAATCATAAAGAACCAGATAAGGTACCTATTGATTTAGGAGGGCATCAATCTGGAATTCACATAAAAGCATATAAAAGGTTGTTAGATTTTCTGGAAATTAATGATAATAATATTCAGTATTGTGATTTTGTACAACAAATCGCATTACCATGTGAAGAATTATTAGAAAGGTTTAATATTGATATTAGATATGTTCGTCCCTTAGGTGGGATGATAAATGTAAATGATGTCCATCCACAATATGAAGGAAAATACGTAGGAGTATATGATCAATTTGGTTGTTTTTGGGGAAATGACGCAAAGAAAGATTTAGATGAAATTTTATATTATGATCCAGTTATACATCCATTTGCTGATTTTAAAACCATTCAAGAAATTGAAAATTATGATTGGCCGAATGGAAATGATAAAACCCCCTTTAAAGGATTAAGGGATTATGCGAAAAAGTTACGCATAACCACCGATTTTGCTTTATCTACTCCCCCTACAGGATGTATTTACGAGTATACAACTTTTCTTTTTGGTTTTACAAGAGCATTAAGAAATTTACAGACAAAACCAGAATTGATTATCGCTGCAATGGAAAGTCTTTTAAAATACTGGATAGATTATAATGTAACTTTTTTAAATGAAGTCGGTGAATATTTAGATGTTGTGTGTATTAATGGAGATTTGGGTGAACAAGCAGGTCCAATTATGAATTTAAAAATATATGAGAAAGTAATAAAACCAATTGAGAAAAAGCTTTCTGAAAAAATACATGAACTAGCAGATGTTAAGATCAATTACCACTGTTGTGGTTCTACTCCACTATTTATCCCTCATTGGGCAGGAATTGGGTATGATATTTATAATCCTGTTCAAATCTCCGCTTATGACATGGAACCTTGTAGTTTAAAAAGAAGGTTTGGTGAAATAATTACATTTTGGGGAGGTTTGTGTAATACGCAACAAACACTTCCATTTGGTATTCCTAAGCAAATTCGGGAAGAAGTTAAGAGAAATATTGATTGTTTTAAACCTAACGGAGGTTTCATTGCGGCAAATATTCATAATATAACAGCAGAGGTTCCTCCACAAAATATTGTTGCTATGTTTGATGCTGCAAATGAATTTCGTAATTATTGAGTAAAATTAAAATTATAAACTAACATGAAAATGAACTCATTAGAATTAACTTTATCAGCAATTAAGGAAATACCAGAAAAGATCCCCTTTAATCCTTTTATCATGCATCTTGCTGCTTCTTTATTAAATGTAGATTATAATCACGAATATTGTCAGAATCCAGAGGTATTAGCAAATTCAATGATAAGGTGTTCTGAATTCTTTGGAATAGATCATGTTAATGTATCTACAGATGCTTACCGTGAAGCGAATGCATGGGGTGTTGAAATTGATTGGAAAAGCCACACACCTGTTGCCAAAACTCATTTAAAAATTAAGGAATTTGAATCTATTGAAACACCGGAGTTATTACAAAATAGAAGAATTAGAAATAGAGTTGAGGCTGTAAAATTACTCTCAGGCAAAGTAGGAGGCAAACAATGCATTGTTGGTTGGATTGAGGCTCCATTTGCAGAAATATGTTGTCTATTTGGTTTAATAAATATACTTAAATTGTGTAAGCATTCTGACTGGGAAAAAAGAATAAAAAAACTTATCGAAAGAATTCTTCCAATCCAAAAAGAATTTGCTAGACTACAGATTGAAGCGGGAGCAGACATAATTGGAGCAGGAGATTCTGCAATTTCTCAAATAGGTCCTATGAGATATGAAAAATGTTGTTTAGAAACATCAACGGAATTATTTAATTATATTCAAAAAGATGTGCCTGTCTTATATCATATCTGTGGAGATAACTCCGTAATCGACAAAGAAGGGAGGGATATGCTAAAGCTAGTTTCAAAGACAAATGCTGCAATTTTAGATTTGGATTATCAAGTTGATTTGAAACTTGCGAAAGAAAAAATAGGAAAAAGTAATTGTATTAGAGGAAATACTAATACTCAAGTTTTAGGCAGTGAAACATATTCAGTTATGAATGTTTATAATGAGATAAAAAACACCATTGAAATAGGAAAGCCAGGTGGGATGTATCAATATGCAGCAGGGTGCGAATGGCCCTGGCAACCACTTACAATGGCAAGTCGAAATTTAGGAATTGCTAAAGCATTAATCGAAAAATTGGGGCGATATTGAACAGTAGTATTACATAAAAAAAATTATTTTAATCAGGAATATTTATTGGATAATTGCTATATTTTCTTCTTATATTTTGCATTGCTTCAAACCGATCTAGCGTTACCGCTGGATGAATGCTATGACCAGATCCAAAAATATATCCCCCTCCAGGTGCTAATTCCCTAATTAATCTCTTTGCATATTCCTCAATTTCAGATATATCTCCTAATGCTAACATCACAGGGTTTAAATTACCAGAAAATGTTATCTTATCTCCGAATTTATTATTCAATTTGAAGATATCATACTCTGGATTCGCTGTAGTAGGTTCGAGAGGATTAACAACATCAACACCACAGTTAATTATATCTTCAAAAATTTCAGATAAATCTCCGTCAGAATGTAATAATATTTTACAATCACGTTTATGAGCAGCATCACATATTCTTTTTAACCAAGGAAATACATACTTCTTATAATTTCTAGGAGGCATGAAAAGACCACATTTAAAACCATAATCATCCCATAATAATATAACTTTTGCATCATTTTCAGCTAGCAATTTTACAAGCTCGAGAGTAAATGTTCCATAATCATCAAAGATTTGTTTAATTTGCTTTGGATTAGTTAACATTCTTGAAAATGTTTCTATTCCGAAGCCTTCCCAGTTATTTTCAAAAATACTTCCTGTTGCAGGAATAGAAAATACTTCATCTTTAAGTTTCTTTTGAACATCTCTCCCTAGTAAAAATTGGTTTAATCTCACTTCAGAATAAGGATCTGGTTTTTCCCAACTTTCATAGTCATCAAATGACTCAAAAGATCCACCATGATATGCTAATATCATCGTTCCATCTTTATAATATTCAGTTTTCATGATTCTTCCATATTCATCAATATATCCGCCTTTCATAGACTTTCGAGGAAAAACACTTACATAACTTAAAACTAAATCTATTTGAGCTCTACGGAAAAAATCATAAGTTACATAATAACCACGACCTTTAGTTGGATCAACTCCATAATGTCTCATAATTGTATAATTCGTAAATGCACTTTCAAAAGCCGGAACTCTATCTGGTTCCTCGTGATTAATAGCTTTCAATACTCTCTCTGGTGCCTTTATATTTATCCCCTAAATTTTAAGAATTTGGCAAATTAATAATAGAAATAATTATTTTTTTTGATTAATAAATGAAATTTCAATAAAAAAGATATGAGAATTTGAAAGATAATAAACGATTAACTAGGAAATTTTTCAACAGAGATACAAAAATTGTAGCAAAAGAATTATTAGGAAAATATTTAGTAAGAAAATCAAAAGAAGTTGTTATGGTTGGAAAAGTAATCGAAGTTGAGGCTTATCTAGGAATTAACGATAAAGCATGTCATTCTTATGATTCCAAAATGACGGAAAGGACAAAAGTTATGTATGAGGAACCTGGAACTTTATATGTTTACTTTGTCTATGGAATGTACTATTGTTTGAATGTGATTACAGAACCTAAGGGTATTCCGTGTGCAGTACTCATAAGACAACTATATCCACTAAATGGTATTGAATTGATGAAAAACAATAGAAAAGTAAAGATTGGGAAAAACTTTAAGAATTTATGTGATGGACCAGGGAAATTTTGTATGGCTATGGATATTACTAAAGAATTATTTAATGGAAGTGATTCATGTGCAATAGATTCAAAGTTGTATCTCACTGAAGGAGAAGAAGTTAAAGATAAGGAGATTATTTTAAACAAGCGAATAGGAATTGATTATGCTGAAGAGGATAAAGATAAATTACTCCGATTTACTTTAAATATTAAATGATAATCCTATTTTTTTATAGAATTTTTCCAGTTTTACCTACTTAAAAATTTAAAAAAAAAATTGACATAAAAGGATAAGTATATAAATAACTTTTTTGTTGTATATTTTAGGGTTATAGGTGCTCAGTTTTTTTAGTTATTTTTAGTAGGTGATTTTTAATTTGAAGGATGCATTAAAGTTTTTTCAGGCTTATATAAAGGAAATGATCGATGTAGGGGGTCCAAATTTACCAAAAGCTATATCTTCAAAATCAGGTGCAAAATTAGGCAAATTATATAAAGGAAGAGGGTGGACTATCAATATAGAAACTGCTTTAAAACAAGCATATATTGCACTAGAAGCAAAACCAAAAATAACAAAGATTAATAATAATTTATACGAGATAATCATTAAACACTCAAAAAGGTTTTGTCCTATAGGAGGTTCTTATAATCCTTCGAATGTTTCCCTATTTCAAGATAACATTTGTATACCTTTTACTAAAGGATTCTTAAATGAAATGTTTCCAAAAATGAATTTTAGCTCAGAAATTAAAACTTGTATTCTTTCCTCTAACCATAGAATATGTCATTATATTTTACATGTAGAAGAAAAGCATAACATTAATTAATCTATTTTTCTGTTTTCAATCTTACATTTCCTTACATTAAATACACTTTTTATTTAATTTTTGTTATTACTTAATTTAATAAGCTAAAAACAAAAACAATTAAATAGTCATAAGTAGAGATTAAATCATTAAGTTTAAATTGGGGATAAAATGACTAAAGATGCATTAAAATTTTTCCAATCTTACATAATTGAAATGATTGATGTAGGGGGTCCTAATTTACCCAAAACCATATCCTCTAGTTTAGGAGCAAAATTAGGCAAATTATACAAAGAACGAGGGATAGTAGGAATAGAAAGAAGTCTAAAGCAGAGTTACAAAGTTCTAAATGCTGCTCCGAATATACAAAAAATAAATGATAATACCTATAAGGTTATACTGAAATACAAGAAAAAATTTTGTCCAATTGGTGGGAAGCATTATCCTGAACGAGCTGATATACTACAAGAAAGTTTGTGTAAACCCTATACAACTGGCTTTTTAAATGAAATTGATCCAAATTTTAAATATACTGGTAAAATTCTAGAATGTAATCTTAAATCTAATAATGGAACTTGTTCATACTTATTAACTTTAGAAGAAAAAGAAGATCATAGGGGTTAAAATTCATAAATTGTAAATTTTAATTACCCGAATCTCGATCTCAATCCTATTGTTATGACCAGATGTTATGCCTCTCCACACCCGCACCATAAAGCGTGAACACCTCGCCTTACGACTGCTCCCTCCCGGGCCTGATCGGGTTCGACATTACGGACGTATATCTTTTCTACAAAAGATACTGCCCAAGCACCCACCTATATGGTCGATGCTTCGACGAGAACATAACGATGGATAACAATGCTTATAAAACCTTAAATCGGGCAATTTCCGCTAGAGACCATTTTACGGTTCATCCAGTATAGGATTACAGAACTGGCCTAAGGTTCCATATTTCTTAGTTATTTATCAGATATAAATTTTTTTCTTGAATATTACATCTTCCTTGGTTTAAGTTTCTTGGCTTGATCTCAATTCTTCCTTGACTATTTTTCTTTTAATGATTGATATAAATTCTTTTGTATCAGGAAATACATATGTTATTTGATCTCCGTCATCCTCGATTGTTACTTCCTTAAAAAATCTACCCTCAACTTTAGCGTTTAAATCATTTAATATCATATTCTTAGAATATGACAAATAGATTCAAAAAAACAAATAATATGGTGATGTCACTAAAGATTAGTCAGATTGAATAAAAGAAGATTAAAATAGATTTAGGAGAGGATTATTTCTTTCCATTTTCTAAAAGAGTATCAATAAATAACTGTATTTGAGTATTAGCGGATTTATTATTATGAAAAATTCCATTCAGATAACTAGTTAGAAAATGTTTAATTTCTGAATTAAAATCTCTTAAATCAACATAGTAATATTTATTTTTTAATTTTTTACCATTTAATTGGGGTTCGATTTGCCTTTTAATCAAATATAATATAAAATTAACAATAGAAGCATTGATCTTTTGCTCGTCCTCTGAGGATAATTCGTAGTCTCCTCTAACAGTTTCATTTCTAATGTTGTTTAACTCTAATAAACTTTCTTCTACATCTGTAGACAACTTGAGTTCTTTAATCTTGGTTGGCATATCTTGATTATTTTTAGCATCTAGCCTAGCATCACAGAAATTTTCTAAATTCGCTATAAACCGAACTAATAATTTAAATTTATCCTCTATTTCATACATACTCTCCCAAACAGATATATTTAAACCACTAAGAGATAATTCTATTTTATTTGTTATTTCTGTTGTTATTTTTGATAGATATCGAGAATAATCTTCAAAGGGAAATCCAAAATAATAACTATTATATTTTTCTTTAACATCTTTACTAACTACATTTGAACTTTGAATTTTTTCTTTTTTTACAAGTTCTTTTGCAAACTTCAAAATGAAATTACAGTGAGGACAATAGGTAACCCAAGAACCAAGGACTACCTCAGGAGGTTTAACACCACTAGAACTTATATAGCCATCAAAACCGGATAATTTCTTGCCATCTGGAGCCGAAAAAATTGCTTCTTCAGGATAAAATGTCCTAGGGATAAATTTAAGATTACAAACAGGGCATTTCAGCTTTTCTTTACTTTTCATTCCTCTTTTAATACGTATTTTAATTAATTAAGAATTTTCAATTTTAATACTAAATAAGATCAAAATTAATCGATTTATTAAGGATATAAATATAGAGATATCACATGTGAAATTTTAAGAGTCTCTTCAATTTATTAATATGATTTAAATGCGATTATTCAATAAAGATAATTTAATATTGAGTATAAATTCTTAAATTTATAAGCACTTTATTGGGTATAAAAGAGGGAATTTTTAAGATGTCAAATGAGATTGTGTATATTGATGCTAAAACTCTACAAAATTTCATGAAAGATGTTTTTATTGGCCTTGGAGTGCCAGAAGAAGATGCTAATATTATTGCAGATGTTTTAATAACTTCAGATTTAAGAGGGATAGATTCTCATGGTATTCAAAGATGTAAAATGTACTATGATAGAATTAGAGAAGGAATTTATGAGGTAAAAACAAAAATAGACATTATAAAAGACGGCCCTACAACCGCGCTTTGGGATGGAAATTGTGGAATGGGGCATGTTATTGCATATAGGGCAATGAATACAGCAATTGACAAAGCCAAAAAATATGGTCTTGGAGCTGTAGCTGTAAGGAATTCCACACATTTTGGCATTGCTGGTTATTATTCACTTATGGCTATCAGGGAAGGGATGATAGGATTAGCTGTTACCAATGCAAGGCCATCTATCCCACCAACATTTGGTGTAGAACCAATGTTAGGAACTAATCCAATAACTATTGGAGCTCCAACTGATGAAGAATTTCCATTTCTTTTAGATTGTGCAACCTCCATTATTCAAAGAGGAAAAGTAGAGCTTTACAATCGAATTAATAAACCACTCCCAGAAAATACTGTTATCAACGATAAGGGTGAAGTTATGACTGATGCTGGAAAAATATTAGAAGAGATGCTTGAAAGAAAAGCAGCATTATTACCACTAGGTGGTAGAGGGGAAGAAACTGCTGGTTATAAAGGATATGGGTATGCTACTGTTGTAGAACTTTTATCTGCTGCCTTGCAAGAAGGAATCTATTTAAGAGATACTTTAGGGATTGTTGAAAGTGGTCAAAAACGATTAAAAGTAGGACATTTCTTCTTAGCAATAGATATTGAAAGTTTCATAGGAATCTACTCCTTCAAAAAAACCGCTGGGAATATCATGAGAGACCTTAGGAATTCAAAGAAGGATCCAAGAGCAGAAAGAATCTATACTGCAGGAGAAAAAGAATATGTTGCTGATAATAAAAGAAGAAAGGGTGGAATTCCATTAAATAAAAGTCTACAAAATGATATAAAAATAATGCAAAAAGAACTTGAACTAAATAAGTATAACTTTCCCTTCTAATTATTTACTTATTATTCTGATTCTTTCTAATGTTTCTTTTTCATCACTAGATTAGATATAGATCGCTTCTAAATTTATTAAAATTCTAAATCTGGAGTTTATGATTAAAATTTTTGGTAAATTTATTATCACTGATAATTGAGAAAAATATTAAAAAAATACGAAAAAATTATTAAAATCCTTAAGAAATCACGAACTTTCAACTTATCTTAAATAGGATTTTATATAAATAGCTAGTTAAATAAACAAATCCTATCACAAAGTTACTTAAAGAATGCGATAATTATGGAAGAAACAAATGAAGAAGCCTCATTAGAAGCTTCATTAGATGATAGAATTCAAACATCATTAGTTGACACAGCTTATGTTGATGCTAGTCTTTTAAGGAGTTTTATAAGAGATGCTTTCATTAAGCTCGAAGTTCCAGAAGAAGATGCAGAAATAATAGCTGATATTCTTAATGCCGCTGATTTAAGAGGGATAAATTCCCATGGAGTTCAAAGACTTAAAATGTATTGTGATAGGATCAAGGAAGGGATATATAATCCTAAAACCGAAATAAAAGTTATTAATGATAATACTGCTACAGCTGTAATTGATGGAGGATGTGGTATGGGGCACGTTATAGGTTATAAAGCAATGAAATTAGCTATAGAAAAAGCTAAGAAATATGGTTTAGGCGCTGTAGCAGTAAGAAATTCTACTCATTTCGGTATCGCAGGGTATTATTCTATGATGGCCATAAAAGAAGGGATGATTGGATTTACTACTACTAACACTAGACCCTCCGTTCCTCCAACATTTGGAGTAGAGCCAATGTTAGGAACAAACCCATTAACCTATGGAGCTCCTACTGATGAAAAATTTCCATTCTTGATCGATTGCGCAACATCAATCATCCAGAGAGGTAAAGTAGAAGTCTATAACAGAATGCATAAACTCCTCCCAAATGGTGTTATTATTACAAAAAATGGGCACTCTGAGATTAACCCCAGTGATGTATTACATGATCTTGTTGACCGTTCGGCAGCACTCTTACCACTTGGGGGAAAAGGAGAAGCTACTTCTGGATATAAAGGCTATGGATATGCTACATTTGCAGAAATTTTATCATCAGCATTACAAGATGGAATTTATCTTAAAGATACAGCTGGAGTTATTGAAAATGGTCAAAAAAAGTTGAAAGTTGGTCACTTCTTTTTAGCGATAAATGTTAATAATTTTATACCATTGGAAAGATTCCAAGAGATAACAGGAAATATTATGCGAGAACTTAGAAATTCAAAAAAAGCTCCTGGAGCAAAATGCATTTACACAGCAGGCGAGAAAGAATATTATACCAAGAAAGAAACAAAGAAAGTCGGAATTCCAGTAAATAAAAGCGTTCAAGAAGATATTAAAATCATTCAAAAAGAACTTGGACTAGAGAAATATAAATTTCCCTTTTAAGTATAACTGGTCTAAAACTAGTTTTTTAAAATATTATACCTTCTGTTATTCCTTCTATTGGTTCTGAATGAAAAATAATTTCATGTAAATTTTCAATTTCAAGTTTATCCTTTACTCTTTGCTCTAATTTACTAATTATATCATGCACAATTGATATATTTAGAGATCCATCAAAAAAAATATGAAGTTCTAACATACATAAATCCATTGCTGTCCAACATTCTAAACCATGGTAACCTTTAACTTGAGGTTCCTCTCGAAGTACTTTTTCAATTAATTTCTGAATTTCTTGCATTCTTTGAGGATCTATTCTTTCACATACTATTTGATCCGGTGATAATAATTTAATAGCTGGTTCTGATTCTATATGAGTAATGATCCTTGAAATTAATGGAGATTGCATCTTCAATTCTCTTTCAAAATTATTACATATTTCATGAGCTTCTTCTAAAGATAAACTTTCATCGAGAGCTATTGATAAAGATAAAAAGGTTTTATCTTCAACTCTAAAAACATTTACTTCCCTAAAGTTAAGAATTTTAGGGAATTCACTTTTCATTGAATGAATTATATTTAACACTTTTTCCCCTATAGACTTTTCTCCGCTAAGTGGATTCATTTCAACTAAAGTTTCTACGTTATAAAAGGGAATATATTTTTTGGTCATAGTACGAATTGCTTTAGTAATTTCATTAGCATGGATTATTGAAATATGATCCTCTACAGATAAATGAACTTCTAAAAATAAAATATTCCCGCTCGCTCTCACTTTTAGTTCTTCAACTCCATTTACGTGATCTAAGTTGAAAATATTTTGTTTCATTTCTTCCAAAATAAAAGCACTAATAGGATTGACATCAATTAAATTTCCAATCCCTTCAATTAATAACTTAACTGCTCCATAAATTATAAAAATTGATATAGCAACACTAAAATAAGGATCTAAGTATTCAATTTCAAAAAAGTATGCAAAAATGAAATTAATTAATACTATTATAGCTCTTAGTGAATCTTGGAATAAATTTAGACCTTGAATTTTGAGAGATAAACTATTTCTTTTTTTCCCCTGCCATATTAAAAATCGTGAAAAAAAGAGATTAATTGTAAATGATAATATCAACAATTGAAATCCTATATCAGGGTTAACAATCCTAGAAGAATCTTCTAAAATTACTTGGATTGCTATCCAAGTAATGAAGATATAAATATTAATAAGAATAATCCCTTGAACCATTGCTCCTACTGAATCAATTTTAGTATGACCATACATATGTTGATAATCAGGGGGCTTTAGGCTTAAATGGATTGAATAAATCGTTAAAGAAACAAAGATTATATCTATAAGTGTATCTACTGTTTCAGATAAAAAACTAAGACTACCTGTTAATATAACACCAATTAATTTTATTGTTGACTGAATTAGAATAACAATAAAAGCACATATCCCAATTTTTATTTTGTAATCCATATCTTTTATAGAAAAATAAATAAAAATCAATTAAGAGATTTAAAGAAAAGTTAAAAATTAAATATTTTGAAAAAGATTTAGTAATTTCTACTTCTTACAATTCAATACGCATAATTTAATTATTAAAATTCTTCATACGATAAAATCTTTAATATAAGATTATATTTTGGAGTTTTTCCAATAATGTCAAGTCATTTAAAGAGTATATTAATAAATCAGATACTAAAGAGGGCTTAGGAAAAGATATATCATATACAATAATTAGAAAATCGATATCAAATTAAAAAATAAACACTTCTATTTAAACCAATTCTCCTTTTGCAACGATTATTGCTTTGCCTCCAACCGAAACATAATATTTACCTTCTTTTTCTTCGGCCCTCAGAAGCAATAGACTTGGTCTTCCTATCTCATATCCTTGTTCAACACGTATATCTATATTTCTCTTATTAAAATAGTCCTGTTTAACTAAATATGCTGCTAGGCATCCATTTCCAGAGCCAGTAGCTGGATCTTCAGGTACACCATAAAAATCTGCAAAAAATCTAACATTCAAATCATTATTTTTATCATATGTTTCTGGACAAAAAATCAGAATTGATTTAGCTTTAGTATTTTCGATTAAATCATAATATTTATCTGTGTTGATTTTAGCTCTTTTTAATGCATTTAAGGACTTCAGCGGAGTAATAATAGTAGGAACGCCTGTAGAAACTTCCTGGATCCTAAATCTTTTATCTATATCATTTTCTTTTAGGTTTAATACTTCTGCTATTAAATCTGGGGCAAAAAATCCGTGAAATGTCGGCTCTTTTTGTTCCATCCATATTTCTGAAACATAATCACCTTTGTATTTAAACAATACAGGGATTTGCCCTATTTTAAGATTTAAAGGAATTGTTTTTACTTTACCTTTAATAAATTCTTGTTGAATAACAAAAGCAGTTCCTAATGTTGGATGCCCTGCAAATGGTAATTCTGTTTCCGGAGTAAAAATCCTAACTGTATAATTTTCAAAAGAAGTGATAAAAGTTGTTTCCGAATAGTTCATTTCTTTCGCAATTCGTTGCATTTCAGAATCAGTTAATGATTCTTGACATATAAAAACAGCAAGCTGATTTCCTTCATATTTTCTTTCCGCAAAAACATCCACGATATAAAATTTACAATTTTTCATTTAGATATCCTCTCTATCTAATGATAAAATATTTGATATAATTTTGAAAGATAAATTGAGTAAGAATTACGTTATATTATTTCTACTAATAGAAGATAATTTATGCATTATATTAAATAATTCGCCTTTATATGAAATTAACATAAATTTCTCTAGCTTTAGATTTGATATTTTTATCTTTTTGCTGGAGAAGCATAACAATACGCACAATTATGTTTACATCGAAAAATACCTGTATATCCACCAATATCTTTTGATTTAAAACAACCACAGTCCTTTCTTTGTCCTGAGTCTTTTATCTTTGGAATTACTTCACCTGATAATTGTTCAATTTTGTATGCATCAATACAATGTGCTTGTTCTATACCTTTAATATTCAGTAAATCTGGTTGACAACATGCTTTCATTTTTAAATTATGATTATCACAAATTTCGATTAGCTTTATTAAAATTTCTCTTTTTTTCTCGATTGAAGGATTGATAGGGATGTATCCTCTCATATTCATTCGATTTTTGACTTTTGTATATATTGTCGCAAAAGAGAAAATGATTTCTTTCAATCCAAAAGAAGAGATTTTCTCTATAATATAGCTGAATTTGTTTAAATTATTCTTAATTTTGTTTGATACTTTTAATTTATAAAATATTATCGGATCATATCTATAATTGACTGCCAATTTCCCAAATTCATTAATAAGCCATTCTAATTGATTTAACCTCTCTTCTAAACTAACTCCTAAATTACCTTCCAGTTCAGAAGGAGAGTTTATCGTAAATTGAAAAGAATGTGCCTTATATGATTTAAAAATATCTTGATGATTTTGATAATTAGTTATCCAATTCTTAAAATTTTTCGACCACCAAACCCAGCATTTCACATCTTCAGGTTTTAGAGAAACTCTTGCAATCTGGGAAGGATAAAACGGATTTGGTACATCCACATATCTAATACGAATCCTATTAACAACCCAATCCATCAAAAATGCAGGTATATCTGTCCTACGGGAACAAGAGATTATGGGTGATTTAATTATTTGTTTAGTACTGACTGAATTGGGAATCATATTTTATGACTTTTAAAATTTAATTAAAACACCAAGTAAATATGATATCGTTCCAAATTGCATTATTAAAAAGATAATTATCCTTAATTTTAAGACATTTTCTTTCGATTGATCTTCGAAACTAATACACATAATCGAAAATGGGAAGATAAATTTATCTCTAATATTTTATAATTCCTTTTTCTAGATCATCCTTCCTATGTTTTCCAATTGAATTTCCATTTATTATTATTTCAACTGGAATGATAGGTGCTTCTCTTGCTTTTATTAAGATACTAGTCTTACCAGATATTTGTTCAAATATAATACTAACAAATTTTTCATTAAATTCAAAGTTTTTTATGAGTAAACCATCAATTCCAAAAATTAATTTTTCTTTAAAGTCTATAAATAAATCACCAAAGTGTTTCTTTACGTATGCTGTAGCCATTGATGCGGTTCCTACTCCCCAATCAAAGGTAATTTGACCAGGAACTCTAAAATCACTTCCGGTGTGACCATAGTTTTCATACATACAACCCTTATCTACACTTTTAATAGTATCTATTTCTTTTATATTACCGGGGCATTGTTCTTCATATTCTTTAAGTAATTGTAATACCCAGGATGCTCTTAGAGCTGCTATCCCTCTTTCCATATATTCTTCCTTACCAGTTAATAAATAATATTCCATATACGTGCGAACAAATAAACCTTGTCGAGCGTCATTTAGTTCAGCATCAGCATTTTGAGACCCAAACCCTCCAAAAGTGTTAATATTGAGATAAGGTATGTTCCATATTTGTTGAAATAGTGATAATACTGTTATTACACGTTCTCCAGCTTCTAAATAATAATTTTTCTTGGTAATCTTATATAATTCTTTAAATCCCTCAGCACACCAATATATGCATAATGTATTCATTACGTGACTCTTTGTATAAGTATCGTAAGTATCAAGGGGTAATTGAGTACAGCTGAAAAATGGTTCAAAATCATGCCATTTGTCTTCTGGAATTACCTTTTTAATTATATATTGAGCAATTTTTTCACAAATCTGAAGGATTCTTTCATCTTCATTATTTTTATAGTATTCTAATAAGAACATCATTGGGGCTCCAGAACTTGCAGAACTATTTAATTCTTCTTTAATAATTGGTTCATTCTTATCAAAATCGAAATAAATATATGCTGGAATAGCTCCATTTTCTAATTGAAGCTTTTCTATTAATTCTATTAATTCTTTGCTCTTGCTCAGAATGTTTAGATTCTGTTCATTAAAGTCTTTTCTAAATTTTAATGCCCAATACATTGTTAAACATGAATCTACTACGTGATAATCATCACTATAACGGTAACCTTTTAAACCATTAATGGTAGATATAATGTTCGAATTAATAGAAGCTGGAAAAATCACACTTGGAAATACACCATTTACTCGAGGTATGAATAATACTGTATTTAATATTCTTTTTGCTTTATCAATAAGATTATCATTATTCCATAACTCTCCAAAATATCTGAAACTATATGCTGTTCTAATATTTAGAAACCAAGCATTATACCAAATTTCTGCTGTTCTGGGGACAAAAGCAACTCGTCGGGTGTGCTTATCAAATTTTATTACTTTTACAGGATCGAAAATAAGATCATTTAACGTTTCATGTAATTTTGAGTCTGAGCTAGCGGTTTCAGCCGTATTTTTTTTCCTATAATCCTCTAACATATCAGGTTTTATGAACTCAATAGGTTTTTTTTTCCTACCTGCCCATGTTCTCTGCCAAATTCCTCCACATTTCTTATTGTTAATGATGAAATTTCCCCAGTATTTATGTCTTTCAAAAATGGCTTTAAAACCTTCATCAACATTTCTTTCATATGGAAGAACTTGAGGATGTAGATTTTCATATAATAACTTTCTGCCAAATTTTTCCCAAAGAAAATTATTTATAAATTTCAGAATTTCGGATTCTGTTTTCTCAAAGAAAAATAATAAATAATATCTAAATATTAAATCCGTATTTTCCTCAACTTTCCATTCATTATGTGGGTCATGTTTGAATAGAGTATGATTAACTGGCTTATAATTTCCAAATCCATATGATAACTGAGGAATCCCCTTAAAATCTCTTGGTTTCAAATTAAAATCAATGAAAGTTTGAAAAGGACGATTTTCTCCAAGAGTTTTTAAATCAGGAATGAAGGCAAACGCATGTTTTCCCTTTCTATATATTATAACTGGAGAACGATAGACATGATCTCCAATAACAAAATAATCTCCTGGGCTGAGGTGAGGGGTCCAGGTAAAATCAGGATAATTTTCTAACAGGATCGCATAATTAACAAGGATTTTTGATAAAAATTGGGTTTTTTTATTAGAAAGCTTATATCTAATATGAATAATATTATTCTCTTCAAGACAATAATCTAAGTCTAGTAAAAAATCTTCATTATCTAATTCATAATATAATTTCTTTTTGGTTCTTTTCCTATAAGACAATGACTTTGAATACGCTATATCTTTTATCCAAATATTCAATGTGCTGAAACCGTCATTACTACCAATTATAGGAATCCAATGATTTCCATCTTTTATCTCTATTCTTTCAGATGTTATATTTTCTTTATGATCTATAATAACTCTAATACTCTCTTTTTCTAGAATCTCTTGACTTAATTTAAACACCAATAAGTTTTTTAATTAATTTATAATAAAAGAAAAAATAAAAGATAAAATAAATATTTTAAATATTTATGATTCCTTCGATTGAGTGGGTTAATAACAAGATTAAGATGATTGATCAAACTCAGCTACCCCATGAACTTAAATTCCTTGAGTTTGATAATTATAGAGGTGTCGCAACTGCTATTAAAATTATGAATATAAGAGGAGCACCAGCTATAGGTGTCGCTGCAGCTATGGGATTGGCCCTTGCGACTATTGAATATAAATTATTGCCAAAAGAAAAGTTTATTGAAAAAATGGGCGATGCTGCGGATGTTATAAGAAATACTAGACCAACAGCTTCAAATTTATTTTGGGCAATAGATAGAATTTGGAAAATAATAAGCGAATATCCAGACAATCCAGAAAATTTATCTGAACTTGTAATAGAGGAAGCTCAACTTATGGCACAAGAGGATATTAATGTTAATAAAGCTATCGGTAAAAATGGAGCTACTTTATTAAAAAATGGAGATACTGTATTGACTCATTGTAATGCTGGCTCTCTAGCAACTGTCCAATATGGAACGGCTTTAGCTCCTGTTAGAGCTGCAATAGAGGAGGGGAAAAGAATTAGCGTGATCGCTGATGAAACAAGACCTCGATTACAAGGAGCAAGATTAACTGCTTACGAACTTCAATACGATAAGATACCAGTTAATGTAATTTCAGATACCTCTTCAGGATTATTAATGCGATTAGGTAAAATTAATAAAGTTATAGTAGGAACAGATAGAGTCACTTCAGACGCAATTTTTAATAAAATTGGAACATATTTAGTTGCATTAGCAGCAAATGATAATGATATACCATTTTATGTAGCAGCTCCTACCTCCACACTTTCACTCCAAGAAACTGTTGATGATGTTACAATTGAGCAACGGAACAGTAGTGAAGTTAGCAATGTATTAGGAAAAGTTAAAATTGTGCCCGATGGAGTTAAATGCTTAAATTATGCATTCGATATTACTCCTTTTAGATTGGTTACAGGAATAATTACTGAAGATGGTGTATTTACACCTGAGGAACTCTTAAATAAATATAAAAACTGATTTAATTCTTAAATTATTTACATATTATTTAATACCAGTTCAAGTTGCTTAAGATTCTTAGTATTACTTATCTGTCTTCTTATAATCGCAGAATTTTTTATACTTTTTGCAAGCCATATAGAATTCCTTTTAAGTTCCATGAATTTATACTCATTAATATTGCGAGGTAGTATAATTCCATTCAGAAATTCATCCAAGCATCTCTTATAAATTTCGATGTTTTGTAACATTTTTTCTTTATCATTTCTAAAGAGAATTTCTTTTCCTTTAGTAAAGTATTCATGTATTTGATCAAAAATTTGAGGATTTCCCATAGATTCTCTTCCAATCATTAAAGCATCAACATTGGTATAATCAATAAAATAATTAGCCTCGATGGGACTAGCAATATCCCCATTCCCTACTAAAGGAATAGTTAAGTTTTCCTTTAATTTTTTTACGATGTCTAAATTTAAAGGATTGTGTTCAAAAAAACTCTTAACGGTTCTAGCATGGACAGTTAAAAAATCGATCCCAGAATTGTTTGCTATTTCAGCTAATTCTTTGATATTATTCGAATCCTCAAAACCTATTCTAATCTTAAGAGAGACAGGTTTGGAAGAGTTTTTTACTGCAATTTTTACCAAATTCTCAAGTCTTTCTAAATCTTTTAATAAATATCCTCCTTCTTTAGCTTTAATTGCTCTTTTGGAAGGACAACCGGCATTTATATCTAACACGTCAAATTTATAGCTTTCAAGATAATCTATAGATTTCTTAAGAGATCTAGGATCAGAACTAATTAATTGAACACTAATTGGTCTCTCCTTTTCAATCTTACATAAATCATCAACGATAGTTTCTGGATTCTTTTCAATTCGCTTAGTATATAACATAGGAACACAAACTAAACCTATTTTTTGAAATTTTCTGCAAAATCTTCTATAGGGACTAGTAGTTACATTTTGCATTGGAGCTAAAATGTACCTATTCTCTAAATAAAGTGTTCCTAATTTCATTTTCATGCTTTTATATCTAAATAATTATTTACAAATTATAATCAAGAAATTTTTTATAAAACAAAATTTAGTATAATTAAATAAATCTACTGAATTTAAATTATAAAATGTCTGATTATATTAAAGAATTTGAATTTGAAAAGGAGCCTAAAGAAATAACATACATTGAAGGAGAACCTTTAAAATTAAATAAGGAGTTTGTTTTTTTTCATAATAAAAACTTATTTAGAAAAGAATTAAATAGGCTTCAATATTTATTTAAGTCTTATACAAATATTCCGCTTATCGCTTCTGGTATAAGAGATTCATATTTAAAAGACGAATTCTCACAAAAATATCTAATTGTAATTTTTACTACGAATGAGATTGTAAAAGAAACTAACCAAATTATTAAGAACAATTCTGATGTAGAAATCAACTCTAATTGTTTTTTTCTTGAGACAACATCAACTTATATGTTACTTTTAGCAAAAGAATTAAAAGGATTAATTTTAGGGCTTGATACAATTGAAGATATCTTAAAGCAAGTAATGGAGGATTATTTGAGCAAGAAAAATTTTGATGAATATATAAAAATTCGCTCTTTTAAATTAGTAGACTGTTTTACATCTTCCTAATCTTTCATATAAGGAAAATTATATAAAAAAAAAGTTTTAAATGAATTTAATTATTTCTTCTCTTTCCGAATTTTCTTTATGAAATATGTGAGAGTGACGCAAGTAAAAATGATGATAAGAAAAATATCATAGCTCGGTATATCTTTTTTACCATCTCCGTTAGTACTAGCTCCAATTAACTTATATTTAACTAGGAGTGTATCATTATGACCTATATTTTCAGTTAATCCCGCAAGATAAATATTTTCTTCAGTAGAGTCTAATTCTAATGCGAAGCAACCTTCGTTTTGAGTTTCGTCCCTAATATGGTCCCATTGGTATTGACCTGAACTATCATAATTTACAAGAGATATTTTCCCAACGTGCCAATGCATTAAAGGCACTTCTATGTCACTAGTTCCTCCTAAATAAATATTATCTGAACTATCAATAGCTATTCCCATTGCCATATCATCACCAGCTTCTCCCCAAGTTTTATTCCATTGATATTGACCACTAGGATCAAACTTTACTAAACACATTTGGTTGTTCCCAGATATTTCCGTTGTTCCTACGATATATATATTTTCTGATGAATCTAATGAAATACCAGTACAAAGATCCCACCCAACTCCATCTCGAATACGATGCCACTGCTTATCACCGGAACTATTATATTTTATCAAACACATATTTGGACTTCAAGGAATATTCGTATCTGCTGATAAATATATATTATTCGATGAATCTAACACAATTTTATAAGCTGTCTCTCCAGCACCTCCATCCCAAGTTTTATTCCATTGGACTATTCCAGAACTATCGCATTTTACTAATAAGACATCTGTATTCGATCCAAAAGTTGCCCCGCCTGATAAATAGATATTATTGGAAGAATCTATAGCTATTCCCGATGCGGTACTCATATCTCCAACTACTATCTCTCGAGCCCAACCCAGAACACCCCCGCTTGTATATTTTAAAAGAATTATATGAGGGCTAGTAAACATAGGTATATATGTAAATCCCGTAAGATAAATATTGTTTAGTGAATCAAATGCTATACTATAGGGAAAAGTCAAACCAGTAACTTGCCATGTGCGACTCCATTCTAATCCACCTGAACTATTATATTTTAATAAAAATGCAGACGCTCCCGACATTGATGCCATATTATAGCCACCTGTAACATATATATTGTTCGCAGAATCTATCTCTATGTCAATTGCTATATCTTGCCCAATTCCGCCCCATGACCGCTCCCACTCAAATGTGACATTATTACTTGATAAAGTAGGATAGGAATTTTTGTGGTTGTTTTCTCTTAGAGTACTGTCCACAATATTAATTTGACTTATTAATATGGGAAAAAATAACACAAAATAATATCAAAAAAATTGAAAATCTCTTTATTTTCATAAATTTCGCCATTAATTCAAATTTATTGTTTAAATTAATAATTTAAATGTAACCATTAAATATAAATCTATTAGGGATAAATTTCTCTCAAAATTTGATCTTTTAGAAATTCAATGAGAAATAAGTAAATTAAAAAAAATTTTTAACCAACAAATTTCCAAGGTTTTTGTCTTTTTAACTTATATGCTTTTTCAGCGTATTCTTCAACCATCCGATGAGTATTGAAATAAGCAGCTAAAGAGATTGCATTTTTTTGCCTAAATATCCATTCATCATGATTCATATATGTTGGAATAATCTCATTCTCAAGAGTTTTATATATATAATTAGCGTCGACGTCCCAATTATTTTCCATAGCTTTAGGATCAGAATCATCTGGTCCAATTGCCCATCCTGCTAAAGGATTCATTTTATAACCTTCAAGCCACCAACCATCAAGAACAGAAAAATTAGGAACTCCATTTAAAGCTGCTTTCATTCCGCTTGTACCGCTAGCTTCATGGTATCTATTTGGTGTATTAAGCCACATATCGCATCCACTAATTAACATATGTGCAAGATCCATATTATAATTCTCCATCATCACAACTTTTACTCCATAATTATCATATAAATATTCACCTGTTTCATGGATCTCTTTTATATAATCTTTTCCCATTTGATCTTTTGGATGAGCTTTCCCAGCAAAAATAAATTGTACATTATTTTTACAAATTTTACCTAATCTATCAACATCATGAAAGATAATAACTGCTCTTTTATATGCAGCAAAACGTCTAGCAAAACCTACTGTTATTAATTCTTCATCAAGCAAATTCCAACTATGCCCCTTTTGATAATTAATTAGATTAAATTTGTTCTCAATATGAGCATCAAAAATGTCTAAATCATCTAGTTCTATTGCATTTTCAAGAATATGAGGATTTGCCCTCCAATTTGGCCATTTTCTGCTAAATATTTTTCGAAAAGGCTTAGAAACCCAAAAAGGCAAATGAATCCCATTCGTAATATAATCAACCTCATATTGTGGGAACATTTTCCTTGAGATTTCACCGTGTTTTTTAGCAACTCCATTCCTATATCGAGATAGAGCCATACCTAAAAAAGTCATGTTAAACTGACCATTATCATCCGCATATTTCCTAATTTCTGCAGGCATTGTACTTTTGAATACTTTATCAACTAGACTTTGATCAAATCTATCATGCCCTGCAGGAACAGGAGTATGCGTTGTAAAAACCACCTTATCTTTTACTTTTTCAATATCACCATTTAACATGTTGAACAATTCAACCATAGCAAAAGAGCCATGACCTTCATTAAGGTGGTATGTTTGAATATTGTTATATCCCAAAGATTTTAAAAGTTTAACACCACCAATCCCTAATATCATTTCTTGTACAATTCTATTCCATCTTGAAGTGGAATCGTATAAAGAACCTGTCATTTTTTTCATCCATTCTTCATTCCCCTCAACATCAGTTGTTAATAAGTAAATAGGTAAAATATGACCAGATTGCCCTATGACATTATATTGCCATGCCGAAACTTTCACATCTTTGCCCTCTATATTAATTGTAATTGGTTTTGGTACCTTCTCGAATTCGTAAAAGAAATTCCATTCAATTTCTCTTTCTTTTTGTTCTCCATATTCATTAAAAAATTGATAAAAGTAACCTGAACTATAACATAAACATATTCCAACCATGGGAAGTTCTAAATCTGCCGCTGATCGTACTGTATCTCCAGATAAAACTCCTAAACCTCCACTATATGTTGGGATATTTGAATCTACAGCTATTTCCATTGAAATATAACCCAATAACGTATTCTCTTTAAGAGATTCAGTAATTTCCATTATTCTCCCAAATTTTCTTTAATTTTAATTTGAAAAATTGTATTTATTTTAATGATATATATTATTCTTAAAATTCTTATTTTAAATTCTTATGTTTAAAGAAAGAATTCAAAATCAAATAACTCTAAAAATTATTAATTTTTAGTAATAAATACCACAATGCTGATAAAAGGAATTCTTTTTGATCTTTACGGAACACTTTTAACTAGTAAAAACAGTAAAAAAGCATGGAAAAATTGGTTTTTAACATTTTATAAATGTTTAAAAAATTATGGATTAGATTCATCTAAAAAAATTTTTGCGAGAATGTGTAATAACTTTTTCACTAAACCAGAACCTTCTATATTGCATAAAAATTTAACAGTTTATGAAAATCGGATTAAGTACTTTTCCGATAATTTAGGTTTAAAGCTTAAAGAATCAGAGATAAAAGAAACTGCTCATGCTTGTGTTGATGCTTGGCATAATTATGTAAGAATCGATTTAGATGCAATTCCTTTATTGAATGAACTTAAAAAGTCAAAAAAAATAGCCTTAATTACTAATTTTGACCATCCCCCTTATATTTACTCGATTTTAAATAAATACAATTTTATTGAGTATTTTGATGAGATCACTATTTCAGGAGAAGTAGGATTTAAAAAACCAGATCCATCCATCTTTTTTATTACCCTAAAAAAAATGAATTTAGAATCCCAAGATGTTATTTATATTGGAGATAGTAAGGAAGATATAATTGGTGCAACTAAAGCGGGAATTAAACCAATTTTAATTCAACGTAAAAAAATAATTGGAAATGATTATGGTGCAAAAAATACTTTTAAATTTATGAACATCGAAGATTTAAAACAATTTAATTATACAAAGATTTCAAATTTGAAGGAAATATTAGATTTAGTTAAGAACTAAAAAACCAATATTAAAAATTATAAGAAAATATTAGAAAAGTTAATTAAATCTTTATAGTTTTAATGATTTATTTTTTAAAATCTCTACTTTAATTTGAGAATCCTTCTTTGCTAAAATATTTTTATATTCCTGCATCTTTTTATCCCAATTATGCATTGGGATTACAATTTTAGCCTTAATATCTACTGCAACATCTGTGGATTCTTCAAAATCCATCGTGTACATTCCTCCACAAGGTAACATGGCTACATCAATATTTCTTGAAGTTAGCTCTTTCATTTCTGGAATTCTTTCAGTATCTCCTGCATGATAAATCTTCTTTCCTTCAATCTCCAATATTGTTCCTGCCCAATTCCTTTCTTTTGGATGAAATGGTTCCCCAGACTCTCTTTTTCTTTTTATATTATATGCAGGAATAAACTCAATTTGAATATCATCAACTTTGAAAGGTTCATATAATTTCAATCCCTTTCCCTTGTATTTATCTAATAGTTCTGAAATACTTATCGGACCTAAAACTAATGTTGAATCTTTTAAAATATGATTTATTGATTCCTCATCAAAATGATCTCCGTGATCATGACTACTGATAATAATATCTGCTTTTTCTTCACCCTTGGGAACATTATAAGGATCTAAATAAATAATTGTACCACTTTCTGTTTTAATTTTAAAAGCAGCATGTTTTAACCAAAATATTTCCAAATAATACACCTCTAAATTTTTAATGTTCTATTTTCTAATATTTCTACCTTAATAGTGGGATCTTTCTTTTCGAGAAGTTCCTTAAACTCATTTAAATCTTTTCCCCAATTGTGCATGGGAACAACAATTTCTGGTTTAATATCTAATGCTACTTCAATAGCTTCTTCAAAATCCATAGTGTAAATTCCCCCACATGGTAATAAAGCAACAGTTATGTTCCTTTTTGCTAGATCTTTCATTTCAGGTATTCTTCCCGTATCTCCAGCATGATAAACACTTTTACCACCTGATTCAATTATTGTACCAGCCCATTCATTGCTTTTAGGATGTGTATTCTTTTTTATTGTATAAGCTGGAAATAATTCGATAGATAAATCTTTATAATCAAAAGAATCCCCAATTCTTAATGGTTGACCATTGAATTGTTTCAAACTACTAGCAATACTCGCAGGACCTAATAAAACAGTGTCTTCTCTCATTAACTTTTTAATGCTACTTGAATCAAAATGATCTCCGTGAGTATGTGATGTTACGATTATATCTGCTTTTTCAGCTCCTTTAGGAATATCATACGGATCTAGATAAATAATTCTTCCACTAAAGAGTTTAATCTTGAATGCTGCTTGTCCAAACCATTCTATTTCCATTTGTGTTTCCAATTGTTCCACCTCTTTAAATTTTATTTATTAAATAAGCTATAAATTATATTTATGATTTAAAGTTATTTAACTATAACTTGATATATAACTATCTAAAATTAATAAGTAAAGTATAAGAAAATAATTAATTATTCTTCTTTTTCAAATTTCCACTTAGGGCTTTCGAGTGGTGTCTTTTTAATAATCCCAAATTTATCAAATTTGGTTAAATCCAATTCGCTTAAACGCTCTAAAAGCATTTTATTTTTGAAGTGAGGAATTTCACTAATTAAATTTGGTTTTGAAATCAAATTTATCAGATTTGAATTATTATTAACCTTTTGAGGTAATATCTCTTTTAAAATTTCCTTATTATCACTATAATTTTTTCGAAATAAAGGATTTTCAATTTTTAAAAAAGGATTATCATTTGTATCAAGAAAATTTTTTGGTAATGTAGATCTAATAATTCGACAAGTAGGGCAGTTTGTCTCATCTAAACCGTGAATACAAATCAATTCTCTCATTCTCTGTTATTTAATTTAATTCTGAGTAATTCAAATTAATTTTATCTTATATTTTTTGTTATTATAAAAATGAATAGTCTTTTCGTATTAAAATTTCTATCAATTTTAAAGTTAGTATCATTCTTTTATCATTAATAATATTTTTTTTGTATTTACTTTCTTAGAAGATGAGGTATAATTGATTTTTTGAAAAATTTTTAAATTTAAAGGAATTACTTTTTATATCCAAAATTACTAATTAAAATTCACAAGCTAAGTAAAATATATTAATAAAAATAAACAAGTTGTAAAAAAATGGCAGAATGGCAAGTAAATGAAGATAAAACTTGGTTTAAGAAGTGGTGGCCTAAAGATACTCCTAAAAATTATAATTTTGAAAAAATATCATTAGGAGATTTTTTTGAAAGGCAACGAAAGAAGTATGCTAATGAACCTATGATGTGGTTTTTAGAATCGTGGATGACATATGAAGAGGCTGGTAAGGCGATCGATTCCTTAGGGACTGCACTCCATAATTTAGGAATAAAAAAAGGAGATGTAGTAGCATTTCTAATGCCAAATAGTTTTCAATATGTAATCTGTTTTTATGCAACCGTAAAAATTGGTGCTATTGCTACTGGAATAAATCCAACCTACAAACCATTAGAAGTATTGCACCATCTTAAATTGACAAACGCAAAAGTTTTAATCACTTTAGATGCATTATATGGTGAATTAGCACGCCCAATAATTAATAAAACAAATGTTGAAATAGTTATATATACTAATGTTGCAGATTTAGCTTCTGGAATACCAGGTTGGAAAAAAGGTTTAGGAAAAATGATTGGAAAAATACCAAAGGGAAAAGTTGATTTTCCTGGGTCTATCAAATTCTTAGATTTGGTCATAACTAAACCTGATCCACCAAAGGTAGAATTTGATCCAACTATACATCCAGCAACATATATTATGACTGGTGGAACAACAGGAGTTCCTAAGGCAACGATTTTAACACATCTCAACGTAGTTTCAAATGCAATTCAATGTGTATTATGGGTTGGTGGGGAAGACCCTGGTGTTGGAGATATTGGTGCATTACCATTGTTCCATTCATTTGCAATGACTGCAGTTATGAATGTAGCAATTGGTTTAGGAGGATGGATGATGTTATTTCCAAGACCACCTCCTACTGACGTATTTCTAAAAGAAATTACTCACATACCTGCTCCTAAAGGATTATTTTATGCTGGAGCAGAAATTCTATTTAAAAGAATTGCTGACTTTCCAAATCTTGAAAAATTTCCGGGTTTAATGGGGCGATTAAGACTTTGTATCTCAGGAGCAGGACCATTACATGCTCCTGTACAGCAATCATTTCAAAAAAATACTGGTGGAAGAATTGTTGAGGGGTATGGTTTGTCAGAAGCATCCCCTGTCGTTAGTGGTGGAAATTTATTTGGAGAAAGTCCAATAGGTGTTATTGGAATGCCATTTCCAGGCACTGATTGGGGGATCTTTGATGTCGATAATTTTGAAAAAGGACCAATAGCAGATGGATTGCAAGGTTCAAAATATGGAGAAGAAAATACAGGTGAACTATGTGTATGTGGTCCTCAAGTTATGAAAGGATATCTAAATCAACCTGAAGAAACAGCAGAAACTTTAAAAACATGGGATGGTAGAACATGGCTTCTTACTGGTGATATCGGTTTTATGAATGAAGATGGAACAGTAGCTCTTAGGGACAGGAAAAAGCAATTAATTAAAGTAGCGGGTCATTCAGTCTTTCCGGCTGAAGTTGAAACGATGTTAATGAGTAATGAAGCAGTATCAGAAGCTGCTGTAGCTGGTCTACCTGACCCCGCAGGAAAAGTTGGTGAAATAACAAAAGCGTGGGTTGCGTTAAAACCAGAATATAAAGGTAAAATCACTGAAGAACAATTAATAGCTTGGACTGAAAAGAATATGACCAAGTGGAAATGTCCTACTATTATTGAATTTATTGAAGAAGTTCCGAAAAATATTATGGGAAAAGTTCAAAGACGCACATTACAAGAAGCAGATCCACTATTTAAAAAAAAGTAAACTAAACTTTTATAAAAAATTTCTTTTTTTCTTTTTATTTAATCAAAAATTCATAAACATGGTTTTTTACAAATATAAGATAAGTAGTAAAAGAAAAATCTTATGAAATGAAGAAAATATAGAAGTTCGAATATTCAAGTTTGAATATTATTAGAAAAGATGAAAAAAGAGATAATAGATTAAATTTTAATTTTAATTTTAATTCTTTTATAAAATAGTCTAAGTTCATTACGTTTCAACAAGTCTTAAAAATGACAAAAGCAGTTATTATATCAGGTGGATGGGGAACACGATTAAGACCTTTAACTTGTACTATTCCTAAATCTCTGATTCCAGTTGTCAATAAACCGGTGATAGAACGTCAAATACTTTTATTAAAAGCTGCTGGTGTCAGAGAAGTTGTTTTAGCAGTAAGCGTAATGGCTGATGCCCTAAGAAGTTATTTTCATGATGGGATGAAATGGAATATAAAAATTCACTATACAGATGAAAGGCATCCAATGGGAACAGCAGGAGCAATAAAACTGGCAGAGGATTTCCTTAAAGATGATAATTTTTTTATGTTAAATGGGGATGTCATATTAAATTATGATTTTAGCGAAATGCTAAAGTCACATGAAAAATATAATGGAATAGGAACAATTGCTAGTAAGATTGTCGAAGATCCGTCAAGATATGGTGTTTTGATTACTGATAAGGATACTAATAAAATAATTAAATTTCTTGAAAAGGATGAATATACACCTTCTGGTGGGAAATTCGTTCCTATGCCTATTAATGCAGGAGTATATATTTTAGAACCTGAAATCTTTACTTTTATTGAACCCAATAAAAAAGTTTCAATTGAAAGGGAAGTATTTCCTGTAGTTGTGGACAAAGGAAAGATTTATCATTATCCTATTAGTGGAATTTGGAAAGACATCGGAAATCCTTCCGAATTATTAGAAGGAAACCTTCTTTTGATGAATGATCTTCTAAAAAATTTAAAAGGGAAAAGAAAGAATTTAATCGATGAGTCCATTAAAGTTGAAGGAAAAGTAGAAATAATTCCTCCATGTACTATAGGAGAAAATGTTGTAATTAGAAATAATTGTAAAATTGGTCCCAATGTAATAATAGGAGATAATGTGTATATTGATGATAACTCGGAAATCGAGGAAGCTTTAATTTACAATGAAACATACATTTCAAAAAATGTGACGATTGCAAGATCTATTATTTCAGATAATTGTAATATAGAAGAAAATGTGGAAATTAAAGGAGATGAAAGTAATTTAGTAATTCTTGCTTCTTTTGTAGAAGTCTTAAAAAATATTAAGTTAATTTCTCAAAAAAATTATCCCATTACTGTATGTCATCATGAAGTAGTGAAAGAGAGTATTATCTAATTAAAGGTTTAAGAAGGAAGATGGAAGATTTAAAAGAAAATGGTTTAAAAATTTATAATGCGATTTTTGAAGGAAAAAAGACTGTAGAAATAGATGATATCGAATATCCAATCAAAAAGTTTTCAAGCGGAATTAAATATGTAGATTTATTTGGTTATCGATTTATCGAGCAAAACCGCCAAAAAAAATCTGAATGGGGTAAAAAAGCACGAGAAGGACATAAGATTATGTGGATTATTAAAGGAAGACGATATATGGCAAGAATAATGGACGGAGAATACATAGATTTAAAAAAATAACTCGATTCCAAACTAGTCTTTTTAGCCTTTATTCTTAAAAGTTTTTATCTACAAAAATTGGGCTCCATTTTATTTTTATTTTCATATGTTCATTTACTAAATAGTGATAAATAGAATGGAATTAAAACTATAAGTGAGATGCTATGGAAGCTAAAGTGAAACTAGATACAAGTTATTATGAATTCTTGAATTTTATTCAAGAGGTATCTAAAAATTCCAATTCTATTCAAAGAAGTCTAATAAAAAGAATATATGAAAATTATGATATTCATAACGTCAAGAATGATTTAGATAAGAAAATAGCTAGAATTGACAGATTACTAATAAATTGAGATTATATTTCAATCTTATAGATTTTCCATTTCCCTATTGAGTATATTATTTTTAATATACTCAATTAATTCTATTACTTGCCTTTAAATTCATCAGCAATCAGTTCTAGATAGGATTTTCTTATAGATTCTTCTTTTTTAATTCCAAACAAACTTAAAAAATCAAAAAGAGTTTCACGATAAACCTCTAAATTTTCTATTGAATTAGAAATAATTTCAACTTCAATGAAATGCTGTTTTAAAATTGGTAAGAAATCAATCAAAGCTTCAATATGATAATTCTTGAATTTAAATTCATATAATTCTCTATCTTTTTTAACTGTAAAGATCTCTTGAAATCCTAATACTTTTAATATATCTTTCAATTTATCAAGATCTTCAATTCGTACTTCTATTTCTTGTCGAGATTTTGTAGTAGTATCAACTTTTTTCCCTTTATAAGTAAAGAAATATGTTATTTTTTTAGCAACTTCCCTATTAAATTTATTGAATTCAATAGATTTCCTAAGTCTTAATGCTTCATCAGTTTTTTTGAAGTCTCTTAACCCTTTAGGTAAATTAAAGTAAGTATCCTCATGAAGTAATGATATTTTATAGACACCATTGTTTTCTTCAAATTTTTTTCTTATTTGATTAGGATCCGAGATTTTAACTTTAATTTCTACTTCGAGCATCGAATAGGCTCTTTTATTTATTAATAACAAATATAATTAATTATTTTTTATTAAGTATTAATAGTTGCTGATTGAGTTGATAATGTATTAATCCTGAAGAAGATCATGTTTTAAACCTGGCTAAAGAATTTGGTTATTTACCATATATGATAGAACGATATATTGATTTTCTTGGATTGGATGACACTCTAAAACTTTTGGAAGCAAACGAAAAGCCTTTAGAACCATCTATTAGAGTAAATACATTAAAAATTCAACCAGTAGAATTAAGGAATAGATTAGAAAATAAGGGATTTAAACTACAAACAATTGAATGGATTTCTTATGGATTTGATGTAATGAAAGAAACATATAATTTAGGCTCTCTCCATGAATATTTGCAAGGTTATTTTTATTTACAAAATGTTGCTTCTATGTTACCTGCAATTATTCTTGATCCTAAACCTGGTGAAACAGTAATAGACATGTGTGCTGCTCCGGGTGGAAAAGCAACTCATTTGGCTCAGATTATGAACAATAAAGGAGGTTTAATTTTAATTGAGAGAAATAGTAAAAGAATTCCCGCTTTAGAGATTAACTTGCGAAGAATGGGTATCCTGAATTCAATTGTGTTAAATCTCGATGCAATAAATCTTCAAAAATTGAATATAAAAGCTGATAAAATTTTATTAGATGCACCATGCACGGGAGAAGGTTTAATTCGCCAAGATAAAAGCAGAAAAAAGAGTAAAACTCAAAAAGATATTGAAAAACTAGCTGGTATCCAAAAGAAATTACTAAATTCAGGTTTGAAGATATTAAAACCTGGGGGAACATTATTGTATAGTACCTGTTCAATTGCTCCAGAGGAGAATGAATTTGTTATAAATGATGTGCTTCAAGATAGGTTGGACTATTCAATAATACCATTAAATAATCGATATGGCGTTAGTGGTCTAACAAGAGTGCTAGGAAAAGTCTTAAGAAAGGATTTAAAACTTTCTCAAAGACTATATCCACACATACATAATACTATTGGTTTTTTTATTTGTTTAATTAAAAAAATTACTTAAAACAAAGACTTAAGTCTTTAGTTAGCAATTTTTCAGACTTAATTCTTATTTTCTTTTGTAAAAAATTGGTCTTAATGAGTTTATATAGGAAGTTGGATAATTTCTATAATGATATCCAAAATTTTTAAAATTTCTATGTGATAATTTCTTGGAAAGAATTAATGATTTAAGTAGAAATAAGCAAAAAAATAAACATAGAATGGAAAGGATATCAGAATTCGTAGAAAAAACAGTCATTAAATACAAAATTAGGATGGCTTTCAAGAACAATAAAAAAACTAGGATCATAATTTCATCAAAAAAATCAAAACTATTTTTAAAAATTAGTTTATTCAAAGAAAATCTATATATATATCTACTAAAGAAGTATATATATAGAATTCTTAATAAGCTTTTAAAAGATTCCAAGTTATCGGAACTGATAAAAGAAGAAATTCTAAAAGTACCGAGAGGAACCTTTAAAGAATTTTTAGAGCTCTATAATGAGCTAACTCAAGAAATACAAAAAACATCTAATAGAGACGATATTGATTATATTATTGTATAAATTAAGCTAAATAATCTTTGAATAATGCTATAATATTGAGATCCCTCAGTTTAGACCATCCAAGTGTTCAAAGTGTACTTAAGATAGCTGAAGATATACTGAGTAAGAATAAAGTGCTAGATCTGGAATCCTTATATAATATAGCAAAAAAAACCTTAAAGATACCACGTAAAGGTCTTTTATATATTATTCAATTTTTATTAAATAGGAAAATTTTAATTGAAGGTTCAAAATTTTCCAAAGAGACCGTACTTTCAAATCAATATAGATATAACATCTATAGCTTTATTAAAAATCAAAGAGGAGTTCATTTCTCGTTTATAAAAAAGAATGTTTTTACTGATAATAAATGTACATTAGGAAGTTCAGGGCAATTGATATGGCATCTTGAAATGCTGCTCAAATTTGAATATATTAAGAAATTAAAAGTTGGTAATTATACTGTATTTATCCCTATTGAAATAGATGAAGATTTGGGAGCTCTTTATTTTTTATTAAAGGATGATATTAACAAGAAAATCATTAAATTATTATATGAAAAGGAGTCAATTATAAAGTCAGATATTTATAAGCTCTTAAATGAGAAAAGGGAAAATGTTTACTATCGCATAAATAATCTAATAGAATATGATTTAATCTCTCTAAATAAAGAATCCACTAATAATATCTCCTTAAATCCAGAACAAAAGGAGATCATAGCTGTGATATTAAGAAGTAATAAAATTAATTAAAAAAAATTAATATATGTAGGTGTTACGGGAAAATTGACGTTAAATTGGAACCCACAGGCTATTATTGAGATAATAGTTGGTATTATTGTTATGGTCGCTGGATTATTAACTTATTTTGAACCTAAAACTAAAAAAATAAAATCTTTATTTTTCATAAGATTAGGAATAATTTTTATGAGTTTATTCTTTTTAGTTAGTTCAATTGCAATTTTGTATTTAAATACCATAATATATCGAATAGGTGTTTTGATGCTATTCCCAACATCGGTATTTTTTATTATAGGTATTAACTATATTATTAAAGAAACCTTTAATTCAATTACTTTAATTATAGCTTTTTGTTTAGGAATATTATATTGTTATTTAGCATTAAATCCCAATTCTGTTATAATTAAAATGCAGTTTGGATTTCTCAACTTAGATATGAGAGGGTTATTTGAGGTAATCGGTGATTTTATAACAGTTTTACTCGGAGTTGAAGTATTTTACTGGGGTTTGAAAACATGGTTAAATACTCCTTTTTTAATTAAAAAGGAAGCATTTATTTTCTTTATAGGATTGTTATTTATTTCAGTAATAACACTGATTATTTATTCTTTTTATTATTGGGATCCAATCTTTATATTATTCTCTGATATATCATTAGGAATAGGGATTCTTATTTTTATTATTGCTATAATGGTAGAACCAAAACTTCTTTATATTTTACCTTTTACAATTCATAGAATTATTGTGAAAGATAA
Organism: Promethearchaeota archaeon; assembly: GCA_016839585.1. Classification (GTDB taxonomy): domain Archaea; phylum Asgardarchaeota; class Lokiarchaeia; order Sigyniarchaeales; family SOKP01; genus Loki-b32. The sequence continues at coordinate 47,391 of JAEOTZ010000059.1, forward strand.
AGAAGGCTTTCCATTATACGATCATGATTGGTCTGAATCAAATATTAGTGAAACAATATTTTCCGGATTTTTAAATGCAGTTCAACTGATGAGTAAAGAAGTTATGGATATTGGGGGGCTTTTGGACATTAATTTGGAAGAAGGAATGTTAATTTTAAGAGAATCTGAATTAATCACAGTAGGATTAGTTGCCTCTAAATCTTCAAAGTTATTGCGTGATTCAGTAGTAAAATTCACTCATGATTTTGAGGAAAACTTCCAGCGAGAGTTAAAATTATCAATAAAAGATATGGATCAGTATGAGGGAGCTTATGAACTCATAGAGAAATATTTCTCCAATTTTCCATATAAAATTATCAAGAATAAAAAGCATCCTTTGCTATTAACAGGTAAATTTGCCAATATCCCTTTAGAATTAGATAATAAGCTTAAAAAAATTTTTACAACTGAAGAAGAATATGAAGCTATAATAACTGAATTGCTTAAATCTCCAGTATCTGTTTACTCTGAATTTCTAAATCTTTATGATGAATTAATAGATGAGACTGATAAAATAGAAGGAAAAGAATCTAAATATTTGAATACAAATTCTTAATAAATTTCTTTTCATTGTTTTTTTCGTAAATAATATCCTTTATCAACTAAATTTATAGCTATTGGATCTTTTAGATTAAGATTTTCATATGTTACATAATTCACTTGAGACTTAGCAATAGCAATCAATTCATTGGTTAGATTAAAAACTAATAAAAAAGCATTTTTTTGTAATCCTGTAGGAATTTTTTCAATCATACTTTTTGAAATTCTATTTCCATATAAAATCGACTTTTCTCCACTCCTATTAACATATAATTCTTGATTTTTTGAAAAGCAACCTGATTTAAGCAGAAATTCTGCTCCTTCTAAACTTACGTAAAATTCTCCTTTTTTTATGAAACCAAAATAAAGACCTACGGAATTAACGCTGATATCTTGCTGAAATTTAACTAAGTTTTTAGTAAGATTGTTGGGGATTAAAAAAATAGAAGGGTAATTATTTTTAGAGGTTTTATTAACCAAAGCAATATAGATCTTATAGTTAATTTTTTTAAGAACTGATAAAATTTTGGTAGAAATCTTTAAAACTGAATTAGTGATAATTGCATATTCGATTTTATTTACTTTTCTAAACTTTTTAGTATCAATCATAAGTGATTAAAATAAAATAGAAATAAGATAATTGTTTTATAATAATCATTAAATTAATTAAAAAATTAGCAAGGGATATTTAAATTATGGGTATTCGGAAGATTGAAGACGAGATTGACTTAAGAGAAGCAATGAAGAAAAAAGCTGCTGAGATAAAAATGAAGGACATGCAAGCTAAAGCTGCTGTTGAAAAGTTTACAAAAGATCGATTAAGAGAATTAGCTAAAAAACATGGGATTTTATTAGCTCTAACTCCTGAATTAAGAGAGGAAGTTAAAAAACTGCAGAAGAAGTATAACATTCCCTCTTCAAAAATTATAACTGAGCAAATAACTGAGCATGATGTTTTAAAAAAGTTTTCAAAAATTGATTATCAGAAATTAGGGATGTTAGCATACCAGAGGGTATTAATGGCTAAAGAAGAAACTGGAGGGATAATTCCACTATTAGAAGTTTTTGATTTAGTTAATACTGGAATATTAAAGGGTAATATGGAGATTAAGGATATAGAAAAAGCCATGAAACTCATGAAGAAAGAACGAGCAATTGAAGATGTTTACCAATTGGAAACTGGAACAGTCATAATTAGATTTTTCCCTATTCAATATACTGATGATGAAGCTAAGGTAATTGAATTAGCAAAACAAAAAGATTATCTTACAATTGAGGATGTGTGTGTAAATTTAGATTGGTCCCAAGATCGTGCTCTAAGAGCATTAGATTCACTCGAAAAGAGCGGGATGGCAAAATTTAGAGAATCTGTGCTTACAGGAAAACAGTGGTTTTTCCCATCGTTATAATTTTCTTGTTTTTTACTCTAATGTTATTTTTAAGGCTATTTGCCCATCTTCCAACTTAAAAATCTTAGCTTTGCGATTCTTTACTAATATTCTAAAAATTTCTTCCAAATCTTCTAGAGGAAGATTACTAAAATCTTCAGATTTTGCTTCTCTGATTTCATAGATCATTATAGGTTCTAATCTTCCTTGTTGATAAGCCCATTTATAAATTTCGACTGAAAATAATTCAAGCGACTTCCAATAAACCCGTAATTGATTTTTTTTCTTTGTTATCCACTTTGCTTGATTTCTATTCACTAACTCTTCTGCAATTTCTCTTATATTCACTTCTCGATTGGAAAAATTTGAAAATGGTTTTTCAGAATTAAGATTTCTAATATATAAAATATGTAGAACGGTAAATCTAGCATAATCAAAAAGTACTTTTGCCCATTCAGTTTTCCACGAGGTGTAATCAGTTAGATTTTTTTTCTTGTTTGGCATTGTGTACATGAATTTTTTTCTTTCTTCTTCAAGCCAAGGATAAGCTTGTAATAATTTTTCATAAGGCGATAATTCTTTTACGATGAGTCCTTCTTCCCCTACTATTTCTTCTTCAAGGATTTGGAGTTCTGATTCTATCTGCTTAGCTTGTTGTTTGAATGCTTTATGATCTATCTCCCCTAAGTCAGAGCTCAATAAATCTTCGATTTTTTCGAAACTATCTTCTAAATATTTTAAAGCATCAAATTCTACATTATAAGTTTCGAGTTCTTCCTTTTGTTTTTCAACAACTTCTTCTTTCGATTTTCTTTGCTCTATTTGTTCTTTTTGTTTCTTTAACTTTCTTAATCTTGTTAATTCATTTCTTAATTCTTCTAATTCTTTTTCTGCTTTTTCTTTAAGCTCTTTTGGAACTTCTTCCGGTTTTTCTCTTTGTCTTTCCATTTTTACTCTTTAATTTTATATTTCTCCAAATTCTTCTGCCCAATCGTTATATTGCTTTAATAATACTTTATTTGTCATTGGTTTAACTTTTTTAAGTGTTTTCTTGAAATCTTTCAATGTTATATCTCGAACTTTAACCTCTTTCTCAGAATCCTCTAATAGACCACTCATATCTAATTCTCGAACTGGTAACATAATTACTTCGCGACATATATTAGCAATATCTCTTCCAGAGTATCCATCAGTTCTCACAGCTAGTTCAATAAAATCTTCATCTGAGAGTGCAGAATTCACACCTTCAGTGTGGATTTCAAATATTCCGGCTCTAGCTTTCAAATCTGGAAGAGGTACCTGCACTCTTTTTTCAAATCTACTTA
>JAEOTZ010000060.1 GCA_016839585.1 Promethearchaeota archaeon
AGTTTTAAAAAAATATCAATAACAAATATTAATATTATTAAACATTCTCCTTTCTTAATAGATTTTAATTACTAATCATTTTAATATGAAAGTTTACAATAGTTTAACGTTTAAAAAAGAAGAATTTAAGACTATAACACCCCAAGAGGTTAAAATGTATGTTTGTGGAATCACTGCTTATGATTCAGCACATTTAGGGCATTTAAAATCAGCTATCTCATTTGATATAATCCATAGATACCTAAAATTTAAAGGATTTAAGGTAAATATAGTTAAGAATTACACTGATATTGATGATAAAATAATAAATCGATCAAATGAGTTGGGTATTGATTTTAAAGAATTAAGTGAGAAATATATAGGAGAATATGAAGAATTTATGGAGATAATAAATGTAGAAAAAGAGACAAGAAATCCGCGAGCTACTGAAGTTATACCCTTTATTATTAATTTTATCAAAGAACTAATTAAAAAAGGTCATGCATATGAAAGAAATGGTTCTGTTTATTTTTCTGTTAAATCTTTTCCAAAATATAAAACCATCTTTCAAAACATAAAACTAGAAGATTTAGAAGATGAGGAGGAAGATTATCTTGAAGATCAAGATACAATTGGAGAAGATAAAATCGATCCTCGAGATTTTGCCTTATGGAAAAAGATGAAAGAAGGAGAGCCTTATTGGGAAAGCCCCTGGGGCAAAGGGAGACCTGGGTGGCATATAGAGTGTTCAGCAATGGTGCTACAATACTTAGGAGATACAATCGACATCCATGGGGGAGGACAAGACTTAAAGTTTCCACATCATAGAAATGAAATTGCTCAATCAGAATCATATACAGGGAAACCCTTTGCGAACTATTTTATTCATAATGGATTTGTGAATGTTGATAATGAAAAAATGTCAAAAAGCCTTGGAAATTTCTTTTTAGTCTCAGATTTATTAAAGCAATATGATCCAATGGTTATCCGATTTTTTTTGATTTCAAGTCATTATAGAAGCTCAATAAATTATTCACTTGAAAATTTAAAACAAGCAGAGAAAAATTATAATAAATTAATAAACATAATTAAAAAAATAAATGATTTAACTACTGTTAGCAAGAGCTCTAAAGAATTTAAGAAATTAATTTCTCAAATTGATAAAGCAGCATCGAACATTATAAAGGCTATGGATGATGATTTTGATACACCAGTAGCGATCGCAGAAATTATGTCGTTAATTAGAGAGCTCAATAAAGCTATTTTAGAGCAAAAAGTAGAAATCACAGAGGAATTTAAAGATCGATTTTTTAAATTTATTGAAAATATAGATTTAATTTTTGGATTTTTCCCAACTTTAAAGAAAGAACTTAAATCAGGTGTAATGGGTACTACTGATGAGAAGGATAAATTAGTAAAAGATTTAATCGAGATAATATCTGCCATTAGGACTCAATTAAGAAAGAGAAATATTTATGATCTAAGTGATAAAATTCGAGAAAAACTTAGAGAACTCGGGATAAATATTGAAGATCCAAAAATCTAATAATCTATTTCAAAATTATCTTTCTGTATATCCAACAAAACCAGCAATTAATACTAAAATTCCTCCTATTGTACTAATATAGATAATCATTACTACTCCCAAAACTACATAGACAATCCAATTCATAGGAATTGGTTTATTAGGGCTAATTACACTTAATAATATTATCACTGCTAGAATAATTCCTATTATTAAGGTAATTACTTTAACATTTTCCAATCTTTTATCTCCAAAACCCAAAATAGCCTCAATTAAAGTTATTACACCACCAAGTCCAGCTAAAAGTCTCATTAATTCCTCATTTCTCATTTTAATTACCGTGATTGTTATTATTTATTTTTAATTTAATTTTTGAAGCATATTAATTTTTTTTTATTTTTCCCATGAATAAATCCAAGAAAAATTGGACTCCCGATCTCTTTTAATTTTCTGATTATATTATAGATTAGAATATAATATATCAATATTAAAAATTAAAAGATATCAAACTTAAAAGTATAAGATAAATAAGGTGGAAATAATGGCAGAATTTAAAGATTATGTTTGGCTATTCCCATTTATTGGTGCCATCCTGGTTGCAATTGGTCTTTTTACTCCTGCTGTGATATATCATATTACAGGATATCCAATAACCGAACTTTATTGGATGAATGGTGTTGTTGTAACGACAGGTGGATTAGATGGCCCTGATGTTCAATTTGTTGATAGCCTAGGAATACTGATTCCTGGAATTATAAGTTTAATATTGTTAACAATTTGTACAATCACAATGTTCGTATCAGCTCTTACTCATAGGGGAAAAGAAACACCTGGTTCATGGATTGCCTTAGGCATTCTTCTAATTGGAGGGGCAATTTATTTTATAGCAGGAACAGCAGTAGGTTTTGCAATAAACAGGATGATAGAGCTTGATATTACAGAATGGGTTAGATTTTGGGACCACCGTACCCCTGGTTTCGCAGTTATTGCTCCTTTTATAGGGGGTGGATTGGCGCTTTTAGGAGCAATTTTAGGTAAAACGATTGGTAGCCAAGAAGGTATTAGTAAACCAAAAGCTGTTCCTCAAGTAGAGAAACTAATTCCTGTAGTAGAAACTCCTTCTCTCACTCCAAATCCTGCTGTTGAAGAAGTTAAGGTTGTTCGCTTTTGTCCTGAATGTGGTACAAAAATTGAACAAGAGCGTAGCGCATTTTGTTCAGTTTGTGGCTTTAAATTTTAATCTTAACATTTTTTTTATTTTATTTTTTGAAAATAATATTATAGAGAACTAGGAATTTTTAGTTTTAATCAAAAGCTCAGTTAAATGAATTCTAAAAGAAAATAATATAAATAATTTAGAAGTGAGAAAAGTGAAGAAGGGACCTGTTTGTTATATTTATTATGCTATAAAGTATTCTAAATATAAAAAGAGAAAATTGTTTTTGAAATTTGGTTATAGCTTTCCGTTAACTACTATTTCTTTCGGTGCATATTCATCTTGTATGGCGTAATTGTTAAAATTGATACTGTAATGATTTCGCCAATGAAGTTTAACTTCTTCTAACATTGCGTTATAAACGCTTTCTTTTATCTTTCCTTCAGCTCGAATTAAGGTACCCATTGGAGTAGCTACTATTTCACCATCTTTTACGACGATTTGTCCATCCTTTATAGTGTACATTGCTGATGAAAATGCTTTTTCAACATCATGTCCAGTATATTTTTCCGGATTTAAATTGTAAATGGCCACATCACCAATTGCACCATTACCTAAATGCCCTCTGTCCGTAAGACCTAATATTTTAGCATTCCCACTACGGGTAACTATGCATAACTCATTTAATGTATATTCCCTGTCTATATCTGGTAATGTTGTTGCTGTACTAGCCTTTTGTGAAATATTTTCTAACATCTCCTTCCGTGCCTTGCGATCCACCAACCATTTAAATACTTGCGGATAAGTTGTGAAAGGAGCACCGTTAGGATGGTCTGTTGTTATTGCTATCTGATATGGATTTTTAACTAAAAGCAATAATTCAAGGCCTATAGCCCATTGTACAGCATTAACTCCAACTTTTGGAGAAAAGAAATATGGTACAATTCCTGATCCCGATTCTGCTTCAACCTGTCCATTTATCCACTTAACTCCTGGTTTATTTCCCCATGCACTCGTGCCTCCCAAGTGATGTAGTGCGAATTCCCAAGGCCCGTCTCCGGTCATGGTAGTTGTAGCATATTTAGTGAAAACAACTTGACCTGCATCAATTGTTATATGCTTATTTAAGTTTATATATTCAGCTATTTGAGAAGCACCTGATTCAAAATCTCTCCAGCTTGTTCCAGCATAGGCATTAAATTGAACATGAGTACAATGAAAGTTTGTTTTTCTTCCAACTGAACTTTTAGGTTTAATATTTTTTGTTAATTCAAAAGTTTCAAGTGAGTGTTTAAAATTTCCTGGATGTCCAAGATTATTACAATGGACATGAATTGAATGGGGTAATTCTAACATTTCATTCGCTTTTGCTAAACTTTCAACAATATTTCTAGGAGAAACTCCCCAGTGAAAAACCTCATCATCTATTGAGTTAACATTTTTGCCCCAAGCCCAGTTTTCCACTCCACCTGGATTAACTAGTTTAATTGCAAAACCTTTTGTAGCTTTTAAGATCCATGCAACATAAGCTGCCAATTTCTCTATCTCACCATTTTTAACGTATTCCATTACAAACCAGTTGTTTCCAAAAAGAGGAAAAGCCAATTTATCTATAATAGGGGTTTCTAAAAATTCTTCATGGGTATGTCGCGCTTCGAGTAAGGGCATTGCAGGTTCTGCTACAGTTGTGAATCCTAATTGGGCATATTTATATCCAGTGAGCCATGTGGATGGAACAGAGAACCCTGTTCCACTTCGAGTTAATTTAGTCCTTTTCATAGTTGCTTCGAAATGTTTATCTTCAGGGCGCATTGATCGACCGGCATTAACTTTCGCGCCGGCAATGTGAGAATGAAGATCGACTCCACCCGGCATAACAATCATACCGGAAGCATCAATAACTTTAGCATCACTATTAACTTTATCAACAATAACACCATCTTTAATATGGATTTCTTTCTTCTCGCCATCAATGTTATTTAAAGGGTCATAAACTAAACCATTTTTTATTATTAAATTACTCATCGTAAATTTCCTTAACTATAGTTGCAGTTTCAATAAATCTAAAATTAATATTTAATTTTGAAATAGTCCTAATACTTTTAAAAATCTATTATTTTTATAAAGATTTATTATTAATTTATATAAGGGAATTTGTTTATTCATTTTAAAACCTTATTTTAATAAAAAATTAATTAAATTTGTTAGAATAAAATATAAGGGAATATCATGAACGTAAAAGAATTATATCAGAAACTCGATGAGGATTTTGAACTTGAACTATGTAAAGATGATTGGTCTAGAATGGATTACAATGAATATATCAGTGTCAACTTTAAAAATAGATATATGGGGGTTCTTTTAGATAATTCAATAAATATTAAGAGTGTTTATACTGCTGTTTTCCCTTCTGATCTAGTTTTAGATAAAATATTGAAATCTGGTAAAAAAAACGTGCTTCTAGTTACCCATCACCCAATGGTTTGGGATATTAGAAAAGCTCCTCAAATTTTTACTGATATTAATCCTAAGTTTCTTCCAATACTCAAAGAAAGGCAAATATCGATTTATACTATTCATGTACCTTTGGATAAAAACAGCAAATATTCAACAACTACAAATTTAGCTAAAGTATTAGAGATTGATATGGAAGGAGAGTTCTATGAATATTTTGGTGTAAAAGTAGGTATATATGGAAAAACAGAGCTAAGTACCGCTGAAGAATTAGCCGAAAAACTTAGAACTGTTGTTGGACATAAGATAAAATTATGGCATTATGGATCTAACAAGATAACAGATAATAAAGTAGCTTTAGTAGCAGGAGGAGGTAATGAAATTGATATAATTCAAGAAATATTAGATTTAGGAATTAATACTTACATAACTGGCGTTACATTACTAAATGATTATTCAAAACCAACACACGATTTTGAAAAAAACCATAAAATAAACCTAATTGGCGGTACGCATTATTCAACTGAAAAATTTGCTTGTATTGCTTTATGCGACTACTTTAAAAATGTTAATCTCCCCTGCGAATTTATAGAAGATTTTCCTATTTTAGAGGATTCAGAGTAAAATAATTGATTAAACAAAAATATTAATAAAATATGGATTCTGCTTTAGTTTTATAAATAAATTAGAATAATTTTAAATATAATTTTCAATTGAATGAAGGTGTTATTTTATGTACATAGGAAAAATTTTAAGTATAATAGCTGGAATATTAACTCTTATCGCTACTTTTATATTTTCTTGGATTGCAATTGATTCAGGAGGAGTAATTTATTATGCTAATGGTTTTGGGATAATTAAGAATTTGCCTACTATGTTTACTGACACAGAAACCTTAGAAGCCGTATTAGATATACCTGCCTTCGCATTTTTTATTATTGCCGCTGTTTTTATTCTATTCTTAGCTTCAGGTGTTTTACAAATTTTAGGAGCTTACCATCGAGTACCTATAATAATTGGGACACTTGTTGTACTTTGTATTACGTCTTTACTCTTTTTGGGCAGCCTTGATATAATTAATAGAGAAGATTGGATAGTCAATATTTTAGGTACAGATGAACCCTTAATAGAGGATATTATTCCATATCAGTTACTTGATGTCAATCAACTCGATTTGGGAGTGTTTCTATTATATGCGGGTGGAATTGTAGGACTTGTTGCTGCTATTTATGGACCCTCAGAATTTTAATTTTATAATTTTTATCTTTTTTTTTAATAAAACATGATATTATTTATTTTGAGACAACTCCATTAATTTTTCAATATCTTTTTGTGTGTTGATGTTTAAAAAAGAAAGCAATTTTTTATCAAGAAGTTTAATGGTTTTTTCAATTGATACGTATTGGATTTTCCAATTTTTATCTAAAAGATTAGTTAATTTATAGGCTTTTTTTTTAAAATTTTCTTTAGCTCTTACATATGCTTCTTTTATAGGATATATAGCAAATAATGGTTCTAAGAAACCTTTGTTCCATTTAGGAATACAACAGTCAAATCCTTTAGATTCTTTTATCAAAAGTTTAACTGCTTCCTTTTGAATTAAAGGAATATCACATGATAAGGCAAATAGCTTCTTATATCCTAGTAAATTTAATTCTTTAAATGCAGAATACAATCCTAACATAGGAGAATGAATATCTTGATCTGAAAGAATTTCTTGATCATCAATAATAAAGGCTGTTACTAATTCATACTTAATTTTTTCAATATATCTGGCAACTTGTTGTTTAGAATTTGCAATTAAAAAAATATTATAATCTAATTGAGCTAAAATATCAAGTTGGTAAGAGATTAAAGGTTTTCCTTTAAATTCAAAAAGCCCCTTATCGCTTCCAAAACGGATACTTTTTCCTCCAATTAATATAACTATTGCAAGATTCTTTTTGTTTATACTTATTTTTTACCACTTTTTAGTAGAAATCATTAATAAACCATTAAACCAATAATTAAAAGTTATACATGATTTAAATTAATTGAAGATAATAAAATTGCCTTTCTTATCCTAATAATTATCATGCCCATTAGAAAAAAGAATTATAAAAAGAGGCATAGCCTTCGAGAAAATTGCGCAATTTTTGGGGTTACATGCGATGATATTGGATTTTCGGTATCAAAACTTTTATATCAGGGATTAATTGCTTTACAACATAGAGGTCAAGAGTCTGCAGGGATTTCTGTGTTAAAAACTGGTGGAAATATTCATACTTATAAAAAAAACGGATTAGTATCAAGAGTTATAAATAATCAAGTATTATCTCAATATTGGGGAAATGTTGGGATAGGTCATAATAGATATGCTACTACAGGATCTACAGGTTATAAATCAACTGATTATATTCAGCCTTTTCACTTTAAAAACAATGAAATTGAATTCGCTATGGCTTTTAATGGTACGATTGCAAATTTTTCTGAAATTAAAAAAAGTATGGATGAGATGGGACGTGTTTTCATAACTGATACCGATACTGAGGTACTGGCACAATTAATTGGTTCCATTGCATTAGGAACAGAAGATTGGCCAGAAGTTCTGAAATTAGCTAGTAGATTATTAGATGGTTCATACTCATTAATTCTTATGACAGATCAGGGTGATATCTATGCAATGAGAGATCCACTTGGATTTAAACCTCTATGTATTGGGGAGTTAAAGTCTCAACAAAGAAATTTATATTTTGTCTCATCTGAATCATGTGCCATAGATGTTGTTGGAGGAAAACTTTTGAGAGATGTAAAACCAGGAGAGATTGTACATCTAAGTCATCAAAAGGATATTCATTCAGAAATGGTAATTAACTCAAACAGAACAGCAATATGTCAATTTGAATATGTCTACTTTGCAAGACCAGATTCCGTTATCGATGGTGTTTCAGTCGCGGAAGCAAGATTTAGGTTAGGAAAGAATTTAGCAAAAAATGATCCCATTTTAAATAATCCCGAAATAAGAGAAAACGCAATAGTAGTTCCTGTTCCGGATTCTGGAAGAAGTGTGGCTGTAGGATATGCTACAGAGTCTAAATTACCATATGCAGAAGGATTAATGAAAAATAGGTATGTACATAGAACATTTATCATGCCTGGTCAATTAAAGCGAAAAATTGCTGTAAAAGAGAAATTGAATCCTATAAAAAGTATTGTTAAAGGTAAAGATGTTATTCTTTTAGATGATTCTATTGTTAGGGGTACAACAACTCAGCAAATTGTTTCATTATTAAGAGAAAAAGGGGAAGCTAAACGTGTTCATTTACGTATAAGTTGTCCTCCTATTATTAGTCCATGCTATATGGGGATCGATTTTCCAACTAGAAATGAATTAATTGCGGGAAGATTTCAAAATTATTATGGTGAGGCATATATAAAAGAAATTCAGAAAAAAATTGGGCCAGATACATTATTATATCAAACAATTGAGGATTTAACTAAAGCAATTAGAAAAAGTCAAAATCAATTATGTTTGGCATGTTTAACAGGAAAATATCCAATAAAATCGGTACAAAAATTAGCAGAATTAGAAAAATCTATCGTGAGAAGTAGAACTTAACTTTATTCTACTCCATCCCAACAATATGTACAGATCTTCTCTTTAGGTAATCCAATAGCTTTAACTAAGTCTTCAAGTCTCTGGTATTGTAAGGTTGTCAATTGTAATTTTTTACGAATTACATTAACCATAGCCTTATATTTATCAGATTCTGGATTGGTATATTCTGCTGGATCTTCAATGTTCCTACCAATTAACTCTTTTATAGCCCATCGTCCAGCTAAATCCAATTCAGAGTGAGACCTAGAAAAATTAAGAAATTTGCAACTATACACAAGTGGAGGACAAGCCGGCCTCATATGGACTTCCTTGGCTCCAAATCCATATAATCTTTGAATTGTCTTTCGAAGTTGAGTTCCTCTTACAATAGAATCTTCACAAAATAGCAATCGTTTTTCTTTTATCAGTTCTTTAATAGGGATAAGCTTCATTTTAGCAACTTCGTCTCTAATCTCTTGATCTTGAGGCATGAAGCTTCTTGGCCAAGTTGGAGTATATTTTACAAATGGGCGTGAGAATGGTATTTTTGCTTCACTTGCATAACCTAATCCATGCCCCGTTCCAGAATCAGGAATACCTGCCACAAGATCAATTTCTATATTATCGTTTTTTGACAAGTATGACCCACATTTATAACGAACAACTTCTACATTAATACCCTCATAAGTAGATGCAGGATATCCATAATATACCCACAAAAAACCACAAATTTGTAGTTTATCGCCAGGTGTGATTTTCTGTTTTGGACCGTTTTCACTTATAAAAATAACTTCACCTGGTCCGAGATATTTTGTTATTTCATACCCAAGATTCGGAAATGCACAAGTTTCCATAGTAATTGCATAAGATCCAGATTTCTTCCCTAAAATGAGAGGTGTTCTCCCTAGTTTATCTCTAGCAGCATAAATTCCTTCACTTGTTAATATAAGCATGGTACAAGAACCATCAATAATATCTTGAACTTTCTGAATCCCGTCTTCAAAGGTAATACCTTGACTAATTATCGTTGCGACCATTTCTGTAGGGTTTATTTCCCCCCCATGCATCTCTGAGAAATGAGATCCATTTTTCAGTGCGTGTTCTGCTAATTCCTTTAAATTATTTATTTTTCCTACCGTTGTAAGGGCAAATACACCTAAATGTGAATTTATTATCAAGGGTTGATCGTCATAATCACTGATTACCCCGATACCTTTATTCCCGTGCATCTTCGTAATATCTTTTTCAAATTTCGACCGAAATTGAGATGTGGTGATATCTTTAATGAACCTTTGAAAACCACCTGCATTCTTTACTGCCATACCGCCTCTCCTGGTTCCTAAATGTGAATGATAATCTGTCCCGTAAAAAAGATCTTCTAAACAATCAGTATTTGAAAAAACTCCGAAGAGACCTCCCATAAAAATCCACTGTATTTTTAATTTGATTTAAAACTTTTAAATAAAACTATTAATACAATATGATTTGAAAAAACTAAGAGCTATTAAGAAAAAGTTAATTCTTCTTGAAGTATTGAAATAATCCACCAATTAATTGTCCAGTACTTATACCAGCATCACCTGGAGCCACTAGATCATGCTCTAAAAATGTATATCCTGCTTGATTAACTACATTTTTAACTGTTTTTGAAAAAGAATAATTATAAGCTACTCCACCTGATAATCCGATTTTTTTAATATTATTTTCTTTTGCAATTTTAATAGCAATATTGGCAAAAATTTTACCAAATTCAATTTGAAATTTCGCAGCAATATCTTTTCTTTTATTTTTAGAATGTTCTAATAAATCTAATATATTTAAAACTAATTTTGATGTATTAATAATATAATTTCCATTTTGTCTATAAAATTCAACATTTAGTTTAATTTCCTTCGGATTTCCTCTCGATGCTAATCCCTCAAGCCTCATTGCAGGTTCTCCCCTATATGTTTTAATATCCGATGCTCCTAATAAATATGATATTACATCAAATATTCTACCAGTTGAACTTGTTAAAGGAATATTTTCTGAAGAAAATTTAGTTTTTCCCATTTCAAATTGTGATAATAAAGCATTCAGTTCAGTTTCCTTATATTCTAAATCATCTGCTAAGCCTAATTTTTTAAAAATCTTTTGTGCTTCTTGGCTACCAAGATTATTAATTATAATTGAAGCAGCCATTCGAGCAGGATATTTAGTACATCGATCTCCACCAATCATTGGTTGATATTCTAAATGACCTACTCGTTGATATTTATCATAAGAACATAACAAAATTTCTCCTCCCCAAACATTACCATCATCACCATAACCAACACCATCTACACTGATTCCGACAATTTTTTCATCAATTTTTATATTATTTTCAACCATTAAGCTTAATACGTGAGCAAAGTGATGCTGAATTTGGTACAAATCGACGTTAAATTGCGAAGCGAGCTCATTCGCAAGTTTAGTAGTTATAAAAGCAGGATGTAAATCACACGTTATAAATTCAACTTCAGAATCTTTTATCTGTAATAGATTTTTCATATGAAGAAGTGAATTTCTTAAAAATTCATATGTTTCAAGGTGAGTTACATTTCCAATATGTTGAGTTGGAAAAATCCGATTTCTCCTTAAAATAGCTCCAGTAACAGCTAATTCAGGTCCTGTTGAAAGAGCTGCTGGTATTTCTACATTAAAAGGTAAGGGTAAATATTCGGGGACATAACCTCTAGATCTTCTTATTAATTTAACTTTATTATCGTGAATTCTTAAAACACTATCATCAGCTCGTTGAAAGATTGGTCTATTATGAAGAAGAAATACATCTGCAAGATTTTGAAGTTGATTAAAAATCATATCATTTTCAATACCCATTGGAATATTTGATTTATTGCCACTAGTATAAACTAATGGTTTCTCTCCGATATAATCAAATAACAAATGATGGATTCCTGAATAAGGAAACATAACACCTACATTATTTAAACCCGGAGCAACTTGTTTACTAATACTCGAATTATTAGAAGAATTTTTTCTCTCTAGTAGAACAATAGGTCGACGAAAAGAGGTCAAAATTTCTCGTTCTTTTTCTGAGATATAAAAGTCCTTTTCAATTAATCTAAAATTTGGCACCATTAAAGCAAACGGTTTGAATTTCCTTTCTCCTTTTCTTTTTCTAAGCTTTAGAATAATTTCATCATCATCTGCTAAACAAACTAAATGAACACCACCTATACCTTTAACTGCTATAATTTCTCCATTATTAATCCTGTTTGATGTTTCTTTTAGAATTTCTTTTATGGAGGCTTGCTCGATTACATTACCTGATATATTGTAAAGTTGATAATTTGGACCACATATAGAACAAGCATAAGTTTGAGCGTGAAATCTTCTATTATTGAAATCAGAATATTCTTGAATACAGGACTCAGGTTCAGCTTTGTCACAGAAAGGGAAATTTATCATCGTTGTACGTTCTCTGTCATATGGTAACTCTTCTACAGTAGTAAATCGAGGGCCACATACTGCACATGCGATAAATGGATAATTATAATACTTTAATAAATTCTTATTTCTCATATCTTCTAAACAATTATTACAAATAGCGATATCAGGAGGAAGAGTTAAACTTATTCCTCGTCCTTGTTCACTTTTCTTAATTTCTAAATTACTAAATTTCTTTTTGAAATCTATTTCTTTTACTTTAAAATGCTCAATATAAGATATTTTGGGTTTATTATTTTTTACTTCTACAATAAAATTTTCAATACTTTTTGATTCACCTTGTAAGATTAATCGAACTCCTGCATTTCCTCGATTAAGAATATACCCTGTTAAATCGTTATTTCGTGCTATATTAAATAGGAAAGGTCTAAATCCTACCCCTTGAACAATTCCAGTAATCGTTATTTCTACTGTCCTAATATCATTCAATTAGATATCTCAGATTTTAAAAAAATAATTTTAGGTTAAAATTAATTAATCATGCTTTTAAAAAAAAATCTAATATTATATTAGGAAAATTATTAAAACGATTAGATTATTTTTTATTATCTATTACTCCTTAGAATTATGATACAAATGAACTCGAAAGTAAATAAATGGGATGTTCCATATCATAAAGCCTTCTTTAAAACAAGCCATAATTCATATGAGCACTCAATTAGAGAACAATTAAACAAAGGAGTACGAGGGCTCGAATACGATATTCACGATGAAAAAATTCAAGAATTGAACAATTTTGAGGTATATCATCTCCAGAATCATTACGACGTAATGCTTAATGTAGATGGAAACCCAAACGATTATTTATTTTCAAATTGGTTACAAATAATTAAAGAGTGGTCTAATGAACAAAATAATGAACACGCACCAATAACTCTCTTTATCGAATTAAAGGATAGCATTGTTGATTCAAACAACAAGCCAGATGAGCTTTATGGAATTAAAAAATTTAATAACGTACTTGTTGAGTCACTCTCTCTGGATAAATTATATACATATAAAAATTTCAGACAAAACAATTTTCAATGGCCAACAGTGAGAGAATTAAAAGGGCGAGTAATAATTGTTCTTACAAGTTATTGGGGAGGCTATTGGGCGTCAAGTGAGGGTGGGTTTGAATCTAGATTGAGATATCTAAAAAACTCTTTAGAAAGTAAGGATGATATTAGCTTCGTTTCATGGATAGAAGAAGATCATGGTGATGAGGTTCAATTTTTAAAAGATAAAACATATTTTTGGAAATGTAGCCTTGATTATAGTTTTAAAGAATATCAAAAAATAGCTATATCTCAGAAATTAACTAGAGTTGATTTTGATAAAATTGTATTTGGAAGGCATGTAAAAACTTATTATTTAAAAAATTTTAAAGCAGGATATCGTTGTAATTTTCCAGTAACAGACTCTTGGGCTGATGAAATGTATAATAAATCATTTCCATGGTCTATTTAGGATACTCCTCTTTATAATACTTAAAATAAATACTACATGTCCCTTCCATTGAAACCATACATGGTCCTATTGGATTAATTGGAGTACATTCCTTTCTAAACAACTTACATTCATAAGGATATAATTTTCCTATCATAACTAAATGACATGAACATCCTGGAGGAATATCTTGTGATTTTTCTATATCGATATCAAATTTCTTGTCCGTATCATATTCCGCATATTCTTTCTTGATTTTTAAACCGCCATCAAGAATACGTCCTATACCTCTCCAAGGTGAAGAAATCGATTCGAACACATTAGAAATAATTTCTTGTGCCTTTTTGTTCCCTTCTGGTTTTACAACTCGAGAGTATTCATTTAAAGTCTCATATCTTTTTTCTTTTTTTTGTTTTAAAAGCATTAAAATTGCTACCAATACATCATTCGGCTCAAAACCAGCAATTACATTAGGTACTCTATATGCATCTGAGAATAATTTAAAAGGTTTTAAACCAATTATAGTCGAAACATGACCTGGTGATATAAATCCATCAATTTTCAATTGAGATTGAGAAATTAGAAGTTCTAATGCCGCAGGAATTAATTTATGGGCACAAATTACTGAAAAATTTGAAGGTGGCTTTGATTGAATCTCATATCCGATTAAAGGTACTGTAGTTTCAAAACCAATTGCAAAAAAAATGACTTCTTTTTCAGGATTTTCTTTAGCTATTTTTATAGCATCGTGAGGACTATATACTATTCTTATATCTCCACCTTTTGCTTTTAACTCTGCTAAAGAAATGTTTGTTGCTGGAACCCGAATCATGTCCCCGAAAGTGGTAATTATTGTATCGTCTCTTTTTCCGAGCTCAATGGCTTTATCAATATCGGCTGCAGGACACACACAAACAGGGCACCCCGGACCAGATAATACCTCAAGTTCTTTAGGTAATAATGATCTTAGACCATACTTTGAAATCGTATGTTCGTGTGTTCCACAAACATGCATTATTTTTATGGGTGTATTCAAATCTTTTATAATCCTATTGATGGACTTAACAATCTTTTCTGTAAATATCTTACTTTTAAGCAATTCAGTTCCAGGGATTTCCATAATCAATATTTTTAGTTTAATAAAACTTTTTAATTTATTAACAAATTCGAGGTATTAATTCTCCTAATGGCATATCTATAAATCGAGTACCTCCAACAATAGTTTTTAATAAAACTTGTTTAGGATTTTCACTTTTAACTTCACCAATAATCTCTGCACCCTTTCCAATTTGAGTAGACTTTATTTTTTTTAATATTACCTCAGCGAATTGAGGATCAACTGATAAGAGAGCTCTTCCTTCGGAGGCTATATTGTATGGGTCTAAACCTAACATATCACATATTGCAGTTACTTGCTTTTTTATAGGAATTTTCTCTTCTTCAATATAGATTCCTACATTTGATTTTTTCGCCCAATCATTTAAATTTCCAGCAATTCCTCCCCTTGTAGGATCTTTCATTGCATGAATATAATTATTTTTTATTTCAAACCCTAGTATATTATTAATTTCTAAAAGGAAGCCTAAGTCAGATTTTAAATCTGTAGAAATATTCAAACCTTCACGACTAGCCATTAAAGCAGTACCATGGTCACCAATACTTCCAGTAATAATTATTTTGTCTCCAATTTTTAGTCCATTATCCAATATTTTTATTTGTTTATCTTTTATTCCAATTCCTGTGGTGGCCATAATTATTTCATTTAAACTTCCATTAGGCATAACTTTTGTATCTCCAGCAATAATTGCAATATTTGCTTCTTTTGCTTTTAAATTAAACGAATGTATAATTTTTTCTAAAGTATCAAATTTAAAACCTTCTTCTATAATAATAACTGATGTAATGGCAATAGGTTCAGCACCCATCATTAATAAATCGTTAACTGTACCACAAACACTTAATGAACCTAAATCTCCTCCTGGAAAAAATATTGGATAAACAGTGTGCCCATCTGTAGTAATTACAATTTCTTGGTTATAATCTTTTAATGGAATCGTAGCACCATCATCCAATTCTTCAACACCTATACCATTAGAAATTTTCTTAATAGCAATGTCTTTAATGATAAAATTAATGAGTTCTTCTTGTAAAAACCCACCTGCTCCGTGTGCTAAACGGATAATATTTGAGCTCTCTTTTTGACTACTCATAATAAAAAGAAAGAAAGGAAGGTTAAAAGAATTTAGATAATTTAATAATTAAATTATTTACAATACAATTATTGGTTATAAGTCTTTTTCATATCAATAAAAAAAATCTGTCAAGGGTCAAAAGGAACTAAAGTTATTTTTCAATTTTGAATATTTATTCATATAGACATATAAAAGTAATTTTTGAGAAATGAAAATGAATCAGAAGCTTTTAATAAAGTTATTAATACATTATTTCAACTAATTTTTTTTTAACAAATTAGCTAATTATTAAAATTAAATAACAAAAAAAATGAGAGAAAATGGCAGTTAAAGTAGCTTTTATGCAATGTTCAGATTGCTGGGGCTGCCACCAATCCCTATTGAATGCTCATTTGGGATTATTACCGGTACTCCCAGCGCTTGATATTGTGTATTGGCCAGCTGTAGTCGATTTTAAGCACGACTCGTTGAAAGCAAGACCAGATGGTGATATATTAGTTGGTTTCGTAGAAGGTAGTTTAAGAACTAACGAAGATGTTGAGAACGCAAAATTAATGAGAGCAAAATGTCAACTCATTATATCATTTGGCAGTTGTTCATGTTATGGTAATGTACATGGCTTAGCTAACCAATGGGATATACAAAAAGTAATTAATAGGAAATTTGTTGAAACAGAGAGTATTACCAATGAATCTCCACATGAACCTAAGGAACATATGCCTGGTTTCACAGAAAAGATTATGCCTTTAGATGAGGTTATTAAGGTTGATGCTTACATCGCAGGATGTCCACCTAAACCAGAGGCAATTATCAGTTCTGTGGTTTTTCTATTAGGACAAAAACCACAACCTATGAACGATTTAGCATTCTGCAATGAATGTCCTTTAAATACCGAAGGATGTTTATTAGATAAAGGAGTAATGTGTTTTGGACCTATTACAAGTTCTGGATGTACATTAAAATGTACAAGCAATGGAGATCCATGTGTAGGTTGTTTTGGACCATCAAAAACCGTAGCATCAAGGGCAGAGAAATTAAATGGAATGGTAAAAAACCTAAGTACAATTTCTACAGGAAACAAGAAAAATTTATTTGAATTTTTAACCTTGTTTTTAAACGTACCATTAATGGCGGGGTTTGATCTCGCAGGAGATGTCTTAAAGCAAATTAAAAAACGAGGTGCCCCTGAAAGTCCTTTAGCTAACCTTCCACCTACTACAGAAGATATTGCTTCGAGTATAATGGCATACTTAAGAGATAATAGAGATTTCACAGAAATTTCTAATGTTTGTGATACATGTCCGAGAATTATTGGTAGTAAATCACGAATGACTAAAGTGAAGAGAGATTATGAAGGTCTTCCAAATATGGATGATTGCTTAATTGAACAAGGATACATTTGTATGGGACCAGTCACTAAAGCTGGTTGCGGTGGTTTATGCCTTCGAGTTAACGCTCCTTGTAGCGGCTGCTATGGTCAAACTGAATGGGTTGCAGATCAAGCAAGCAGATTTGCTGATGTTGTAATTAAAGGCTTTAATGTTGATGTATCTAAAGAAGAATTGCTAAGTCAGGTAAAAGATCATTTAGGAACTTTTCAAAAGTTTACTTTAGCATCAAATAGAAGTTATAAAGGAGGCGAATAAAAAAAATGGTAAAAGAAATAGTAGTTGAACCAGTCACTCGATTAGAGGGACATGGAGGTTTAAGAATTGTCTTGGGAGATGATGGAAAGGTTAAAGATGCGCAATTTAATATTACTTCGACAAGATTCTTTGAGAAGTTCTGTGAGGGCAGATATGCAGAACACGTGCCTCGTATTACACCTAGAATTTGTGGTATTTGTCCAATTCCTCACCATTTAACACCTACAAAAGCAGTAGAAGATGCCTGGGGCGTTGAAATTCCTGAGCCAGCAAGAAAATTAAGAATATTATTACAAAATGCTAAACAATACTCTTCTCATGTATTACACTTTTATGCTTTGGCAGCACCTGATTTCTTACTTGGACCTTTCGCAGACCCTGCATTAAGAAATGTCGTCCATGTTATCAATAAGATGCCTGATGTTGGAGCAATGGCTCTGAAAATGATGGATTTTGGACAAAAATTATGTGCTGAGATTGGTGGTAAATCAGTTCATCCTATTTCTGCAATTGTCGGTGGAATGAAAAAACCAATGGATGAAGATGCAAGAGATAAATTTCTTAAACAAGTTGGTGAACAGATAGAATTTACAAAGAAGACAGTAGAAATTGGCTTAAAAGTAGTAGAAGATTATTGGGACGTGGTAGCAAACGTTGCTGTCGTACCTACATATTATCTTGGGATGACAAAGAATGGAGTACATGACATTTATGAAGGAGATATAAGAATTGTTACACCTAACGGTGAGAAAAAGGATTTTGATATCCATAAATATTTGGATGTACTTGGCGAACATATTCCAGAACACTCTTATGCCACTCACATGTATTATAAGCCAGCAGGATATCCCGATGGGATATATCGAGCAAATTGTTTAGCAATGATTAATGCTGCAGATAAAATGGCAACACCACTAGCAGATGAGGCATTAAAAGCCTTTAGAGATAAAACAGGACCAATTTCCCATCACACATTTGCGTATCATTGGGCACGATTAATTGAAACTGTAGAAGCAATTGAAATAATTGCAACGTTACTTAAGGACCCTGACGTTGTAAATCCTGATTGTAAGACTTTAGATGTAGAGCCGAGGGAAGGAAATGGTGTAGGTGTAACAGAAGCCCCAAGAGGTCTATTGTTATACAATATCTGGTCTGATGCTGCTGGAATCTGTAAAAAATTAAATCTATTAGTAGCAACTAATCATAATATTGCAGGAATAGAAAAAACTCTTATGCACACCGCAAAACAGGTATTTGAAGATAAGGCTTTAGACGGATTAAAATTACCAGACCCATGGATTAAATAAATTTATTGAAAATAAAATATCAAAAGCGTGAACAAAAAAATGAGTGATATACCAGAAGGAATGGTAAATCTCTTAGAAATGGTAGTCCGCTGTTTCGATTGCTGACTATCATGTGCCGCACACATCACGGTTGTTGATGAGTAAGGCACTGAGATTTACTCTCGAAAATTAAACGTAGGCTTAGGATGAATATCCAATAAAAATAATAGATTGGATATAACTGCCCACGCAAGGGTTAAAGCCTACCAATACAAAATAATAAAAAGGAGAAAAAGTGAAAAAAATGAGTATAGATTTCGAATTTCGAAAATTAGTAATGGATTTTCATCAAGGGTCTGATTTAATCAAATATTGTTATCAATGTAGCCGTTGTGCAGATAATTGCCCTGTTACAAAAGTATCAGCTGATTTCTATGGAACTACTGGATATAATCCAAGAAATAATATCTTAAATGCGTTATTAGGTTATAAGGATCTGATATTTACAGAAGATGAATTGATAATTTGGGGTTGTACGGTATGTGATACATGTGATGAGGTATGTCCACAAGACATTGAGTTAACAGAGATATTTACGTTCTTAAAGAATCAATCTATTGAGCAAGGGAAAGGACCAGAGTTTATATATTCTCAAGCAAAGGCGATATTTGATAGTGCTAAAGCAATCCCTTCACAACCTGCGATTGAGAGGAGAAGAGAACAGATGGGATTACCTGCAATTGTTATACCTGATGTCAATGAGTTGCAAACATTATTAAAAAATATTGGAGCAGCCAAAAAATTAAAATAATTCGAGGGTAAGAAAAAAATGACAGAATTTAAAATGTTTGAAGGATGTACGATTGGTAATAGAATTCCTTTCATAGAAGCAGCATCTAGAAAAGTTTTTGAAAAGGTTGGGATTGAAACTTCCCAAGCAGCATTCTCATGCTGCCCAGATCCTACTGGAATGAAAAGTTTTGATAACAATGCGTGGTTAACCATCGGTGCTATGAATTTATGTTTAGCTGAAGCAGAGGGAAAAGATATAATCTCATTATGTAACGGTTGCACCAATACTTTACGAGGTGTACAACATCAATTAAAACACGATTCTTTGAAAAAAGAAAAAGTCAATAAAGAATTAGCCAAAATCGGTAAAGAATTTAAAGGTACAATTGATGTTAAGCACTTTGTAGATGTATTACAAGAGCACCTTGATAAAGTCAAAGGTTCCATTACAAAACCATTAAATGGTTTAAAAGTTGCTTGTCATCCTGGGTGTCATTACATGCGACCAGCAGAGTGGATGGAATCTGATGATCCTATGAGACCAGAAACGTTAAAAAAGCTTGTGGCAGCAAGTGGAGCGACTGTTGTGGATTATGATGAGTTAGTTTTATGTTGTGGTTCTGCTGTGACAAATGCATATGAAGAACATGGTCTAGCAAATCTTAAAAATAAATTAGATAGTATAAAAAATGCAGGAGCAGATATTATCTGTGTAAATTGTCCAGCTTGCTTTCAACAATTTGATACTAGACAACGCGATTTATCTAAGAAGTATGAAAAAGAGTACGATATTCCAGTATTATATATAACTGAGCTATATGCTTTAGCTATGGGATATAGTGCTGATGAGATTGGCTTAAAATTTCATAGAACCCGCTTGAAATCCATTTTAGAAAAATATGGTTTGTAATTTTTAAATTTATTAAATTTACTTTATTTTTTTTTATTTTATTTTTCTTTAGCGTAAAACTTTTTTTTAGGAATAATAGTAGATTCTTTTCGCAATTTAAATAATAACTACTACTGGAAAACTATTTTCCAATTACAGAATATTTAAATGAAATCCTATTAAAAATTAACTCATTACATGAGAAATATAAACTTAATGGATTAATTAACCTCTTTATAGTATTTGTTAAATCTTTTTGATTAGAATGTAAAACGTATGTAAAGTTTAAATAATACCGAATAAAATTATAAATAGTTTTTTCATTTTTTTCAATTAAAATAAGAATATAATTAAATAATGATTAGAAGATAAAAGCATGTCGTTATACAATTTAAAACGCGATCCCTCATGGTTTTTTTCTTATATTGAGAATTATTATCATTTATTTTTGGATATAAAGTTTGATAATAAAGTTGTTTCTAACGCAGTTATTAATTTTTCAATGGAACTGGGTTTACAGGGTTTTGAAGGATTGCTATTTTACATTTATAAACCACATTCTAAGAAAATAAAGTTTGATCTGATTAAACACTCAATTGATCAAACACACCATATTGAAAATTTGAACTATAATTTAAGTGAGAGTTCTATAAATTCACTAGATTTAATTATCATTCCATTTGGATACTTTAAAGATGAACATAAATTAACCTTATCTGTCCTATCTGAAAAATCAGAAGCAGGTTTTGAAATATATGCTTGGTCACCGTCAAGCCTTTATAAACATGTGAAATCAGTGATTAGAATCGGCAATCAATATAATGAATTAATTCCTATTGCTGATTACAAGGGATATTATTTTCAAACAGATAGTGCTTTTAAAGGAAATGAAACTGGACGTCTTTTTGATCTGATAAATTTACTGGTAGAAATAGATAATAGTAAAGATGAATTTACTAATGAGCCAATAATTGAGCCAATGGATTCAGATATAAAAGCTCTAGTTAAAAAGAGTAATGAATTCTTATTTGAACTCTGTCAAACATCTGTTCCATTAGAAATAAAAAATATAGTACGAGAATTAGAAAGATTAAAATTTAATATAGATAGCTTATCAAAAGTAGAAATTTTTAATTGGCTTGATGATTTAATTACCTTCTATTCAGAAAAACCCGAAAAATAGTTATTTTCTAAATTAAAATAAAATAAAGATTATTCATTCACTTTTTCTTAACTTTTTTTATAAGTAGGATAATTAGTGCTAAAACAAAGAAAATAATCGCTGCTATTAAAAATCCAAATTTAATTGTGGCACTTAGAGAAGCAATAAACGAATTAGTAGATGAAACGGATGTTGGTGTGTCTAACATTAAGAGTAAATTGATATTCTCTATTACATCAAATAATCCTGAAATTGTGCCTAATAGGGTCATAAATATCCCAAAATTTTGCAGATTTCCATCTAATCTTCTTGAAACTAGTAGATTGAGACTAAAAGCAATAGATACATATCCAATAATGAATATAAAATCCCAATATATTGCTAAAGTTTGTTTATTTCTTCCACTAGACCCCCACGCAAACATGATTGCTTCAGCCCTTTCTGAAGACCATGCAAATTCGAAATCTAGGATTCCATAATCATTCAAGGTTGCTTCAATTGGAATAAAAACTAAAAGATAAATTAGAATAACGATAACAACACCAATAATAGTAGTTAATATCAATAGTTTGTCCTTTGGAGTATTTTTTAATTTATTTAAGAACACAATAAATCACTCTTTACAGATTAATAATTTCTAAACTAAATAATAAATTATTTTTGTTTTCATTATATATTAAGATTAAAATCTTCTCTTTTCAAAGTAAATCAATAATTTTATTTTATCATAAGTATTATAATTATAATATAACTTTAAATTCATTAGAAATTAATAATGTGCCTTGCTATACCTGGAAAGATTGTAGAAATAAATGACAATTGGGCTCTAGTTGATTTTGATGGCATTAAACAAAATGTAATAATAGCATTGATCCAAAATCCAGAAGTAGGAAAGTATGTCATAGTTCATGCAGGTTATGCAATTGAACAAATGGATGAGAAAGATGCTTTAGAAGCTATAGAGCAATGGAAAGAACTTGCTCAAGATCAGGATTTAAATCTTGAAGATATCTTATAGATCAAACAAATCCTTTTTTAAATCTTTTAACTTTTTGTATAAAATTTTTATTGAGTCAATTGCTTTTGAATTTGGGTTAAATTCTAACGGGGATATGCCATTTAAATCTGCTTTACCTATATCTGAATCGAATGGAATTGAGTGATAAAGCGGGATTTCCCATTTTTGGACTCTTTTATTAATTATATCTAATTGAGATTGATCTAATACCTTATTAGCTACTAAAAAAATATTTATGATTCCTAATTTTTTAGACAATACTATAATTTTTGAACAAAGATCTAATGATTTTTGAGATGGCTCAGACATAACTAACATAACATCAATCCCCTTTGCAGTACCTCGTCCTAAGTGTTCTAAACCTGCTTCAAAATCGACAATAACAACCTCATCCCTTTTAACAAACAAATTATATAATAAAGTTCTAATTAAAGCATTTTCTGGACA
This sequence comes from Promethearchaeota archaeon, assembly GCA_016839585.1. GTDB lineage: Archaea > Asgardarchaeota > Lokiarchaeia > Sigyniarchaeales > SOKP01 > Loki-b32. The sequence continues at coordinate 23,047 of JAEOTZ010000060.1, forward strand.
TAGGCACCCTGTTGCAGGTTCTTCAATAGATCCGAGAACAAGTAATTCTAGGCCGTCAGGCCCATTAACTTTGAACCTATCAGGAATATCAGAAACCTTCGGATTGATATTATATACCCCTGAAACTCCTCCTGGGACTGATGTCCGTTCTTTAATCATTTCTTTCATTTCTGAGATAGGCACTATTTTTTCTTTCACATCTTGGTTAATTCCAAGTGTATAACTTAAATTCATGGCGGAATCGTTATCAATAGCTAAAACTTTAAAGCCATCTTTAGCAAATAATCTTGCTAGAATTCCAGCAATTAAAGTTTTACCAACTCCGCCCTTTCCTGAGACAGCAATCTTCATGGTATTAGTTATTTTTTTAATGAAATTAAATGTTTAGGTTAGTTTTAATAAAATTATAGTTGTAATTATTTAAATTTAATAAGAAAATTAAATAATAATTCATGAGATATTAAGTTCCTTAATGAAATAAACTCTAAAAATAATTTCTTCAAAAGGTTGAAAGATAATTAATAGCAAATTATGTGAAAAGCATAACCTAGATTATAACTATGTATGCCCTAAATGCGTTGAACCTTTTCTAAAAAGAACTCAATTTTTGAATTTAAATGAGATAAGGGAATATCAAAAAGTAAATGCGCTAAAAGTTAATACAAACGATATTTTAGACGAAGTGTGTATATTAGGATTTATAAAAATTAGAAATATTAAAGATAAAGCTTATTCTGGTTTAATATTATATGATTGTAGAGAGAAAATGATAATCAAATCTTATTTTAAAACGTATAAGCCCAAAATTAGTGAATATCTTCCTTCAATTTTATTTCTAACTCAAACAGATATTTTTTTAGATTTAGTTGAAAATATTAAAGAAAAACCAGATTGCTATATTATTAATTCAAGTGGTCAAGTACATCCATTTCTTTATGGAGCTGCCTGTGATTTTGGTTTGAAAATTAGTACACCAGTTATAGGTTATACAAAAAAATTATTATTTGGAGTTTTAAAAGCACATGAAGAAACATCAAACTTTCTTGGAATTTATTCTAATGATCAAATAATTGGTTATGCTATTCCTAAACCTAATTCGCAAAAATTGCTTTATATTTCTATCGGGAATAACATCTCTCTCCCAACAGCACTTAAAATATTCTTAGAACTTGACTTAGGTTTAATTAACAAATTAAATACAAAACTAAGCAATTACATTTTAAATAAAACAAAATAAATGAATTTTACTGAAGATCTTATGTATTTTCCTTTCTCATACACTGCATTTTCTTGGAAATTCTTATCATTTCATCAAAAATCCTATCATTTTCTTCTGAATCATTTGTTTTCAATAATCTTTCATTAAGATCTTTTATTTTCAGTGTTAAATCAATAAATTCTTGTGGAGGTTCCATTTGATAGAAATATTCATTATCTCCTTTCTCATCTAATTCTATGTATACCCATTTTCTTTCTTCTTGAGACCAATTCCATCGATTAGGTGTGAGTTTTCTAGGCATTATTTAAAGAATTAATAAAAGGTTATTACTTAAATTAAATTTTCATAATAATTGATTAACTCTGTTATAAATTATAATTTCTATAAGATTTTTTATAATTTTTTTATTTTCTAATATTAACAGATTAATACTTTTTAAACTAATAAAAATAGGTCCCTTAAGGTATCATTCTGAAAATTCTTTTAAATTTTTTTCAGCAAGTTCTCTAACATCCACATCGGTGTCTTTTGAGAGTTTTTCTAACAAATTCTTTAATTCCTCTCCCTTTTCTTCGAATTTACCAATTGCTTTAATTAAATTATATCTAATTAACCAATCTTTATCATGAATTAACTTAAGGAATGCATCATATACTTTTTTATCTTTTATTTCACTTAAAATTTCTATTACACTTCTTTTAATCTCATTATTTTGATTCTTTAAATCCATGATAAGGAATTCTATTACTTTATCTTTATTTTTTTCATCTAAAAGTTTGTACATATTCATGAAGAGAGAAATTTGATATGATTTAGGAAAACTAGAAGGGACTTTTAACTGCTGATAAGATTGAATAGAGATACTCGAAGATTTTTTTTCCTTTAACTCTAATAATGATTGACTTAATTTCTCATTTTCCTTTTGAAATTTTAATAATTCATTTTTGATCTCTTCAATTTCTTTTGTACTATCAGCTATTTCTTTTTCTTTTGCCTGTAAATAATTGATCTTAGCTTTAAATTCTTCTATCTCGGCAATCAGAGTCTCGATTTCTTTATTTGCTGAATCAATTTTTTCTGATTGCACATTTTCAGTCGCTTCTTGGATTTTAGCTTTTAATGCTTCGATTTCAACACGTAATAATCCATTTTCTTCCATTAATTGAAAATTCAATTTTTTAGCCTCAATTAATTCTTGATTTTCAACTACTTGATGATCATAAGCTTGCTTTTTCTCAATTTGTTCTTTTAGAGATTGAATTTGAATTCTATTTTGTTCATTTTCTTCAGTTAACTGAACAATAATTTTTTTAGTATTAATTAATTCTTCATTTACTTCAGATGGTGAATTCAGCTCTTTATAATTTTCTAAATGGTTTGTTAGTTCTTGAATTTGCTGATTTAGGGAGTTGATATCTTTATATCTTTTTACTAAATCTTGTTTTTGAGTCGCGATAGTGTCTTTTAACTCTTTAATATTCTCAGGTGTTTTTTCTTGAAATTCAAAAAGTTTATCTTTTTGATCTTCAATTAATAATTTTTGTTCTTTTATTGTAAAATTTAACTTATTAATTTCTTCCTTTAAACCATCAATTGTTTGCTCGAATTCTGCTCGAACTTTGTTTCCTTCTTCAACAGTATCAATTAAATTCTTTATATCTTTAGTCATAGTTTTGACAGCAATTATAAATAATTAATAATAGTTTTATATCAATTTATATATAATGAATTGAATTCTAATAACTCTTTACATAATTCAATAAATAAACTTTGAATATTTATTTCTTAATTCCTCTTTTTTATATTAATTTCATTAAGAATATTAATTATATTAATTTCCTTAAGAGATAATTCAATTTTCCAAAAGTGTCTTTTTTTGAACTACTCATATAGAAATCTTTAAAATAGATATTAAAATATATTTCAATTGATATAATTAGATGTAAAAAACGGGAGGATTTTATATAATGACATATGAGGATTATGAAGGAGTAAATAAAGATAAAGAATATGAAGATGATGATGATGAGGACTACGATGATGAATTTAATGATGGTGATTGGGATTATGATGATGACGATGATTTGGAAGACGATGATGACGAGGAGGATTGGTGAATCTAATATATATAATACTTATAGTTTTTCAAAATAGAGTATAAGAACATTCCAGGTTAAAAAATAAAAAAATAATTAGAATCTTTTTACTCCATTATGTTATACAATCCTAATTTCGATAATTTTATCTCCTTGTTGAATTGAATTTACAACTGCTTGATCCTTAGAACTTTTTGCTTCTCCAAATATCGTATGCTTATTATTAAGATGTGGTGTTGGAACATGTGTAATAAAGAATTGAGAGCCATTGGTATTTGGTCCAGCATTAGCCATTGCCAAAATCCCTGGTTTATCAAATTTTCTCCCACTCTGAAACTCATCTCTAAAAGGATATGAAATACTTTGACCTTTGAATGGAAAGAATGTAATTCCTTTATCTTTTGGACCACCAAAACCTTTTCCCAGGGGATCACCCCCTTGAATCATGAAATCAGCAATAACTCTATGAAAAATTATTCCATTATAGAAGCCCTGTTGTGCTAGATATAAAAAGCTGGCTACTGTTATAGGAGCTCCATCATCGAAAAGTCTTAGATTAATATTACCTTTATTTGTAATAATAATGATTTCAGTCAATGATTTTTCACCTATTTTTGTAATAATATACTCTATGAAAAGTTCTAACATTTTTTAACCTTTTTACTCAATGAAAAGATTAAAAATTATTGTAATAATACACTTTTATAACACTTAAAATTTTAAATTACTGCACATAAAAAAAATGACGATTAAGCGTAATGCTTCCTTTTTTTTCAATCCAAAATCAATTGCAATTATTGGTGCTAGCAGTACACCTGGAAAAGTGGGATATAATGTATTAAAAAATATAATTGATTCTAGCTATTCTGGAAAGATTTTTCCCATAAATCCAAAAGCTGGTGAGATTCTTAACTATAAGGCTTTTAAAAGTGTACTAAAGGTTCCAGATGAAATTGATATAGCTATTTTTGTAATTCCTGGAAAGCATGTAAATTCAATTGCAGAAGAGTGCGGTAAAAAAAATATTAAGGGTTTAGTTGTAATCTCAGCTGGTTTTAAAGAAATTGGTGGAGAAGGTATATTACGTGAAAAAAAGCTTATTGAAATTGCTAAAAAATATAATATGAGAATAATAGGTCCAAATTGCCTAGGATTTATTGGAATCAATTATAATGGGTCATTCGCAACTGAAACTCCTAAAAAAGGACATATTGCTATGATTTCCCAGTCTGGAGCAATGTTAACCGGGATGATGGATTATTCCATGGAACAGGCGTTTGGTTTTTCATGTAATATTAGCTTAGGGAATAAGGCTGATTGCTCCGAGGTCGATTTCATTGAATATTTAGCAGATGATGAGGATACTAAAGTGATTCTTTGTTATTTAGAGAGTATAGAAAATGGAGAAAGATTTTTAGAAATTCTTCCAAAAGCAACAAGAAAAAAGCCAATAGTGATATTAAAAGCGGGAGTTAGTGAAGCAGGTGCTAGAGCAGCCTCGAGTCATACCGGGGCATTAGCAGGATCTGATATAGCATATGATTTAGCATTCGAAAAATGTGGAGTAATTAGAGCAAATTCGATTGGAGACCTTTTTGATTTTGGTGAAGCCTTTCTTTATCAACCAATACCAGAAAAAAATTCCTTTGCTATTATTACAAATGCTGGGGGGCCCGGCATAACAGGGGTCGATGCTTTTGAACGTGAAGGCTTAAAATTAGCCCAATTTTCAGAACCCATATTACATAAATTAAGAGATAATTTACCCCCAGAAGCAGCCATTTTTAATCCAGTAGATATCATTGGAGATGCGTCACCAGAAAGATATCGATTTGCTATTGAATCTATTTTTGGTATAAACAACAAAAATGTTGAAGGAATATATGAAGATTCAATTACTACATATGGTGCATTAATAATTATGTCTCCACAGGCTCAGACAAAACCAATTGAAGTTGCTAAGTTAATTTATGATATCTCTTCGAATCATTTATCAACCAAGCCGATATTATGCGCTATGATAGGCGAAAAATCTATTAAAGAGGCAAGAAAATATTTAAAACAACATCACATCCCTTGTTTTCCCTTTCCAGAAAGAGCTGCTCACTCCTTAAAAACATTAGTAAGATATAAAGACTTTTTAGACTCAAAACCTTTGGAAAAATTAGAAATTTCTGAATTTAAAGTTAATAAGGATAAAGTTAAAGAAATCTTTGATGCTGTCAGGAAAGATGAGCGAACCGTACTTTTAAGCCATGAAACGAGCGAAATTTTTGAATGTTATGGGATTAAATCTCCAAAATCAAGATTGGCAAGGACTCCAAGAGAGGCCATGAAATTACAAAAAGAAATTGGGAAATCGGTTTTGAAGATTGTCAGTCCACAGATAATTCATAAAACTGATGTAGGAGGGATTGTTCTAGGTGTTGAATCTGAGATAGATGCCTTTGAAGCTTTTATCCAAATTGTGGATAGTGCTAAAAAATTTGGCCCCCAAATAGCTAAAATTTATGGAGTTGAAGTGCAAGAGATGATTGACTTTAAAAAAGAAAAAAAGTTTATTGAACTTATTATAGGTATGTCTCGTGACCCGCAATTTGGCCCAATGTTGATGATTGGTTCTGGGGGAATTTACGCTAATTTTCTAAGAGATGTTTCATTCGCGTTAGCATATAAATTTACAGAACAGGATGCAAAAAACACACTTCAAAAAACTAAAATATACAGTTTGTTACAAGGAGTTAGAGGAGAACCAGCTTCCGATATTGATTCAATTATAGAAGTATTGTTAAGATTATCACAGCTAGTAAATGATTTTAAAGATATTGTTGAGTTAGATATTAATCCATTATTATCCTTTATTAAAGGATATAGTGCAGTAGATATTAAAATTACTATAAGCCGAGGATAATTTTTAAGAAAATATAAAAAACCTATAAAATAAAATTAAATGGTAAAGAAAAAAGATTGTAGTGATTTATGATGGTTAAAACAATTTATCTATGCTCGTTAAGGGAAAGAGTAGGAAAGAGTTTAATTTCGATCGGAATTATGCAAAAATTACAAAATGAAGGCAAGAAGGTTGCCTATTTCAAGCCTATAGGAATTCCTAAAGGAGCGTTCACTAATAAAGCAGATCGTGATGTCGGATTTATACAAAATACTATTTTTAAGACGACACTTCCATATGACATAATATCTCCTGTTTCTATTCCGGATTGTTATTATGTAGATCTTATAGATGTTAAAAGAAAGGAGGAGAATTTAGGAACGATTAAAAATGCTTACGATGAAATCGCTAAAAATTTCGAATATGTCATTATTGAAGGTTCTCCAAGCATTAAAAGATATACACGTGTAGGCTTAGATGATGTGACTATAGCGAAATCAATAGGTATTAATGATCTAGTTTTCATAGAGACTCAATCTTCTGATAAATGTATTGATAATATATTTTTCTCTAAGAATTATTTTGAATTTAGAAAGATCAAAATAAAAGGAATTATCTTTAATAAGATTGATTATGACTATAAAGCAAGGATTGAAGAATTAGAAGAAAATCATATTAAAAGATATGGGATCCCAATACTAGGAATTATTGAAAAAAGCATTGAGTTGTTTGCACCTCGAGTAATCGAAATTCAAGAAGGAATTGGTGGAGAATTAATTAACGAAATAGCATCTGCGAGTTTAAACAATAGGGTTGAAACAACAATAATTGGTGCGATGAATGCTCAAGCTGCTTTGAAATATTTAAGACAAATAAAAGCAGCAGCAGTTATTACCGGTGGAGATCGTACAGATTTAGCCTTAGCCGCGTTAAATGAAGATGTTAAATGTTTAATTTTAACCGGGTTTATAAAACCTGATATCAAGGTTATTCATACAGCGAATGAAAAAGGAATTCCAATAATACTTAGTCCATCTGATACATACACAACACTTAGAAATATGGATAGAGTAAAGCCTGGAATTCAAGAAGATGAGATAGATTTAGCTTTAAAATTAATAGAAAATGTTATTGATTGGGATTTGTTATTAAATTAGATTGTTATAGATAAAAACTACTTTTCATTTGAATATTTTCATTCTTTTCTTTTTCCTTAAGATTAGATTAATAGTTATTTTTTTCTTCGATAATTTCCAACTTTATTAAAATAAAAGACTTAATATGATATTTTAAAAATAATTATTAAAATTTTTATCAAATAGATTCAAATTTTATTAGTGAATTTAATTTTATTTGATATATTTTTTTAATTAAATTTACATGTTCAAAATATTGAATTGTCTTGAATGAAAAATGATAATAGGTATTCCCAAAGAAATAAAACCTGGTGAGGGAAGAGTAAGTCTCTCACCATATAATATTGAAGAACTTATTAATATGGGTCATAATGTATTAATTGAACGCAATGCGGGAAGAAAAGTAGGATTTACTGATGACCAATATATAAATGCTGGTGCAAAAGTTTATGAGACTAAAAAAAAGATTTATAGTGATTCAGATATCCTTGTTAAAGTTAAAGAACCAGTTTTAGAAGAATTAAATTATTTTAACCCTGGACCAATACTTTTTTCTTTCTTACATTTATCTGCTGTGAAAGAATTGACAGATATTTTCATGAGAGGTAAAGCTACTGCAATTGCTTTTGAATCAGTTGAATTGGATGATGGGCATTTACCGATTTTAATACCAATGTCTGAGATTGCAGGAAGAATGGCATTGATTAAGGGTGCTAATCTACTTACAATACACAATAAAGGTAAAGGAGTTTTATTAGGTGGTGCTGCCGGCGTATATAAAGGTAATGTTACTGTATTAGGTGGAGGTACTGCAGGTTTAAGTGCTGCGTTAGCTGGATATGGCTTGGGTGCCCATGTAACAATCTTAGAAAGAAATATATTTCGGATTAGATATTTAAAAGATATTTTAACTAAAGGAATTAATGTTATTATGTCCAATATAAGAAATATAAGAAAAACTGTTAAAAAAACAGATATCTTAATAGGTACTGTTTTAATTCCAAACGCTAAAGCACCTAGAATCGTTTCAAGAGAAATGGTTAGATCAATGAAATCGGGATCTGTAATTGTAGATGTTTCGATTGACCAAGGAGGTTGTATTGAAACTAGTAAACCTACAACTCACGAAGATCCAACTTATTTAGATGAGGGTATAATTCATTATTGTGTAACAAATATGCCTGGTGCTTATCCAAGAACATCTACAGAAGCCCTTTCTGAAGCCCTATTTCCATATTTAATGCACTTAATATCAGATGAAGATATTGTAAAAGTTCTTAAGAAAAGCCCCCCAATAAGAAGAGGTGTTAATCTCTTTAGAGGTAATATAACAATAAAAGAAATAGCAGAAACTTTTAATTATCCTTATAAACCTATAGAAGATATTTTATAATTCCTTTTGATTTTAACCTATGTAACCTTACTGGAGTAGTTTATAGCAGAAAGAAAAATTATATATAATCTCCTAGAAGATTTTATTAAATATCTAACTAAAGTTTGACAATTTAATAATTGCATATTAGTATTAAAAAAATATTTAATTAAATTCTATTATATCCATTTTATAAGAAAGGATTAAAAAAAATTATGCCTAAGTGGAATAAAGAGAAAAATATAAGAGCCGCAATTTATGTTGATTGTGTATTAGGTATTATATCATCAATAATATCACTAACTGGGATCTTTTACTCAGCTATAATAACTAAGACAACAGGTGATTTTTGGGTAATTGGGCTTAGTTTTTGGACAGCTTATTTACTTGTTTCTATATATTTAATTTTTTTAGGAATCTATACTTATTTTCGAGAAAAAAAATATGGTGTGAAAAAGCCCAAAAAAGATTTAAAACCACCTATAGTATCATAACAAAACAAATTAGAAGTATAATACAAGATCAAAAAGTTATTTATATGATTTTATAATACCTTTTAATAAAATTATTCTAATAAATAAATAATTTTGATAAGAATATTATTAAATATTTTAATACTTAAAATTCTGTAAAAAAATAGTAAAGTAATATGCCAGAAAGTAGTCGCCAATTAAATGATCTCAATAAAGTATTTATCCCATGTCGAACAGTTTTAGAAATGGAAACTCTAACTTCCTTATATTTATCGACTCAAAATTATGATCAAATTAAAGACTTGCCAGAGAGTCAGCCATCAAGCCAAAAAGTCGCACAGATTTTTGGTGTAGAAGAAACTAAACCTCTCTTGAGTATAGTTGACTATTTCATAAATTGTGCCATACCAAAAGTTAAACCAGTTGTGATGTATGAAAGAGAACATCATGATAGATACAGGATGGGAAATATTGAAGCTTACACTAAAACACGTGTTTGTCTGTATCTTGCTCTACATCGACTAAAATTAAAGTTCTTAATCTTGAAGAACTTCTTAGATAGATTTAAAAAAAATCAATATGAACTTGATTTTTATCAATCTCAGAATTCAGGTGTGAATCAAACCATGCTCTCAACATTGTATAAATTCTATCATGATAAAAACAAGATGAATCTAATATTAATGCTTCCCAAAAAAAAAATCTCAGAAAGGGTTAGTAAACTAATAGATACTCAAGACTCTATTACTACAGATAAATTATTAAATATGGTCGCTACCCGTTTATTTACAAATGAAAAAAATCAAGTAAAATTTATTATGAGAGAAATAAAAGCATCTCTGTTTGTTTGTAAGCTTATTTTTGCTACAATGGATGTTAAGAATCCATTTTTACGAGCAAAAGATACAATGATTAGTCCTGAGGAAACAATGGTTAGTAATGATTTTATTCCAGAATTAATTCCCGCTATGTCAAAATGCTTTTCTGATAATAATTACGTTCAATTGGAAGAATGTATAAATGCTTTTGATTTTTTAATGAATAAGGTATTAGATGGAATTAACTATGCTTATGAAGTAGCTTCTGGAGGTATTATAAAGTTAGAATTAGACGAAACATTATATAATACAGGAAATATTTTTACGGAATTAGTATCATAATTAAAATTTTATGAATAACTTTGCTTCTGAATTAATAAATGAAAAATAAAAAAATAAGGAATTAATTTTTAATAGCTTTATTTATCTGGTGCTTTTTTCCCTAACCATTTCTCATAGAATGCATCAATATCAGGTAAAAAATTAA
>JAEOTZ010000061.1 GCA_016839585.1 Promethearchaeota archaeon
GTTCACCACATTCTTCACAAGTCAAATCGGATTTGGTCTCAGAGAGATCTTTAATCATTTTATTCCTATTGTAGAAGTTAATTTATTGTTACCTTCTCATTATTTTTGTTATTTATAAATAAAAAAAGAATTAATACTTACAAAAAAGTCCAATATTTCTCTTTTTTATTTAAATATGCTGAAAAGATAGGTGATTAAATAAAAGATAATCGTAAAATAGGAAAATGGTCAGCATGAAAAAGAATAAAAATATTGTATTGGTATTAATAATTGTAGTCTGTCAAATTATCTTCACGTATCCAATTAATAATATTAAATATAGAATAGATTCAGTCTATGATCACCAATATTATGATGAGAGAGTAGAATCTAGAACCAAAGATCAACTAAAAACTTCAACCTGTAGAAATATGGACAATATTGAAGCCATTTTTGACAGAAAACTTAACGATTATGAATTGTATGGCTATTTTCCTCAGATTTACGAACCTTCGTTGCAGGCTACCTATTATGGGCTGTATATTCTAGCTGCTCTTGATATGGTAGGAGAAATAAATAAAACAACAATAACAAATTATATAATCTCTACTTATGATCAAGAATCTAATTTATTTTTCGATGATTATTCTTATCGATACTTGGACATGGATTTCTCGCAAGCTTATTATCCTTTGACATCTCTCCTTGAAGTCAATTGTTATACTATTTTATCCTTAAATATCTTAAATAAACTGGACTTAATCGACAGACAAAACTTTATCGATTTCATCTGGAGTTGTTATAATCCCGACACAAGTGGATTTATCGGCCAACCATATAGTGTGGATTTACATGAATCTTTTAAAATTTCTACAATGGACAATACATATTTTGCAGTTATGGCATTAAATTTGCTATTGGATGATTGGATTAGTTATACAGTGCGAAAAAATGAGATAATTCAATATATAAATGACTTACAAGATTCAATAAATACTGATTGGAGATATGGAGGATTTTATAATGATAAGGATAGTTCATTTAATAGTATTAAACCACTTCATGAACCCAACCTTCTTTCGTCATATTACTGTATCAAAACATTAGAAATCTTTGGAATGGAAGAGTCGATTAACATTAATAACTTTCATCAATTTCTCAATGAGTTATATATTGATGACCATTATTTTCAAATGTCAATTTCTGAACATAACACAACCAATATTATCGCAAGTGCAATTGGGTTAGAACTTTCTAAAATGACGGGATTTTCAGGTATAAATGAAACTTCGGTGATCCATTTCATTCTAAATAATAGAAATTCTCAAGGTGCCTGGGATTCCGCTACAACAGTTAAAATGCATGAGTTAATGGATCTTTTCCAAATTATTCGAGCCTTAAACAACAGTGGTGCAACTTCTAACCTTAATTCACTAGATAAATCTGAAATTTTAACGGCACTTAATAACTATCATCAACTTAAAGGATTTTCCCTTATCTCTCAAGAATATACATCCCTTAATCTATTTAATACTATTATCTCTTCATTTCAATTATTCGATAGGATTTCAGATTTAAATATACGAGACATATATAATGAAATAAAGGATTGTTTCAGATATTTTGCTTATCCTGAAGATTGGTATGTTTTTGTACCTCTTATAAATTTAGATCCAATGCAGTCTGAGTTTCGCTCATATCCCCTTGAATATAATAATAGAGGATATCATAATTACATTACAAGAATTGACTATTTTACATCATATAAATCCATGTATTTTGCCTTAAATTCAATGAATAATTTATTTAAATTGGATGATTTTGGAGAAGAGGTTGATTTAACTAATTTAATTGACGATATCATACAATCCCAATTTTTAAATGACTCTATTCCTGAAGCTTACGGGGCTTTTTTACCTATGCGTGGATATACCTTTTTTTCTCTTGAAAGTCAATTACACAAAATCTTTTTTGAATATTCATATTATGCTATAAAATCATTAGAGTTGCTTGCAGATCATTTAAATTTTGAAAGTTTAATTGATTTACCTTTCAATAAAGCAGCGCTATATGAGTATATTGAAAGAAATATCGTTGAAACCTCCTCGGTACTCTACTTTAATCCTCAATACACCTATGATATCGAAATAATCTTACGAAATACTTATTTCGTGATTTATGTTTTAAAGGCACTTGATCTTTATGATCTAAATAATCAAAAAATCAAAGAATTTGTGCTCCAAAACATAAATTACAATAACATAAACAACATCTATTATTCATACAAAATCTCAGAAATCTTGGATGTTAGTCTTGAATTCAATTATGATTTAGTAATAAATCTAGCTGAAATGCTTTATTCGGGAGATTTAAATGAGTTTTACTTGAGTTCGAATCTTCAAATGGTTAGCCAAGAGATTTTTCTCTGGATTTGCGAAATGGCTCTAAACAGTGATTTAGAAATTGTATGTGAATATATAGAACAAATAATTTTAGGGGGAGTTAATAGTCTTACCATATCATTTCAAAATTTGATTATTGATGATTTTGGGGATGATATTTCGGTTGTTTTTGAAAGCTTGCAGCTTGGGATAATAGATCTTGAGAAGCAAGTTGACAATACTTATTATAAAGATTTTAAAATACCTGAAAATCCAAGTTATTATCCAAAAGTAGAAGGTGTTGTGGCGATCTATAAAGACTTTGAGCAATTAGGGCAAATTCCAATTAATATTAGGACATTTTATGTGTTTCATGATTCTGGCTTGAAAATAATCGACAAACGTCAAGAACTCATCTTTGAGATGAACATCTCTTACGAATTTTCATCAGGACAAAATCCAGCATCCAATTCAATGATAATGGGGAATATTTATAGAAATTTTTTAATGGTAGAATCTATTGAACTTGAGAGAGAGGATTATTCAGATTTATCTAAATTTACTATGTATTATGAAAATCGGGAAAATATTGAGTATTCTATTCGATTTTTAATTTATGATGGATTTCATCCTGATGGGATGATTTTATATGAATATGAAATAAATCCCTCAGAACCCATTAACCCTGGTGGAGGGCAATCTCCAATATCCTCAATTCTCTGGTCAATTATATCTTTATTTATCTTTTTAGGTATCTGTGGAGTTTCTTTATATGTTTCGTTTAAATTTACAAAATGGATTTTTCGAAAAAGGCGCAGAAAGAAGAAAGAGTCCACCCCTTTAAAGTTAGAATTAGAAATAAAGAACGGTAAAAAAATGAAAGATGTATTCGATGATATATTGAGTAATGAAGATGTATAATTTATTGGGAAAAAATAAAAAAAGAAGCGTGAAAAAGAATGCTAAAAATTGACAATTTTGACCGAATTGAGCACTTTTCTGAAGAAGAGGGCTTTAGACAGTTAGATTTACTATATAAGATATATAAATTAGATAATCAAAGAGAAATATTAATCAAAAGGTTACATAAATTACAAAAAACTATAAAAAATAATCCCAATGAGAATTTTTCAATAAAACTTAAAGCATTAAAAACAGTTTCTGATGAGATTGTCCAAAATAAGAAGATTATCCTATCTAAAATAAAGGATTCATATAACTTTTTTGAATTATCAAATCAAATTAATAAATTGAAGCAATATGTTTTAGAATTAAATAAAGCTATAAAAAGAAAAGAAATTGATGCTAATACTCATCGAATTACAAAAGATTATTATCAGAACCAACTTAAGCTCCAATTTGATAATTTAGTTAAATTAAAGAGGATTGCAAAAGAATATATAATTATCCTAAAGAATCAGGAACTTCAATCAAGAGCAGAAGAAAGATTTATGAACTCAAATGTTCCCAAGAAAATACCTCATATACTCAATAATAAAAGTGTTAAAATTAATACTATATCAACTCGAAATGAATTAAAAGAAATTACGGATTTTTTGACCAAGCAAATTTTAAAGAGTAGTCTCTAAGATAGAATCAATATGGTTTCATTATTTCCATAGTTATAATTGGTTGTGTTTGGTTCTCTCATGAGTACTATAATACTTGTAGGTAAAGTGATTTCAGCAACAATTAACGCAATAATAAGCCGATATTTTTGAAAATTTTCCCGACTCATAAATAATAATGAATATAAAGACTTGCCTACACTTGGTATTAAGGTTTTGTTGGCAGGAGTCTCCATCATATTCAATAAATATAATGATGGTTAAATTATTATAGAAAAAAGGGTTATTATAATCTGATTGTAAAAAGGAGAAATCAAATGGACTTTTTTCTAAAGAACTTAAAAGAAACTATTGAGGTAATTAATACCATGATTGGAAAGAATGATAATATCATCACAGTAAGAAGAATTCGAATGAATAAAAACATAAAATCATCCGATCATTCCAAAATTAACTTTATTTGGAGATCGTTAAATTTTCTGGTCAAGCAAGGAATATTGGAAGAAGATGGTTACACAAGCCCAAAAAAGTATATTTTAAGAGTAAATGAAAATATTGACATTAATAAGTTTCTCTTGCAAGTAAAGGAAGAGATAGAGTCTTCTAAGTCTTAATATAATCCTAATAATTTTTATAGTAAATTTTAAAAAAAAAATATAAATATATTATATGAAGGAGAAAATAATTGATTTTAACCGCATTGCCTGAATGCCTCAATTATTTTCACTCCTTCCATCCCTATCCAAGTCCATATACACCCATTTTAGTATACAGGCATCTCTATGTTCCCTAAAACCTTTCATGTCGACTATTTCATATAACTTCAATTCAATCGCATCATGCAAGAATGCTAAATATTCTTTACCGTATTCTATATACCTGGTTATATAATAGGATTCATCTTTATGCTCAGTTAGAAATACGATTCTAAGCTTCTTTAGGGCTTTATAGAACTTTAAATATGGTTTTCCGTACAATCTATATTTCAAAAAATGTAAATCTCTTAATTCTATTCTTTTTCACCTCCTTTTACTTAATTTTAATAATTTTATTGAAAATATTTTTTTAATTAACATAAAAATCTAAAATATATTTATTGGCATTCTATAAAAATTAAATTATTAAACTACTAATTAAAAGCATTAAAAGATCAATGTTTATTTAAACAGTTAATGGATTAATTTTTTGAACTTATTTTACTAATTAAATAAATATGTTTAAACTTAATTAAGTTGGATTATTAAAGGTCAATAAAGGAATTAATTATGGGTATTTATATATGATTGAATTTATAAGAAAAAGTTTAGAGAAAAACTTAAAAAATATTTTTTAAGATGTTTTGTTTGTTCAAAATATGGATTTTTTACTCCCGATCAATATTGGGGAGATGAATAGAGAAACAGAATGTACCACTACATATTATGGAAGGTTTTAATTGCTTAACATCTTTTCTCCTATTTAGGATAGCCTTATACTCTTCTGGATAAATTTAATAATATAAATATATATTATTTTATTAAGTACAAAAATATAGGTGTTTAATATTGAAAATTCAAGGTCCTAAATCTCCAGAAGAATATAAAGATGTTAAAGCTAATCTTAAATATTATACGACGTTTATTATTTTGATTCTATCAAGTCTTCTCTATATAATATACATAGGAATAGATCCAGAAATAGTTAATACAATAGAAGCTTTAATTTTTTCAAGTGCTATTACGTTTTTATTAAGTGGTTTGAGTTGGATTCTTATTTTTATTTTTGAAATACATGACAAATGGTACGATCGCCATTTTGTCAAGTGGAGATTAAATTATGATGTTGATTTTATCATCCCTACTCTTATTAGACCATTTTTAAAGAAAATAGATAAACGTTTCTTTGATATATATGAGAATGATTCAGAAAAGAGATTTATATTAATGGAAAATTGTTTTTACGAGTTTGTAGGAGATCATGCAGGGGAGAATAAAATAAAAAAAACTAAAATAGTGAGGTTTTATGAATCATCACAAAAATATTGGATTACTCAAATAAATGAAATAGTAATGATTTTCTTCATTATTATTAACTTTTTTATTTATATCTTTAATGGATTTATTGGGATTTTATTAAACAAAATTATAATAGTAAATTTCATTTTCATTTTTTTATTTATAATAAATCGGTATCTTGTGAAGAAATTTAGAAAGGAGACAAGGTTCGCAACTAAAGATGAAATTAGAGAAATCCATACCACAAGATTAAGTGAGCTTGAAACACAGTTGAAATTAACTCATAAAGCCTTTCAACTTCCCTACCCATAGGTGAAAAGCAATAGGAGATATAAATATTAATTCAGCATATTCCGCTCAAGCTAGTATATTTAATCCAAATCCTCTTTTATTACCTGCCATAGAAAAGATAAAAAAGGATAAATTAATAAATAAAGATTTTGATAATCTAAAAGTAGCGGACCAAGGTTGTGGAAAATTAAGACATTTAAAAATATTCTATAAATATTTCAATATAATTTATCTAATAGATACCGAATTTCAAATAAATAAAACCCAACGGCTATTTGGTAAAAATAATATAACGATTAGAGAATATTTATCTAAAAATAAAATTGAAGGTAAGGAAATTAATCTTATTACAGTAAAAAAATTCACTATGACAAAATTAAATCTTGATTTAATTTTTAATATCTGTGTATTTGATGTTGAGATACCTGAAGTAAGAAAATCGATGATGGAGTCATCTTTTAATAATTTAAGAAATAAAGGATTATTTATTTTAATAATTCCGAGGAACATTTCCAGTATATTAAAGAGATGTACATCTAAAAATAAATACCTAGATGGATATTATTTTAAACATCATGGGATTATGACATTCTATAAAAATTTTGATGATGTCGAACCTTTAATTAAAATTTTAAAGGAGATTGGATTTATTATTAGTGCAGACCTTACTGAAAGACAATATATATGTCTAATTTTAAAAAAATAAGATTTTTTTAATAAAAATGTTGAGAATAAAACATACAATTATACAAACCAGTAAATAAGAATCATTCATTCAAATTTACATATCATCAAAAAGAAAGATTATTATTAAGATAAGATTCAATACTACTTATTGTTTTAACTGCTAAGTAGCAGGAGATTAAAGCACTCTCCTTAGATATTCCCCACTTTTTTCCATCTATCTTATCAAGCCCATGAGAATCTCCCATTGTGCGTAAAGATCCAATTGCCTTTATAATATTAATATGTTTGCTATTAATTTTTTTTAATTGGCGAATTTTATCAGCGATTTGGGAGATTCCATTACAATTTGACAAATCCATTAACGAAGAAAATTTTATTCGCAAATAATTCTCTAATGCTCTTCCCGTATCAGTAAGAGAATTTGAAGGATCAACGTTCGCTTGTATTAAAGCTTCTATTAAATCATGTATGACTATATCAGGTAAAGATTTTAAATCCTTATTATAAACTCTCCTCATTGTAATAATTGTTTGGGATTCTTCTTCTATAGTTTTTAAAAATTCTGATGAAGCGACAGATTCTTGATTGTCAATTTTCATATTGAGTTTTTTTATCCATCCATTGAAAGTATTCCTAATTGTTTTTGATGAGGTTTTAATATCGAAAATTATTTTAAGCTGTTCGGCTGCTTTTTCATCTGATTTTAACTTACCAAAGAGATATATATATTCAATAAATGGTTCAAAAAGGATGATATGATCGAATAAAAATTTCTCTATAGCTGTATTTTCATTTAGTTGATTGATTTTATTCTCCTTTAGAATTAGCTCCGAGATAGATTTGATTATTCCTAGTTTAACAAGCATATAAATCCCATTATTAATCGAAGATTTGCTCATCGATGTTAACTCACAGATTTTATGAATACTAAGCTTTATTTTTCGATTTTGAGCATATTTTACTTTATTAAGAATCAATTTCATTAATCGTATAGATGCGGGTCTAATTGAGTTCCAGATATAGATTTTATATTTCAAATTACATAATTTGATATTATTTATAACTGTCATTTTAATCATTTGTCTTAATCGCATCAATAAAGTTTTTAATAAGTTGTATTTCCTCTTCAGTCACGCCCTTTGGAATATTAATATATGCTTTCTTTCCAGAGTTTAATGGAATTTCAAGATTAAATGCATCATTAATTTCTTTTTGCTCTTTTTCTTGACCTGATTCGTCTTGGAGTTCTTCATTAATGGATGGTTCATGTGTAATTTTTGAAATAATCCCCATTGTTTTTTTCTTGCTTCTAGGTTTTATAATTTGTGGTTTTTTAATTTCAACATTTGGATCTAAATATTGCTCATTAATAACAACTCTTTGTTCTTCGTTTATTATTTTAGCAAATTCCATAGTGTCAAGGAATGTTTGTACTGCTACGTCAGTTACACTACTTAAAATCCCCTTTTGGATAAAATTATTTTTAAGAAATTCATCTTTCGGTAATATTGAGCCAATATATTGGGATAAAACTTCTTTGTAAAGTTCAGGATTTATTGCCGCTTTCATTTTACCAGTTGAGACATTAGGATCATTGTCACTTGATGGATAAAGAATTGATATCCCTAATGGGGTAACTTTAAATCCGCCTCTTTCATTTTTTATCAATCCGAATTGCTTCGCACTACTAGTTTTATAGCTATATCTCTTATTTTGATCACTTTTAATATTCATTTTGGATAAGATTGATTCAACTGGGGCAACACCATTTCCTCCTATCTCATAAATCATTTTACTTAATTCTAGAGCTTCTTCTAAATTATAATATGGATATGACCTGCTTCTTTTTCTTGGCATCATCTTTTACTATCTCCTTAATATTAAATTTGTAATATTCATTATCACAATAATTGTTACACATGTTTATAAATATGTGGTAAGATCACATTAATATTTTAATAATTTACTAAACTTACTCTCCCTTATCATTTTTAATGAAAATGCTGAAACATAAACATTATTGTCCACAATAATCAATAAAACATTTTGTTATGACTAGCCTTAAAAATATCGCAATCAATATAATATGCTTTTAAAAAAAATTTTATGTCTATTTATTTAAAAATTATTAATAATACTTATAAATATGAAAATAAATGTTCTTTTATTTTTATATTAATTCTCATAAGAATAGTGTTTTCGAATACGGAAACATTAATTTATTAAATGAATGGTATTTATGTCGACAAAAAACGAAAACAAACTGAAAAATTTTTCCCACCAAGATTCCCAAGATTATTCCGTAACTACATCTTAATGATCATCTTTTTTATATAATGAAATATTAATACCAAATATAATTTTTAGACAGAAATATCAAAATTCTATATTTAATATTGATCTTTTTATGTTTAAATGAAATCAACTTAAAAATAAATAAGGAGAAGCGTAAATTTGAGATGGATAGAACTTTATTATAACCGAGTTGTAAAAGAAAAGGGTATAGCATTAAGGAAATTGGATCAGAGTGTAACTTCTGCTACAGGATTAATTGGAGTCTTGATACCTTTACAATGGTTACAAATGGATTATTCTATATATATATTTTTTGCTGAAATGATAATTCTGACACTATTTATATTGAAGGATGCTGAAAGATACCAATATTTCATGAAATGGAATAGAATCATTTACGCAATTGAAAGAAGAAGATTTTTACTTGAAGAGGTAGATTACATGGAATATATCAGAAGATTTGATTTCAGTCAAAAGACAATTTTTCCAATAACTCTTTTTTATGCCATAGCCCGAAGGTTAAAAAAAGTATATTTTTTGTTGTTATTTGCTATTTATTTAAATAGTTTAATAATTGAGATCTGTAATATCCCTCCACCATTTGAAATTGGAAAAATTGGTTTGTTTGCTATTAGCATCTTAGGAGGAAATGGAATTATTCTAATTATGTTATTTATTTGGATCCTTGTAACGAAGAAATTACCAAAAGAATTTGACTATACACCATGTAATAATGAAGAACAAACTTCTGCAGAGGGGATGAAAAAAATTGAGAAGAAAATATACTACGCTCATAGTATATGTATTTATAATACTAGAAGAGAAAAAAAAGAATTAGAATATCTCAGAAATGAGTTTGCGTCAGTTTGTAATCCAAATAAAGACATTACTTGGGATAATAATACAAAAATGGAACCTTATTTTGAAGCAGTTAAAAATTCTGATATAGTTGTGGCTTCAGAATATAAGAAACATATTGGTAAAGGTGTTTTTGATGAAATAACGACAGCAATTAATAATAATATTACATTCCTCTGTTTAAGACGGAAATTATTTAAATACCAATTATGTAAGATTGCAAATGTAGAAATTGTGAATGATCAAGATTGGAAGAAAAAATATGGTAAAATAGTTTTATTAACTTAGCTAGTATTTTATTTCTAAATTAATATAAAAAAATCTGCTAAGTTATCTAAAGAAATAAGAATGCATGTAAGAAAGGAAATTGGATCTAACTACGGATGTCAGATAACTTGATATTATTTAAAACTGTATTTTGATTTAAGAATAACACACTAAAGCATCATTTTTATCTTATTAATGTATTATGTTTCACATGTGAATTGAATGTGTCTAAATCAATAGGTAAATATCCAAATCCGGCTAATATTGGATTAAAGAAATCCTTTATCACTTTTGATGGAGTATTTCGAATTATTTCTTGACTATATATTTTTTCAATAGGTTCGAAGTATTTTTGTCGGAAACTAGATCCAACATGATAATCTTTACAATGTTCAATTCCAATTGCTTTAAAAATAAACAGTAAATCTCCAGAATAGCTTACGTTATTATACAATTTAGAGATAAAATCAAGAAATCCCATAAAATAATCTGCATTAATTTCTCTGTGAAAATCTTCTTGCTCATAAAAAATTCCCTTCTCAATTAACATTGCTGGATTTTCTTCGAATTGATATTTATCATTAATCTCATTCTCTCTATAGAAATCCTTTAATTCAAACTCTTCAAGTATAACATAACTCAAATTATAGATTATAATTCCGTTTTCTTTAATAATACAAGAAGCAGGATGTCCCAAAAAGTATGGAAAGAAATAATCATTTACTCTAAAATCTTCCCCCCAACTAAGATTTGATCTGTTTATTACATTATTATTGAAATTGGGAGTTTGAGGGACATTAAACATAATTAGATCATAAATCTCTTTTGTAATTTGAAACAGTTTCTCACCAAAACGGACAGGAGAGATAATTAATCGCATCTCTAAATTATGCTTACCAATCAAATCAACGAACTCCTTTTCCACCTTATTGGTTGATTGATTTAGAGCCTTCCTATTTTTAGCTACTAAATCAAATGCTTGTTCAATTTCATATCTTTCCATTGGAGTTGACGTGAAATTTGTTCTCTTATAGAATTTATGTGAGCTCTTCTCAAAGTGAAGATATGGATATTTCTTTGGAATATAAATAACGAATACTTGGCCTTTCTTACCCGATATTTCGACATCAACAGGCCAAATCTTAATGTTTAATGGTGGATCTATATTATTGTGAGTAATTTGATCAATTTTTTCTCTTATACTTTTTGATTCTAATGGATTAATTTCAACAGGTTTATGTTCCTCTTCTACAATACCGTAAATTACATTACCACCATCTGAATTAGCGAAAGAAGATAAGGTTTTAGCAATTTTTTCATTATCATTCAATTGTCTCTTATATTCAAGATGTATGCTTTCTTCTATTCCATTATTAATAATTCCCAACAAATCTATTTCAGTAATACCGTTTTCTCCTAAGTTTTTTGGAATGAATAACATTTTTATTTTCAAAAATTAAATTTTTTTGATTTTCTCTCTATTTATCGCTTCTAATAATGATTATATTATTTAATAATGTTACATCTCTATAAAAATAGAAAGGGAGGATGAGTTCAAATTATAAATATTTAAGCTAGTTTTTTTTATTGTTTTTTACAATTGTATTTTTATCATGAAAAGATAATGCATTGAATACTGTAACTTTTTGCTAAATCCTTAGTTGTAGAAAATGTTATCCCTTTAAAAACGATAGATTAAAATATGTAAAACAAGAATAATGATTGTATGAAATCTACAGATATTAAATTAAACAAAAAGAAAAAAATTGAAAAATTAATCAAACCTGGTGAAATAATAAATATTAATCTCTCCGATATTAGTCCTGAGGTTAAAGAAGAGGAATCTTTCAATTACCTTGAGTCCATTGTTTCATATGTTGATATATTGGGCTTTTCTAGTAAAAAAGACCTAGATGATATAGAAACAACACTATTTGACTTTTCTTCACCTTTAGCCATTGCTTCAAAAAATGCTCCAAATGTAAAATTTTATATTTTTAGTGATTGCGCTTTCATTGTTTCGAATATTGATTTTGCAGGTGATTTATTAGCATCTATTAGATATGCGTTTACTCAATGGATCTCTGATGGTATTCTTGTAAGGGCAGGTATAGCAAAAGGTTCTTTTGGTGAAATGTTTACGTGGATACATTCCAAAAACAAACATGATTTCGGGAATAATTTTGTATCTAGTCTTTTTTCAGGTACTGCTGTTGTTGAAGCTGTAAGGTTAGAGGAAAGTGGAAATGCCGCTCTACTCTTTTGTTCAGAAGAATGTGCTCAATTTTATCATTCTCATTATAATGAAAAAATATTAACTATAGAAAATAATAAATATGTTCTACCTTGGACATATACAGATAAAGCTTTAATTAGATTAGCAGCAATAACTTCACGTCGTTTAGTTAAATTTCTTTCTTGTAACGATGAGATATATGAACCAATTATTAATAAATTAAGAAATACTATGGTATTTTCGGTAAATTCAGCTGAAAAACCGATTTTACCATTTTCAATCATTTTAACAGTGTTAAATTTACCTGACACACCTGACACTATTCGTAAAGAAATTTACAAGTTTTTATCCATCAAAAATATTGATAATTATAAAGGATTAATACAGAATTGGCAAGAAACAGAATATTATAAAATAATGAAATATATTGCAGATTCTGATTCGAGTATTCCTTAAATTATATTTCAATTTTTCTAACAATAATAAATTAAGTCGTTTAGAAATTAGTGATTTGTTTAAGAAATTCTCCAACCCTTTCTTTTATAATATTTCTTTAATTGTTTATTAATTTTATCATAAAATTTTTTCAAAGCTTCTTCAAATACCATTTCCTTCTTCTTTTCTAATATGAAAGGAAATAACATTTCAGCAAATTTTGGCTTGGAAAAACTTGGGAAGTTAAATTCTTCATAATATTCAAATTCGAATTTCATAATTGTATCCTCAAAACCCTTTCTATTTTCTTTAGATTTTTGTAATTCCTCTTTTAATTGTTGACAATAATTATCTTGGAGATTTATATCATAAAATTCACAGTAATTTAAGTATGAAGTTATAACTTCATCTATTGTAAAGTTTTCTGATACGAAATCAGGTTGGAAAAAATGATAGTTATCTTCATTGATTCCTCTTTTTCTTAAATTTTTTTCCTTTCTATGACGTTCAGCTTCAGAATCTGCATCTAAAAGAAGAAAATGTCTTTTATCCTTAAAATTTTGTATTGCTCTTGAAAAGGTGTAATCTGTTTTCTCTTTTCCTTTAATATCAATAACATCTATTTTATCGAAATGACCTCGTCGACGAAAAAATAAAAAATATTCTTTCATTAGATAATATTCCGTCTCTCCTTCAACATAAATGATAAATATTTTTTCAGCAAGTAAATCATAATCAATCAATAAACCTTGTCGATAAATATTTCGTTCTTTTTCTTCAGTGAACAAGAATTCGGGATGTAATTCTGCTTTTTTGACTTCATCAGTCTCTAAATACCATCTTACTACCTCCAGGGTTTCTCTAATCTGAAAAATATTTATATAATAATTAAGGAATCCCTTCAATTTTTCCTTTTTAAAGACATTTATCTGTGTTAATATATCAAACCAGGAGTCAAATCCTGAATAATCACCCATAAAGTAGATAATATCTTCTAAAAATGAATTTATAATATCCTTGTCATCGGGATTAAAATATTCTAAAATGTTCTTAATCTTTTTTTTCTGGATTTTATAGTCTCTGTTATAGGCTTCTTCTATTTCATCATCTTTTAGAATACCACGCTTGATGACGATTCTTGGCTTTGGTGAAGTAGGATTATAGAAAGGAGGAGCAAAGATAGATTCAATTTTCAACCATAATTCTAACTTTTTCGAATCCAACCATAAATATCGTTTTATATATGGAAGATTTTTTGATATAAATTTTTCTTCCTTAATTTTTTCCTCGATAAACTTTTCTTCGTCGAAATTTTCACCTTTTTCCTCAAAAGCTTTTCTTATACTTTTTATCCAAACATTATTTTCTATTTCAACCCAACATGGCCAAAAAAATTTAGAGAATTCTTCAACTGAAAATAATTTAGTTTTTGTTTTTTGAAGATAGTGAAAAATTGTTAATAATTGTAAAAATTGAATTGGATGGTAAAAATAAATGGATTCTTCTATAACAAATAAGTTATTCTCAATCTCATGTTTAATTCTCTTAATTTCAAACCCTTTCTCTCTATCCTCCTCATTATCAACAAAGTAAATGAGATTTTCATTATTTAATTCTTCCCATGAATTGAATTGGTAACTATTTGATAACAAATGCGAATTAAATAACCTTACATGGAATTTATGTTCTTTAGGAAATGTTAATTTGAAAAATGGAGTAATGATATTTTCTTTGAAGAGGTATTCTAAAAAAATCAAAAATTCATTGTAATCTCTTAACTCTTTACTAATATCAAGTTCTTTAAACCATTTATATAAATCTTTAGGTTTGAATAATTTTCTTCTGAAGTATGGATTCAATTCTATAAATTTATTATAAAGATCACTATAATGTGTCATAATTCTAAATAGGAAAGCTAACTATTTATTTAGATTATTTAAAATTTATTTAAAATTTAGATTTCCATTCCAAAGAGACATATGTTACTTTAATGCAAGGAGTTGAAAAATCTGCTAAATTGTCTAAAGAGATAAGAATGCATGTAAGACAAGAGATTGGTCCCGTTTTCCAGCCAGATGTGATTCAGTTCGCTGATGATTTGCCAAAGACGCGAAGTGGCAAAATAATGCGTAGAATATTAAAAGCTATAGCTTCTGGAACAGAAATCGGAAACGTTACAACGTTAGCAGATCCTTCTGTTGTTGATAAGCTACTTGAAGAACGTAAAAAAATGGATATCGAAATAGGTTAATTTAAATTTCTTATATTTTTTTATTTTAAAAAGACCTTCATTTTG
Organism: Promethearchaeota archaeon; assembly: GCA_016839585.1. Classification (GTDB taxonomy): domain Archaea; phylum Asgardarchaeota; class Lokiarchaeia; order Sigyniarchaeales; family SOKP01; genus Loki-b32. The sequence goes on from JAEOTZ010000061.1 coordinate 15,288, forward strand.
CCTTTTAACTGATTTATATCTATATTGTAATATTCTGGTAGAATTGAACAATTTAATTTAAATTTCTGATTTTGTAATTTCAGATTTTCATTGTTAATTAGAATTATATCAAAAGAAAAAAGTTCCATTAAATATAATTCTACTCTGATTGGAGCAATCACTTTTGTGAATTTTTTGGAATTAATTATATTGTTTAAAATCACTATTTTTTAAACCGTTATATAATTCTTATTCTGCAAATTAGATAAAAATAATAAGAATAATAATATATGATTATTAGAGAAGATTTTAATTCCATATTCATAACTGAAGAGAGTAAGGATTATGAAAAGAGAATTTAATATCGTAATAGAACAAGATATCGATGATTTATATATCGCCAGTGTTCCTGAGTTACCTGGATGTCATACACAAGCAAAATCATTAGATGAATTACAAAAGCGAATTATTGAAGCCATTGAATTATACATTGAAGTAGATAAAAAAAAGCTGGAAAAACCCAATAAATTTGTGGGTATTCAGAAGGTGGAAATAACTTTTGAAGAAGTTTAATCCAATAGCTCCAGAAAAATTAATTAGAATTCTCAAAAAACAAGGTTTCGAAGAAATAAGACAAAAAGGTTCCCATAAATTATTTAGGGATGCTGAAGGTAGAACGACAGTAATTCCTTTTCATAAAGGTGAAAAAATTGGAAGAGGCTTATTATTAAAAATAATAAAAGACACTGGAATGACACGTGAGGAATTCCTTTCACTTTTAAAATAATTTTATTTTCATGAAATAACTCGTTTTAAAAGCCTTGCCTTAATTTTAGAAAACTGCACCTGAAATACTTATTATTATGAAAAAAATGTTATAGATATTAAAAAAGGAAAAAAGAAAAAGTTAAAAATAGTTATTAATTAGATTTTAGCTTGTAATTTGGATTTACGGAAAATCCAATATTTTTCAAGAATGATTAAAGAAACTAAACTAATAATAGTAAATAGTAAATAAAAATTTCCTAAGGGAATTATTCTACCTCCTATTACATTTTTTATACGCTGAGCGTAAATATCGTAATTTAATCCACTTCTACGATCGAACCATGTGATAATCGCACCTCCTTCTCCATCAGTGCAAATTTGAGGCTCGAGTTGGTTACGGAGTGCTATACATATTTCCGTTCCATTAGCTGTCCATTGCACAGCTCCATTGGAATCAATATGTTGAGCGTAAATGTCACCATACGGATCCCTTCTATTATCGAACCATGTGATAATCGCACCACCTTTTCCATCGGTGCAAATTTGAGGATATCTTTGGGAAAGATATATATTACATATAATTGTGCCATTAGCTTCCCATTGCACATTTCCATTAGAATTAATATGTTGAGCGTAGATGTCGTAATTTAATCCATTTCTAAAATCGAACCATGTGATAATCGCACCACCTTTTCCATCGGTGCAAATTTGAGGGTCTTGTTGGTTATCATCTGCAGTACATATTGCTGTGCCATTAGCTGTCCATCGGACAGCTCCATTGGAATCAATATGTTGAGCATAAATATCTGAGTAGGATCCATTTCTCTCATCCATCCATGTGATGATTGCACCTCCGTCTCCATCAGTGCAAATTTGAGGTTCATGTTGGTTATCAATTACTGTGCATATAGCCATACCATTATCCTCCCATTGCACATCTCCAGTGAAATCAATATGTTGAGCGTAAATATCACCATCAGAATCACTTCTCCGATCTCTCCATGTGATGATTGCACCACCTTTCCCATCAGTGCAAATTTGAGGGTCTTGTTGGTTATCATCTGCAGTACATATTGCTGTGCCATTAGCTGTCCATCGCACAGCTCCATTGGAATCAATATGTTGAGCGTAAATATCACCATACGGATCACTTCTCCGATCTCTCCATGTGATAATCGCACCACCTTTTCCATCGGTGCAAATTTGAGGTTCTTGTTGGTCATCGATTGCCGTACATATTACCACACCGTTAGCTATCCATGCATTCGCATTATTAGTGATAAGTATTAGCGGAATTACCGATAATGTTAATACTAAACTATAGAACTTTTTTTCTTTCAATAAATTTTTCCTATTTAATGTAATTTTAAGTTTAATAAAATTTTAGGATCTGTATATTAACATAGATAAATTACTTTAAAAAAGTTCTTTTATCTCAAGCATCACGTCTTTATGGGGGTCCCTATCATAGTTATCCCAAGCTCCATCTCCATCCGTATCGGGACTAATAGGGTTAGTTCCTTCGATGAAGATCTCTTTATAATCATTCCAGCCATCACCATCAGTATCTTTATCGGCAGGTTCAGTTAACCATGCCTCTGTATCGGTTGAACTCGCTTCTATGAATGTATCAGTTTTTATATAAAATTCCATCACCAGAAATTTGTCCCTGTAATCCGTGCCTTGAATTTCAATATTTATACTCAAAATCCTGAGAATGTTTATTAATGTTATATTTATGGACTAAGTCCTGGAATATACTCATATGTAGCCATAGCAAGAGATTACGCAAATAAGACTAATATCTTGTATAATGAAAAGTTTACTTTTAAAATAATCAAGGAATCAAAAGAAGAGGGTTTTTTAATTTTTATATATTTCTCAATTATAGGTCTAATGGTGATTACTTCAATCACAATATAAAAATTAGTAAAGAAAAAAATTAGTATAGATCAAAAATGATAACTAATAATAAAGATATGATACCTCCAAACAAACTTAATAAAATAAAAATATCTCTTATGTAATGACTAATTGGTTTCTCATAATAATGTCTAATAGTTGAATCCCAAAAATCCCGAGTGTTAATACCTAATATTTTGTCAATTTTTTTATATAATTCTCCTGATTTTATTTCTCCTGCTCGAAGACCTTTTCTTATATGCAATTCAATATTTAGATTTTTTTCTATCATCCAAGCAATTTCATAGACATTTCGTCCATGGTTTTGATAGAGTGCATTTATTATTTTTTTTATTTTTTCTGTTTCTAAAGCTACTTTCAATTTCTTAATTTCTTCTGGATTTTCAATATATGGATGTTTTTTTATTTTTATGGGAAAATATATCCCATTAAAAAATATACTAATTTCAAGACCACTAAAAAAAATAATAAAAGCAATATAGCTTATAATAGGTTTATTTAATAAATAAGCTGAAAAAATACCAATTATCATAAATATAAAGGATATACTAATTATTAAGACAGGTAATTTTTCACTTTTAGTTAGTTTTATAATAGGTTTACACCTATGTATTTAAAAAGATATTCTTTTTCTATTGTATTTCAACCATTATTATTAAATATTCAGCTCAATTAATAATAATTTTCAATTCTTTGTTTAGAATTTTAAACACAAAATTTAAAACCAAAATTAGTATTAGAACACTCAAAAAACTTCTATTTTAATAATAGAATTTAAATTCGCGTCTTTCTAAATATCTCCAGAATTTTTTAAAAAATTCAGCTAGTTCTTTATCATCTTTCATCAATCTTTTTAACTCGAACATTATTTCTTCATTTCCAAGTTTAATAATTGCGAATAGAGCAATTTCTCGTAATTTATCATCCTCTAAATTTTTCACATTATTTAAGCAATAATTAATCATATCTTCCCTTTCTAAGTCTATAATGAGTTTTAATACCAGTTCCTTTTTTTCTTTCATGTTTGGATAATTCTCCCAACTTTCTTCTTGGGTTTTAAAGAATTTTAATATCTCTATAAACTTATTCTGAAATTTTTTCCATATATTTAACTTTTCAGGATTACTTATGAGAAATTCTCGTATAAAATCTAGTTGCCAATTTTCACCATTATTTAAAGAATTTATTAACATATCTTCACTAAAGAGGTCTACCTTTTGTAATTCTTCTATTAAGTCATTATCAACAAGTTGAAATTTATTTAGATATTCTATAATGAGATCCTTCCAATTATGAACATTTTCTTTCATTGCTATTATAGCCATAAGGATATCTTTTATTAAATGGGGGTTTTCAGTTTCTTCTAACTTACTTAAAAGGAGTGATCTAAACTTTTCATTATTTTTATATGCTTCAGCAATTTGGTACAAATCTTTATAAGGATAGACCAAATTGTTTAAAAATTCCAAAGTTTCTTCTTCAAGGTCAATTTTTAGCACAGCAGCGGTTTTTAAAATATCTTCTTCAAGCTTCTTAATCTTAAGAATCCCACTTTCATTTGAATCTTTAAATTTAGTTTTATATTTTTCATTATCTATTAAATATCTTCTAAATAAATCAGCTATAGACTCTTTTTCTTTCAATATCATATTTTGACCTAAATTCTCAAAAGCCCTAATCATGTGAATTTTAAGGTTAATATCCTCTTGATTTAGGCTTTTAGCATGTTGTAGGATTAAAGGGATGACTCGGGGGTCTTCAACTCGGGCTAAAACATTTTCCAATAATTCACCAATAACCTCATCAATTTTCCCTTTAAAAGATTGAACATATTCATACACTGGCTTAAATATGAGCGACGTATCCAATTCACACAGCCTTCTTATATGGTGTTCTCTTATTGATGATTGAATTTCACTTGAACCCCCAAAATATTTCATCTCACTATTATCATTCAACAAATCAATAATTATTTTATGCAACCTGACTTCTTTCGCTTCATCTTCGATTTTTTCATCTTTTAAAATATAATATATGCCTAAAAAACCCCATGCTCTCAAGCGTGTTTCATCACTTTCAGCGAGCTCGAAAAATAAGTCTAAATCCTTCCTATCAGTTAATGACTTAAAAGTTTTGTTAAAAACGGTGTTTAACTCTTCTTTTGGGCTTACTCCTAAAGGTAAATAACCCTTCCTTAGTTGTTTAATAATTTTTTCCTTATAAGACATGCTGTACTAATTCTATTTGAAAATAAAAGTAAACTTTTTATAAAATATACTTTTGGAAAAAATATTAAATTTTTTATTATTAATAATATGCATATTTAAAAAAAGTAAAAGTAGGTAAGATTAAAATGTGCCATAAAAAGAGCCAATCAAATTTAGATTTTAGATTTATGTCATTTTTCTTTAAAATTCGTGATTTTTTTAAATCACCTATGAAAAAAGTAGATAAAGCGGAGATAAAATCAGGAGTTTTTGTCCTTGATTATGGATGTGGACCTGGAAGTTATTCATTTGCAGCCGCAGAGATTGTAGGTCCAAGTGGCAAAATATTTGCTGCAGATATACACCCTTTTGCGATTAAAAAAGTAAATAGAAAAGCAATGAAAAAAGGGTTAGAAAATATAATAACTATCGAAACAGATTGTAAAACTGGGCTAGATGATAATTCTATAGACGTTATTATATGTTTTGATGTTTTACATAATATTGAAGATAAAGAATGTATATTAAAAGAATTTCATCGTATCTTAAAGCTAAATTCAAGACTCTCTTTTGATGATCACCATATGAATGAAAATGAGATAATTGAAACAATAACAGCGCAAGGTTTATTTAAACTAGTTGAGAAGAAAGAAAAAATCTATAATTTCTCTAAGATTTAATTATCAATAAAATTCATCTAATATCCGTTGAATATAAGTTTCTAATTGGTCCAAAATTAATCCAATTTTAGATTCATCATTGATTATAAGTGTTAGAAATGTTTTATCATCACATTTAAAAATCAAGATTGATTTTTTGTCTATTTCTGTTACGATTTTTTTGATATTTCTATCATCTATAGTTCTACCTAGCTCTTCAGCACTTTCTAATACAGAAGCACACATGGAAGCAAATTTTTTTCCATTAATATCTTTACTAATATTTTCTACAATAATACCTCCATCGTGATAGGTCAACAATATACCTTCTAATTTCCCTATCTGTCTCATTTCATCTAATATTAAGGTTAATTGATCTAATTTTTGTAAATTAGAGTGATTCATTTTACTCATTAAACTATAAACTTAATTTTTGAATTATATTAGGACAAATAATTAAAAATATTTAACTATTGTAATATATGTGAGTATTGTGAAATCAAATAATAATATTGAGAATATAGTAATAAAATCTAATAGGGAATTTCTTGAGAGTGAATTACTTCCTTTTTTAAGAATTCCAAGTAATACACTCAATAAGGAAGGAATTAATCAAGCAAAAGACTATATTATTTCTTATATTTCAGGATTTTGTAAAGAGATAAAAGAAATTGAAGGAGAAATTAACCCTTTAATCTTAGCTAAAGTAGAGGGACAGATAAAAGATCCTTTATTAATATACATGATGTACGATACTCAACCTGTCAATAAAGAAAAAGAATGGATTAGTGAACCCTTTGGCGCTGAAATCCATAAATTTCCTCCGCCACTAGATATGTTAGGAGATTGTATTATAGCGAGAGGGGCATATAATTCAAAAACTCCTTTATTATGTGTTTTAAATATAATAAAAATATTGAAAGAAAATAATCAATTACCCATATCATTAGTATTACTTTTTGATGGTGAAGAAGAGATTGGTTCACCTTCACTCCTAAAATTTATTAAAACTAACAGAAAGATATTTGAGAATTGTATTGATGCCTATTACCCATCGACTAAACAAGATTTAAATGGAATTTCAGTTTTGAAATTAGGTTATAAAGGTATTTTATCCCTAACAATTAAAGTCAAATCGAAAAATAAAGAGCCCCATTCTGCCTTTAGTGCTATGATTGTTAACCCCGCCATTGAGTTAATCTCTCTCATTAATAGTATATATTCTAAAAATGAATTTCATATTGATTGTCTTAAAGAACCATATAAAATTACTAATAACGAGCAATTACTTATAGAAAATTTAATAAAACAATTAGACCTCGAAAAAATTAAATATAAAGCGGGAATAGTACAAGTTATTGAAGAAGATCCCAAAAAAGCTTTTATTAATTATCTTTTTAAGCCAACATTTAATATTTCTACATTAAAATCTGGATATTTAGAAAAGGGTATAAAAAATATGGTCCCTAATCAAGCCATATGTAATATAGATATCAGATTCGCCCATAGAGTTTCTGTTGATGAAATTTATAAAGAAATTAAAGAAAAAGTTGAATTATTTGCCACAAAATCAAAGTGTCAAATCGAATTGATAAAAAATATTGGGTACGATGGTTCAAGAGTAAAAGAGGAATCAATTTTAGTAAAGAGTCTAATTGAAAGTTTTAAAGAATTTAATACTGAAATCTGGCCAATAAGTGCTGCTGCTGCTCCTTTAAGTATGATTAATAAAGAAATGGGACTAAACTTCATAACTGGTGGTTTAGGAATAGGAGGTTTTGCCCATTCTCCAAATGAATTTATACAATTTGATTCAATTATTAATACAAGGCTCTCGAATTATTATTTTCTTAAAAACTATTCAGAATCATTTAAGAAATGAAAATTAAAAGATTTTGCTATTACTTAAAAATTTTTTTTATAAAAAATTATACATGAATTTAAAGCTATTTTTAACTTTTTCTAATACTAAATACTTTTAAGAATTAAATTTATTAAAATTATAAAATTAAAAATATTAATTAGATAAAATACCTAAGCTTAAATCATTTAGATTTAACCCTTATTATAAAAAAATTTTACCGAACTAATTTTTTCAATATTGATCTTAGGAGTGACAAATTAATGGCTGATGCGATGTTTAAAGTATGCATTTTCGGCGATGGGGGCGTAGGGAAGACAACGTTAGTAAATCGATACATGACTGGTGTTTTTAAAGGTGATTCGACAATGACAATTGGGGTAGATTTTCATGTAAAGAAATTAGAGATTAATAGATTGAACGTATCATTACAAATATGGGATTTTGCTGGTGAAGATAGATTTAGATTCCTCCTTCCTAGTTATGTTATTGGAGCTTCAGGAGGAATTTTTATGTATGATATAACCAGGTATTCTAGCTTAAAAAATTTTGATGATTGGTTAGATATTTTTAAAAGAGCTTATACAGGTAAGGAACGGCAAATCCCCGTTATAATGGTAGGTGGGAAATCAGATCTCCAGTATAAACGAGCAGTATCCAGTAATGATGCTTTCGAATTAGCAAAAAAAAACAATTTATATGGATTTGTTGAATGTTCAGCAAAAAATGGTGAAAATATAGACGATATTTTCATCGAAATTGGTCGATTAATGATGAGAAGATCAGGGTTAATTTAACCAGACTATTTTTTAAATATCTCATCTAATGAATTAATCACTAAATCTGGGATTAGATTTTCATCAAACTCTACTAAATTTTTAACTTTATTTTTTATATCATTTATCATAACTTTTGTAGTAACTCCCGTCAAAACTGCAATTGTTTTAATACCAGCACGATTACCTGCTAATATGTCAGTTTCTATACGATCTCCAAATATAGCTACTTTTTTCGGAGGTATTGTTGTATCTTCTAGAATTAGATTGATTCCAAGTGGTGAGGGCTTTCCAAAGATCTTTATAGGTTTTCTAGCGGTGCAGGTTTCAATAGCTTTAACCATAACTCCTGCTCCTGGTAAAAATCCTCTAGAAGCAGGTAAGGTTGGGTCGGTATTTGTTGCATAAAATTGAGCATTCCCTTCTAAGATGCATTTCTGGGCTATAGCCAAGTCTTTATAAGTCAGATTACGGCAAAGTCCTACTATTACAAAATCAATATCATTATAATTGGGAGGATCTTCAATAACCTTATGACCCTTCAATTTCAATTCTTTTCTAATTCCTTTTTCTCCAATTACAAATATATTTGCATTTTTCTTTATTTTAGTGATTTCGGAAGCACTTATTGACGCACTGGTATAAAAATCATCTATTTCTGTTAATATATCAAATTTTTTTAACCTATCAACATACATTTGCCTAGTTGCAGTAGAATTATTAGAATTATATACAACTTTTATTAAGAGATCTTTTAAATCTTGTATAACTTTATCAGCACTCGGTATTAGCGTTTCTCCCCGATATATTACACCATCTAAGTCAAAAATTGCTAATTTGATATTTTCTAAATCATCTATTAATTTTCTCATAAGAATATTTCTTAAATCACTTTACTTTTTATATGTATTTAAAAAAACCATCCAACTGGTAATCCTAATAGAACTATAAATAACTGGATTCCAATGGGGATTGCAATTGGATTCAAAATATTATCAGCCGTATATTTTGGAAAATAATCTGTTAAAAAGAAAATAAATGCTCCGATTAAAGCATAAATTGGTCCTACAAGAACAAATCCGATGATATATGCTACAATGGTGCCAGCAAGAAAGCCCTCAACAGATTTAGTGCCTTTACTTCTTACTTTAATTTTATGTTTTCCATATCGTCTTCCAATTAATGCCGCTGCAGCATCCGATAAACATGCAATAAGAATTCCTGAAAATACCGCTGCTATATGAATTAAATCTGCCATATAAAGCATATATGAAAAAATAAATCCTGTAATTATATAAATCTGTGGTCCTGCTGCATTTATCTCCTTATTCCTTAACATAGATCTTGTAAGAAAATTAAAAAGTGAATACTCCGGACCCCAAAGAATTCTAATCAGATCCGATATTAAAGCAAACATAAGAGCCCCAATTAAAGCCATCATAGTAAGATCAACAATCGCTTGGAATTCCCCTGTACTATGGGAAAAAAGAGAAATGGGGCCCCATAGAAATTCATAAGCTGGTTCAATGTGATTAATTAAGAATATTACACTATCACTTACAATAAGAGTGACTGGATACAGAAAGAAGAATCCAAAATATGCTAAAATAAGAAGAAATCCCATTAAATGGAAACTCTTCCTAATCACTTCGTGTTTATATGATATCTCCTCTCTATAAGGATTTTCCTTTGTCATTTTTTCAACATATCTTTGTAATATTGCTTTTTTACCATAATTGCTACTCTCTGATCCTACATCTATACTTTCTGCTTGTAATTTCTTTTTTTGTTTTTTAATTAATAATGCAAAAACTATATTGACAACTAAAATTATCCAAATCCACCAAACCATAAATCCATTATATGGATAGGGAAAAAATCTCGCAGTTGAATTGACATATCCAAAAATTAAAAACAAAATTCCACAAATTATAGTAGAAATTCCACCATACCGATTTTTTGCTTTTAAACCTGTACGTCCGATATAAAGCATTATAAATGTTAGTAAAAAAAAAGAGAAAGACAATGTTGTATTATATATTGCGTCAATTGCAGTCCAATAATCCATAATTAATAACTAAAATATGATATTAATTATTGAAATAAGTAACAATCACATAATTATTCTTTGATTTACGATGAAAGGATATATATAAGGAAGAAAAATATAATAATAACAATTTCATGACAGTAAAAAAGGGTGTTTCTACAAGAGTATTATCAAGGGAAAAAACTAGAAAAATTCCTTTATATTGTACAGGATATCCAGAATCTCAGTTTATAGAAAATTACATGGAAATCTATAAGCCTAAACTGAACTCCAATGAAAAATTTATTCTAAATGGAAGAGATTATAATCTTATAAGGCAAATGGGATTTGATGCTATTTCTTTATGGGATTTTAGGCGAGGAAAAGGAGAATACAAATTATCGAATCAACTAAGAGTAGATGGTTGGGGGCGTATTTATAAAAATAATTGGTATACCTGGACTGGTATTTTTAAAGATGAACAAACGATTGAAAATTGGACAAATTTGAAGTTACCTTCCAAAGATAAAATAAAAATATTGAAAAATTTCTTACAAAAAAATGAAGCAAAGCTTGATTTTGTATTATCTTTACCTGGCTTATTCGAAAAAACTTGGCAGTCAATGGGGTTTAGCTTTTTCGCTAAATGCTTAAAATCCGATTATAAACTTGTTGAAAAAGTCTCAACTTTCTTTTTTACCTATGTTAAAGATTTAATCTCGCTTTTACAATCCGTTGGAGCAAAATTATTCATTGTTGCAGATGATGTTGGATATAAAAATAGAGAATTTATCTCCAAGGATATATGGAAGAAATTGTTCTTTTCTAAATATAAAGACATTACTAACGTTATTCATGAAAAAAGTCAAAAAATTATTATCCATTCAGATGGATATATCTCTGAAATGATTAATCTTTTTATTAATATAGGATTTGATGCTGTACAGAGTTTAGAACCTAATGCAGGCGTGGATATTTTTAGTTTATTTGAAAAATATAATAAAAACATATGTTTCATAGGTAACTTAGATATGTCCCTACTCTCATTTGGTACTCCTCATCAAGTTGAGAATTATGTGATAAGATTAATAACTAAAGCTGAAGAATCAAGTAGTCCATTGATCATTTCCCCAACGCATTTAATAAATTCAAAAACCAATCCTATAAATATTAAGACTATGATTGAAACTACAAAAAAATTTGAATTTAAGATTTAAAAAAATTCTAATCTATCAAGTATTAAGTAATATTATATTATTACGGTATTTTTGAAATTTAATTAATAAAGAAATAATAATATAATTTATTAGAGTATATGTAATACAAAAAATTAAATAAAATTAAAATAAGTTAATTATATTAATATTAATTATTCTAATAACATCAATTATATCCCTAAACTAAAATTAATAAAAAATTGATTTCTATGGAAACTACTGAGAGCCTCGATGATATTTTGAAGAAATTATTAGCAGCTATTCCTGAGGTGAAAGCCGCCGCAATTGTTTCTGCTGAGGGTCTACCGATTGCTTCAGCCCTTCCTCAAGGCGTCGATGAGACCAGAATTGCCGCAATGACCGCTGCACTTCTCTCCTTAGCCGAAAGGTCAGTTATCGAGATGGAGAAAGGAGAATTCGATCAATTATATGTCAAGGGATCAGACGGCTACCTTTTAGTGCTACAAGCAGGTCCCAATGCTGTATTGACGGTTTCTACAACGAAAGATGTTAGGTTAGGATTAATATTTCTGGATTGCAAAAGAACTTGTGAGAAAATAGCAAAATTAATCTAATTTCTTTATTCTTTTTGAAAGTTGGCATTTTTAGGATAAAACAATGTATAAAAACCACAAACTATTAATTTTTTAATACATTTTTTTCTACACAAAACGTTATCTACTTTTTAGGTACATTGATATGTTTAAACTATATACAATTCAAAGTAAAGTTGAAATTCCACCATTTCTGTTTGATCAACCTAAAGAAACAAGTGCACGAATTATTTTGAGTGAAGATTATGAAGGGATCATTACAAGGGATTTTGGGTTTATTATAGCAGTTGTGGATATACTTTCTGTTTCACAGGGATTAGTAATACCTGGAAATGCTAACACATTTCATGAAGTTGAATTTACTATTTTAACATTCAAACCTAGTGTTGGTGAAGTTGTCGAGGGAACCATAGTAGAAGTAGTTGATTTTGGGAGTTTTTGCCGTCTTGGTCCCTTAGATGGATTAGTTCATGTCTCCCAAATCTGTGATGATTATATTTCTTATGAACAAGTTGGAAATCGATTTATTGGTAAAGAAACGGGAAAAATCCTTGAAGTTAATGATATTGTTCGCGCAAGAATTATTGCTGTGTCTCTTGGTACAGGTAGAAGCGGAAAACTTGGATTAACAATGCGACAAAAGTTCTTGGGAAAAGAAGAGTGGATTCAGAATGATATAGAAGAAGAAGTTGCAGAAAAAGAAGAAAAAAAAAAAAAAGAAAGTGTTGAAGAAGAAAAAAATAAAGAATAATAAATATTATCAATTAAGTGTGAATCATGAAAGAGAAGGCATGCAAAAATTGTCATTTAATAACAAAAAATGAAACTATATGCCCTAAATGCAAGACACATACTCTAAGTGAAGATTTCACTGGAGAGGTCATAATAATAAATCCTAAGGAATCTAAGTTCGCGGAATATCTTAAGATCCATTTGCCCGGAAAATACGCCTTAAGAGTACGCTAAAATCATAAACCTAATTAGCGTATTTTACGCATTAAGAGTTAGATAATTTATTCTATAACTATTAAATAGTTATAATTGGTATAGATTTTAATTTCTAAGTAAAGATTTTAATAAAAATATCATTAAAGATATTGATTTAAATGGATTATAATTTTAAAGTACCTGAAAATTTAAGATTTAAGTTTGCTGAACCTTTAGATATTTTAATTGCTGGAACACGGGATGAAACACTTACTCAGGTAGAAGACATTTTTAGAGAGTTTTTAAAAACCAATAAAAATCCTAATTTTTATATAGTAGGAGATATAGTAGCAAAAGATTTTTTTGCTAATAAATTTTTAAAATCTTTCATTAAAGTTTGCATTATCGATGAAAAAACTCAGAGAAATCGGATTGAGATAAATTTTAAAGGATTCTTTGAAGAAATCATTGAATTTCAAAATCCTAAAGGAACAATTCAGAAAGAAAGTTGGGATCTTTTTAAATCAATTATTGTTTCTGATAAAAGAACTTTAATTAAAATAACAGAAGGAGAAGAAGATTTATTAGTTCTACCACTTGTATTAGGACTTCCTATAAAAGAGCAAGTTAAAAATTTTGTTTTTTACGGGCAACCTCCAATAACTGATTCAGAATTTACAATTCCAGAGGGCATTGTAATTGTGGATGTGGATGAGAAAATTCAAAATCAAGTGAAAGACACAATCAAATTAATGGAAAAGTTTTAGAGAATAAAACAAAAATTTTATTTTTTATCTTTTCTTTTAAATTTTATAACTATAGATTAATCTCTAAATTTTCCGAAAAATGAGAGGTTCAAAATGCCATATACCATAGAAATATTGGAAGAAAAGAAAAATCCCTTAATAGACAGAGTTGAAATCAAATTTCGAGTAGATCATTTTGCAGCTGGTACGCCAAATAGATTAGATATAAAGAAGAAGATTTCTACCATGAAGAAATCAAATAAAAATCTTACGATAATAAAAGAATTAAAGACACATTTTGGGGCATCATACGCTATAGGAAAAGTAAATATATATGAAAATGCAAAAGAGCTTCAATTTTTTGAACCTTTTCATATTCAAGTTCGCAATCTTGATAAAGAGAAAAGAACAGAAATATATAAATTAAAAAAGAGAAAAGAATCATACAAACATCTTTTTGAATATGAATAATTAATATAATGATTAAAAAAATGACAGATATATCAAAATTTTATAAAATTGAAGGAGATAAGTTAGTTAGAACTCATAGATCATGTCCAAAATGTGGTCCAAGTTATTTCCTAGCAGATCATTACGATAGATGGGTATGCGGGCATTGTGCTTATACAGTTTTTAAGAGGAAGGGGAAAAAAGCTGCCGCAGGAGCTAAAGGAAAAGCAAAAGTAGCAAGGAGAACCCCTCGAAAGCGTGTTAAATCAATGGATAGTTAAATTGAACTTTGAAAAATAACAAAACTAGTTCCTATAAAGTTCGTATAATTCTTTCTTTTTAAATAATTAGGTTAGAGGTGTGTCAAATTCGGGAGTTAGTTCTCGGAATTGAATCTACAGCCCACACATTCAGTGTGGGGATCATTGATTTTGAGGGGAAAGTTCATAGTCTTGTAAATGATATATATATACCTGAAAAAGGGGGACTTCATCCCATTTTAGTAAGAGAAAACCATCTTAACAATTTTATGAACACAATAATAAAAGCTCTTACTGAAGCAAGGATCTCAATTAAGGATATTAATTTGATTGCATTTAGTCAAAGCCCTGGATTAGGTCCAGTATTAAAAATTGGTGCATTAGTTACTCGGATGTTAAGTCAAATTTTAAAAATCCCAATTGTTGGTGTAAACCATTGTATTGCTCACATAGAAATAGGGCGTTTGATGTGTAATATTAAAGATCCACTAACTTTATATGTTTCTGGAGGAAATACTATAGTAAGTGCATTTGAATCTAGTAGATATCAGATTTTTGGAGAAACATTAGATTTAGCGATTGGGAATATGATTGATTCATTTGCCCGAGATGCTGGATTATCTCATCCAGGAGGACCTAAGATAGAAGAATTAGCTCAGAAGTCAAATAAATATCTACCACTACCTTATGTAGTAAAAGGAATGGATCTATCTTTTTCTGGCATTTATACAGCTGCAAAAAGATTTATTGAATCTGAAGATTTTAATAAAAAATATAACTTAAACGATGTTGCAAATTCATTACAAGAAACTGCTTTTGCAATGTTAACTGAAGTTACTGAAAGAGCTTTAGCCCATACAGAGAAGACGGAAGTTTTATTAACTGGGGGAGTTGCTGCTAATAAAAAACTCCAACAAATGATTGAATATATCAGTAAAGAACATAATGCGAGATTTGAAGTAGTGCCATTAAAATATGCAGGAGATAATGGTGCAATGATAGGGTGGACAGGAATTTTAAGGTATAATTCAATAGGAGGTCATGATATTTCTGAAACGATTATTAATCCGAAAGAACGAATGGATCAAATAACTGTTCCGTGGAGGATTTAAATGATGTCAAATTCAGAAATTATAAAAGAAAAACTTATACACAAGGGAGCTGAGGCAAGCCTCTACTATGGACATTGGTTTAATAAAGAAGTGTTCTTTAAATATCGAATTCCTAAAAAGTATCGATTAGAAGAATTAGATAAGAAGATTAGAACTATGAGAACAATAATTGAATCTCGTGCTTTGATTACTGTGAAAAATTTTGGATTAAATGTCCCACAAGTCTATGAGATTGATACTAAAAATTCTATAATTGTGATGAAATATATAAAAGGTGAAAAATTGAAAGATATTTTGAATTCTTTAAATGATAATAAAAAACAAGAATATTTTAAGAAGATTGGTCGTGATATTGCATTACTTCATAAAAATGGTCATATCCATGGTGATATTACCACTAGCAACATTATAATAACTCAAAATGAAGACATTTTTTTAATAGATTTTGGTTTACATGAATATTCCGACACAATAGAAGATAAAAGTGTTGATCTCCACCTTTTTAAGAGAGTTTTGATTTCATCTCACGGTAAAGATTATGAATTTTGTTTTAAAGCTTTTCTCGAAGGATATAAGTCAGAATATGATAAAGAAGACTTAAATGTATATAATATGATAATAAAGAATATTACTGCCATTGAAACGCGTGGCAGATACGTAAAATCGGAAGAAAGATTGTAATAAAGATAAACTTATCCTTCAAATTTTTCATAACACACCAGTCTTTCTAATGGTTTTCTTTTAGCGGGAAGTATATATGCTCGTTCAGGATCGTCAACAGGATAACCTAATGGCGTAAATGTAATAATAATCCAATTATCTGGAATATCTAACAATTCTTTAACTTCTTTTGCAATTGAAGAAGGCATTGTTGGGTACCATGATGAAAAGCATGTACCTAATCCTCGGGCCCAAGCTTCTAACATTAAATTTTGAGCACATATAGCTCCATCTAAAACTACCCATTTTGATCTCTTAGAATTTACTAAAATTGCGATTAATACCGGTCCATTTCTAAGAAATGCATGAAAACCTTTTAAAGGTGATAATTCAACGATTTTCATCATTGTCTCCTTATTTTTTATGACGATAAATTTCCAGGGTTGTTTATTATCACCAGAAGGAGCCCATCTAGCTGCTTCTAGTACTGCATTTAAATCTTCATCAGGTAACATATCTGTTTTGAATCTGCGTGTGCTTCTTCTGGACTTAATTATATCCAAGATACTTATTTTTTTTTCCATTTATAATCGCTTCTACTATTCAATTAAACTACTAGAAAAAATGAAGTTTATATTTTGAATCCTACCATTTTCTTAATTAGATGGTAACTCTTC
Organism: Promethearchaeota archaeon; assembly: GCA_016839585.1. Lineage (GTDB taxonomy): Archaea > Asgardarchaeota > Lokiarchaeia > Sigyniarchaeales > SOKP01 > Loki-b32. The sequence goes on from JAEOTZ010000061.1 coordinate 32,093, forward strand.
TTTAAGGTATGGTTTGAGGTAAAAATAAAATATGTTCAATTGGATTAAAAGTGATTGTTATAATCGTTCAAATATATAATAAAGGTATAAAAAATATTTATATCGATTTAGCGTTCATTTATAAACAACATAAGTATATAAATAAGTTTTACTTAATATATTATAGCCAAAAATGGAGTTTTGTTAAGGGCAGAGTGATTTTTGTCTAAGTAGTACTCCACCTTTTATCATTTTCTTAAAGTTAAATAAGTTTGTGTAAGCTACATGACAGAGGACAAGAAAAAGAAAAAAAAAACTAAAATGGTCAATATAACTATAAATATCCCAGATATATATGATAAAAATATTCAAAAACTAATTAAAATGAATCTGATGCCCTCTCGCTCAGAGGCAATTAGAACTGCTCTTAGAGAGTTTTTACACAAAGAGTATGATAATTTGAAGTTGTTAGATTATTTTGAGGAAAATTTGTAAAGAAGATCCTTTTTTCATTATTAATATCTTTCTATTTATATTAAGTTCTTTTTTAATTGCTGAAAAAAATCATCTAATACAATATTCCCTCCACTAATTATTACTCCAATTTTCTTATTCTTTGTTTTAATTTTATTGGAAAGTAAAATAGCTACCGGTACTGCACCTGATGGTTCAACAACAAGTTTCATTCTTTCCCAAATAAATCTCATGCCATTTAAAATTTCAAGTTCTGATACTGTAACAATTTCATCAACATATTTTTGAATTATCTTAAAAGTTCTTTCGCATAATGATGTACGTAATCCATCTGCAATGGTTTCCGGATATATACTTGGAATAATATAGCCTGCTTGAATAGATCGATAAGCATCATCTGCTATAGAGGGTTCAACTCCGTAAACCTTCGCTTTTGAATATAACCCTTTTGTTGCGATTGCAGTTCCACTTAATAACCCTCCTCCACCAAGTGGAGCAATAACCATATCTAGATCCCCTACTTCTTTAATTAATTCATATACTGCAGTTCCTTGACCATAAATAACACTTTCATTGTCATATGGATGAACTAATACCAAATTTTTTTCAGTTATTAATTTTTTAGTGGTAGAAACTCGACTTTCTAATGAATTGTCACAAAATACAACATTGGCACCATACTCTTTAGTGGCATTAACTTTTATAATAGGTGCATCTTTTGGCATGACGATAGTTGCTGGAATATCTAATATTGAAGCCGCTAATGCAACTGCTTGAGCATGATTTCCACTTGAATGAGTAATTATTCCTCTTTTTTTCTGCTCAGGTGAGAGTTGACAAATTGTATTAAAAGCTCCCCTGAATTTGAATGATCCTGCTCGCTGGAAATTCTCACATTTTAAGTATACTGATGCTTTAGTAATCTCCCAAAGCATCCGCGAGGTCATGACTGGAGTTCTATTAATAACACTTTTTATTCTGTGATAAGCTTCTTCAATATCCTTTAAAGACATATTATATTAGTAAATTGATGTTATTTGATAAGGAATAAATAAAATGATAATTAGAAATCTTAAGGGAATAAATTAATTTAATCTAAAGAATTTAAAAATCTTGTTACTAAAAAAAGTTTTATCGACGTCCTCGAATTTTACGTGCCTCACGCTCGACTTCCCTTAATATAACTATATCATCGACTCTAATTGGACCCTTCACATTGCGAGTCAAGATTCTATTCTTGTCAGGACCCTCAAGTATCCGTACTTTTATTTGGCTTATTTCCCCTGTAAGTCCGGTACGACCAACAATTTGAATTACTTGAGCGGGAACTGATTTGTCCTGTTGTTGCACGCTTTTATCTAGCTTAACCAAAAACAATCACCTATTACTTTTTTAAACTTTCAAGCTTTTTTAAGATGTCATCCAAAACATTTTCATTTGCTGTGCCAAAAGATTCGATGGCAATCGCACTAGATCCTATATTTATTCTCGAAGCATTCCCAAGTTCTTTTTTTGTAGAGATATATCCGTAAGGTACTCCCTTTTCTTCACATAAAAGAGGTACATGAAATAATATTTCTGGTGGGCTAACATCTTCTGCCATTACAACAAACTTTGCTTGGGCTCTTTCGATTGATTTTGTTACTTCATTCATTCCCTTTCTAATTTTGGAATCTCTAGTTTCTGCAACTTTATTTATGGCATTCTTAATTTGATTTTTGAGTGCGTCTGGGACATTAAACTTAACATATGAAATTATAAATCATCTCCTTCAAATATATAATATTTTTGATATATTATCATAAATCATCGATTTACAATGAGAACAATAGTAAAGGATTGTAAATAAAATTTTTGATTTAAAATGAAAATTAGCAACAATAAAGAGCGTGTTTTAATAATTCTTTTAGATTTATCGGTATAAGTTGATTTAACTAAATTATAATTTTAATTTAAACTATAAGAAGCTAATTAGAAAAACTTATTTTTGATTTATATTTAAAATTCATAAATCTTAAAGTAGAGGATTCTCAAATTCTCAAAAAATTTGAAAGACCACATTTTTTTTTAAAAAATAGTTATCTAACAAAAACAGATTTACATAATAATCTTCTTATTTAAATCTTTACAAATTTGAAATCTCGCAATCTTATTGTGTTTATTACATTGTATTTACATGAATAGGTATAGTACAACTGCATAGTATGTCGAAGGGGCTTATAATGTGGGTTGAGAGAGCAATATATTTAATTATATTAACTTAACTCTTAAATCCAACTCAATGTCCCAAAACCACGGCAAATACACACTGGAGGTGAATATGCTTCTTTTTTAAGATGACGTACTATGCATTGTACTCTATTCATAAATCTTCGGTTTTATTCTCTTTAGTATTCTGAAGAGTCTTAGAGATTTAAGTATAGTTTAAAAAGATTCATTTGGATAGTCTTATAGAAACATGGATTGATCCAATAAATTTACGTTTAACCTTGATATATTAAATGCATATGCCTAAAATATCAAGAACTTCTAGATTTCACCAATAAACTTAAACACTCATTCAATTTTTAACCTAATCAGTAATATGAAAAGAATAGGGAAATATGTTTGAAACATACTTTTACCCTAAAAAGCCGTGGTAACTTAAAGAAATTAAAAAAATACCAAAAGACAAAAGAGATTAATAACCAAGGTTAAAGGTATGATTGTATGGAGAAAAAGGAGTAGGCAAGTGGAAGAGTTAGGGAAAGTGGATTTTAAAGGAGAAAGAATAATTATATTCATTGATCATGCAAATATTTTCCATCCATGTCAAGAATTAGGTGTTCGTATTGATTATAGAAAATTTAAAGAATTAATGACACAAAAGAGTTATTTAGTTGGAGCTTTCATGTATTTGGGGATGCCTGATAAAATCTCAGCAAAGAAAGAAAAATTTTTGAAATATTTAACCGAGACGGCGGGATATACTATTCAGACACGACCTTTAAAGGTATTACCTCTAGGAACAACAAAGCAAAGGGGAATTGATATTTTTATTTATAAAGATATCGTAGAGCTAGCAGAAGAAGATGCGTATGATAAAGCTGTATTAGTATCTGGAGATGCTGATTTTGTGGATGCTGTGAGAAAATTGAAGGCATTGAAGAAAAGATTTGTAATTTGGAGTTTTCGAAAATCTCTCTCCAAATTATTAAGAAAGGAAGCGGGAGAGGAAAATATAAGGTACATCGATAATATCTTGAAAGACATTAGTCGACAAGAATAATTTATATGGTTTCTTTAATAAGATATACGTTAATCACAGTATTATATATACTTTATTTTATTGCACCTATTCCAATATTAGTGCTTGTATAAAAAAAAAGAAGATCTAATTCAGTTAATACTAACAGTTGCTATATATGTAATAGGTCTTATTGCAAAAATCTGGTAAAAAAGATCTTTTATACATTTTATTCAAGAAGTTCCTAGTGATATAGCATAGCAACCTTTTATAAAATAATGCTCATCTATAATATTTTCTAATAAAAATCTATATATGGATTGAATGTTCATAAATCTTATAAAATTAAAATTTTCAAACTCTATTGGAGTTTAAATAGTTATATCATATAGATATAGTATAAATCAAACAAAATCGAAATTATGGTGTTTTGGGGATATGCTCTTTTTTCTTATAGAACAATTTTTTTGTTGTGGCAAGCAATAAGGTGTTCTTAAAGAATATCCCCTCTCACCTGCCTAACTTATTATTATAATTATTATCAAAATTTTGACAGTTCACGCCTTCTCCTCTTAAGTCTCAAATATTGTTGTAGTTTAAAAAGGTAATTTGAAACTAAAGTGATGTAGTTAAATTATAGCTACAATTGCCACAACAAAGAATTGTATTAATATGAATATAACCAAAGTTATTTATACACCAGAAAGAGTTATCAAGATTTGCGTAAGCAAGACAGATAAAGACGAACAACAACAGATTGTTCCTGATCTTGTCCAGCACGCAGTTATATTTTACACCATAGGTTTAATAGATAAGCCTGAAACTTTAATAGAAGAGGCTTATAGAATAAGTAAAAAAAAAGTTAAAATATATAAGAATATAATTGTCCTCTCTTTTAGCTTAGATGAGCTTAATCAAGTTGAGAATTGTGAAATTACCATTAACTCACTTGTCATTTTTTTGAGTTCTAGAAAGAAATTTGAGACTGAATTTGGAAGAACATTTCAATTTGAAGAGATTTACACTACTAAGGATCTTTTAGAAATTAAGGCTCCTGAAGTTCAGAGTAATAAAAAGCAAAAACAAAAACAGATTGAACCTACAAAAAAGACAGTTCAAGTTGATAAGCAATTTAAAGATTCCTATGAAAAATTTAAAGTTGAGATTGAAGACAGTAGTATAGGGGATATAATTAGAAATAAATCAAAACCCTTTGATCATGCTTTAAAAGAATTTGGAATATCGCTTCTTTGTAGGGTATTGATGGCCGTTTCACATCTTAATGTTCTTTTAAAAAATGATTTTAAAAGTGATCTTAACTCGTTTCTAAGATTGAATGTGCTCAACTTACATAAAGAGGTGCGCGAAGCATGAGTGATTTCTTTTCTAAAAAGATTTTATATATTTTAGAAAATTTACAGGTAAAAAGTTTCAATATTCACAAAAAAATTGATGAGCTAAGACACCTTCTTCAGGATGATAATTTCTCTTTATGGAATGCAATTAATAGGATTGCTGTATCCATGAAGATAATCAGTCCTGATTTTAATATGATTCAACAATATGTTGATTTAGGTAAGATTAAAAGTCATGAATATTTGGCAGTTTATAAACAAATATCTGAAATCTTTAAAAATGCTATTTCTACACTTACAAATAACTTGGAATTCACTAAGAACTATTACTTTCCATTTAAAGATACTATTTTGATTAAAAGGACAGAAGAGTTCATTCCCTACAATAAAAAGACGTTTAAACGAAAGGATCATATCTTTCTCGAATTCAAGACATCCATATTAAGCTTAAATGATATAACCTCCATTCTAAAAGTATTGAGCTTAGAACAGCTATGCTATGCTTCTGAAGTTGAGCTAAAGGTAAGTGTTCGATATAGGATAACCAATACCTATATAACTGTGCTGGATGAGAAACTTGAAAAAACGTTCATTACAGAGTTTAAAAACTTTCTCTCCTTATCTGATAAAGATATTTTACGTAATCTTCTCGATCATCCTGAGTATTTTAAAGTAATTAAAATGTATATGTTCCCAAGTGGCTCATTATCGAAAGTAGAGGTGACCTTAGATATTCTTCAAGAGCACCAACCTTGTAAAAAACGTAGAATAGTCTCTGTGAATGGCTCTAAAATGAAGTTCCATGAGATTATAACACGCCACACTCCACATACTAAATTTAAAGAGATCATTACCACGAATGATATTGCAGGGATCTATTGTTCTGTTAAAAGTGTAAATGATGATATTTTATATTGGTTAATCGATATTGACGTGCCTTCCATATTTTATAGCCTTTTCCCCGCTCATGAGGTATGGAATCTAACAATAAATATCGCAAGAGCTATAATAAAATCTGCTAATAAATTTAACCTCCCCCCTTTCAAAATCTCGTACAGCGGCAGTAAAGGACTGCATATGTTGTATGCGGTAAACTCTGAGGCATTAGATGATAGTGAAAATCTAGTAAATATTCCGGAATTAGCTTATCAACAATTGCCTGGTACTCAAACTTTAAAGAAAGATAGTAAAAGCACAATTCGGGATAAATTTAAATTTTCAAAATCCTTGCTTCAGAGTTTACTGTTATATACCATCTATAAAGGAGAAATTGAAATTCCCCTTATCATCAGGAAAAAGTTTCGAATCTATCATCCTTATCAATTATTCAAAATATCGGTGTTTGATGAGAAAAATCTTTTTTCTATACTGCTCGATACTTCAAGTATGGGAAGAGGAGTATTTCGAATCTTTAGCCCCCATCCTACAACAAAACGAGTTTCAATCCCTATTTATGACATGAGAACACGACAATTTCATGAACCCTTTCTTGAATATGATATATTAATAGAAGAAGCGAAAGTCGAGAATGTTATAGAGAAATTCAAGAATAATGATACAAGGTTGTTTCTACAAAAACCTAATGTTATTACACGAAACCATATAGGATCCCTCTTACATCCTCATGCTCTTTTTCCGAGCTTTGCTACTCTATTACGATTTGGTAATGTAGAATCCATTCAGAGATCTCCTCAAAGCTTCGAATTTTGGCACCGATTTTTCGAATTAAGGAGTTTTTACCATTACATTAGACATCTTACCTTCATTTATGATAAGAATAATACAAATGTCGCAGGATTTTTGAATTATATTAAACATCTGGCGACAAGGCTAAATATTCAGAATAAAGAACGAGTGGTAACTTTATTAAAACTTTATTTTATAAAAAAGGTAATTAGCTTTCCGATTCTAAAAGAGAAGTTAGAGACGCTTTACAATATCGATTTCTTTTTTCGATTAAAATCTAATGTCTTTATTGAACAAAATGAGGACGATTTAACAATATTATTTCAAAATGAGACGGAATTTACATATTTCCTAAATCAAGCAAAAAATCTCTTTTCCATTGTGTTAGATACGATTTCACATCAAATTTTCCAAAAAAGATCCCTGAAATTATCTAAAAAACAGGTAATAGCGTTTGAAAAATTATCGAGAGATATATCAAATCTAACAGAATTAGTTCACTATTATTTACGAGAACTAAATTACAAGTCAAAATTAATCCGAAAGGAAGAGAGGTTGATAAAAATCATTCATTTTGTCAGTAAATTGTATTTTATATTGACATCGTTTCTTAGGGAATTCTTTCCATCAAGCAAAACTCAGGAGGTGGTATAAGATGGATATTGATGAATTAAAATATTATACAGTTGCTTCTCAACTATTTGACACTTTTAATAGCGAAGAGATAATTGAGGATTTAGAAAATTTGGTAGGAGAGTCTCCTATATATTTTATAAAAGAAAAAATCAGGCGAAAAACTTCTAAAGTTCATATTCCACTTCCTGAAAATCTTAAGGCAGCAATTATTGATTTTGAAGGACAACCAGTATTCTTGGTAGGGATCATGATCGTTGATAAAATATTAACATTTTATATTAAGAATTATACCCACATTGAACGATTGTATTTCCTCATTTTAAAGGTAATGAGAGTTCTAAGGGAAATACAATTATTTGCCTTTAGTACATTTGAAAAGCGAGAGCTTCTAAAGATTTATCACTATTTAGAAACACAGGGATATGATCTCTCTGATTATTCTTTCATTGAAGGGTTATCCATTGTGAATTTGCAAGAAAACAAGTATGAAGCGTTGAATGAGGCAATCTATACCATCTATCCAGCAGACAGCCCTGTAATTAGCACAGGAGATATGCTATTTCGAAATCTTAAGCTAATTCCTAAATTATTTTCGGCTCAAAAGTTTGAGGAAATTATTTCTCATAATCAGAATTGTTTAATGAACGGAAGTTTGATATTTTTAAAAAGATGGTTAAAACATTATAAAATATGAGATAGAAATGGAAGAGATTAAGAAAAGAAATAAAAATTTGGTGATATCTTAAAATGTCGAAACCAGAGAAAAAATATACAAGTGTCCAAATACCTAGAAATTTAATTTATGAAATCCAAAATCAAATTACAGAATTTTGGTATCGTTCTCACCATGAATTTATAATTGAATGTGTCAGGATTGGTCTTAGGAAATTAATTAAAACTAAATATTTATTGAAAAAAGTTACTAAAGAAAAAAATAATGAAAATGACCAGTATAAATCAAATAATGAGTTGATTAATGAAATTGATGAAGCAACTAGAAGAGGTGTATGATCTCATTAAAATAAACCCTATACTATACGGATATAGTATGAAAGTTTATATATTTTGTTTAAAATTATTATTTGTTATAAGAAATGAAAATTTAAAATTATACAGCAAAGGAGTTATAATCTCAATATTAGTATTAAAAATTAGGAGTAGAAATAGAGAAATACAACACAAAATTATGTGTAGTAATGTGAGAAATCCTATAGAAGATACAGAATTTGAAACTTCGGAAATGTTCAATAGCTTAGCTTTATCTAAACCTGAGAAATTAAAATTATAAAATTTAAAACTAAATTATTAAGAGTAAGTAAAGAAAATGGTACGTATTGTTTGTGAAATGAAAACAATTAAAAAGCTTGAGTCAACTAGTTCCAGCTTAAACATAAAAGCAACAAGCGTGCCAGATATTATTGAAAAATTATGTGATAAAGCGTTAGAGCTAAACAAAATTATCAAGAATATAACTCAAATATTTAAAAAATCCACTCTCAATGATCTTTTCAAGCAGCTTTACTATTTGGAAAAAAAAGCAACAAAGAAGGAGAAGGTTATGTTTTTCATATTTAAAGAAATGTATAATAACCGTACAGTTTTTCTTAAATCAATTATAAAGCGATTATCTTGGATAAAACCATGCACCACCCAAGAGGCACAAAATATTATAAGAAAGTTAGAAAGACAGGAATTAATTTCAATAATTAGAAAATGTCCGAAATGCTATACATCTTTAAATTTTCTACCTGATGCATGTGAAAATTGCGGTCATATATTTATTTTACAAAAAATTTCGTTTGTGGATAACCGTTTAAGACCAAGGTACGCTATTGAAATAACCAATAAAGGTGTAGAATTCCTAAAAGAACTAATTGAAGCCTATTATTATCTTAATTCTTTTTTCTACGCTTGGAATAAATATGTTAATTTAAGATGAGAAAAATATTAAAATCTAATATTCATCCTAACTAATAATTAAAAAATTAATAGGTTTTATAATCTCCATTATTTTCAATTAAATTTACTTGAAATATCTTCAGCATTTGACACTTCTCAACCATAAAATTTTAAAGATCTTACTTTTCTCAAACTACTGAATTTTTTTCTTTTGACATACACAAATATCATTAATCCAACTAAACCAGTTGTTATTATAAAGGGGAGTATATGTGATATCCATTCAAAGATATTTTTTCCATCTGTAGTTCTGTTTGATGGTACATGAGGAATAAGTATGTTAATTTCAAGACATCCTGTGGTGTAATTCCCAAATTCGTTGTATCCAACAACAATTAAGTAATACGTACCATTTCCCCATCCAATAATAGAATATCGATAATAAGGCCATTCGAATGGTGGTGTGAAATTGTAAAAAGATTTAACACTACTATTAAATGAGGTTATTGTATAATTTGAAATAAAGATAGTATAATTCAGAGCATACTCAGATCTTGTCCAGATGATATCGAAGGTCCCATCATCGTCAATCGGTATATTTGCATCTGAAAATAATAAAAATGGATCAGGAGCTCGTCTCACATTCACTTGGATGCAATTTGACATTGTATCCCCTACTTCGTTGTGAGCTACTATAACATAATAGTAATTGCCATTAGTTATATTTCCAATTAAAAGGAAGGTATCTGTTATGTTACTTGCGACTAATGTACCTTGTGTTTTAAAATCATATATAATATCATCATGGATATAAACAGAATAATTATCAGCTCCTTCTGAAGTGGACCATGTGAGGTTTACAATTCCATCAGTATCAGGTATTTGTGTGTGATTATTTAAAAGAAAATCATCAGGGGGATATTGAACAATGGCTTTTAAACAGTTTGAGCTGGTATTTCCATATGCATTGAATGCAACAACTAAGAAGTAATACGTTCCTTGTTTTAAATTTGTTAAACTATATGTACGATTAGTATTTCCTATAACTATTTCAGTTACAATTTCATCAATTGTAGTTATTGTTTCATTTGATTGATATAATGTATAATTATCTGCATCTAATGATTTTGTCCAAGATAAAGTAACATTTCCATCAGGATCAGGAAAATTATCAAAAGAGTTCAATTCAAAATTATCAGGTATAGGTAAATATTTTAATAAAAATAGATTATAGCTACTTCCCGAATTATCTGCTTTTCCAGTTATGAAAATATTATCATAAGAATCTATAGTAATATCATAGGCTATATCATCAAGCTCATTACCCCATATTTTATACCATACATAGTCGCCGCTGCTATTAAATTTTACAAGGCATACATCCTTATCTATACCATCATAACTTTTGGTATAGCCCGTAATATATATATTTTCTTTTGAATCTAAGTCAATGGAATACCCATAATCATACTCAGGACCACCCCAATTTGTATTCCATAAAAGATCGCCAGAATTATTAAATTTAAACAAAACGATATCATTTCCTCCAGCACCATAATTTTGTGTATTTCCCACCACAAGAATATTATCAGAAGAATCAATTATTAGAGAATATCCATTATCAGGAAGATCGCTACCCCAAGTTGCATTCCATTGTAAATCACCATTGGTGTCAAATTTAGCTATAAAAAAATCACTTGTAATTGCCCCAAAACTGCTAGTATATCCAGTAATATAGATATTTCCAAATGAATCAAGGTCAATATCATAAGCTAAATCAGTATCTATGCCCCCCCATGTTGTATTCATTTTTAAATCTCCAGTACTATTATACTTCAGTAAGATTACATCTCCAAATGTTCCGAAAGATTCAGTATAACCAACAACATAAATATTATCATAATCATTAACAGATATTCCATATCCCGTATCATACTGAGCTCCACCCCAAGTTCTATTCCAAAGAAGCTCGCCAGAGCTTGAATATTTTAATAAAATAATGTCAGAGCTTCCATTTGTAAGACTATATGAACCTCCTATAATATAGAGATTATTTGAAGAATCAATATCAATCGCAAAGCCTAAATCGTCTGAACTTCCACCCCATGTCTCATTCCATATTTGATTTCCTGAATTGTTATATTTTACGATTATTATATCAAAAGCATTCTTAGAAGAATTATATACTTTACCAACGATATAAACATTATAATAATTATCAATTACAATATCTTTTCCTTCACTTTCTCCCATCATATTTATTGTATTGTTCCAATCTAAGTTTATGGCTGTAAAAGGATTCCTTATTTGTTTATTTGAATCTCTTTTATCGTAAAATAGTTCTCTCGAAAATTTTATATTGAAACTTAAAATTATGGTACTAAAAATCAAAATTAAAATAATACAACCAAATTTTAAATTTTTTAATTTTTTATATTTTATTAACATGACTTATTTACTATTCTGAGTTTATTCTGTCTCTTAATTGCACTTTGGGAATCATCTATTCGAAAAAATGATTTACCTAATTTGTTAAATAAGATATTGTGACTTAATTATAAAAATCTTTGCTTCAAATTTGGTAAACATCAAAATTTAGTAAATATCGATATTTATTAAATAATCTAATTTACCAATCTCAATCTTGCACAAAGCTTATAAGTTAAATTGGATTAATTTTCTCTTAACTCTATGATTCTTAATGAAAATGATAAGAGTTTTTAGATTTTAAAAAATTGGAAAAAAAAATATTTGTTAACAAATAATCATACAAAAAAAGGTGAATAAAATAATATTTTTAAATAAAAATGAAAATGAATGGATAAAAACACCAAAAACTCAGAAAATAAGAAAAATTTTAGCAATTACTCTAATTACAATTATCTTAATTTCAGAATTCGCAAAACACGTGCATGCTGATGATTTAGGGCTAGAATTTGATGCAAATCCAACTACTGCAGATATAGGGGAATTAATAACTTTTAATTGGACAAACGCAGATAACTTTGAATCAGGTTGGATTAATTTTGGGGATGGGAATGTGACTGTTTTATCTGATGATGATGATAATAGCACAATTACTCATAAATACACTACAGAAGGAACCTATAATGTTACACTATATATAGAGAATAATTATGTCCCTAAAGATTACGATACCGATTTTGTTGTAATCACAATAAAAAATGATCCACCACAGTTTGCCATTTCTCTTCCGAGTGAAATATTTGAGGATGAGGAAGTGAATGTTTCTGTGGTCGATTTAGTGGAATCTGATCATGATCTAGAACCAGGGGTACTTTCTTTTGTGTATGATTTTGCCGATGGAGAGCCGATTACAACTAATACAAGCTCCATCATTCACAAGTGGAGGAATGCAGGAAATTATAAAGTGACTATTACTGTTATCGATGACCAAGGAGCATTAGATCAAAAATCCCAATATATAGAAATTTATAATAAAGCTCCTGAAGCTAATTTTACGTTTGAGACAGATATTCCACCAGAACAATTACGCTCTTCATATTTTGGCACTTATGATTTTCGGTGTGATAGAATTGACTCAGAGCCAAAAGGGTGGGATGTACACGACTATAAGGATATTGAGGGAGAAGAGACTGGAATTATTAGACCAGATGGAGATGTGTATACTCAATGGGATGAAGGTGAGGGAACACCCCATTGGAGCAGAATTGACGAAGAATCCCCAGACGGCTATAAAATTGCAGAACATGGTGCTTATAGTAATCCCGTAAAGGAAAAACAAACCTTTACAGATATAGATATTGGTGGTGGGGTTGCAACACAAATAAAACTATATGCCTATGGTAAGCGAGATTCTGGATCTACTGTTTGGGTTAAGACTAAAATGTATGCCACGGGAAGTTCTTCTCCAGAATTATACCTAAATATTCCTAGTGGTTCTTGGGGTTGGGCCACAGCAACTTGGTATAATGTAAATCTTTCACAAGCACAATTAGATTCTTTACAAGTTCAATTGAATGCGTATCAACCTTCTGGTTACCTACAAGAACCTGGAAATGTTTATGTTGATACTATTTATATTGAAGTAACTTATAAAATACTTACTCTTGTGTCTGTAATTGATATTGGTGGAAACTTTAAAGAAGTGGTGGAACTTTACGATGGAGATCCTGAGGAACAAGTGTGGATGGAAAACTATGTGGATTCTCAAAATTATGGAACTATTGAGTTCTATGTAAAAAGTAATGATGTAGGTAATAAGACCTGGGCTTTATCTTCATGGGATAATCCTAATGTTGTTTTTTCTATAACGATCTCCGATGGGAAATGGAAGTATTCGACAGGGGGTGAATATAATAATATTACTGGATGTGGAACTCCGTTAGATGATACTTGGTATTTAGTACGAGTGGACTTTTGTGCCAGTGGAACCTACCTTAATCTTAGCGCCCATCAATTTAGAGTATGGGTTAATGATTCACAATCTAACTTATATAATTTTAGTAGTAGCTTTAACGAGATAGATAAGATAAAGTTTGAATCGGGAATAATAGACAAGGGAGTTGCTTTAATAGATGCACTTGGTTACTCTTGGGATCCAATGTATGAGATTGATGACAACAAAAATGCGATAATAAGCTATCCTGAAAAAAGTAAAATTATGTTTTCTGCGGCAAATTGTAATGATACTGAGAGTGATTTGCCTTCTTTACGTTTTTATTGGCAATTTGGCGATTCAACCTCAAGATATGGGAAATATGTAACTCACCATTATCTTACTTCCGGAAAATATATGGTTAATTTAACAGTTAAGGATGATAATGGTGTGATGGACTCCTATATAGAATGTGTGGCAATACATAATAGTTATCCAGAAGTAAATATATCTGCTTTAAATTTGAATGTGACTATTTATGAAGGCGAAACTATTAATTTCGATACCGAAACGTTAGATGACCTAACTGATATGGCTAGGCTTGAATACTGGTGGAACTTTGACGATATTTCTTTTGATCTGTATAACACAAGTAATTATGAGCTTGGCGGGTGGAGTAATTCACACCTTTATACTGATGATTTTTTTGGCTCAGCTCACTTATTAGTAAAAGATCCTGAAGAATTCTTTGAAATTGATTTTATAGATGTCAATGTATTGAATGTGGATCCTTCAATTAGCATTTGGGATGCAAAAATTATAGCAAACATTTCTTTTGAAATTTATAGGAATAGTATAGATAAAGATGCTAATTTTACCTTTAATCTATTGGCTAATGACGAGTCTCAATTGGAGGTATTACTTAATTTTACTAACTCTGAAGAAACTTTTATCTATAGTGATAAAACATTAATCAATATGTCCCTTTCAAGAATTTGGAAAATTTTTGCGAACTCAACAGAACTTCCAAGTTCTTCTTGGTTTAGATATTATGTTCGATTACAATTTCTAAATGGAGAAGAGTTGGTTATTTCAAGTGAAAAATTTTATGGAGGATCTTATGGTTCATGGGAAGTTACCCTCAATCCTTACTGGTTTAATAATGGAGATTATACTTTTATGTTTCCTCTTACATTTAACACTATAATATGGGATCCAAGCGTCGATGATATCAATTTTACATTACAGTATTCAGTAAATACACTATTAGTGATTAATTGTACAGATACTTTACCGATTAATGACTCTTTTACAATCGAATACCCTCTTGACAACGCAACTTATACTATTAATATTTTTGAAGCAAATAATACAATATATGCTAACATTACGGTCTCCCAACAAATTGCGTCCGAATTTTATGATAATAACACCTTTCCTGTGAACTTAGATTTATCATACACCATATATCCTATCATTGATCTTTTCGATCTTTTAGAAGTTCACTTGAACCTTACAGATCTTTCGATCTTATCTTGCCTTGAAGCTAAAAATTTCTTAATTGCAGATGCTATAGATGACGAAGGTGGGCAAGAATCATTAATGATTACTTTTAATACCGTAGATGGAATCGCGTTTGAAAACCTTTCTCCATACTTAGAGCCTTTTATACCCAGCCAAGGCTTAGGGAGTACTAATGTTACGTTCTATGTTGAAGCGTTCGATTTTGATCAAATTAGCGGAAATAATCAATATTATTATTCTAATTTTAAGTCCTACGATACTCCCTTTTTTCAAGGTGATATTACCTTATTTAATGGTTCTAGCTACTGGGAAGGCGATTTACTCTCCTGCGATAATGATTGCATTCTTTTTACTCCAGATAATTGTTACGCTCCAACGCAACAAGCTAATTTTAATTTAATTAATGGAACTTCCGATTTCGAGGCTTTGAATTATTTAAGCTTTATTGAGGGGAACTATATCACATTTAATTCCACTACAGTACAATTTTCAGCAACTCAATATATAGATTCAGTTTCATATACAAAAGCCACCTCTGGCTCTGGTACATTAGAAAACACTCATAATGACGATAGCAATTATAAGCAAATTAATGCTAAAGGTACTTATTATGGAAATCCAATATGGGATACGAAGTATGAACTCAAGGTTACGTTTAATTTTGATCCATCGCTTGCTGGAAGAGATTTTAACCTTAGTTGCGACATAATCACAAGTGGAGGGCAAACTGGGTATTTAAAGGTAAATGGAGTAACGAAAAGCTCAGGTTCCACAATAGATTTTGATGATATGTTGATTGAAGATGTAACCTCCATTAAATTTGAAACTACAACTAAATGGAGTTCCTCTTTTTATTCAAGGATTTATTATTTTAAACTTGTTGAAATTATAGAAGAAACTCCGGCAATGCTTAATTTTACCTCTGAATTTCAATTAGATTCAGAGGAATTTGATTCAGAAGACGATATTAATTTAGTCTATTCTTACAAAACGGATATATCTGTACCTCTATCTTTTAACATATGGAATTACGATGATACAAAATGGGATCTTATAAAAAATTCTACAAATACTGCTCAATTTTATTACAATTATTATAATTTAAACAGTTCTTATTACGACAACGATTATACTATAAAGGTAAAATTTGAAGGTACTTCCGAAACCGAGGATTTTAAACTATACTTAGAAGTGCTAAAAGTAGATTTAGGCCTTATAAATTTTACTTCTACACTTCAAATGAGTGATGTTAATGACGGTGAGGTAATTAAATACTTAAAATTAACTTACTCATATAAGGTCATAGGCTCTCAAAAAGTCAACCTTAGTTTATATAATTTTAAATTGAAATCGTGGGTGTTAATTGATTCTACCCTGGTTAATAGTAGTTATTACAAAAATAAATACTCGATTCTGAATTCCGCATTTTTCAATGATACTTATCATATAATCGCAAAAATAGAAGTTGTTAACGCTCAACTCTTTTTAGATCAATGGAAGATCGAATATTACTCTGCAAAGGTATCAGAATCAGGTCAATTTGAAAACGATGATGTACCCATCATACCTAATGATTTTGTGCTTATAAGCGGATCTTGTGATTGGGATGGTACTTTAGATGGTACTAACAATTTAACGTTTATATCAACTGGTTCAGGTCTCGAATTTACCTCAAATTTTCAAATGGGTGGAGTTCGACCAGACGATCAACTTAACTCTATTGAGCTTTTTTACTCATTTAAGACAAATATTAGTCAGCCAATTAATATAAGCATCTACGATTATAATTTACTTAGTTGGTCTTTGATCAATTCATCAATCAATATGGAATTTATCAATTTAAGCTATTTAATCACAAACACTGACTTTTACGATGACTATTTCAATTTACAAGTGAAGTTTAAAGGAGTTAACTCGTCTCACTTTGAATTTTATTTAAAAACATTCAAACTTAGATATGAGTGGATAAAAAGCTTATATCTAGACGATTATTTTTACGAGAGTATTCCAGACGAAACTGATGATTTTACTTCTACAGCAGGGACATTTCCGGCAACTCAATATATAGATTCAATTTCATACACAAAAGCCACTTCTGGCTCTGGTACATTAGAAAACACCCATAATGACGATAGCAATTATAAGCAAATCGATGCTAAAGGTACATATTACGGAAATCCAATATGGGATTATAAATATGAACTTGAGATTACCTTTAATTTCGATCCTGCGCTTATTGGAAGAGATTTTTACTTAAGCTGCGATATAATTACAAGTGGAGGGGTAACTGGGTACTTGAAAGTAAATGGTCAGACAGTAAGTTCAGATACAACGATAGATTTTGATAATTTATTAATAGAGGATGTAACCTCTATACAATTTATTACGGATGATAAGTGGAGTTCTACTTTTTATTCAAGAATTTATTATTTTAAACTAGTTGAGGCTATAAAAGGCAATTTACAGAATCAAGGGGATGGGTATATTACCTTTACATCCAATTCTGAGTATAAATTAAATGTTACCACCCAATTCAATTTAGACGGAGTGCAACTTGGAGATACTATTGATTTCCTTAGTTTAAATTATAGTTATAAAACTAATATCAGCCAACTGGTCAATCTAAGTATATACAATTTTACGGCAAGTGATTGGCTTTTGATTGAATCTTTGGTTCATTTATCCTTTTTCAATGGAAGTTATTCTATTCCAATTACGAGAGAGGAAATTAGTGGGAATGAGACTATAGAATATCATGATTTCTACGATTCAAACTTTGTAATACTGGTAAAGATTGAAGCGGCTAATAGTTCATATGGTTTTCAATTACTTCTCGATCAGCTTAAAGTTGAATATAAATTTAGTTCCTATTTCTTCACCAGCAATTTCTGGAAATATTTTGATGCAATTGAAGAAGATTACGTGGTGTTCGATTCAACAGTAGAATATCCGGCAACTGATAGTTTTGAGAGAGATAATATCGGCTCTACAGGAACTTCTATTAACTTTATTGATTATTATGACACTGGAGGCACATCAGCATATTCTCAAGTAATTGCTGAATTAGATGATCATAACACCGTATTGAAAAACTTTGATCAATCCGTCTATGCGGGAGGATACTCTTTTAAATCTTCTCACATATTCCCTAATGAAATTGAATATGGAACAGTCGAACTATGGGTATATAAAAAAGATGTAAACTATGCTGATAACGATGCTGGGTGTCCCTTCATCTTTAGAAATAGTGCGAATGAGACTCTTTTTGCGTTTAATATGGATAAAAATAATGACGGATTAGTAAGATTTACTCGAATTGACGGGGATGAAACTTGGTCTGGGTATTCCGACGATACTTGGTTCCATGTAAGAATTGATTTTGAGACAAGAGAAAATGGTAATTATCTTGGATTATCTCAGTATACTTTAAACTTTTGGTTTGACAGCGTGAAAAAACTTGATGGTGTTGGTTTTTATCAAAATTCCACTATAAATAATATTTATTGGCATTCAGGAGGATATGGAGATAAAGCTCATTATTATTTTGATGCGATTGGTTTTAGTTGGGATAAAGATTACGAAATTGGACAGAATAAAGATGATAGATCGTTAATACATGAACAATTTGATTTAGATTTTAACGATATGGATTCCCTAAGATACCCTCTTTTTGCAATAGGAGAGGTCTTCTATTCTATTAAGACTAATACATCTCAAGAGATAATTGTAAACTTATATAATTTTACTGGAAATACATGGATCGAAATTGATAGAGAAACTGTGATCAATAATTACTTTTATAATTATACCTATAAGTTCACCAACGTCGATATTATTAGCTCAGATTACAAGATAAAAATTCAATTCCTTGGATTAAGTGAATCATTAGAAGATTTTGAATTTCACGTGAGTGAACTTGAACTCAAGTACACGTGGTGCAGTGTAGCGTGTGATTTTGGACAAAATAACTATTATCAAAAGTTAGATATAGATATTAACATGTCTTCGCTCTATTCTACGATTTTTTGGGCGGAATATGAGTTTGAATCTCCGGGTACTTACTTAATCACAATAACAGCAGATGATGGATATAGTGTTGTAAGCAGTGGCAGTGTGATCGAAATTTTAAATTCAGATCCTTTCGCATCTATTGGCAGTTTCTCAAACCAAACTATTGAAGATAAAAAAGTTTACTTTACATCAGAAATAAGTATTTCAGGAAGTAACTCGACATTATCCGACCTTAGATATTTCTGGTCGTTCGGAGATGGGCTATACAGCTTCGATCAGAACCCTGTTCATGCCTTTTCAGAAGCAGGAACCTATAATATCTCACTTATCATAGCTGATAGTTATGGCAATACTTATACAGATTTGAGAAATATTACAGTCCTTGAAAAAGCCCCTGAAATTGTTGGTCCATACACTTTTTATGGAGTAGAAGGGCAAACGATTGCTTTAGATGTCGATATTTTCGATGCATTTACAGATGAGCTTACTTTAAAATATAAATGGTACAACTCAACTGGTCTTGTTTCAACCGATAAGAAACCCTCTCTTACTTTACAAGATGGATCTTATCAATATATTTTGAATGTGACTGACTCTTTAGGACAGACATCAACAGCTAATATTAGTATAATTATAGAAGATGCCCCCCCTATAGTAATCATATCAAATTACATGTATTCTGGGGGAAGTGTTTCAGGAGAAGAAGGATTTTATTATGGGGCTGCTGACGATCCAGGGGAACTTGAATTGACAGCTTATGGGTATGATACTGACAATAGCGATTTGGACTATTATTGGTCCATAACAAATGATAATACAACTTTTGAATCATTTGATCTAAATAATGGGATCAGTAGTATCAAAAAATTTAGAGTCAAGGAAACAGCAGTATATCTTGGACAAGTAAAAATAGTATCTTCTGAGAAAAGTGCTGTAGCCAGCTTTATAATTAATTCTGTTATTGATAGTAATGGAAACGGCATTAGTGACGAATCTGAAGCCATGATCTTAGAATTCTATGACAATGTGACTGCTTATTCTGATTCAGATGACGATGGATTAACTGATCTATATGAAATCTATTATAATATTAGCAATTATCTTGATCCTGATTCAGATGGTGATGGCCTTTGGGACGGTCTTCATAATGAGACTGGAATTGGCGAGCAATCATTATCAACAAAACCAAACGATCCTGACTGTGATGATGATGGTTTAGATGACGGAACAGAATTCTTTGGCTGGAATGTTACCACTGATATTTTTGGAACTATTGCTGTAAATTCAGATCCATGGGATAATGATACAGATGGAGATGGATTAAGTGATTACGAAGAGTACTTCTATGGTACCAATCCTCGTATTTCTGATACTGATACTGATGGAATAGGAGATTCATCAGATCCTTATCCAACAAAATATGATTATGATGGAGATGGGCTTTCAGATAAAACTGAATTAGATCTTGGCACAGCTTTAAATGTCACAGATACCGATAATGATGGTATTACAGATGCTGAGGAAGTATTAGGCTGGTTCAAGACTAATCCTCTAAGTGCTGATTCAGATCACGATTTTGCTTCCGATTCGGCTGAAATTCAAAGTTACAGATTTACAATAGATGATAGATATGACTTAGATGAGTCGGTCTCTTTAACTTTTGAGAAAAATTGTGAAAGAGCCGCATCAGCTCAAATTGCATTCATGATAACTTTCGGTGAAGCTATCAATGAATCTGAAAATGACAAGGTCTATGGAATCCAAAACGTTCCGGATTTAAATGTATCAGTTATCAAAGTTGATGACGATCTATTATTATTCAACGCAACTACTAACTGTACACGATATTATTCAAAAGTTATTGACATAAGGGAGATAATGGAAAACAATAGTAAGGATTATCGTGGAGAATATATGATAAAAATTAATAATACTGAAGCAGGCTGTATCTTAGAACAATTTGAAATAGAGATAGCAGGCTATTTAGATCCACAAGCTTCTGATTACGATAATGATGGCATCATGGATGGTGTGGAAATGGGTTTGCTTGTAAGAGGCACAGATACGATAGATCATGAGGATCTGTACGGTGAATCAGCGAAAATTCACTTTCCGATGGAAGAAACCTGTTGGTGGTCGATGGATGATGGAACTGGCACTACTGCGTCTGACGTATCTTTCTATGAAAATCACGGTACCTTAAACAATATGGAATCAAATGATTGGAAAAGCGGAAAAATTGGTGATCATGCTCTTAAATTTGATGGAGTTAATGAATATATTGACTGTGGTAATGAATATTTCTTAGATTTTGAAAGAAATGATACTTTCACTTTAAGCGCATGGGTTAAGACATCCTCTACAGGTGGGGCGATAATCTCAAAAATGAATGCTTCTGATAATTACAAGGGATATGACATATATGTAAATAGTGGCGGAGTGATTCGGGCTCATTTGATTAATACGTTGGATTCCGATGAAATAATTGTTGATGGAGCTACTTCCATAAACGATAATCAATGGTATTTTATTGCACTTACTTACAATGGCTCAAGCACAGCTTCAGGAGTAAAATTATACATTGATGGCTCTTTGGATAACCTCACTATTGTAAAAGATACCCTTAATAAGACAATTCACACCGATGTCGATTTCTTAATCGGAGCGGGAACCGGAGGAAATTACTTCTCTGGACAAATTGATGATGTTAGAGTCTACAGTTTTGACCTTACGCAAGACAATGTAACTTGGCTCTATAATAGTGGAAATGGACGACCCTCCAAGACCCTTGGTGGTGTTGATGAGCCTGAAGTTAAAACACAATATTACTTAGAAATTCCCTATATAGGTGTTGTATATGACGCGAATTTGACCTTATCTATTGATTCTAAAGGAATTCCAATTGGAACTGGCACTATTACAATTGAAATAGTCAAAGAAGAAATTAATTGTAGCATAGAGGATGTCGTATTATCAAGTGCCTTCAATGAATTCAGCGATACAACTCAATTTTCCTATGAAAAGTTCATTGATATTACGTCATACCTAAATAATAACTCCATTACAGAATTTTATGGAAAATATTTTGTAAACGTAGAAATTCAAGGAACTGATTACGGGGATAAATTTATCATTTCAGAATTTTATATAAAAACTGATACCTTCATAGAAGCAGGTCCAACCGATACAGAGGCTTGGTTAACCGATCCTGCCGATAAAGATACCGATGGTGATGGCTGGAATGACTACAAAGAAATCTACATCGAAGGAACTAACCCTATTAGTCCCGATACGGATGGAGATGGTGCGTGGGATAACTATGACAGGGACCCCCATATGGACGTGATGCTCGAGATTAATCCTATTTCAGGAACTGTTTGCTGGACGAAGAAACCAAAATTAGGAATGGTGATATCATTTAGACGGGGGAGGGCTGGAGAGAAACCTTTTCTCTCCAGTTTTTTCTTTCCAGTTATCTACACTTTACGATATTATGCCACTGTTCAAGGGGATTCAATTAATTTCGGACCTTTTACATATTCTGAATGGACTGCCTATTTTGATGGAACTCATGATAGCCCAGATGCCCTTCATTATTATGTAAATATTAACGATGATCTTCTGGTCCAGGGCAATGATTTAGAATTTACACTTCAACTCTGGGTAATTAATGCAGGAAAGACTTTGAGTGGGACTAGATTTGATGATAGACAGATTCACGGTACGGATATCTACACTATTAACAGCCCTGGTCATTCTGAGATTCTAAATGTGACTACTATCGGTTCTTTTCAGCTCGAGCAAGATGTAAGGATAAATGTAACCACTATCGGAATAGAAAAGGCA
>JAEOTZ010000062.1 GCA_016839585.1 Promethearchaeota archaeon
AAAATACCTTCCTATATGGTTATAAGTAAATGAAATAATAAAGACTAGTAATTAAATTTTTTCATAATGAAGGATTAACTTTAAAAGGAATAAATCGAGAGGTGCTTGTAAAGTTGATATTTCAACTGATAATGCGAGATGCGGATTGGTATTGGTATTTAATAAATGCATTTATCGTGATTATTGGAAGGTTGCTTGATATACTTAGTACGAGATATGTATCAAAAGAACTTAAACTGGAGACAAATAAATTAGCAAGGCGAATAGGATGGAGAGGTATGATATTAATGCAAATTCCTATTATAGTTTTAGGGTCTTTAGATATTTATCTAGCATTTTTTATCTTTATTTGGTCTCTTTTCTTATTTGCTAATAATATTATGGGAAGCTGGAATACTAAGCAAATTGGTGAGGAGCAATACTATAAAGATCTTAAATCGCGTTTAAAACAAACTAAGAGATGGCAGATTATCCTTAGCGAAACCTCATATATTTTCACATTTACCATAACGGGGATATTTATTATCGTTTTTTTATTTGTTTTTAATGATTTCATAGCAATTATTTTTATCTCATTAGCTTTAATCTGTCAGGGGTTGCTAACTACCATTAGATCCATGAAATATTTATTTGATTTAAGGAAAGAAACTCAAAAGAATAATAATAATTAAATTGAGATTAATTCAAACCTTCTAATCGGTCTAAAATACGAGAATGTTTTTTGACCTCATAAACTACAAAAATTACTGAAATTGCTACTATACCGATAATTAAAATCAAAAAGACATTTAACATATACTTTATTATTGGAGTAGGAATTTGAAAATTTAAAGTTCTATTGTAGAAGACTTTAGTATTATTAACATAATCTCGAGCAACAATCATAATTGAATAATTACCCGGTTTTAATTTCTTAATAATAAATTCAAAATCCTTCTTATTTTCTTGAATACTATTTGAAAATTTATAATATGTAAAATTGTTAAAATTGTCATCAGAAATTAATAAATATACGCTTTCAATCCCCGATTGATTATCGTGAATTTCTATATTGAAACACATATTATCTGAGACGGAAGGATTTTCTGGAACATATTCTAAGCTAGAAAGTTCAGGTTTATTATCATCTGAAAGTGTGGAAAAATTAAAATAAGATGGAATTAAATTGTGCCCTGTAATAGTGACGTTGTACGTTTCATTAGCCTGTGTTGGGACACGAAACTGGGCGATACCCTCTTTATTAGCATATGTAGTAAAATATTTTCCATCAGTAGTTCTAAAATGAACTCTCGCATATGGAATTACATTATTAGAAATGTCTCTAATTTCAATAGAAACTAACTGCCCTTCGTAAATACTTTGATTAAAGGGATTACTTGCTCTTTTTGGTTTATTAGTATAAATATCAATCTCAGGATCCCCTAATAGACAATAAGTTAATAAATTTTTACGCTCAAAATCATAATTTGTTGACCCATCTCCTCTCTTATAATAATCGCTATTTATATATGAGACTTTAGAATCATATAATGCCCTGCCTTGCTGAAACTTTTTTTCTTCAAAAAATTCCTTCCAAAATAACTTGGCATTTCCACGGTTTAGCATTTCAAGGTTAATATCGTTTTCAAAATACCAAGTTACTCTTAATCCTCCAATAACTCCAATAGAACCAGCGTTCAATTGCTTTATTAGAGTCTCTGCAATACTTATATCATTATAATCATAGCAAGAGGTAGTACAAGCGTCGATATAAACTAAAGAAGGCATGTATACATTAGAACTTGAACCTGCATCAGTAGAAGTATATCCTGCTGTAGTTGGATTGCGGTAATAAGTTGTTGGAGCTCCATGTCCTGCCATTATGACTGTTGAATAACCAGCATTAAAATAATTGCGAAGGTCTATCTGTGTAAGATTTCCTTGTTCTTCAACCAAGTGAGTATAATTTAATATTGGTTTCGCATAATTTTGTATTATATAACTTGTTAATCGACTTTCGTATTCCTGTGGAGAATAACTAGAAACTCCTCCAGCTAATAACATTCTATTCATCCAAATATCTATGTAGGGATTCGTCTCATACTTTAAAGTTTTATTTACCATTATCTCAAGTTCTTCAACAGTGTCAGCAGGAAATCGACCAACATATACTTCTGGAACCCATGAAATTTCATCATACCTATATAAATTGTCTTGTGGAGCTTCTCCCCATCTTGAATCTCCATCACTATTCCAAGTACCTGTAAGATCTGCATAATAATAATCCGTAGGCTTATACTCATCATTTCCTACAGTTTCGCTTCCACCATATCTTACAACATCAGGGTTATATACTTCTCTTATAGGAATTAAATCATTTTGAGCATCCCCAGCTAAAAGAACCCATCGAATATTTTCTTCATCATAATATGATTTTATCATGTTTCGAATCTTTTCTGGGTCATCTCTGCCATCATCATAATCCGAAAAATTGCTCAAAATTATTGTTTTAACTCCTTTTTCATTTTTCCAATCCATTAAAGGTTTTAAAGTATCAACAAAATCAGTTTTATTTGGTGCTATAATTAACATCTCAATTTTTGGATAATACCAATCATTTTCCAATGATGTGTAATCAATTTCAGGTAAAAATGATAAATCAATTTCAGGATCACTGCTATAAAGATTCAGTTCTTCTGAAATATAAGAATCATTATAAATAGCAAAGTATTGACTATAGCTAAGAATAATCGATGGAAACAATAAGAAAAGAATAATAAACAAATACAAAAATTTTTTAGGAAAAGCTCTTAGCATATTTTATCAATACTAAAGAATTAATAATCATTTATTTATTACTAGTAATAAAAGTGTATAAATAAGAATATATTGATTTTAAAAAAAAAGAAACGATCATCTAATGCCTATTAGATTTAATTATTGTCCTCATTGTAATGAAAAAATTATGTTTAGAATAGATTTAGGAGATATTGATACAAGTCAATATCCTGCTCCAGTTTATATTATTCATGAAGATACATCTTGCGGAAAAATATCAACTTTTTATGTTGATAGTTTACTTAGAATTTCATATAAAGAACTTGACAAAAAACCTGGTGGAATTAAAACTATCAGGACGATAAAATAGTCCATCTAATATCCAATTATAAAAGTTTTATATCTATCGATTAGTTTAATAAAAATATTTCCTTAATTTTTAGTAGGAGATTTAGATAAAAAGTTAGATTTACCTTTATATTTATACTTTAATTTTTGACTGTCATGACCTACGATTTAGAAGATGTTCCTGGAATTGGAAATGCTACAGCGGATAGACTGAGAGCTGTAGGAATAGACTCAGTTGAAAAATTAGCTTCAATTGAGCTTAGGGACTTATTAAAAAAGCAAATTAAAGGTATAGGGAAAACTACTGCTCCTAAATACATTAATAATGCTAAAATCTTGCTAGAAAAAAAATTAACAGAGGAAAAAGCATCAACAGAAAGTAAACCAGAAAAGCAAGTAATTTCTAAAGAAAAAGCCATACATAAAGAAGTAACATCAAAAAAAGTTTCTGAAATTAAAAAACTGATTCAACAACAGGCAGAATGCAATATAGGATTAGTAGGTCATGTAGATCATGGAAAGACAACACTAGTAAAGTCTTTAACTGGAGATTGGACAGATAGACATTCAGAGGAGCAAGAGCGAGGTATATCTATAAAATTAGGGTATTCGAATGCGACAATTCTTTACTGTCCTACTTGTGACATATATTATACAAAATATATGATTGAACAAGAAAGAGTAAAGGGTCAGCCACGATTCACATGCTTAAAATGTAAAGATGAATTAGAGTTTAAAAGAAATATTTCTTTTGTTGATGCACCGGGGCATGAAATATTAATGGCGACTATGTTAAGTGGAGCTTCTTTGATGAATGGAGCATGTTTATTAATTGCAGCAGATGAAGATTGCCCACAACCCCAAACAAGGGAACATTTAGAGGCCTTAAAAATTGCCGGGATAAAGAATATTATTATCATTCAAAATAAAATTGACGCCGTTTCAAAAGAACAAGCTTTAGAAAATTATAAACAAATCAAGGAATTTATTAAGGGAACTATTGCTGAAAATGCTCCAATCATACCCATCTCAGCTGTTTTTAACTCTAATATCGGTCTTATTGTAAGAGCATTTGAAGAAATAATTCCTTCTCCAGAAACCAATGAAAATGAATCCTTTCAGTTTTTAATTGCTAGATCATTCGATATTAATCGCCCTGGAAAAGAAATTAAAGATTTAAAAGGAGGAGTAATAGGCGGTTCTGTATTAAAAGGGAAAATTAATATTGGGGATCGAATAGAGATACGCCCTGGTATTCGTATAAAAAATAATTATATGCCTATACAATCAACTATCGTAAGTATAAGTCAAGGGAATAATAATTTTGAGAATGCTAAACCTGGTGGCCTAATAGGATTAGGAACAAAATTGGATCCATCCTTAACTAAAGGTGATCATCTAATAGGGCATGTAGTTGGGAAACCCGGAACATTACCAGAAATTCTTACTGAAGTGGAATTGAAAGTTAATCTACTTGAACGTGTAATCGGTACTGAGATGCAAATCAAAGTTTCTGAACTTAAACATAATGAAAAATTGTTATTAGTTGTTGGAACTGAAAAAACAGCTGGAACAGTTACTAAAATTTTAAAAAACTCGTTTATCCTTAAATTAAATCCTCCTATTTGTATCCCAGAAAATTTTATATTTGTTATATCCAGAATAATAAATAGACGTTATAGATTAATTGGATATGGTGAAATATTTAATCAAAACTAAGAGAATATCTATAAGTATAAAAAAATAAACTAATTTATTAAGAATAAGAAAGAAAAATCTCACGAATCTTCCCCTTGATTAGAGACATTGATGGATCTACATTTTCAAATACGTTTTTTAAAGTATGAATGACTTCCTTATCGCTATCAGAATTTTTGGATTTTGAAATTAATTGTTTAGTTTCATATAATATCAGACTATCTTCGACTTTAGCGAGAAAGTGCAGAACTATTTCTATATTAGCAGTACTGGATAAATCTGATTGACTTTTAATTTCTTTAAATTCATAAAATATCTCATTCATAACTCGTTTTTCTAGAAAACGCACAAAATCTTCAATATTATCACAGAAGATAACTATCAAGTTACTTTATCGTGATTTTTTATTTTTAAGATAGACTATAATTCCTATTATTAAAAAAGATGCATTTATTGACCCAAATATCAATATCCAAATAGGAATATGCATTATATTAGTATAAATGTAATTAATTTCAGTATAAGTACTAACGTTAGTCCTAATTATTAAATTTCCATATTGGTAAACCTCAACCGTATAATTCCCTTTTGGAACATTATTTAATGAAACCTCTCCATTTTCGTTAGTTTTCAAAGGTGCAATAGGTTGAGTTCGGTTATTGGATATATAAGTTCCATAATTTAAATCATAGTAGTAAAAAAGCAATTTTAAGCCCATAATAGGCATCTTAATATTATCTGTTACTATTATTCTTAAATTATCTACAGCAATATAATTAACACTAAATGGACACGTTTCCCCCACTAGCATATACGGTAATTCTATTTTTAACCTTACACCTCCATTATTTGTAATGTTTTCATCAAAATATGACACTCCCCTTTCAAATAAGGAATTATTACTTAAGATATTTTCGGATGATGTAGCGGGTTCATATATAGATACATGGCTTAAATAAATATGTCTAGGTCCAGAGATTAGTGATGGAAAATAAATTCTTTCCCGAATATTTCTTAGGGCTACTAGTCTATCAATAGCCCATGTTTTAGAAACGGGTTCAATAAATCTTACAGTATAATTAGCAGTGAAATTTAGAAAAAACTTATTTTCATTTGCAAAAAAGGAATCTGACAAAGTTATGTTTATAGATTTATCAAAATTTAGATGATCCTCTATAGCAACGGATTGATTATTTAATGAAAGGCTGTGATTGTCTAATAAATCTCTGTCAGGAAGATAAACATTCAAGGCAACCCCTACATTTTCACTAGATATCTTTTGATTAGTTGTTGCATTATACATTTGTCCAGTTAACGTAAATTGATAATTGAATTTAGCAGTAAAGTTCTGTTCTGCCTTTAACATATTTAATTTATCTGGATATTGATTTAGGTTCCACGGATCTATGGTTAAATCATATTCCCAAATAAGGTACATCGTAAAATTAAAGGTAGCTCCTTGTTGAAAATAATCATTATAATCGAAAACTAAGAAATCTCTATCATCAATATAATAATCAGTGTCCCTAGTCAATTCTAAAATATCTATGCCATCAAAAACATAAAAATTAGTTAAATAACTTGGATACAAACGAGCACGATAAATCAAATATCCTTCATTTGGATTATCATACCATACTTTTAGGGTTTCATTTAACTCTACCCTTATTTCATTTCTATCTATTAGATCACTATTTAAATTGTCAATTCTTGCTGATTCATTTGTTTCAATAAATTTCATCTCTTTGGAAGTGATATTCAATGCACCTGAATCATAATCATACCACAGAAGGGGATAACTTGCATTATAAATATAGTGTCCAATCTCTAGCCCACTAAAAGTCATATTATAGATCGTTATATTTCCCAGACCATGTTTTCTTTCTTCAATTATAGGGCTATAATCCTCTTTAGAGAAATCATTAATTTTAAGATTATCTTGATTATCATAAATATTAGAATTGGTAAAAATGATTGAAAAGAATGGAACTAAAGTACTAAAAATTAGTAATAAAAGTATGAAGAATATTAAATTTTTGACTTTTATATTCCCTTTATTATTAACCATATCTAACCATATAATGTCAAGCTAATTAGCACAAAAAATTAAGTTAGATTAAATAATTTTTCCTAAGATTTTAATTTTTATCTTAATTTCCCTTTAAATCTAAGTATTTATAATCATTTATTTAGAATTTTCACTAAGGCTTGAGGTATAATAACTAAAATTTTAAATTAATTATTAAATTATATTTCAGTTTAATAATATAGTGTTTTTGAATTTTTAATATAAAATGATCTAAATGGCTAAGAAACAAGATAAAAACAAGTTTTTAGAAGATCTTGGAACCGCAGTTGATCAATTTATAGATCATTCATATAATAGAATTATTGCCATTTCTCACAATGATGCTGATGGGATAAGTAGTTTACATATTATTCAAAATCTTTTACATAAATTGAATATGGATTATGATTATTTTATATATAATAGATCAGTTTCTTGGGAGAACTATCTAGAAGGTATCTTCTCTAAAAGGCAAACTGATAAAACGGCTTTTATTTTTACTGATGTAGGTTCTAATCTAAATGATTTAATTCCAATCATTAATAAAAGAAAAGAAAACTTTTTTATACTTGATCATCATGAAGTAGAAGATAATCTTCATCGAGATAACTATCCTGAAAACCTTTTTTTTGTAAATCCAACTATTCATGGTTATGATGGACTTGATCACATAGCGGGTGCAACTTTAGCTTATATGTTTGCTAAGCAAATTAAGGCATCTATCATAAAACAAGGTTGGCTAACTATTATAGGAATAGCTGGAGATTCGCTAAAGTCAATGGATAAGCTTAAATCATTTAACAGAGAAATATATGAAGAATTAATAGACGAAGAACTTATAGAAGATAAAGAGGGTTTAATATTATTTGGAAGTATGCATGAATCGATAAAAAATGGATTAAAAAATAGCATATTACCTTATATTAATGGATTAGGCAGTGAATCCGATCAAAAAATTAAATCATTCTTAAATGAATTAAATATTAGTCCAAAAACTAGAGTTGTTGATTTAAATAATTCTGAAATCCAAACTATTCAAAATAAAGCTAATTTTAATAGTCTTGGTCACTATGCTTTACTACCTCAAAAATTTGGTATGTTAAATTTTGCATTTGAGCACGCTTTACTATTAAATATTTTATGCTTTAAGAACATTAGTGCTGCGATTTCGATGATCCAACTAAAAACAATAACTCGCTATGCTAAAAATTTATATTTAGAATATATTAGCAATCTTGCTAGAAATTTGAAAACACTATCAAGCGAATTACCCCGTTATGAAACAAATAAAGCAATATTTATAGATGTTAAAGGGAAGATTGCTCCTAGTAACTGGTCAGATACAGCTAGCTTTAGTACTGTTAATGAAATTCTTGATCCATATAAAATCTTATTTTTAGGTGGACTTGAAAAAAAATCGGGAACTATTAAATTAAGTATTAGATGTTCTAGGCAATATTTAGAGAGAAATAATGGTATTGGGGTAAATGATATTATTACAAAAATAAAGAATGAGCTAGGAGGGGTTGGAGGCGGTCATAAGTTAGCAGGGGGTCTTAGATTATCTCAACCATCTTTCATGCGGTTGAAATCAAACATAGACAATTATATTTAAATTATTGAAATTATGTCATTTATCGAGAAAATAAGTACTAAAAGCTATTTACTTCATATTTATGCAAAACCGAACTCTAAAAGACAGGATCTTTTAGACGATGGTAAATATTTAATTATATATCTTCAATCCAAAGCGATTCAAAATAAAGCTAACAAAGAATTAATCTCTTTTTTAAAAAAAAAATTGAAGGTCTCTAGTAATCATATAGAGATTGTTGCTGGAGCAAAAATATCTAATAAATTAATACAAGTTACATTTTCTAAAGAAAATAAAAAAGATGAAGTTATTAGTAAACTTTTAGGTTAACATTTTCTAAAAATTAACTTCCAATTTTTTTCATACGACCACATTTTAAACATGTAATAAAATGAGTCATTCCTTCGTCAGCACTTCTTGTTTGGCGAGTTTCTAAGTGAGCTTTATCATAACCACAACTAGGGCATTTAAAATTTTTTATAGTGCTCCTTAAATTTTCCTCTTTCCAATTCATTACTTCAGTAAGATTTGTAACTTCGCTTCGGATAGAATGTTCAATCTTTGTAGTTACTTTATATGCATCTGATTTATCTTCTGAAAAAGGTTTTATTGCTCCACACTTACATTTAAAAACCTTTTTTCCATTCTTGTTTGAGGGAAGCATCATACCTCCACATTCATCACAGAATTCCATTGTATTCAGTTCTATTTTAAAAATGTTAAATTTTATTCCCTAAATTCATTTAAAAACTTATATCAAATATTTGTTTGGATTTAAAATCTTAGTCCAAAAATTAATGCACAAAATAGTATTCCTGTAATTAGATCTGCTGTAGTTCCAGGATTCATTTTTCCACCTTTTCCTTGTAGTTCGTTATCTAGATTTAATGTTAATTTTAAGCCTTCATCAGAAGAAATCCCTCCTACTTGTAAAATTTTTAAGGCTAAATTAGAGACATATTGTGCTGATTTTAACCCTGATTTCCTGATAATTAATGTATCAGGATGTGTTGAAAGTAATTTTAAATATGTATTAACTGTGGCAATATTTATATCATTATATTGATTGAATGCTCTAATAAAATAAGGTAGCCCTTCATTTAATATTATGTTGAAACCTGTTGAATATTCAAGGCTTATTAAGTCATAATCTTTGGAATATTCAAATATTCGTTTTAAAGTCATCTTATCTTTTTGAATCTCTTGTATTGAATGATCATCACCAACATCATATTTTTTGATTTTGCCTAAACCTCCAGGATTGCATATCCTTATAGCTTCATAGAGATTTATCGTATCAATTACAGTAGAATCATCAATAATTTTATTCAGGTAATAATTAAAATCATCAAAATTGGCTTTACTTAATTTTAGACATATTGCGGTAGCACCAACTAGAGGTGCTAATATTAAAATATGCCCTAAAAGAACATTTCCACCCATTTGCCAGTTCATCATTTCTTTAGCAGCATCTTTAAAAAAATCACCTAACCTAATGAAATTGAAATTTTGACTTTTTTTAATTGAAGCTGCTTGAATATTTTCACATAATTTTCTGAAATTAGGTTGAATTGCTGCTATTCCTGCTAATAAATGTTCAAATCTGGTGTTATCAAAATCTTTAGTACGATGTATGTTGCCAATTTTTGGCCAACCAGCTACTTCTAATAAACTTGCTAAATTAATACATCGTAGTAAATCATCTATTGATTTGATTGAAAAATTAAAATTAATATTTTTTAAAGACACAATTAGTAATGTTTTTAGTAATTTAATTAATTTTTAAGAAAAGTAGATTTAATAATAACTCAATTCAATAATTCTTCTCTCTTTTACAGAATATCCTTCTTTATCCATGGTTTTAAACGAGATTGGTCTAAATTCTTCCTTTAAACCGTTCTTATAAAGAAATTTTTTTATTCTAAGTCTAATTGCTCTCTTCGATAATTTACTAGGCATTTCAATATCAAGATCATTGCCACTACGATTAATATTAATTTGAGGTAGGGCTTCACTCATAAATCTAATTAGATCAATAACGTACTGATCACTTTTAAAACTTAAATCTTTAACATTAATCGTAATTTGCTTAGTTGTTGCGTCACTCATAATTTATTCAGTTTGGGAATTATTCACTCTATAAGATAATTAAAAATCTTATTAATTTTTTATGATTTTATTCGTATATTGTATTATCATTTTAAATTGAGTTAATTTTTTTTCTAAAAAGTAAATGGTGCAAAAAATGGTGCATTATATTGATTTAAATTATGAGCCTACCAAAGACGATCTTCTTGCAATGTATTATGTCGAAAAATCTATAGATTGTAAATCTTTCGAGCAAGCTTGCGAGGAAATCGCAAAAGAAAGTTCAATTGGAACATGGACTGATATTGTAACAATGTCAGAGGATATAGCTGAAAAACTAAGACCTTCTGCTTATTATATTGATGAACCTCGGGGAATAGTAAAAATAGCATATACTAAAGATCTGTTTGAAGCTGGCAATATATCTCAGATTTTAAGTGCTATTGCCGGTAACATTTATGGAATGAAGGCAATAGACAATTTAAGACTATTAGATATTTCTTTTCCAAAAAGTATGGTAGAGGCTTATAAAGGACCAAAATTTGGGATAAAAGGGATAAGAAAATTAACAAAGGTAACGGATCGCCCCTTGCTTGGCACGATTGTAAAACCGAAAGTAGGATTAAATGAAATAGAACACGCAAAAGTGTGTGGTCAGGCATGGTCCGGAGGCTTAGATATTGTAAAAGATGATGAAAATTTAACAAGCATGACATTTAATAAATTTGAGAAAAGAATTGAGGAAACTTTAAAAATTCGAGACAAAGTAGAGGCTCAAACGGGAGAGAAAAAGATCTATATGCCAAATATTACAGCTCCCTTAAGTATAATGAAAAAGAGAGCTGACCACGTTATTAACCATGGTGGTGAATATCTAATGCTTGACTTTCTTACAGTGGGGTTCTCTGCATTACAAGAAATTAGAGATTATCTTAATGATAAAAATATAGTAATTCATGCTCACAGAGCCATGCATGCTGCTCTAACTCGAAATAAAAAGCATGGAATGACGATGTTGGCATTATCTAAGATCATGAGATTGATAGGAATGGATCAACTTCACACGGGTACAATTGTGGGAAAAATGGAGGGAGGAAAACGAGAGGTCTTAGAATGTAATAAAATTCTCACTGCACAAAAGAATTTTGATAATAATAAAACCATGCTTGATCAGGATTGGGGGATTATTAAATCAACTTTACCTGTAGCATCTGGAGGTTTAAGTCCCTTACATGTTCCGGAATTGATTGAAATATTGGGTAAGGAGATGGTATATCAGTTTGGAGGAGGGTGCCATGGTCATCCTGATGGAACTGAAGCCGGAGCGAAAGCCATTAGACAAGCTGTTGAAGCTTCCTTACAAGGATATGAATTAAGAGAATATGCAAAAAATAATTTTGAACTAGCAAAAGCTATTGAAAAATGGGGTAAAAGATAACTTAATATTAATTAAACCATTTCTGGATAATATTTAGCAAAATAGGTTGAAACATGGCTCGAAGCAAATATCCCCGCTTCTGTAATTAAACCATCTATGTACCTTCTACTTACAGTCTCGAATGCTGGATTTAAAATTTCAATTCCTTCTGGAGGGTTTTCCCATATTTCTTCTGGGTCTCTCATTTCAATAGTTTCTAAAATTCCAAGATTGGTTTCAGGATTGTATTTTAATAAAGGAGATGCAACATAAAAAGGTACATGTTCTTCATGAGCTACTAATGCTAGTAATCTTGAACCAATTTTATTAATAATAGTTCCCTCAGATGTTATGCTGTCAGCTCCAATTAAAATTAAATTAACCTGATAATGTCTTACAGCCCATCTCATTGCGCTATCAACAACATGAATAACTTCTACACCTGCATTCAATAATTTTTGTGCCGTTTTCCGACCTTGCAATCGAGGCTGTGTTTCGGTATTAATTACTTTAAAATCTTTTCCTTTTTTTTTAGCTTCTAAAAGAATACCAGTGACTAGACTTGAATGACAATGTGTCATTACGATAAATTTTTTACCTGCTGCAGGAAAACGCCTAGCACCTATTTCGGCAATTCTTTTTTTTGAATTTTGAAGCATATCATAATATTGATTCTTATATTTTTCAATAATATCAGAAATATACTCAGCAATGCAGGTATCTTTTTCTTGCTCTAATTTATTCATAATAAATTTTAGACCATTTTTCATAGCAGGTTCAGTTGGTCTTGTACTAATTAAAAGATCTCTTGCTTTGTAAAGATTCTCAAAGCATTTCTCAATATCCTTGGATTTTAATCTTTTAGCGTAACTACTTAAAAAATCAATCGCTTTACTGGCAACATTACTGGCCCCCTGGATCTCTAATGATTTTATTTTTTCAGCATCTTTTAATAATTGGTCCATAAATAATCATATCCATTTCCATTCTTTTAAAAAGAATATAAATTCTAATATATAAAATTTGATGTTATATACTTTATTGTTGATTGTTTTAATCTTCTTCTTGATCCATTTTATAGTCTTCTGAATCGACTTCTATATAAAAGCGACCTGTATAGCCACAATTAGTACATTCAAAGAAGTCAGCACCTAACCAACCCGAAACATTCGTAGCACTTTTTAATTTTGGTTTTTTGCAATTGGGGCAAATTCTAATATTTACCATAACAAGTGTCAATTTTCACTTATTGATAGCTTAACTAATTTATTAAGTCCTTTACTAGTATATTTTAATTTTGGTTAAATTGTATGATTGTATTTAAAAATAATAAATTAAATTTAATCTCCCTTACTATTAATTATATCATATACCCTCTATTTATAAAAATACAAAGATCAATGGACTAATAAATAATTATTCTAATTTAGTATTTTAATACATTTTATGAAGGAACTAGAACTACAGCGAAAAAGTTTACCAAATGAACCTGGAATTTATTTGTTTATCGATAAAAACGGGACTATTATCTATATCGGTAAAGCATTGAATCTAAGAAAAAGGGTCAATCAATATTTTTTAAAGACAAGTTATAGTGATCCTTACTATGAAGAAAAGATAAATGAACTCGTTAAAAACATTCATTCCATTGATTATATTGTAACCCAAAACGAAAAAGAAGCTTTAATTTTAGAAAATATTCAAATAAAGAAACATAAACCCCGCTTTAATGTAGTAATGAGGGATTCCAAAACATATCCCTGGGTTGCAATTTTCTACTCAGAAGATTTTCCTAGAATCCGTGTACTTAGAAATCCTCAAAAATTTGGAAAGGAAAACCTCTACTTAGGTCCCTATACAGACAAAAAGGAGATTATAAGAATATTAAGAGATTTAAGAAAGATTTTTCCCTATTGTTCATGTAAAAAACCTGTTAGAAATAGATCTAGACCATGTTTATATTACCAATTAAAATTATGTCCTGGGCCTTGTTTCACATCTATTACTAAAGATGAATATCTAGAGAATATTAAAAAAATTGAATTGTTTTTAAAAGGAGAAACAAGTGAACTACAAAAACAACTTAAACAAAAAATGAGTAATGCTGCTAATGAGCAGAATTTTGAGCAGGCAGCGTTATGGAGAGACAAATTAGAGGATATAGCACATGCCACTGATAAACAATACGTACTATTCGATCAAGTAGCAAATAAAGATGTTATTGGGTATTTTATAAAGAACAATTATATGTCAATGGTTATTATCCACATTCGAGAGGGGAGAATTACAAAGAAAAGTTCATTTACCTTTGATTTAAGAGAAAAATTAATTCATAAAGATTACACTTTTTCTTCTATTTTAGAGCAGTATTACCAAGATTTTAAAACGCAGCTTCCTGATTCTATCGTTATTCCTGAATTAAATAAAAAGTTTGAATTATTGAAAGGATTCTTAAGAGATATAAAAGAAAACATACAAATAAGAACTCCAATAGATGATTATGAAATTATTTTGCTTCGAATTGCCAATAAAAACGCTATAGTAATGGTTGAACAGCAAATACAAATGGAAGATATAAAAGTGAATGAACAGGAATATAGAGTAAAAGTTTTAAAGGAAACTAAACGGATCCTAAATCTTCCAAAGAAACCTAAGATTATTGAAGGATTTGATATTTCAAATATCGAAGGTAAAGATGCAACAGGATCAATGGTTTATTTCTTAGATGCTAAACCTTATAATAAAAATTATCGACATTACAAAATTAGATCCAAATCAACTCCGGATGATGTAGCAATGATGAAAGAAGTTATTAAAAGGAGATATACAATGCTTTTAGAAAGAAATTTAGAATTACCAGACTTAATATTAGTCGATGGTGGAAAAGGGCAACTAAATGCGGGGGTTTCTATTTTAAATGAATTGGGTCTTGATATACCAATTATTGGACTAGCTAAAAAGTTTGAAGAAATCTACATTCCTGAAGAGAAAGAACCGATTGTACTTCCAGAAGATTCCTTAACTTTAAAATTATTTCAAAGAGTGCGTGATGAGGCTCATAGGTTCGCCGTAAGATTACATAAAAAACAAAGAGAAAAGCGTATAGTTGGTTCAGTTTTAGATAATATAAAAGGTATAGGACCCGCAACTAGGAACAAATTGCTTAAGCATTTTGGGAGTGTAAAAAATATAAAAATTGCTTCTAAAGAGGAACTTTCTAAAATAGTAGGAAAAAAATTAGCTGAAAATATTAAAAATAAGTTAGAAGGATTTTGAAATAACTAATTTTACAAGTTCTGCTGTTGTCTGGCAATAAATTCTAGCTAATGATTTCCTTTTAGCCTCACATATAATGCGAATAATAGGTTCTGTATTGGAAGGATGAATCAAAACGAACCAATCTTTATCTTTACCAAATCTAAGGTCCCAACCAACTTGAGAAACAATTTCTCCTTCATCAATCAGTTCTTTCTTGGTCTGATTTATAATAAAATCTATATTATGTTCCAAAACATCAATTTTCTCTCTATGAGCATAATATTTTGGCAGTAAAGAAACTAAATTAGAAATCTTTTTTTTATTAGATATTAATATTTCTATAATTTTAGCTGCTGCGAATATCCCATCTCTAGTATTGTTAAAATGGGGGAGCATTACGCCACCACAAGATCCTTCTCCACCAAAAATCAAGCAATTTTCATTATTTAACTTACACTCTTGTAATAGAGAATTCATTTCCTTAGATAAAAATCTTTCTCCTATGGGTGTTCGAATAATTTGAGCATTATATTTTTCAGCAAGAACTTCAAACATTAAAGATGACGCTAAATTTGTTACAAAAATTATTTTATCATAATTATCAGTATGTTTTTTAAGATAATTTTCAGTAATAAGTGCTAAACCAACATCTTCAGGATAACATACCCCATTATCTCCAATAATAGCCAATCTATCAGCATCACTGTCATGGGCAAACCCTATATCATAGTCACCTTGCCTAACTTCCACTATTAAGTCATTTAAATTCTTTTCTATAGGTTCTATTTCCCGAGGAAATTTGGAATTATCCAATAAATTATTATTAATTACTTTAACTTTGCATCCCATTCTTTCAAGTATTTGAGGAGTAGCACATTTTCCGGCTCCCGCTCCAGTATCAATTGCAACATTTAGATCATTTTGCTTTCTTAATTGCTCTAAGTTAATATATTTAAATAATTCGTTGACATATTCGGGTATTGGATTCAAATTTACTATTTTTTGGCTTAAAAAAGAATTTTTGAAGTGGTACGAATCTAAATCAATTTTATTTAAGTTATTAGAAATTTGATGAAGATCCGAGTTGCTTAAATATGTTGTTTTTGAGAGTAGTTTTATACCATTCCATTCTTGTGGATTATGAGATCCCGTTATGATAATCCCTGCTGGTATATCTAAACTATTTTTAGCATGAATAATAATTGGGGTCGGACAGACTCCAACATTTGTGATAGTAAAACCAGTTGCGATTAAACCTTCAGTGATTGCTTTTTCAATTAATTCTCCGCTTGGTCTAGTATCTCTTCCTATTATTACTTTTTTGTCCTTATTTCTAAAACATAACCCAAAAGAAATAGCTATTTTTTTAACAATCTCATAATTTAAGTTTTTCCCTACAATTCCTCTAATTCCACTAAAGGTAAAAATTAGATTATTAGGTTGCATATTTGTTATAAAAAGTGTTTAGCTTAAAGGAATAATTTTA
This sequence comes from Promethearchaeota archaeon, assembly GCA_016839585.1. GTDB lineage: Archaea > Asgardarchaeota > Lokiarchaeia > Sigyniarchaeales > SOKP01 > Loki-b32. The sequence goes on from JAEOTZ010000062.1 coordinate 16,715, forward strand.
TTCCCTTCCAGTTTGTATTTAACAAAAGCGAGAGCTCCTCTTAAACCAATTTCATTTATATATTTAGTTACTTTGATTTCAGGAGGATGATTTACTGTGAATTGAATTGGGTTTGCTTTATATTGTTCTCTTATAGGAGGTAAAATTATATCATGATCTTTCATCAATGCTCCACCAAAGTATATCGAAGAGCAATCAAAGAAATTATTAATTAGACCAATACCAACCATACTATAAAATATACAACTATCGACAATATGTTTAGAGAATTTATCTCCTCCTCTTGCAGCTTGTAGGATTTCTTTGGCTGTTATTTTAGATTTATCACCATCCACTAAATGCATTAATATTTTAGCATCTAAACTACTTGTTTCAAGTGCTTCTAAAGCTCTATCCTTAACTCCAGTACCCGAACTATATACCTCCCAACATCCATTTGCACCACAATTACATTGATGAATACTTCGGGGTTCAACAATACCATGCCCAACTTCTGCCGCATTCCCTTCCTTCCCAAGTAATAAACGTCCGTTACAAATTACACCTCCTCCTATTCCTGTTGACATGGTGATATAGACTAAATTATCTTTTTCATCTTCATCTGCTTCAAAAAAGTGAATCCCTAAAACTGAAGCATTACCATCATTTATTAAAAATATTGGACATTTGGAATATACTTGTCCTATAGGTTCTTTTAATGGAATTGTTTTAAAACCTAAATTAGCGTTATTAAAAACTATTCCCTTTTCTACATCTAAAGGTCCAGCAGAAGCTAAACCAATCCCTATTAATTGATCTCTACTTATATTATTTTCAGTTAGTAAATCGGAGATCAGCAATATTACAGATTTGCTAATTGAATATTCATTTTCTTTTAAGGTTTTAGTAACCTTGGTTTTAATGTTTTCTTCTTTTAAATCTGGTGTACAAATACCAACTCGAATCCATGTTCCTCCAATATCTACTCCAACAATGATTTTCTCATCCATTTTTATCACAGTATTAGATCTTTATTATAATTAGTTTAATATAAAAAAAATAATAAATTAATTCAATATCTAATAATACTCTATTTTAATTTTATCATTTTGTATTATCTCTTTGAATATCTTTATTATTTCTCTTTTTCTCTCATCATCTATTGCAAAAACAAAATATTCTGCTGGAATTCTTGCAGTAGAATAGATTTGTACTAAATCAGGTTTAATTCTTTTGATTGCATAAGCTAAATTCTTTACATTCTCTGGATTATTGTTTGATATATATTCTTCTCTATATGAATTATAAAACAGACACTGAATTGCTAGTTTATGGTCCATAGGCATCTCTTTTTTTAATTTTGTAATAGAATCTATTATTGATTCAATTTTAGGTGTTTCTGGATGGGGACGATTACTTTGTTTGAAATAGTTATTTGTTGCAACATCTAACTTAGCTAAAACTAATTCGAATTGCTTAACTCTTTCCCGAATTTCATCAAAAATTAAGGTACTAGAATTAGTAAATAAGGTTAATTTAGGTTTTTCATGTGTCCAATTTAAATCATCTCTTACTTCTAAAGCTATTTTTAGGAAATCTAATATATTTTCATTTAAGGTAGGTTCTCCATTATAACCAAACGTGATAGAGTTTAAATGTGGCACAAATTTTAGGATTGATTTTAATTCCTTTCTAAAAAGAGGGGAGGGAGGTAATTTTATTCTAAAATTAGGAGAAACTAACTGGTTTTTGCCAGTAGGGCCAATCTCACAATAAACACAATTAAATGTACATAATTTAGATCTTGGTAAAATATCTACCCCTAATGAGAGTCCTAATCTTCTTGACTGAAACGGTCCATAAGTATATTCTCTTGGCATTATATATTTCTATTTAAAGTAAGTTTTTATAAAATCCTCTATTGCTTTATTAACTTCAGAAGGTTTCTCTAGCATGACCATGTGCCCCGCTTTCTTAACAATTACAAGTTTCGAATTTTTAATTTTATCATGAAAATATTGTGAATATTTAACTGGTGTGAGTTCATCAGCTTTGCCACAAATAATTAAACATGGAATATTGATTGAGCTTGTTTTTTCTAATGCATTAAAAGCATCACAGATTTTAAAATCATTATAGGTTACTTCTGGATCTATTTGAGACGTTTCCAAAATAGCATTATCTATTACTTTTTTAGATGTTTTTCTATAAAATGAACCAACTCGTAAATAATTTAAATACTCTTGGTAGTTAGGTTTTATTGAATTATATATAAATTGACTTACTCGCAATCTTCCTCCTGTTGCACATAGAATTAATGCTGAAACATCATTTGGATATTTGAAATAATATTCCTGTATAACAGCTCCTCCCAAAGAATGTCCACCTAAAATTAATCTTTCAGGTTTAAGATAATCTGCGAACTTTTTAACAACATCAACATATAAGTCTAATGAAAGAACTGGAAAAATATTTGATTTATTATGAGAAGGTAAATCTAATGCAATTATATTATAATCAATATTTAAATAAAACTGATTATCCCAAATATTTGAATTACCCCCTGATCCATGTATAAAGATAAGAGTTTTTTGAGAATTATTATCCTTAATTTGGTAAAAAATTTGTTTTCCAGAATATTCGAAATATGGAATTGCTAAACACCAATAAAAGTCTTTATTTATATAATTTAAAATTAGATAATAATTTAGTTTTAGTATATTAGGATTCAAAAAATAAATTTACAAAACGTAGAGAGTTTGATTTCTAATTATCTATTTCAATTTCCCGATGTTGCATTTCTAAAAGACGTTTATATTTTCCATTCAAGGCAAGTAAACTCTCATGATCTCCTTGCTCAATGATTCTTTTCATATCAGCACTTAAAACAATTATGAGATCTGCATTCTTAATCGTTGATAAACGATGAGCAATAATAATCGTAGTACGACCCTTACGTGCTTTGTTTAATGCATCTTGAATTAATGACTCTGTATAAGGATCCACCGAAGAAGTTGCTTCATCTAAAATTAAAATTTTTGGGTCGGTAATTAAAGCTCGAGCAAAAGCAATCAATTGCCTCTGTCCAATTGAAATATTTGAGCCATTTTCTTTCAACTTAGTATTATATTTTTTATGGAGAGTTTCAATAAAATTATGTAATCCTAAAAATTTTGAGACTCGAATCATTTTTTCTTCAATTTCAGGGGTTATCTTATCAAAGGCATATAAAAGGTTTTCCCGAATAGTTCCCGTAAAAAGAAATGCATCTTGTGGAACGAGTCCTATAAGACTTCTCAAATCTTTTTTTGTAACTTCTCGAACGTCAACACCATCAATTTGAATTTTACCTGAGTTTATATCATAAAAACGAGTAAGAATTTTAGTGATTGTAGTTTTTCCTGCTCCAGTTTCTCCAACTATCGCTAATGTAGTACCTGCTGCTATTTTTAAAGAAAAATTTCTTAAAACGAAGCCGGCTACTTGCTCATGTTGAATAAGTGTTTTTTCTTCATTTATAGTATCTTTAACATTTTTTGGAATTTGTTCAAATATTTCAGGTGGAATTGATATGGTAGCAAGAATTCGTAATATAGATTGTAGTGACATTTTGCTCATATCGCTAGATATCATTCCTCTTCCTTCAGCTTCTATCCCCCCACTTTGCTTAAATCTAGATTTAGATCGTATCATTCTTTCTAAAAGTTTAACCATCCTCAAAATAGTTTCAGAAGGTATTCTTCTCACCATACTGTCGTTTCCAGTTGTCATAGGTTTTATAGTTTTTAATTTTGAATCCCCTTTGATATTATTATCAAAAACATAACCAAAACTGACAGAAGAAAATTCTACATTACCATCTACCTTATCAAAAACCTTTGCACTAATAGGATCAGGTATTTCTGCTTTTTCTTCTAATAAAGTATATATTCTATCACTGGCTGCCATTGCCGATTCAATTATCTGTTGAATTTGCATTAAGGTCATAAAAGGTCGAAAAAATTGCCCTAAAATTGTAATGTATGCACTAAGTACTCCTACTGAAACTGTAATTCCAAAAATTGAAACATTTCCTAAGGTTACAAAACCCCCCGCTAATAAAATTCCCGCTGTAAGAACTGTAGTAATTAGAGAGATTAATGGAAAAATAGTTGCCATATATTTTCTTATCTTAACCATAGCATAATAATTTGCTTTGTTAGCTTCATCAAATTCCGAAGATGCTCTCTCTTCTTGACCATATGCTTTAACTACTTTTGCACCCGCAATATTCTCCTGTATTGAGGAAGTTACTTTTCCTATTGTTTTTCTTGACTCTTTAAAAAACCCTATAGCTACTTTTCTGAAAAGATGTGTAATAGTAAAAAATAATGGAAAAATAACCATGCTAATTAAGGCTAAAAATGGGTTGAGTATGAACATGAATATGATAGTTAGAAAAATAGAAACAAAGCTTGTTATTATCTGTACAAATTGCCCACCAACTAATTGATTAAGTATTGTTACATCATTAGTAGCAATAGAAATAATATCACCCGATGATCTTTGATCAAAATAACTTAAAGACATATTTTGCAATTTAAAGAAAAGATTGTTTCTAATCTCATAAGTAACCTTCTGAGATATTTTACCCATACCAAACTGAGATATATAACTTGTAATAGCTATAAGTAAAATCAGGGATATATAGATTGTGCTCAAAAATAAGGTAAAATAGGTATCTCCTGTTATAATTCCTTTATCAATAATACGTGCTGCAATTATCGGGCTTAACGCAGAGATTATTGTACCGATCAATAAAAAAACCATATATAATGAAAATTTCCCTCGAAAGGGCTTTAAGTACGATATTATCCATTTCCATAATTCTTTTCTTTGGTGTTCTAATTTTGATTTATCACCTTCAAACATAAATCTACGACGTGCACTTGCATTAGGTTTTATTATTTCCTTTGGTTCTTCTTCAGTTTTATTCAAGATTCCTCCTCATAATTAGTTCTATTTGTTTGTTTTTGATATAAAGTCTCATAAATTTGTTTATATAAAACATTTGATTTAATTAATTCATCATGAGTTCCAAATCCAACCACACGTCCTCTATCTAAAATCAAAATGTAATCTGCTTCTCTTATAGTCGAGATTCTTTGTGTGATTATTATACTAGTTGTTTTCTTCATTATCTTTGATAATGCTTTTTGAATTCTATATTCGGTTTCTACGTCGACTGAACTTGTAGAATCATCTAATATTAAGATTTTGGGTTTAATAATCAATGCGCGTGCGATTGATAAGCGTTGTTTTTGACCCCCAGATAATCTTGTCCCCCTTTCACCTACCCTAGTATCATATCCTTTTGGTAAAGACGTAATAAAGTTGTGTAAATCCGCAGTCTTAGCAGCTTCAATTATTTCATCCAAGGTAGCATCCTTTTTTCCATAAGCAATATTATCTGCAATACTTTTATCGAAAAGAAAGGTCTCTTGAGAAACGATACCAACATTTCTTCTAAGATCCTTTAAAAGATATTTACGAATATTTTTCTGATCAATTCTAATGCTTCCATCACTAACTTCATAGAATCGAGGAATAAGATTAATAATAGTTGATTTACCCGAACCAGTTGTTCCTAAAATAGCCAATATTTTTCCAGAGGGTACTTTAAATGATATATCTTTTAAAATTCTTTTTCCAGAGGTGTATCCAAAAGACACATTATCAACTTCAATATCTCCATTTAAGGAAGTAATCGGAATAGCGTCTGGTAAATCTTTTATTTCAGGAGCAGATTCTAATACTTCTCTTACTCGAGTAAGTGCGGCATCTGCTTGAATATAAACTAACATTATTTGACCCAACATCATTAACGGAAAACCTAGAGCAGCATTATAAGCTATTAATGTTATTAAAGTATCTAATTTCATCATTCCTTCGATAATACTAATCCCACCAATAATAAAAGTAAAAGTAGTCATAAAACCAATAACTATATAAATCGTTGGCATGTAGAGTGAATTATACTTCACTGAATCGACACTCGCATTATAAAATCTCTCATTATTCTTCAAGAATTTTTGATATTCTTTATTTTGAGTGCTAAACATCCGCACAACCTCTGCTCCTACGATATTTTCTTGAATCGTATTTGTTAAATCGCCAAAACTATCTCTTGTTTCTAAAAAAATGGGTTTTAACTTCTTAGCAATGTAATATGATAATATAAGAGAAGACACAATTGCTATTATTAAAAAGTACATTAATTCTATGCTAAATAAAAGAAATCCAATAAATATTCCTCCTATTTGAAGTGTTGATTGAAGCCCTAAAGTCAAACCCATCCCAAATATTTGTTGAGTTTCCTCTACATCACTAGTAGTACGAGAAATTAATTGTCCTGTTTCAGTCTTATCAAAGTAAGAGAATGATTGGCGGGAAATAGCATTATTTATGTCTTTTCTAAGATAATATATAGCGCTAGAAGAAACTTCAGCTCCTCTCAATCTTGCTGCCCTATTAAAAAAATAAGTTAGTAAAGCAAATAGCACTACAAAAAAAAAACTAATCAATAACTTATTTAAATTTGTACTTATTGTTTGACTAGGATCTAATGCACCGACCATCCTACCAATAAATATTGGTGCAAGGATATAGAAGATTGTAGATAATAAAAGAAAAATGAATTGTAATAGAAAATATTTCTTCGATTTCAACCAATACTTGAATATCATTCGAGCAGAATTCATTAAACTCGTAGCTTTTATTGTTCTCTTTTCTAATATCTACTTACGATTTCTAAGAATAATTTATTTTTTAATACTCATTTAAGATTTTTTAATACCTAAAGTATCAAGATATATTTAAAATATTATAAAGAAAAAATTAATTTTTTGTTTCCTATTCATTTAAATTTTTTACTGATTTATTTCCATTTTATTAAATGACCAAGCTCCAATTAGTATCATTACTAATCCAAAACTAGTCATAACCAATAAATCAAGCCAAATCGGATATAATGAAACACCTAATAAAACCATTCTAAACAAATCTACGGTGTAAGTGTAGGGATTAAATCGCATAGCAATTTGCATCCATTCATCCATGGCATTAACAGGCATTAAAGCTCCTGAAAGCCAGAACATTGGCATCACAATAAATGTTTGAATTAATCCGAATGATTGAAAATCTCTTAAACGTGTGCTTATGATTAACCCTAAACCAACAACTCCAATACTAGCTAATAGTGCTATAGGTATTATTGTTAAGACTCTCCAGATCATACCGATATCAAGACTAAAAAAGCCAAAAATTATACTCACTATAAGAAAGATTACGCTTTGAATTACAGTTTGTATTGCAACTCCAAATGTTTTACCAAACATCAAGGTTCTACGGCTTACAGGAGAAGCCATTAACTCTTTCATAAAACCAAAAAGTCTATCTCGCATTAATCCTAAACCGCCAAAAATTCCCATAAATAAGATCGCCATTGCGCAAATTCCAGAAGCTACATAAGAAGTTGATTCAATAACTTTCCCATCAATAACTATTGGAAACTTAGCAAAACCTGCACTAAAAATAAATAGAAATAAGAAACCTTGGGCTATGGATGTGATTACTCGAGCTTTACTTCTCCAAAATGCTACTATTTCTCTCCTAACTAGCATCCAAACTACGTTATAATTTAGATCCTTTGGCAAAATATTTATCTTAACCATTTTTTTCACTTCCTCAATTGCCTCATTTGAATGAATTTTTTAATATTTTTAATTCGATTAGATGATTCTTCTCTAATAGCATCCCCTGTAAAGAATAGAAAAACGTCTTCCAATGTTGGTCTATGCATATTTACATTCTTTATTTTCATATTATTTTTATTTATTTTTTGAATTATTAATGGTAATTGCTTGCCTCCATCTTCACATGAAATTGAGATTTTTGGTTCAAAATCGGTATCTTCCTCAGAATAATCCCCTTTCTTTATTTTAATTAATTCAGTTTTTATAGAATCTGGTACTTGCTCTAATAGATTGTCATCAAATAGCTTAGCAATTTGTTTTTTTGCTTCTAATGGAGCATCAAGAAACATTTGGGTTGCCATCGGAAATTTTTTCCAAGCATTTAGAAGTTTCTTAGGATCTGACATTATTTCTCGCATTCTTGCCTGAATCATTTCAGGATTAATATTTGGCATATTAGCAGGCAGATTTATATTCATTGGCATAGTTTCTTGATTATTTTTTGAGTCTCCTAATGAAATATTTCTAACGCCTTCGATTTTCATGATTTCAGGGAAAATCTGAGGGAATTCAATACGATTTTCTATTTTCTCAAATTCAAGGTCAATTATATCTCCTGATAACTTCTTTTTAAGATTTTCAGATGTGTCCATAGCAATAATTTTACCATGATCCATTATACAAATCCTATCAGCAAGTTCATCAGCTTCTTCCATGTAGTGTGTAGTTAATAAAATTGTTATATTGAGTTGATTTAGCCCCTTTATTTTTTCCCATATTTTGCGTCGTGTTTGTGGATCCAATCCCAAAGTTGGTTCATCAAGAAATAGCACTTCAGGTTCATGAATTAAACCTCTTGCTATTTCTAATCGTCGTTTCATACCACCTGAGTAATTTTTCACGTATAAATCAGCTTTATCTTCAAGATTTACTAGTTTTAATACTTCATTAATCTTATCACGTCTTTCCTTTTTTGGCATTCCATAAAGAATTGCATGTAATTCCAGGTTTTCCCTACCTTTCATATCACTATCAAGACTCGGTTCCTGAAATACAATCCCTATACTTTTCCTCACACTTTTGGAATCTTTTCGAATATTAAAAGTATTTACAGTAGCCTCTCCTTCAGTTGGAGTTAATAAAGTTGCTAGCATTGAAATTGTTGTCGTTTTACCAGCACCATTGGGTCCTAATAGAGCAAAAATCTCACCTTTCTGAATCTCAAAGCTAATATTATCAACTGCTAAAATATTACCTTCATTATAGATTTTTGTGAGATTTTTTACTTCAATTATATTATCCGTCATTTTCCTATCAAATTAAATTATTAATTAGAAAAATAATTTTTCATTTTATTTTATAAAGATATTTTGGTAGTAAAAATAATTAAAAAAAATTACTTAATTATACGTTTTTGCTTTGTCTTCGTTTATACAGAAAGTATGCTAAGGTTAGAAATATACCTATATAAATCACCATTCCTATAAATGCAGCAGTTCCTGTTGGGGTGAGCCAGTTTTTATAAAATATAGGTTCTTCTGCTTGTGGAGGTTGCATATCCATATAAATATATCTAGGATTAGGCATCGCCATGCTTTGAGCTATGATCCCCTCATAATAAGTAAGTATGAAAAGGGGTTCAAAATCTAAACCTGTAAATGTTAAAATCATACTAACCAAATTGAATACTATCAACAGAAAAAGTATACTGACGATAATGGTTGCTGTTGAACTTTTCATTATACTGCTCATAAAAGTTACAAATGTAAATAATGAGAAAGTGTATAATAAAGCCCAACCCATTGATCCCCATATAACTATAGGAATCTCTCCATATTTTATGAAAGTGATCGCTCCAATCAGAACATAATAAAAGAAAAGACATATTGCATTTAGGATGTATCGTGAAATTACTCTACCAATTAATAGACGTGTTTTACTTATTTTGGGGAATAATAAATTTCCTGTTTGCTTTTGAAAATCCTCGGCAATAATCGAACCCCCAAATAAGGCAGTACTTATTATAAGCATAAATCCGAACATTGCTAAATAATCCTTAATAAAAATAATGGGATCAGCTGGCAATTCTTTACCTTGTAGAGCTTGTAGCTCTTGAATTGTCAAGAAAAGAATAAAAACTCCTAGAAATATCAGTAGTACAAGGAAAAAATTCTTCAAATTTTTCTTAAATTCAAAAGTAATTGTATCACTAATTTGAGTGAAATTTCTCTTTAATCCAGCTCTCTGTTTTTCTATTGGAATTATACCTGTTTTGATTTCTTCACTTTCTAAGGTCATTATTTATAAACACCTCCTATTTCATTTACTCCAGTTAGTTCAATGAATAAATTTTCAAGAAGACCTGCTTTAGGCACCGAATATTCTAAGATTTCATAACCATTTTCCAAGAGGACTTTTAGAATATCTGTTTGATTCTTAGGATTTCCATTAAAAAATAATTGGAAAACTTTGTTATCATCATAATATTTTATCCAGTTTTCTTCTTCTGCTATTCCTGTTAGTGGAGCAATAAAAGTTTTTAACTGTGTTATAAAATCATCAACTTTACCATCTGGGGGATTCAATAACTCAAAATGGATAACACTTTTTTTCGCTTTCCCTTCTAAATTATTTAGTGTATCAAATGCAATTAATTCCCCGCGATTGATTATAGCAATTCTATCTGCCACTTCACTGATTTCATAAAGTAAGTGACTACTAAGAAATATTGTTTTTCCCATTTTCTTCAACTTTAAAATAAAATCACGGACTTCTTTCCTCGCACCTGGATCTAAGCCTGTTTGAGGTTCATCTAAGACAATTATATCCGGATCGTGAATAATTGCTGAAGCAATACCAATTTTTTGGCGCATTCCTTTAGAAAAAGTACCAATTTTCTTGTCTTTCCATTTTAACATTCCTAACATATTAAGGACAGTATCAATCCTTTCATCTAGCCTTACACGTGGATAACCTTTCAATTTTGCGAAATATTTTAGAATTTCTTTAGGAGTCACTTTTCCATAAAAAGCAGGAATTTCTATAAGGAAGCCAATATTATCTAAGAGGTAATCTTTATTAATCCTTGTCAATTTCTTAAGTTCACCGTTAGCTCTTATCCATATTTCACCTTCATTAGGATTTAGTAAATAAGCCATCATTTTCATTGTAGTAGTTTTCCCGGCTCCATTCGGTCCCAAGAAACCTACGATTTCACCATGCTTTATTTCTAAATTAACTCCTTTCACGGCATAAAAATCTCCAAATTTTTTGGTCAGATTTTTAATTTGTATCAAAATTTCTTGATTTTTCTTATTCATTATTCTTCCTCCCCTTCAAATCTTTCAATTGATTCATTAATCATCTCTTTGATCTTCTCACGGTCTAAATCACCCATTTTTTCAATTTCTTCAATAATTTTATCTAGATCGATTTTACTTTTTTTTAATTTCTCAATTCTCGTTTCTATACGTTGTAGCATACTTTTCATCCAAGATCTTATACCTCTGAAAAAATCAATAGCATCATCCTTAGTCTCAAATTCTTTTATTTTTTCTAAAATCATCATTTTTAATCCCATAGCAGGATTTATTTCACCCATCATTCCAAATACATGCGCCCATTTTAGTTTCAATTCTTCCAAAAAGCTATTTCCTAATTCTGTTATCATGTAAAATTTATTTGCCCTTCCATCTATTATTTCCTCCTTTGTTTCTAAATATTTTCTTACTTCTAAATCTTGTAAAGTTCTAATAAGTGTTCCTCTTGGAAACTTATATTTTTCTTGTAATTGATAACCAGTTATACCGTCAGAATATTCAGAAATTATTAATAAAACTAAATAATCCCTTATCTCTTGAAATAATTCTTTGCCAAATGGTAATGGAAATTTGAAAAATGGAGGTAAAAATGGTGGCCGTAATCCAAAAGGTGGTGAATCTCCATATGGTGGCGAATGTGGATGTTTATGATGATCAGGGGGACCCTGTCCCATAAATCTGTGTGGTCCATTCTCAAACTTAAATTGATCTGTATCTCTATTAAACATACCTTTATCACCTTTAATTGAAATTGTTGTCCAAATAGGTCATATGATCAAATAATGAAAACGCCTATTTAAACTTTATTGTGATCTGACATATGTCCAAATATGACCTTAAACGAAACATTCCCAATAGTCAATATGGCAGAATATCAAAACCTAATAATAAGTAATGGACATTCTTATAACAGAGAAATATAGAATAAAGCAAATCTTAATTAGCATTTAATTTTCATTTGTAACAAATTTATTTAAGACATTTTGGGGTGCTTAAAGAAACTAATATAAAGTATTATCTCTAAGAAATTATTATTAATGAATGTGAAAAATTATGACAGAAGTATATATTGAAGATACAAATCAAGGGATTAAATCAGCCGTAAATCAAATTTTCTCTCGCATTCGGAAAAGTGGCCAATCTATTCTTAAAAGTTCCAAAGAAGATTATATTAAAGTGAATGGTATTGATTTTAAGAAACATACGTATACATCACCAGAAGTTTTAGAAGCTGTCATTCTATATTTAAAAGAAGTAGGAGCAGATGTTTATGTAATGGAAAACTCCACACAGGGAAATTTCACTAGGATTGTTTTTGCTATCACTGGATATAAAGAAGTGTGCGAAAAAATAGGAGTAAAATTTATTTATTTGGATGAAGAGGATACAGAAACATATGAATTTAAAGGTAAACCTTCGGCAAAAGATGATCCTAAAGGATATAATTTGATGACTTTCAGATTACCTACAACAATAGTTAAAATTATGGAAAATAGAGATTCCATCACATATATAAATTTACCAAAATTGAAAACTCACAGTATGGCGGTTGTTACACTGGGTATTAAAAATCAATGGGGTTTTCCTCAACATGCAGATCGGGGGAAGGATCACAATTATAATCTCCATTCAAAATTAGTAGATGTTTATGAATTGATAAAACCAGATATTTGCATAATCGATGGTTCGGGGGGAGGAACTATTCATGGTCATTACCCTCCAACAGCATGGGAAGAAAAATTAGTAATCCCATTTAATATTTTAATTGGCGGGAGAGATACTTTAGCAGTTGATGTCGTAGGAGCAAGAATATTTGGCTTAAATATTAATGAAGTTCCCCATTTAAAAATAGCGTATGAACGAGGGCTTGGAGAAGGTGATTTAAACAAAATAAAAGTAGTAGGTAAAGATTTAGAAGAATATAAACAAAAGTATGAATGGGATCTCCTACAGAAATTTCCTGAAAATGTTAAAATTGTAAAAGGAAAGGATTTGTTATGTAGAGAAGGATGCCAAAATAATCCCTTAACTTTATTACAATGGTTAGCTTTCGATTATCCAGAAAAATTCAAAGGAGGGTGGTTTTTAGTTATGGGGAAGGGGCATTCCAAAAATCTTGTAAATCAATTAAAAGCTGAGGGCTTTACCAAAGGTCTTTTTGCAGGATATTGTGCGATTAATGAAGTTGGTGAAAAACTCAGAACTGAATTTGGTAAAAGGAAAGTATTTTTTTCTGGTGATTGTAATAATTTAGCTGAGACTCTAACTGCAGAACTTAAGTTATCAAAAATGAGTGTTTTTGATTTAGTTCCAATTCCAATCGAAGAAGTAACTAAACTAATAATGGAAGCTAAGAAACATGGAAGCAAAGCGTTAATCCCTGCCTTACGTTGAAAAAGCAAACTTTTTTCTCTACATTAAAATAAAGAAATTTTTTAAAGAATAATAACAAATAAAATATTGTGAATTTAAGTTCAGTTTATTCTGACATCAAACAATTCTTATCAATTTCAGATGATAACTTTGATCTAGAGAAAACTGTTAATCTTTATTTTAAGTCGGAGCCAGATGAGAATAAACTGGAACTTTTAGCCGATATTTTAAGTTTTATTAATTACTTTTCAATGTTTAAAGAGATTAAACCATTTATGAATTCTCTTTATAATTGTATTAATAATTCCATTGAATTTACAACAGATTCAATGAAGGATTATGAAGAATTATTAAGTAAAAATTCAATTTTGCACTTTGTACAAGAATATATTGATTATTCACAACTAACCTATAAAAGAAAAATTTTAAAATTTTTATCAGATTCATTAGAAAAACTTCAAATTCAACCTTTAATCATTAATCTTGGATTACTCCTTAAACCAATGTATCAAGATCGAGAATATGTCGATTATTTAGATAAAATCAAAGAAACTGAAGTTACCTATATTTTGGATAATGAAGCAGAAATTCAAATAAAAGAACAAATCGATAATTGGCTAAAATCTCGGAATATTAACTTAGATAACCAAGAACAAGTAAAAGAACACTTAAAACATGAATTTGATAGCTTAATTTTAAAATATAATATAAATCAAAATAATGAAATTTACAAAAGATTACAAATGGATATTTTGGAAATGTTTTCAATGAAGCTTGCCTTAATAAGCCTTACAATTTTTACTTCAGATGATTCATTGGAACCAATCCCAATCAAGTAATATATCAAAGAATTTAGTACTAATTCTTATAATAGTATTAAATCTAAAATCCAAATTCTTAACTTGAACTTAAAAATAATTAAATACTTGTTTTGATATTATATTTAAAAATAACGTGATTATTTCTGCGAAAGTGAGAATAATGGGAGATGATGAAAAACCCTTAACTAGTGAAGAAATAGAAAGACAAAAGAAAATTGTTGATAAAATCTATAAGAAAGAAAAGGAAGAGAGAGATACCTATTTAAAAGATACAGAGGAAGAAAGAAAAAAATCCTTCGAAGAAAGTAAAGAACTTATTATGGATTCGATTGAGGAAAAAGCTTTTACAATTGAAAAGAAGAGAGAAAAAGATGTTGAACGATTGGAAATAAAAACAGATATTGAAGGAGTAGCTAAAAAAATTGAAAAATCTGTAGGAGAAAAAGCTTTTATTATTGATCGCCAGAAGGAAAGTGCCACACAATTAAAGGAAATGCACCCAGATATTATTGGAACTGCAGAAAAGATCGAGAAATCCGTTGGAGAAAA
>JAEOTZ010000063.1 GCA_016839585.1 Promethearchaeota archaeon
CATCTATTTTACCTCTAACTTTTTTCATGACTTCTCCCATTAGAGGTCCTATTGCTCTCATTTCTCTTTTTTTTAATAAATCTATATTTTTATTTACAATCTCTTCAATGACTTTCTTCAAGTCATCGATAGAAATACTTTCAATGCTTAATTTTTCTTTAATCTGTTCAATAGTAAGATCTGGAAAATCTGCCTTTATAATCATTATGTCCTCAATTGCTTCTTTTCCAATTTTTTTATTTTTTAGATCTTTAAAAATTTCTTTATAATCTTTATCAGTAATATTTTCTACTTCTTTATCATCTCGTCTAAGTGCCGTTGTTGTTTCTAATAATGTTGTTAAAATTATTGAAGGATTATCTGGAAATATTTCAATCAATTCATTGAAAAGAGATAATTTCGCATTAAAGATTAGATCTTTTATCATGCGATCTTCTACTTCATATTTTTTTGAATATTCCTTAATAATTTCCCATGGATACTTCGGCAGATTTTTTCTAATTTGATCGATTTCTTTTTCTGTGTTTATTATAGCTGGTGAATCTGTGTCAGGATATAACCGTGCTCCACCATGTAATTCCCTTAAGAATTCTGTATTTCCATTTTCAAGAGCTCTTCGTGTCTCAGGAGGCACTCCTTTGAATGCGTGTTTTACTCGATTTATTATAACATCTATAGCTTTCTCAATTTCTTGTTTGGAGCCTAATAAAAGTACAAAACTATCATTTTCTTCAATTTTCAACCTTTTTTTAATATTTTTGATACTCTCTTCAGAGAATTTGTAATTTTTCAAATCTTCATCTGAATGAATTAGTCCTTTTAAACCTGCTATAGATTTTACCTTACTACTTACTTCTGTTCCAAATCTATAATCCTCCATTAATTCTTTTCCAAAAATTCCTTTAAATCCTTTAAAGTTAACACCAAACAATTTCTTCCCAGATTTTATACCCTTATCTATAAAATTCGATTTCAAATCCCCCATCATTTTAGTTAAATCAACAAGCTTTTCAGATACATCTTTTTCAGTTAAATTTCTATTTGCTAATTCTTCTTTTATTTCCAATAACTTAATTTGACGAGAGATTTCATGATTAATCAAGAGAGGGATCCAACCTAATTTTTGTACCCCTTTTATTTCAATCCGGGTTCCTTCTTTAATACTTACATTGATATCTTGTCTAATAGAGCCAAGTACTTTTTTTACATTGGTTGACCATAATAATAATCCAATTCGTTCAGCACATTCTCTACATTCAT
The DNA here is from genome assembly GCA_016839585.1 of Promethearchaeota archaeon. Classification (GTDB taxonomy): domain Archaea; phylum Asgardarchaeota; class Lokiarchaeia; order Sigyniarchaeales; family SOKP01; genus Loki-b32. The sequence continues at coordinate 1,261 of JAEOTZ010000063.1, forward strand.
AAGGATTATTTATATCAGGTTTAGTTGTAACTTCTACCAGCGGAATTCCTAAACGATCTAGTCTAAAATAGTTATTTTTATTCTCAGTTTTCATTTTTCTTGCTGCTTCTTCTTCTAAACTTAAGATATCTATTCTAATTTTTTTACCATTTTCAAGAGGTATAAATCCATCAGTCCCAAGTATCATAGTACGTTGAAAGCCACAAGGAACACTACCATCTAAATAATTTTTGCGGCATACGTGCATCTCTTCAATAATATTCGCATTAAGAAGTAGGGCAAGTTGTAATGCAATGCTTTTTGCTTCTTCATTACAAAAAAAGGGTGGATTTTCATCAAGCTCATAAGTACATATTACATCATCATAACCTTCATATATGATTCCCATACCTTTTTCATATTCAGTTAACATCGCCTTATCGTAGACTCCCATCTCCCCCAATACGGGTCTTTGAGTGCGTTTTATTGTAAAATCTGGTTTTCGAGTCCCTTGCAATTCAGTGGGACACCGGCAAAAGAGTTTTGTCTTTGTGTCTAATTGTTGATGGATCTCAAGTCCACATTTAAGACCAAGCTTCTCATAATCAAACTCTTGCATATTAATTCAAATTTTCTTTATTAAAATTATTGCTATAAGGAAATTATTTTATTACAGAATTTTAATGTAATGTATTTCATATTTCATTACTGTAATAAGATTTAAATTTATTTTCAATATTAAATTAAATTCTTAAATCCTAATCTTTTTTATTATTTAAATTCCTTCAAATATAATCTGTCATTATCTTGAGAAATTTTTGAATAATTAGAGAGGAAATCTAACATGAATTTTCTTTCAGACTCATTCTGGGTTTTTGATAATCTAATTTGAAATTCAAGGTCTTTTTCATTTTCAATAGAAATCCAGTGCAATTTTTCAAAAAATCTTAAAATACATAAAAGAAACTCTTCTTGAGTACCAAAATTTTTAATTTCATTTTGTATTAAATTTATCCATTTTTCTCCGACATTTTTATTACTAAAGTTTATGATAATATCTTTATCTTCAGCCATTTTCATCCAAAAATAATAAGTCCTGTCATTAAGAATTCTATAATAATTTGTAAGGAAAGAGAGATTATGCTCGATAAGTTTAAACCTTTCTTTTTTAGCAATATCTTTTCTAAAAAGTAAATCTGTTTCTTTTAAATCAAATCTACAATATAATTCCGTATCTGAAAATGTAACGTCTGTGATTTTTGCACCTAATATACCAAACACAGCGGCATTTAATTTGCAATTTTCGAGAAAGAGATTTTTGTAAGTCCCAATAAATTCGAAAATACCGCTAGCATAGTGCGAATTTTTAGTTGCGAAAATATCTAGTTTCATTTCTTTTGTTAAATTGTTAGCTAAAAAAAAAGTTTTTATCCTATTAAACATATTTTTTAGTTCCTCATAATCTTTTGGCCTTACACCTGTTATAAACATCCTTCTTATTGCAAATAAAAAACGAGGTACTTGTTTAAATCTGAATGTAGTATATCTATTTGCTCTAACAGCCATCTCATGAAATGGGATAATACCTCTAAATGTGAATTGATCGAAGAAGTTCATTGTTTGACTATCGACAAATCTTTCAAAATCATCGAGAGTCTTTCCTTTCTCAAAGCAATCCATTGATTTTTCCATGACATAATTGTAAAATGATGAAATACTAGTAAATCTCTTATCTTCAGGATCTTTTCGATGATTTACATTTACATACCTTTCAATCCAGTCTTTAAGGGCAGGGGATATTGATATTGTTTGTTGAGCTGTCTTTTTATTCGATAAATATTTTCTTGAAGTCATGGTTTATCATAATATGATTTTTTCAAAAATAGAATTATAAATCTAATATATATTTAATTATAATAAGTAAGAGTTTTTTAAATTTTCGTAAAAAATACTAACAGATTTTTCTTTTTAAAAGTACAATTTTATTTTGGATATATTTTTATGAAATATATTTTTATAATTGTTAAATGCAATTAAATTTTTGTTGTTTTGAAACTAATTTTTCCTAATTGTATAGTTTAAATATGATTTGATGCTACTTATTATTGTTTAAATTTTTACACTTAAATAAATGCTCCTGTCAAGAAGACCATATTTTGAATAAAACAGGGGAGTAGGGTAATTCCAGGGATAAAAACAAAATTACAAAGAAAAAAAAATTAACTAACTTAATTTAATCGTTTTGAAACATAAGATCCGTCAAGTTTATATCCCATTTCATAAAACCAATCCCTTGCTCCGATACCACTTATCACAGCTAATTTTTTTATATCAAATTCTTGAAAAGCTATTTTTTCAGCATTTTTCATTAATAACTTACCAAATCCTCGATGTTGAATTTGAGTATATCGATTTGGTTTCAAATCTTTTGGAACGAGTTCTCCAACTACTTTGATTTCTCTTACTATCATTGTTTTTCCATCATTCAATTCAGGTCTATGAGCAAATTCGGAAGGTTTTCTTAAGCGAAGGTATCCTATTAAATAATTATCTTTTTTGTTTTCATAAGATAAAAATATCTCATTACTTTGAGATGCTTCATAGTCAAAGCGATAAAGTTTTATATCTTCAAAGGAACTTTCATCATTTATTTCTTTTCTCTTACTAATGCCAATTTCACGGCATCGAATACAATTACAATTAGCATCTAATTCTTTTAGCCTTTCTTGGACAAGTTGTCTTAAATTACTTTTTTTGCAACCAGCTTCTATTAATGAAGCTGGTATATCACGCATGATTCGTTGGATTCGTACATATGGAGGGAGATTGCTTTTCACATTTGCTATTAAATTAATTAGTTCATGATTAGAATAGGGTGTATAACTTCCTTGTTTCCACCAGTTGTATAATTCTGTGCCTTTTACTACCACTGTGGGATATATTTTTAACATATCTGGACGATAATTTGAGTCTGAGAATAAAATATCAAACATTTCTAAATCTTTGGAATAATTAGAAGAAGGTAAATTCGGCATCATGTGGGCATTGACTTTTAGACCCGCATCTTTAGCAACCCGTATTGCTTCAATACTATCGGCAGTGGTGTGGCCTCTCTTTACAAATTCATAAATTTCATCGTAGATCGTCTGAATGCCAATTTCAACCCTTGTCGTTCCATAGTTTAGCATTAGGTCAATTTCTTTCTCTTTGCAGTAGTCGGGTCGCGTCTCGATAGTTATTCCAATTACTCTTCGTTTAGATTGTTCGGCTAGCTTTTTGGCTTCCTCCAGACTCTCTACTTTTTGATCGATAATTCCTTCTAAAGCTCCTTTGACGAATTCTTCTTGATATTGAGTGTCTGTCGATAAAAAAGTACCTCCCATAATAATCAATTCTATCTTGTCTATTTTATGACCTATAGCTTCTAAATCTCTTATCCTACTCTGAACTTGAAGGCAAGGATCATAATTATTATGAATAGAACGCATGGCTGCTGGTTCTTGACCGGTGTATGATTGAGCAACTTTTTCTCCCGGTTGAGAGTCTTGCCCGGGACAATATATACAAGTACCAGGACAAGGAAGTGGTTTAGTCATAATGGCTATTACAGACACTCCTGATAAAGTTCTAGTTCGCCTTCTTTTAAGAATTTGAGTTACAATTTCTTGTTCTTCAGGAGTTGCATAATGGAGTATGGTTGCATTTTTGATTACTTTTTTAAAATGATATTTCTTACCTATTCTTCCTTTAATGTTTGTGATTTTTTCGCGAGACACTTGAGGATTTTCCATTAAATATTCAATGATTTCTCTTGAAATTTTCTTAACTATTTCAAAGCTCTTAATTTCTGATGGAATCATCTTATTTAAATGTAAAGTAGAGTTTAGCTTTTTTATAAATTTAATATATCTCAAGTTAGATATTAAGCCGTGAAGTTAATACTTTACGATATACCTATTATCTTAATAAAAACTTGGAACTATTTTTAGGTTTGATGTTTATATAGATCTTATTCTAAATCAATTTTCTTACCTGTAAAATCTCTTTGATATTTTCCAAAATCTTTTATTTTCTTTAGAGTTTCCAGACCAAAAATTGGTCCATCTTTACACACTAATAAACCTAATGGATCTAATGTGCATAATCCACATAAGCCACAACCACACCTCATAATTCGTTCAAGACTGGCATAGAACTCAATAGAATGTTTCTCACATATTTGAAATAATCTGTATAACATAATTTCTGGACCACATGAATACACAATTAGATTTGATAACTCTTCTTTAGTATAGTTTTTTATCAAATCCTCAAAAACATCAGAAGCAATTCCTTTTACTCCATAACTACCATCATCTGTACAAAAATGAAATTCTGAAAAAGCTTGATTATATAATTGGAAATTATCAATAAAAATCAGTTCTTTATTAATTTTAGCTCCTTCAATGACAATAAAGTTATAGTTCATTCTTATTAATTCAGATGAGAGCCATTTTAAGGGTGCCATACCAATCCCCCCTCCAATTAAAAGACATTTTTTTGATTTATTAGTTGGGATTTGAAAATGATTACCTAAGGGTCCTCTTACGCCAATATAATCGCCTATATTTAAATTTTGTAATGCGTTTGTACATTCTCCAACATCTTTTACTGTAATGGCACAATTACCATTATCATCATAGCCAGAAATTGACATAGGGACCTCATCTACTCCTGGAACCCAGACCATTACGAATTGTCCTGGTTTTGGAGCAATATAATCTTTATTCTCCTTTTTCAGGTTAAAAAATAAGGTTTTAACACCTTTACATTCATTAATAACTCTCTCAATTTTTACAGTTCTTATCATATTCTCAGTCAAAATCTGGCACCTCTTGTATTTTGAACTTATGAGCTAAACCTTTTATGTCATTTATTGATTTATATTGGTGTTCCTTGAGGTATTGAATTATTCCTTTATTAATTTCCTTAATAATTTCAATTTCTCTATATAAAGCAGTACCTATTTGTACTGCTGAAGCTCCAGCTAAGAAAAATTCAATAACATCCTCCCAAGAATCAATTCCTCCACAGCCAATTATAGGAATGTTTAAAATTTTATATAAATCATACACTTTTTTTATGGCTATTGGATGTATTGCTTTCCCTGATAGTCCACCACTTCCATGAGATAAAATAGGTCTTTTTGTATTCACATCTATTTTTAATGCTGTTAAAGTGTTTATTGCAACTACTCCATCAGCACCTCCCTTTTCAGCAGCTAAAGCAATATCTCCTAAAAATGTTACATTAGGGTTTAATTTCACAAAAAGTGGTACTGATAAATGTTCTTTTAGATATTTCACTACTTTATAAGTTAAATCTTTATCAATTCCAATTGAGGCAACTTCTGCATGAGGGCAAGAAATATTAATTTCAATAGCATTAGCTCCAGCTTTTTCAGCTTTAGTTGCTACTTCAAGATAAACGTCTTTTGTATCTCCAAACACACTCACAATTAACGGAATATTATTTTCTTTTATCTCTTTAATCTCTAGTATAAATTCATCGATTCCAGGATTCCCCAGTCCAACACTATTCATAAAAGTTCCCGGATAGATCTCAATTATTGAGGGGTTTTTATATCCTTTTCTTGATTTTGGTCCTATAGATTTAGTAGTTACAGCACCAGCTCCAGCATTAATGACTCGTTTCATCGAAGAAAAAGATACTCCTAAAACTCCTGAAGCTAAAATTATAGGAGATTTTAGTTTTAACCCAGATAGATTTATTTCTAGCATTTTTTAAAAGAAAATAATGATTATAATTTTATAATAATTATTAATGAAGATAAAACAAGATAGATTAAAAAAGAAAAATGAAATCTTATATCGCAGATACATTAATAGGAATTTTTGCGTTTGATGAGACCGGAAATATTTTGAATTTTATTGATTTTGATGGTGATAATGCAAAAATTATTGAATTTTATAATGCCATCGAAAAAAATGTGATTTTGAAAATATATGAAGATTTCCTACTCGAATTAACTAATTCCGGTTTTAGTGAATTCATTTTCGATAATAAAAAGTTAGAAATATTAACTTCAACCAATTTAGGATACAATACAATATTTAAAAATTTGTCAATGGAGCTAAAGAATTTTCGTTTAACGTTGGAACACCAATTAAAAAAAGTAGGGATATATAAAACTCAAACTGAAATACTTAGACAATATAAAGAGATAAGTGAGCAATTAACAAAAATAAAAGTAAGTCAAGCAGGAGGAAAAGCTGATATAATTATAATACAAATAATTACCACATTAGATATTATTAAGAAATCACTAAATTTATTTTCTGCCCGGCTGAGGGAGTGGTATGGTCTACATTTTCCAGAATTAACAGATAAAATAATTGATGATGATATTATATTAGCAAGTTTAGTATCAACTTTAGGTTATAGAAATAAATTTACTTTAGAAAATTTAAAGGAGAATTTTGATCTTAAAGAAAGAACAATTGAAATGTTAACACAACAAGCTTCAGAATCTATGGGTGCAGATATTGATCTTACAATTATACAAAATTATGCTCAACAAATTATTGCTTTAGATCGATATAAACAAGAATTAGAAATATATTTAGAAGACTTAGTTGAAAAAACAGCTCCAAATATTAATGCCATCATAGGGTCTTTAATAGGAGCAAAATTGATTGCAAAAGCTGGTAGTTTAAGAAAGTTGGCTTTTATGCCAGCATCTAGAATTCAACTACTAGGAGCTGAAAAAGCGTTATATCGCTTCCTTAAAACAGGGGAAAAAAGACCTAAACATGGTTTGATTTTTCAGTGGAATCAAATTAGATCCTCAAAACCTTGGTGTAGGGGTAAAATAGCTCGTCTTGTTGCAGGAAAAATTGGACTTGGGGCAAAAGTTGATTTTTTCTCTGGCGAATTTATTGGTGACATTTTATCTAAAGAAGTTGAGGAGAAAATAAAAGAAATTGAAGATAAATATCCTAATCCTCCTAAAAAAACTAAATCACAAAAAGTAAAGCAAAAAACAAAAAGTAAAAAGAAAAAAAATTGAGGGATTTTATTTTAAAAATGATAAATATTGAAATTCGAAATCATCCAAAATTTTATAATGTCTATATATCAGGACCTCAAGAAAACTTAAAACTCTATACTAAAAATTTAACTTTAGGGAATAGAGTGTATGGGGAGCGATTAATTAATTATAAGGGGATTGAATACCGAGAATGGGATCCCTTTAGGAGTAAGCTGGCAGCTATATTATTAGAAAAACCTATTACTAGCTTTTTAAATAGTAACTTAAAATGTTTGTATTTAGGAGCATCATCAGGAACAACAATTTCTCATCTTTCAGATATTATTCATGACGGAATAATTTATGGCATAGAATTTGCGGAACGAAGTATGAGACAACTAATTCAAAATACGACTATAAGAGCAAATATTGTACCGATATTAGGAGATGCTCGGTATCCAGAGTCTTACTCAAATTCAATATTTACCGATATAGATCTAATTTATCAAGATGTTTCTCAACCAAATCAAGCTGAGATTGCTATTTTTAATTCAAATTATTATTTAAATGATGAAGGTACAATCATAGTAGCTATAAAATCTCAATCAATAGATAGTATTACTAAATCAGAAAAAATTTATAGACGTGAGAGAGATATTTTTGAAAAATCTGGTTATAAGATAATAGAAAGTATAAATATTCATAGATATGCTGCTAATCACATAGTTTTAATAGTGAAGAAAAAGGGAATTAGTTAAAATATTCAGTAATTTTTCTATTCTCTACTTCTTCATTTAAGATTTTTTTTGTTGTATTCCATGATTTCCTGGCAAACTGAGGGGGTTTTTTATTTTTTTTAATCCAATCTCTGAGGAAATCTGTCGTTTTTATATCAGAAGGATAACCAGAGCCAAAATCACCAAACTTTTCTTTCAATTCTTCTATTAAATTATCTCTTATATCCTTTGCAATTATTGAACTTGCCGAAACTATAGGATAGGTATCATCAGCTTTATGTTTAGAAATAATTTGCCTTGGCATATATTCCAATAACTTTCTAATTGATTCTCCGAATCTTTCTTCATTGACATCCGCAGCATCGATATATATACTATCTGGTTTTAAATCATTTATAATCTCAGCAAATTTTAATTCTTCAAGTCTGTTCATAGAAATATTTCTCTCTTTTCTCTGATCGATCTCCTTAGCACTAATTACTATAACTTTATAAGAATGACAACTGTCTTTTATTGCTTTAGCTAATTCACTTCTTCTTTTAGTGGATAATTTTTTAGAATCCTTAACACCAATTTTAGATAAAAAATCTAATTTTGACCCATTAAAACAAACACCACATAAAACCATTGGACCTAAGACGGGCCCTTTTCGCATATAATTCGAATTGAACTATATTCTACCAGCCTCGTCTATACCACAAACTATATCTAATTCTTTATTATGATTCTTGGATGAGTTCAATGAATTCCTCTTCGTCATCAATTTCTTCTAAATTTTTAATTCTAACAATAGGAACTTTATTTTTCAAGAAAGTATCTGGGATTTTAATATTGTTATTTACTATGAAGAGCGCAATTTTATGAAATAAGTCAGTAAACATTTTTAAACATATAGGATTTAGCTGTTTAATCTTGTTTTGATCTTCGCTAATTCCTGAAAAAAGAGGATAAAAACCTTCTATTTTAGACCTGTCAGTTTTGGAATATAAGGATAATTTAAACGGGATAGAGCCTTTTTTATACCAATAAGAAGAAATTCCAATATCTTCGAATATTGATTGAACATGAGATTCAAAATCACTTAATTCGCTCTCCTCCATAAAAGCACATTGATCTATTTCATATTTGAATTTCCAGTCAAAAATATTGATTTTTTTAAAAACTTCACTATCTTCTAAAATGCTTTTAATATTTTCAGCTACTTTTTCAGAAGGATGCATACTTTCATTTTCATAAGCACATACAGTTCTTTTTGTGACTCCAAGTTTTTCTGATAATTCTTTTCTCGATATTGATTGCTTTTCTCGCAGGGTTTTCATCAAATTACCATTTACAAATACAATCCCTCCCCCTCTCTTAGCAAGTATATAAGGATATATATTTTCCTCTAAGATCTTTTCTAAAGTATTAAAAGTTATAAACGGCAATCCATTTCTAATATAAATAGTGTCATCTTCTAGTTTTTGATATCGATTCCTAATTCCAATTAATAGTGGCTTCGATTTTAGTATTAAGGATAAAGATTTAATATCATTAATTGTGTCGGGATTTATATTATCAATATTCGAGACAATTTTTAAGCTAAAAATTAAATCATTCTTTTTGACTAATATATCAAAACAGAATTTGTTTTTTTTTGAGGAAAAATTGTCTAAAGCAAATGTCTCGAAATTTTCCTTCTTAAATAAAATATTAATTTTCTGAAGAATCTGATCGATCATCAAATCTATTTACTCTAAAGACTGAATGCTATTAAAAAATTATTCTTTTATATATTAAATATTAAATTATCAATAAATACTTTCTATTTAATATTATTATATTATTTATTGGTTATTTTAAGTAAATCTGAATCTGTAATAATTCCTATAAATCTATGATTAATATCTTTTACTAATACTGCAGGGTATTTAATAAGTAAATTCGAGATATCTTTAATATTCCATTTTTTATCAACTTCTGGAAAAGGGAGCTCTTTTATAATAGATACATCTGTATTTATAAGCTGTGGATTATCAGTAAGGGTTTTTTGTATTTTTTTAGATGTTAAACTACCCATATTTTGTCCATTTTCTATTATAGGGAGTTGAGAAATTTCATTGTTATTCATTAGATCTACTGCTTCTCTTATAGTCGAACTAGAATTGATGGATATAATCTTTTTTGTCATAATATCTTCAGCATGCTTTTTTAATTTTTCTCTCTCTGATCGTTTTTTCTCTAAATGCTCAAATATCGTTTCAACTTTAGAATATGGCGGGTCTATCGTATTATTTTCAATTCTAGAGATTGTAGATTGTGGAATACTACAAAGAACTCCCAGTTCTTTTTGAGTTATATTTAATTTCTTTCTTAAAAGCTTAATTTCACTCAAAGAAGGTAATTTTTTCATATTTTCCAGAAATTAACATTATGCTTCTTATGCATAATATAATTACAAAATATTTATAAAAATTATTAATTATAAATGTATATAAAATGAATTTATTCCATTTTTCGTTTAATAATGATTTTAACTGATAATTAATTTAAAAACATACTTAAACCAAATATTTATTTAATTAAGAAGATGGTTAAATGAAATGTTAAAAATTGAACATTTAGACTCAAAGTTCGCTGTTGAAC
>JAEOTZ010000064.1 GCA_016839585.1 Promethearchaeota archaeon
GTTGTAACCAAAACTTAGAAAAAATAGAAGTAATTATCTTCTATGCTTTCTATAACACTCTCGACAATAAACAGGTCTGCCTTCCGTAGGCTTAAATGGAACTTCGCACTCGTTTCCACAGTCGGCACATGTGGCTTTGTGCATCGTTCTATTGCCATAATTTCTATTAGACATACTTTCACCAAATTTTAATTTTATACTTGAAACTTTGAAATATCTCTGTTCAAGCATGTAAGATATATTTTTAAATTTAATAAACCTTGGTATTATGAAAAAAAAACTTCAAAATTCTGTTAGAAAATATCTTAGGCATAAATTTTTACTTATTTTTGCGAATATTTAAATAAATTAATGAAATTAAAATCTTGATAAATATAAGAGATTTTAACTACCAATAATTTTTAAACTAAAAAGTTTAAATGTTCCTATTTACCATTTTTGTTAATAACCATAAAATGTTTTTTAAAATTAGAAATTCGTATTAAGAAAAGCGTGTCCTAATACAGAATGGATATTGGAATATTATAAAAAAAGGTGAAATAATGGAAGTAAAATGTAGCGTATGTGAAAATGATAGACCAAAAAGGAAGGTTGTAAAAAAAATGCCATTATTGGAGAACGAATTACCTGAGAAATACAGTGATTACAAGGAATTTATGTGCATGAATATTATTAAGGAACTTCGTAAAGATAAGAAATGGTATGATAATGTATGCAAGAATCGTATGCTAGTATTAAAAAAGAATTTGAAAAAATGAAAAAATACAATAAGGTGAGTATAAATACTTCCTTCTTGTTCGTTCAAAAAAACAAGAAAAATTTATACTTTACTTTTTTGTTTCTCCACATTTTTCTTTAAAAGAATAATGGATTCTTCTCTTGCTTTTAATATGGTTCTCTCATCAGTTCCTTCCATTTCCTTAGATGATAGAATATATTCCTTTAAAGCTTTTTTATACAATAAATATTCATCTTTTCTACTGATAAACGGATCTACTTTCTCTGTGTAAATAAATTCCTCGATAGATGTATTTTTCCCGTTGCAATTACCTTCTGTTAGATCAAAACGATAATCATTATATACTAAAAAACAGTGGGCCATGGGTATATAAGGTAAATCATATTTTTTTAGAATTTCATTTGCACCAGTAGAGATTTCTTCTGTAAATTTATAGACACCTACATGTTTATGTAGTGGTATATTAAGATCTTCCGCAAGACCAGCTATTACCGCATGTTTGGTTGTGCACGTCCCCATATTTTCCTTAAAAAATATCATTTTATCATCAGCATTGGTATTATACCCATACTCATTATGATGTATATAATCGCAGGCTTCCTTGAAGGATTTAATTCCCAACTCTAAAAACTTTTTTGATAATTCTCCAACAGGTTTAATCTCTAGATCAGGTAATTTATCATATGAATCCATAATAAGTCCAAAAATCTCCATTTTAAAAGTTTTATCCTAATTATTTAAAATAATATTGAAAAAAAAGTTATTTTTTATTTTCATGTAGAAATCTGGATAAATTTATTTTTATATTTTAACTAAAAGTAAATTATGAATCTTGAAAATTTAATATATGAAGAGAAAGATAAAACAGCGTTTATAACGCTTAATCGTCCCGAAGTTAAGAATGCTTTAAGCATGAAACTCTCTGATGAGATAGTTTCAGTAATAGAAATTGTTAGAAAATCTAAAAATCTTAAATTTTTAGTTATAAAGGGAGCAGGGAATGATTTCTGTGTTGGTGACGATATTAGTGAAATGACGAGGTGGGGTGATGCAAACGGTATTACTCGACGTGCAAGGTATTATCAAAATATGGCTAATCAACTTGAAGAGTTAGATAAAATTACAATTGCTGCTGTAGATGGATATGCGGTCGGTGGTGGTTTAGAAATAACCATGGCGTGTGATTTTGTTATCGCCACTGAGCGCTCAAAATGGGGGATGCCTGAAGTAGATGTTGGAATAACACCTGGATGGGGGGGTACGACAAGATTGGCTCGACTCATTGGTAAAAGGAGGGCGAAAGAGATAAATCTTCTTGGTGCGCTTCATTCCGGTAAAAAAGCCGTCGAATGGAATTTGTGGAATAGATTAGTTCCTGATGACCAACTTGATAATGAGGTAGAAAAGCTATTGGAAGTACTTAAATCTAAAAACCAGCAAGGCATGCGTCAATTAAAATTTATAATTAACCGTGGTGTTGAATGCGATTTGTATACTGCTCAAGGCTTTGAAGTTTTATCAGCTGGCTTGACTGGAGCTGTTAATGGAATGTGGAAAATAAAAGACGCTGATCAAGGAGAGGGTGTTATCGGTTTTATTCGCAAAGATGGCTTGTGGCAGACTAGAAGACGATTGGCAAAAGATTTTTGGGTTGATTAAACAAAAGAAAATATACTTATAAATGAAAGTGAATGAATTCTAAAATTCCTTAAGGAATTCTTCTTTCATTTTCTCATAGAAATCTAATGATTCTGGATTTCTTGAGGCACCTCGGTTAGCTACAGCCATTCCATGAACATGCATTAACATGCTATTAGACTCTATATTTTTGAGCATTTTACAAATCTTATTTTTTCCTTGTTTAAGTTTATTATAGTATTCAGTAGAAAAATATTAATATGTGTATTCACATAAATTCACATAGAATAAAAAAGTTTTAAAAAATGGCAAACATAACCCTTTCAATCCCAGAAGATTTAAAAAAAGAAATGGAAGAATTCCCTGAAATTAATTGGTCAGAAGTTGCTCGAACATCTATTAAACAAAAAATAGCCCATCTTAAATTTTTAAAAGGATTTCGGATGGATAGTGAAATTACTCCTGAAGATGCCCTAGATCTAGGAAAAGAAGTAAGTAAATTGTTAGCTGACCGTTATATGAGGGAATAATATTGAAATTAGTAATTGATGCTAATATTATATTTGCAGCCTTAATAAAGGAAGGCCTAACTGCTGAGTTAATTATCAATGATGAGCTTCAATTATTTGCCCCCGAATTTTTATTAGAAGAAATCTCCAAATATCAAGACCAAATTTTTGAAAAAACACACAGATCAAAAGAAGAATTTGAGATTTTTGTACAAATACTAAATGAATATATTACTTTTATCCCTCAGAAAAATATTAAACCCTTCCTTGAAAAAGCAAATTTATTTTCACCTGATCCTAAAGATTCTGTTTATTTAGCACTAGCATTAGCACTTAAATCGGCAGTTTGGTCAAATGATAAAAAGTTAAAAGAAGAACAAGTTCAAGTAAAAGTGCTATCCACAGAAGATCTAATAAATAAAACTAAAATACTTAAAAAGAATAAGAAAAAAATAAAAAGAAATTGAATCTATTTTAATTCTTCTCTTATTTTTTCGTAGAAATCAAGCGACTCAGGATTTCTCAGTGCACCTCTATTAGCTACAGCCATTCTGTGAATAATCTTAGTAACTGCTATTTCAACCTTTTTGTTGCTGAAAGTATAGGGTATGCCATCTGAAGGTGTTTGTAATATTAGTTTAGGAACATGTCTAGGTGAAGTTTTCTCTCTTAATGTTTTTTTAATTTTTTCTTTTAATTCATTAGTTAATTTATATCCCTCATTCAATAAAACAAACATTATTATTCTAATATCTCCCTGCCATTTCTGCCCAATAACTAGTGAATCAGCTATCTCGGGAAGTTGTTCAATTACATTATAGATTTCAGCTGTTCCTATTCGTACACCACTTGGTTTAAGAACAGCATCAGATCTACCCCAGAATGTAACTCCTCCAGTATCGCTGTGAATAACGATATAATCACCATGCCTCCATACATTTTTGCCAATTTCCTTAAAATGATCAAAGTAAGCAGCTTTATATTTAGTCATATTGTCATCATCACCCCAGAAATATACAGGCATAGATGGTGATGGGGCTTCGCAGACCAGCTCAGCTTGTTCATCTTTTACTGGTTCTGCAATATCATTATAGGATTCAACTTTCATTGCGAGTGCTCTACCTTGTAATTCACCAGAATAAACAGGTAAGATAGGAATTGCACCTGCAAAACATCCATTGATATCAGTACCGCCACTTATTGAGTTAAAGTATAAATCTTTTTTAATTTCACGATAAACATATTCAAATCCTTCAGGAGATAAAGTAGATGCAGTTTGTGAGATTTCTCTAAGTGAACTTAAATCGTATTTCTTGGCAGGCTTAAGATCAAGACCCATGAGATAATGAATATAAGCAGCGCTAGTTCCAAATATGGAAATTTTATGTTTTTCTATCAATTCAAAAAATCTAAGAGGATCAGGATAAAGGGGATTGCCATCATATAAAAAGATGGTTGCACCTACTGCTAATGCACTAATCAACCAATTCCACATTTTGGCTGGTATAAGGATATCTTATACCATCATCCATGAGGGAGCAGTGATATAGTTCAGTACATCGCTCCTTTTAACATCAGTAGAAAGGATAAGCTCCTTTAGATGGTTTATAAGAACTCCTCCAGCGCTCTGTACCATGCTTTTTGGCTTTCCTGTCGTTCCCGAGGAGAACATTACATATATAGGATGGTCGAATGGTAATTGCTCAAATTCAAGTGGAGGATTCTCATCCTTCGAGATAAAGTCCTCCCAATTGACGGCTTTAGGGATTCCTGATACATCACATTTTCCGTCTGAAATATAAGATACCACCACTACTTTTTCTATGGAAGGGAGGGCATCAACGACCTCTTTTGCATTATCTCGAATATCAAATATTTTATCTCGATAAAAATATCCATCTACAGTAAAGAGCACTTTTGGCTCAATTTGACCAAATCTATCAATTACTGCACTTGGTTGGAGCTCTGCTCCGCAAGATGCCCAAATTGCACCAATAGTCGCTCCCGCAAGCATTGCTACGGGCGTCTCAATTAAGTTAGGAATATATGAAACAACTCTATCTCCAACTTTAACCCCTGCTTCCTTAAGAGATTTAGCTAAACGAGCTACGGTTTTATTTAATTCTGCATAAGTCATTGTTTTGGATACTTTAGTCTCACCTTGAAAGTCGAAAGCTAATTGATCGTCTTTATACTTCAGAAGGTTCTCCGCAAAATTGAGAAGACTTCCTTCAAACCATTTTGCCCCAGGAAAATGATTGAGATCATCAATAACTCTATAATATTTCTTGGAACAAATTATACCAGAAAACTCCCACATAGCTTCCCAAAAATCTGGGATCTCTTCAACTGACCATTTATATAACTCTTTCCCACCTTGAATATTTATTCCGTATTTATCATTAACAAAGTTAATAAACCGTGTAATCTCTGTATTTTTTATCCATTCTTCTAAGGGTTCCCAGAGTTTTTTTCTATCATCGCTCATGATTTTAATAACACATCTATCATTTTTATTTGGATTAAATTGATTTGTTATTTTTTTTTTTTAATAATTCTATATAGAATCTGTCTTTTTTTAATTTTTTTTAAATTAAAACTGAATTAATCTAAAATCCTTAGTTTTATTTCAAATTTAGAATAAAATCCAAAGATATATAATTAGGGTAAAATCTGCTAGATTTATAAGGTTGTGAAATTAATCTTTTTCTAGCAATCTTACTTATGAAAAAAAATTTACTAAAGCTTCTATTATTTAAAATGCATTTTTTTTCTCTCTAAGCTATCTCTATAATTTTCAAGCATTTCTCGCATTAAATCCATCCCTAGATAAATATTGTAACCAACACCACCCCATTCACTATCAGTACGCCAGATTTTGTATGTTATTTTAAAATACCTTCTAACTTGGTTTATAAAATTAATGCTTCCTGATGTTATTACAGTTGAGCCCACTTTTCCATCACCATCATAGTACCCTAAAATAAAAGCTAAATATAATTCTCTTGAAGCTAATTTTGGCAATTCTATAGATTTAGATTTTTTCTTTCCAACAATGAAACCATGTTTAATTAAATTTTTAGCAAACTCATCACTAACAAACCGAATTCTCACATAATCAGTTATTTCTCCATCTCTTCTAATTTCAGTTTCCTTATGCTCAAGATTAAAACCTATAGCTCTGGCAAATTTATCTAATAAATCTTTCTCATCATCTTTATGCAATTCAACTCCAAATCTTAAATATTTGTCATGCTTGGAAAGCCAACCTTCTGCGAATAACCATCCTAACCAATAAGCTTTTTCTTTAGTATCAATATATTCAAAATAGTCAATTTTTAAGTTTGGATGCCAGCTGTAGATACCATGAAGTGACTTT
Organism: Promethearchaeota archaeon; assembly: GCA_016839585.1. Lineage (GTDB taxonomy): Archaea > Asgardarchaeota > Lokiarchaeia > Sigyniarchaeales > SOKP01 > Loki-b32. The sequence goes on from JAEOTZ010000064.1 coordinate 6,266, forward strand.
TTTAGATTATTAGAATTTTTATATTTATTCAATAGATTAATGATTTCTCTTGGAACTCTAGCTAAATTTTTTTTGATATTAGATTCATATTCTTCAATTGTTTCTATTGAAATTAAATAATTTGAATTTTTCTTTATTTGGTTCCTCTTTTTTCTAATATGAGAATTTGACTGTCCCAAAATGAGACTTAGTTGCTCATCTGTTAATTGACCTCGCCATAAATTAGTTTCTGAAACATTTTTAGCAAGAACACCTTTTAAATCATTTAAAAAGCTTAATGTACTATATTCATTTGTGATTACCGTTAAAAACTCATTAGTTTTTAAAGCTTCTATATCAGATCTAGTAAATTTTTTGGTAAGGTTTTCCTTCCAGAATTCAAGATAAGCGGAGAACCTGTCAAAAGCGGATATCCTTTTATTAGATGAAAGTCCAAGTAAGCATTTACCTGTGTCTAAATTTAAAATCCTATCATAAAAATCTTTCACTTGGGATAATGGGATATTTTGTTTCTCTCCTATTTTTAATAATTCCATTTCTACATTTGAAGAAAATTCGAGCCATTTAATTAACATATTCCTCAGTTCTGGAGAGAGATTTAAAATTTTTTGTTTATTAACAAACACCTCAGAATGCGCCCGGAGGTGCTTAAGTAGCCTTGTATATTGTAAAGTAATTTCATCAATACCTCTCTTTATCGCATTAAATACTTCTTCTTTTTTTCTCTCAATTTTTATACTTAAATCATCCTTGAGAATCTTCAGCTGTTTCTTTGTAATTTGTTTTAAATACGATTTTGAAAGAGAATCCATGTAAGATGAAATGATAGAAGCACCCCTTCCAATTGTAATACAATAGATCCAACTGTTAATAAACGTATTTAATTCTTGGGGGTATTTCTCCTTAATTTGGCTCAATAACACCTTAGGAGGGAGCCCCGCTTTATCAAATAAACATGCTAATGCACCATCAACAATTTCCCCTATTCGTTCATCAATATACACTAAGGGAAGGTGGTGTTGTTTGCATTTAGGGTATTTTCCAAACCCAAAAAATCCAAGTTTTAAAGGTTTTACTCTTTTCATCATATCACAACCTAATTGAGGACAAATAGCAATCATATCCTCATTTGTGGTTTTCCGAGATACTTTAGTATATTCTACCATTCTTTTAATCCTTCCTCTAAGAATTTATCTTTTCTGATTTTGCATTTCCCGACATTTTCTTCTGAAATTAATAAGGTAAGTTCATCATCCAATTGAAGATAATTTACTCTCAGCTCCGTATAAAACTCTGAAGCCCAGTTATTAATACTTTTAAATACAATACACATTTCTTGAGTAATTCTTACAATGAATTTAAGCAGTTTATGGTGTAAGTGTATTTCTTGCTCTGATAATGCATGAATGGTTATAAAGAGTTTTTGTGATACATCTTTTAAAACTGCGAGGAGACTTTTATTAATTTTATCTTCCATGTGGATAACTCTCTCTAGCAATTTTTTAACTTCAGCTTCATATGAAACGCCACTTCCTCTAATTTTAAGGAGTAATTTTATAAATTTAGAAGCTAAAGTTTTAAACCTCTTTTTAGTCTCTTTATATTTTTTATCTTCTCCATCAAGACAGGTAATATTTTTAGGGCGAAACCTATATTGTATCGTAGCAGTTTTATAATTCAGAAAAGTCCGTAGTTGTCGTGAAAGTTCCTTTACTTTACTTACGCCATATATTTCATATAAGCTATATGGTATATCATCTGATTCATATTCCATATAAGGATTCTCTAAATCAAAGTTCATTTTTCTTTCCAATATACTTTTTTTTTATTTCTTCATAAATTCTTTATATTTAAATAAAAAAACTCATTGCAAATTTTTTAATAATTTAAAAACCATTTTAAAAAGATATCAATTCTAACTTTATGAATTTCAGGAAAAAAATTTTTAAAATTAAAGTAAAAAATTTTCTCTTTAAGAAAAGGCTACTTCATCATATTTTCTAGAAGAAATACTGATTCTTAGGATTGAATTTTAAAATTTAAATATATTCTAATAGTATAAGAAGATAAATACAATTCATTAAGAGTATAGATTATGTATCAAGAAATAGTTCCTCTATTAAAATGTCCTAATTGCAATAAACCATTACATCTTGTAGATTCAGTATTAGAAGCCGGTGAAATAGTACAGGGAAATTTAAAATGTAGTTGAGAAGAGACTTGGGAGATAAGAGAAGGGATTTTAGATTTCAGCGTAGAAAAACAGGAAAGTGTGAACAGGTGGTGTGAATTAACTAAAGAGATCACATTTGAAGAATTAGATGAGATGATTTTGAGTAAAAGTGTATTTACGTCTAAACTCAACATATTCACAAATTTTTGCTAAAGCATTAACTGGGCGATCCCATAATCTAAAGAGAATTACACCATTGTTCCTTAATCTTTTAGACCAAGGAGTGTTAAAATTCATAGGGCTTATATGTAATATTGGTACCGAATACTTTTCTGAATTTTTGACTGTTGGCTTAACTAATTTATCAGCTAAGGAATCAATAACTTCTTCAGGTTGATGCTGAAATTCAGCATGTTTAGCAATCTCTTCATATGATAAATAATCATCCATAACATCCTGAAACCCAACAACCCCATATTGAATGATGGCATCGACTTCGCCTGATTTCATTAATAATTCAGGCAGAGTAATATAGAAATACGGAAGATCCATATCAAAAGTACAATCTATAGGATTTTTAAAACTTGCTGTTTGAGGTAAAATTTTCTTTAACTCATCTTGAAGTCCTTCAGAAAGTTCTGGAACTACTAAACCATGCTTTTCAGCATTATTAGCAACCATTGCTCCTGGACCTCCAGAATTTGTTATGATCCCTAATCGATTACCTTTAGGCTGGATGCCCCTTGATAAAATTAACGCAATATCTAAAAATTCTTGAACATAATCTGTTCTGATAACCCCAGCTTCTTTAAATATTGCTTCAAACATCCTTGAATCACCTGCTAGTGCTCCGGTATGACTTTGTAAAGCTCGATTTCCTGCTTTAGAACCACCTACATATATCGCAATAATAGGTTTTTTGGGTGTAATTTCTCTTGCTAATTCTAAAAATCTTTTTCCTCGTTTTAGTTCTTCAACATAGAGTCCTATGATCTCTGTATATGGATCATCTTTATAATATTCTAAGCAATCAACGATATCAATATTAGCTTCATTCCCAACTGATAAAGATCTACCCAATCCTAAATCTAAATTTATTGGATCATACCAAATATGGCATGAAAGTGTACCACTTTGCGAGCCAATTGAAAATTTACTCCTTTCAAGGTTTTCCCAAATAAAGATATTGAAGGATTTATTTTCTTTTTCTGGTCCATACCAGTTATTAAAAACACCTAAACAATTTGGTCCAATAAATCTAATTCCATATTCTGTAGCAATCTCATTGATTTCTTCTGTTAAGGTATTTTTGCGATCTCCAACTAATTCACGAAAACCTCCAGAAATTAAAACTATCCTTTTGACTCCTTTTACTCCACACTCCTTAAAAATATGAGGGACTACTTTAGCGGGGAGGACGATGACTACGAGATCGGGAATCTCCGGAACGTTAGCAATAGATTTATAAGCTTTAAATCCCATCACTGTCTGTAATTTTAAGTGTATAGGGTAGACCTTTCCATCATATCCTGACTTAATTAAATTCATAATTTGAAGGGCAGCTAAGGAATTACCTTTATTATTAGCTCCATAAATCGCAATGCTTTTAGGATTTAGAAATTCATGCAGGAAATGATGTTCACTCATATATTTTCACTTATTTTTAAAAAGATTTCATCACTTTAAAATATAAATAAAACATTTCTGCGATGTTTATGTCTAAAATATTTGATGGATTAAGAATTTTAGATTGTTCTCAGTTTATCTCTGGATTTATTTCCTATGATATATAAGCTCCTGTCAAATTAAAAAGACTCAAATCTTGTTTCTACATTTGAGTCAAATTTTTCTTTAAATATGTAGAAATTATTTTTCTTTTAGGTTTATAAAATTTCTGCTAAATAAAAAATTGAAAAAGTATAAAATGTCAGTGAAAAAAGTTAAAGATATTCTTATGTATTATTGCCAAGTCTGTGGATGGAGTATTTCGAAAAAATTACTAAATGAAATAACTGGGAAAAAAGAAGATATTAATTATTGTACTGAATGTGGAGCTGAGCTCATTAAGGGGAATATCATTAGTGACAAAGAATTTGTTATAAAAAATAATATTGATTTAGAGAGAGACATAAATATCACATTAATTAAAAAAGATTTAGATTTACCATTTCATCGAAGTCACATTAAAGAGATTACAGATTATTTGAAGAAAAGATATTCAAGTTAATATGTAAATAAATTATAAAATTCGATATCTTTTAATTTTCAATTTTATGATTTAATTATCATGATTTTTGTAATTTTTTTCTTAATTCAAAAAATTTTTTATTCGTAAAATACAAATTTAATATAAAAACAAAAAGAGGAAAATATATGACCAAAATATTTGAAGAAATCCGCATTCTTGATTGCTCACAGAATTAAAGCATATCGCTTTTTAATGAGTAAAATTCATAAGCGGACCTTGGGCGGGTATATTTTTTGCAGATCAAGGGGCTGAAGTAATTAAGGTAGAAATTTGAATGCATATCGTATTCATACTATAACCTCCGCCATTTGGAGAAAGTTTTCGATACTTTATTTTATATGATAAAACCATGTTTCCCTTATTTTCTATATTAAATAGAGGAAAAAAGTCAATTTCTTTAGATTTAAGAAAAGAGGAAGCTCAAGAAGTTTTCAAGAAATTAGTGGAAAGATCAGATGTAGTAATAGAAAATTTTGTAAGAGGTACGATGGAAAAGTGGGGTATTGGGTATGATGTATTAAAAAACATTAATTCAAAATTAATATATGCCAAAATTTCTGGATATGGTAATGAGGGTTTAGAAGAATACACCAACAAAACAGCTTTCGATATTATTATTCAAGCAGAGGCAGGAATCTTAAATGCTCTAGGATTTAAAGAAGGACCTCCGAGACTTCCTATTGCAGATTATACAGCAGGTCATATCGCGGCTATTGGGATTAGCCAAGCACTTTATTATAGAGAAAAAACAGGTATTGGGCAATTTATTGATATTTCTATGCATGATATCATGTTTGCTATCAATGTTAGAGCTCAAGCAAAAGAATTTATACCTTTAGCATCCAAAATTGATGTAGGAGGTAAATTTTTACCAGTTTATAATCAATACAAAACAAAAGATGGTAAAAAAATTGTATTTACAACTCTAACTGAAAACCAATGGATAAGACTATGCGAAAATGTATTGAAGAAACCAGATTTACTAAAAGATAATAGATTTGATAATATAATTAAGCGTTTTTCTTATGTAGATGAATTAGATAAGATTATAGAAGAATGGACAACAACTGTAACAAGAGAAGAAGCTATAAAACAACTTAATGAATTCAGAATTCCATGTGGAAAAACCCTAACCATTAATGAAGTTCATAATCATCCAAACCTAAGGGCAAGGGGGATGTTATGTGATCAATTTGATTTTACAAAATGGGGTGTTGAAAAAGCAACAATTCCCAACCGATTAATCAATTTCTCCGAAACAAAAGGTTCTGTTAATGTTCCAGGTCCGGAATTTGGTGTTCATAATGAAGAGATTTATTGTGGTTTATTAGGGTATAAAAAAGAAGATTTAAAGAGATGGAAGCGTGAGAAAATAATATAAGACATACATATAAGGATTGGAAAAAATTAATTAAATCATATATATTTATTTTCTAAAAAAATATCTATTAATGTCAAAAAAAGGTAAACTAATATGAGTGAAGAAGGAGAAGAAAAAGAAAATTTCTTAGAGAAAATGAATAAAGCATTCGTAGATTTTGTAGGGAGTGTTTTTGGAGAATCTGGAAAAGAATTTATTGAGGAAACTTCTGAAAAAGTGAAAGATTTTTCAAGTGGTGCCATAAAAAAATTCGTGGAATTTAGTGACGATATGATAGAAAGGTTAAATCTCCAAGAAAATGAGCAAGTTATTAAAACTCGTGATAGTATCGAAGATATGCTAAAACAGGCAGGATTCCTAAAAGAAGACGAAGAAGAAGAAGAGTTTTAATTCAATTTTTTTTAGCTTTAATGAAGTATTATTAAATTCTTATTTATTTTAATTTTTTTACGATATTTTTTTAACAAATTGCTTGAAGAATGTTAAAAATTGCATTATAATGCATCAGCATTTCTTAGAAAAGATTCAATTTCATCTTCGGTTGCGTTGAATAATTCAGATATGACCTTTAGAGAGGTTTCTTTGTCCATTCCTACACCAATATAATCCTGATATAATTTAACCCAAGTTTCTTTTTGAGAATATTTATCTGGATGCTTTTTCTGAACATGTTGCCAGTAAGGATGTTTCAACTTTACACCACAATAAGGGCAAAATCGAGATTCTTCTTCGTAAGCCATATCAACTACCTATTTTCAGATAGAAAATAATTTTTCTTGAATAATTGTATAAACCAATATTAGTTTAAAAAATTTATAATTTTAATTTTTACTCAGATTTTTTATAGAGAAGAAATTGTTGATGACTATGTCCATTTCTTTTTTAAATCTGAAGCTGTTAATTCCCTTACTTTATTAATAGCAAATATCACATACTTATAGCATTGCTGTTCCCATTTTTTATTCTCAATATATTTATTCGCAGAATCTAAATCACTAAAATCTATTCCACATAGTTCATAACAAGTAGTTGAACCGAATTCTTTTTCGAAGTAATGCACAAATTTAGCCGCTGTTTGATATGCCTCCAAATTTTGGGCTAATTTTTTCTGCCCTCCAACTATTATGCCAATTGCAGCACAACCTCCACAAACAGCTCCACAAGGGCCTTTCCAACCTTTTAATGATTTGAAACCACCAAAACCTCCGGCTAGTGGGACTGCAAGATTATGAAAATAAAAATTATCCACTCCCAGAACTTCAAGGATATTTGTTAGAGTAAGTGCTGCACAGTTTGTTTCCATTTCTAGTTTCGGTAAAATTTCTTCTAAGTTTTTAATTTTTTCATCAAATCGTAAATTAATATCTTTAACCATCCAAATCACCTCTAGAAATAACTAGTAGTTTGGAATAAATCCATTATTCAAGATGATTTCTGTTGCCATTTTCGCAACAGTTCCTACTACATTGGAGCAATGATGTATCAAACCGGATTCAAATGCTTCCTCAAACTCCTTTTCATCCCAGAGGTTGTAAGTTCGTCCCACTAATTTTGTTTGCACATCAAAGCATCGACATGACCCAAATTTTTCTACATATATGTCATGAAGTTGTTTA
>JAEOTZ010000065.1 GCA_016839585.1 Promethearchaeota archaeon
TAAAGTAGAATCAACATAATCAATTGTAGTCCCTGAAGTTCCTTCAAGCTCGTTTTCAAATCCAAAAGTTGCAGGGTAGTACCCACTCATCGGTCCTGTATAGGTTTTATTCTCAGGTGTAGTAATATTGATTTCTTGCCCACTGGTTCTAAGATTATAAAAATCAATTGAGTCATCTTGGCTTTCAATAATAGATTTAGAATGTTTTAATGAGGTTAAAATTAGTGTAAAATTTATAGAAATAGTTAATAATAGGATTAGTACTAATAAAATCTCTGATTTAAAATATGATTTCATATTAATATCAATTCTGGACTTTTTTTAAGTTAAATATACAAATATTTATAAGTTAGTTATATATTTAAATATAATTTATAGCAGATTAAATTTCAATCTCTCTCCAAGATTCATATGTAGATTTATTTTCTCCTAAAAATAATATGAATTTATCTTTTAAAACTATAAAATTTTAATCTAATTCAAGATAGGACTATTTTAAGCCTAATTTTCCGTGAAAGGTTTAAATAGGGTTAAGATTTAGAATATATATAACGAAAAATTTAATTAATTAAATTTAGAACCATGACGATTGAGCTAAAAAAACAAGTTATTGATATTTTGAAAATTCTCCAAGAAAAGGATATTGAAATTGAAGCATCAAAATTAGCAGATAAACTTAATTCATTACAACAATAGCAGATATTAATAGAGTCAAAATTATTGAATTAAATGATATATATGGACCGCCCATCAATGAGCCTGATTATGATGGAATAGTCGTTAGTCAGGAAACTTATAAAGTAGCTGTAAAAATTAACGAGATTAGGGAGAATAAGGGATTTAAACCTTTAATAATTATTGTTATATCGATAATAAAGGATGAAAATAACCAAAAAATTAGTTCTACTTCTATTAGAGAGTAACTTTTATAATAAAATTTTTTAGTTAGAATTAATATATTCAATTATAAATAAATGAATACTTGAGTAGAGTAAAGTATGAGTTCTTATATAGATAATATGTGTATAAAGTATAAACTCAATCAAGATTCATTTTTCTTTGATGTTTTTATTCTGCCAAGGTAATAATTAAATAGATTTGATGTTATTTCCTTGGCTGTGGAATTAATTTTAGATTCTTATTAAAAAATAGTGTTATATACTTCTTTTTATTGTATATTATTACTCTAATTCATGATAGAGCGATTTACAGCGAGTTTTTCCACGAAAGATTTAAATAGATTAAATATTTAAAATATATATAACGAAAAATATAATTAATTTAATTTAGAACCATGAGTATTGAGCTAAAAAAACAAGTTATTGATATTTTGAAAATTCTTCAAGAAAAAGATATTGAAATAGAGGCATCAAAATTAGCAGATGAACTTAATGTTGATTATATTGTACTCATGTCTGCTATAAATGATTTAATTGATAATAACTTAGGAGGATTTAGAGAAGAAGAAATGTATCAAGTTTCTTTAAGTCAAGAAGGGTTAACTTATTTGGAAAAAGGATTACCAGAACGTCAAATTCTTCAAATATTATTAAAAAATGAGATTAAAGAAATTAATTTAGATGATTTGAGGGCAGAAGCTAAATTAGATGAAAATCTTTTTTATGTTGGCATTTCTAATTTAAAAAAAAATAAATGGGTTACCCAAAGTAAAGCTACGGGGGAAAATAAAATTTTTCTTATTGCTGAAGAATTTCCTGAAACACAATTAGAAAAATTTCTTAAGAAATTCGAGAGTAATGAAATAGTCGATTATTCTATTTTATCAAAAGAGGAATTAATGCAATTTGATGTTTTAAACAAAAGGAAATTGATGAACAAGGTTCGTAAAACTCAAAGAATTATTTATTTAACAAAAAAAGGTAAATCTATCCCAATTTCTGAAATCCAAGAATTAAAACAAGTTAGCAAAATCACTTCTGAGATGCTAAGTTCTGGAACTTGGAAAAAATACAATTTGAAACCTTTTGATGTCACTAAACCAGGTCCGTTATTAAAAGCAGGAAAAATTCATCCATTAGTAAATTTAATTAATGAAATACGAGAAATATTTTTATCAATGGGTTTTATAGAAATAAGGGGTCCGATTATAGAAAGTGCTTTTTACAATTTCGATGCTTTATTTCAACCACAAGATCACCCTGCAAGAGAATTACAAGATACATTTTATTTAAATAATCCAAAAGTTGCAAAGTTGCCAGAAAAGGATAGAGTTTTAGCTGTGAAAAAAACTCATGAAAATGGTGGTGATAGTGGATCTATTGGATGGGGGTACGAATGGGATGAAAACATCGCAAAGAAAACGGTATTAAGACCCCATACTACAGCCACAACTATGAGAAGATTAGCCCAATTTTATAGAAACAACGAAAAAGTACCAGTAAAAGTATTTTGTGTGGATAGGGTATTTCGAAATGAAAAACTTGATAAATCTCATTTAGCAGAATTTACCCAAGTAGAAGGGATTGTAATTGATGATAACGTTACTCTATGTGATTTAATTGGATTATTATCGGAATTCTATAGAAAAATGGGTTTTAAGAAGATAGTTACTCGACCAGGATTCTTTCCTTATACAGAACCTAGTATGGAAGTTTCGGTATATTATGATAAATTAGATGAATGGTTAGAAATGGGAGGCTCAGGAATTTTTCGACCAGAAGTTACTTATCCATGGGGAATTAAAGAACCTACACGTGTATTAGCCTGGGGTCAAGGTCTTGAAAGAATAGCAATGCTGTATTATGATCGAACAGATATTAGAGATTTTTATATTAATCCAATTAAATGGTTGAGAGAGCAATCATATCTTAAATGAGGTGATAAAATGCCTACTATTGAATTAAAAATTGAAAGATTAGAAAGGTTAGTTGGAAAGAAATTAGACTTAAAAGAATTAGAATACGATTTACAATGGATAGGATTAGATTTAGAAGATACTAACGTAGAAGAACAAAAAGTTAAGGTAGAATATAATCCCAATAGACCTGATTATTCGAGTCCGGAGGGAATTGCTAGGGCACTTAAAGGATATTATGAGCTCGAACTAGGAATTCCCTCATACGAAGTTAGACCAGGAGAAATTACACTCAATGTAGATCCTAGTGTAAAAAAAGTTAGACCATATATAGTCTGTGGAGTTATTCGAGATATTGATTTAGATGAGGATGAGGTTGCTACTTTAATGAATATACAAGAACACTTACATTGGGCAGTAGGAAGAGACAGAAGAAAGGTTGCTATTGGAGTTCATGATTTAGATAAAATTATACCTCCTTATAGGTATACAGCAGTAAAGCCAGATTCAGTTAGTTTCATACCTCTACATGGAGATGGATATCCTATGAATTTGGAAGAGATTTTGCTATTGCATGATAAAGGTATTGAATATGCCCATATTTTAGAAGGGAAAGACGTTTATCCTATAATTTTTGATAATAACGATGAAGTTCTTTCATTTCCACCGATTATAAATGGTGTACTTACTACTGTTACAAATGATACAGAAAATTTGTTTTTGGATTTAACAGGTACTGATTTTAAAGCAGTGAATTTAGCATTGAATATTTTATCAACAACGTTATCAGATATGGGAACAAAAATAGAAAGCGTAAAAGTAAATTATCAAGGAGGAAAAGAAATTATCACTCCTAATCTAAATCCCAAAAAATGGGAAGTAAAAAAGGGTTATATAAATGATATTATTGGCTTAGAATTATCATTGACAGAAATGTTAAAATGCTTTCAAAAGATTAGAATGGATGCTAAGAAATCTAAAAAGAATGGCTACTTAGATATCTGGGTTCCGGCATACCGAGGAGACATAATGCATCCAGTAGATTTTACTGAAGAATGTGCTATTGGTTATGGATATTTTAATTTGCCACTTACAATTAGGGAAGGTGGTGTAGGAGCATATCATCCTATCCAAGATTTTTCAAGTAAAATAAGAAAAATTATGATAGGGGCAGGATATTTAGAAATCCTTAATTTTATCCTAACAAGTTCTGAAAAACAATATGATTTTATGAAGCAAAATTATGATAAAACAAATATAGTTGAAATTGCTAATCCAGTTTCAAAAGAATACAATACAACGAGGAAGAAATTATTACCTCAACTAATGGATACACTGCTTTTAAACAGATCTGAAGAAAAGCCAATAAGGATTTTTGAAGTGGGAGATATAATATTATTGGACCCTGATGAGGAAACGGGTACTAAAAGGGAAGTTCATCTTTCTGCCGCTTCCTACCATGAAGAAGCTGATTTTACAGAGATTAGATCTACTTTAGACTTTATAATGATCTCACTTGGATATGAAAACGATTTTGAAATAAAACCTAATAAGAATCTTAGCTATATAGATGGTCGTTATGGAGAGATTTATTTAAAGGGTAGTAAAGTAGGTGAGATAGGCGAAATTCATCCTGAAGTTTTACTCAACTTTAAATTGGAGTTTCCTGTTGCTGCTTTCGAATTAAATCTACAGGATTTTTTATAATTTATTTTTAAACAACTATTATTTATTATTATGGAAGAGAATACTAAACAATTAAAAGAATATAGGAAATTAATTGATCAGATTGATAGTGAGATAATTGAACTGTTGAATAAAAGAGGTATAACGGTTTCTAAGATAGGAGAGATCAAAAAACTGTTAAATCTTGAAGTTTTTCAGCCCGAAAGAGAAAGAGAGATACTTGAAAGGATAAAATCTCAATCAAAAATATTAAAACCAGAAAGTGTTAAGGCAATATGGAAGGAAATTTTGAGTGCCAGTAGATCAATTCAAGGGGTTATTCCAAAAGTCGGATATCTAGGCCCTAAAGGAACATTTACGCATCAAGCAGCTCTTGAATTTTTTCCTAAAGCAGGTACAGAATTTGTTCCCTATAATACTATTTCAGAGATTTTTATAAATATTGAAAAAGAAAATATAGAATTCGGGGTAATTCCTATTGAAAACAGTCTTCAAGGAACAGTTAGAGAGACTCTTGATTTATTAATCGATAAAGATCTTGTTATATATGGAGAAATTGAGCTTCGAATTATTCAAAATTTAATCTCATTAGAAAAATCCAATTTATCAAGGATTAGAACTATTTTATCCCACCCTCAAGCTTTTGCTCAAACAAGAAACTGGATTAAAGCAAATATTCCAACAGCAGATATAATAGATGTTAATTCTACAGCAGAGGCAGTTCGTAGAGTTAAGGAATTAAATAGCGAATCTTATGCCGCGATTGGTACGGAATTTGCAAGTGATGTTTATGGATTGAAAATCTTACACTCAAAAATCGAGGATAATTTATTAAATTCTACAAGATTCCTTATAATTTCGAAGAAAGAGAATATTGAAAAAGAAGGCAAAATTAAGACATCAATATTATTTGTTACCCGACATATTCCAGGAGCTTTATACAGAGTATTAAAACTTTATGCTGATGCAGAAATTAATTTGCTTAAAATTGAGTCACGTCCTCGTAGAAGAGGACGTTGGGAGTATATTTTTATTATGGATTTTGAAGGAGATAAGGATAATCCAAAGGTAAAGAAAGTTTTAGAAAACATGAATGAAATTGTGATATGGAATAAAATTTTAGGATCATATCCTATGACTTAAATGTTTATTTTCGGCTTTTTTATATGTTTTATACTATGTTATTTTCACATTCCTAAAAGTATATTAATAATACTTATTTTAAATAAGGTATAAAAAATAATTTATACTAATTAGATTTAACAGAATATACAATTGACAAAAATCTGGTTCGGTTCATATGCTTGGAAAAGTAAGGTTTGACGGACGAAAATTTGACGAAATGAGAAAAACAACGATAGAACGGAATTATCTTAAGTACCCAGAAGGGTCCGTTTTGATTACTCAAGGTGCAACGAAAATAATTATTACAGCTTCAGTTGTGGATTATGTTCCACGATTTTTAGCTGATACTGGAACAGGATGGATAACAGCAGAATATAATATGCTACCAAGAGCAACACAAGTACGAAATTCAAGAGAAAGAGATAGACAGAGGATAAAAGGAAGAACACACGAAATACAAAGGTTAATCGGTCGGAGTATGCGTGCTGCTTTTAATTATGAAAAATTAGGAGAACGTACAATCAATATTGACTGTGATGTTATACAAGCAGATGGAGGTACGAGATGTGCATCAATAACTGGGGCTTTTATAGCTGTTTTTGATGCAATAAATTATCTGTATAATGAACAGATAATTCATGAATTTCCGGACTATAAAGTTACAGCAGCAATTTCATTAGGCATAAAAAATGATCAAGTTATACTAGATCTTAATTATAGTGAAGATTCTAAGGTAGATGTTGATTTTAACTTAGTATTAAATGAAGATTCAGAATTTATAGAAATTCAAGGTACGGCAGAAAGGGCTACTTTTAACAAAGATAAATTAAATGAAGTATTAGAGTTAGGACAGAAAGGCATTATGCAACTAATTGATATACAGAAAAAGGAATTAAATTTATAATTATATTTTTTTCATTTTATTTATTTCTAAATAAATTAAAGAGAACTAAGAAAAATAGAGTAATAATTTTATTTTAGCTATAATTTTTTCTAATTAATTTCAAGATAATAGTAATTGATCTATGATAAGTAATTTTATTTTTAATTTAATTCAAAGGGTATCTTTTATTAAGAAATATAGACTATATGATTTTTCTAAACAGATCATTTATCCATTTCTAATAAAAAACATTTCCAAATTATGGACGGATAGAATAGACGAAAAATTAATTATTATGGGAGCTCATTATGGAGGTGCTTATTTAGACAATACAAAATACTTATTTGAATATTTGAATAAAAATTCGGATTATAATTTAGTTTGGATAGCAAAATTAAGAGACGTTGCAATAGAGATTAGAAAAAAGGGATATTCTGTTACTCCATTTTTTAGTTTTACGACAATTAAATTATTACGTAAAGCTAAATATATTTTTATTTCTCATGGATTAGAAGATGTATTACCAATAAAATTTTCTCCAAAAACAACTATTCTATTCACTTGGCATGGAACTCCTATTAAGATAATAGATAAAGATTTCGAAAAATCGTATATTTATAGCAAATGGAGTGATATTTTTCGTTTAAAATTGAAACATGATCAATATATTGATTATATATTAACTCCATCTGGAAATAAAAAAGAACGCGAAATATTGAGTAAAACTTTTAAAGTATCACCTAAAAAGATCCTTAGTTTAGGATATCCAAAATTAGATCTTTTATATAATCAGGATGAAAAATTTATTGCAAATTTAATTGAGAAATACGAGATTCCCAAAAATATAAAAAAAATTATTCTGTATTGCCCTACTTGGAGAGATGATTTCAAATTAAATAACCCTTTTACTTCTTTAGATCTAAAGAAATTAAATGATTTACTTGAACAAACTGCTACTTTATTTCTTATCAAAGCTCATATGTTAGTGAAAGAAATTAATTTCGAAGATTATCATAATATTAGAATTGTTCCTAAAAATGCAAATATTGAAGAATTATATTTAATTACAAATGTTCTTATCACTGATTACTCATCAACAATGCTCGATTTTTCATTATTAAATAGACCAATTCTTTTATACCCTTATGATCTTAAAAACTACTCAAAAAATTGGGGTTTATTATATAATTTGGAAGATATTGCTCCTGGCCCTATTTTTTACAATGCTGAGGATTTAATAAATGGAATTAAAAATATAGATAAAATCGATAAGGAATATGAGGAAAAAAGAATAAAAGTAAGAAATAGATTTAACAAATACAATGATGGTAAATCAACAGAAAGGCTTCTAAATTTTCTTGGAATTAAATATATATAATTTAAGAAAGACTCAATCTTTTTTAATGAGCTTCAATTCCTAATTGTTCTGGGTGTTCTTGAAAGTATTGAACACCTTCTTTTATTATATCAATAATAGATCTTATAGGTCGCCATCCAGTTTCCTTTACAATTTTATCGTTTTTACCAATTAATAAAGGTACTTCACTTGGGCGCATTCTTTTTGGATCAATAAAGATCTCCGCAGTAACATTAAAAACTTTTTTTGCTATTTTAGCATAATTACCCGTTGTAATGCCTTTCCCTGAGCATACATTAAAAGGATCTCCAAATTTCTTTTTCTCACTTACTAAAATATAAGCATTAACAGTATCTTTAACATGAGTATAATCTCGAATTGCATTAGGATTACCAATAACAATATTATTTCTCAATTTTTTTAAATTTTCTACAATTTGTCTATGAACTACACTTGTTAAGAATTGTATACCACGTCTAGGTCCTTCATGATTAAAACCCCGAGTGATAATACTTGGTACCCCATATGCACTATGGTATAACCATGCTATTTGTTCAGTAGCACATTTAGTTATTCCATATATACTTCTGGGGCGAAATGGATTTTTTTTTAAATCTTCTGTAACAGGAACTTCATGAGGATCTACTAATCCATATTGTTCACTACTACATGCAACTTGAATACTTTCTAATTCACTATCAAATCTCCTTGCTGCCTCAAATATTTTAATTGTACCAACTATATTATTATGTGATACCCTAACAGGCTCCCTAAAGGATGTTGGCACAAAAGATTCTGCTGCAAGGTGAAAAACAGCGTTTGGTTGTATTTTTTCAAAAATTTCAAGTATTCTTTCAGCACTAGTTATATCTGCTTCATGGAGAATAATTTTACCTCTTAAATGCTCAATATTTTCATGCATCGGAACCGCATGCCTACGAATTGTACCATAAACTTCGCAACCTAAATCTAATAATTGTTCTGCTAAATGACTGCCGGCAAATCCACTAATTCCCGTTATTAATACACGTTTTTCTCTCCAATAATTTTTATTAGGTAAAGATGTTATTCTGTTTTTAAAATCTTTTAAATAATTATCAATTTTATCAATATTAATTATATAACCTTGTTTTTCGAGCTCTCTTACTCTAATATTTTCTTCTAATATTTTCTCAATAGGTATAAGTTCATCCATA
This sequence comes from Promethearchaeota archaeon, assembly GCA_016839585.1. Taxonomy (GTDB): domain Archaea; phylum Asgardarchaeota; class Lokiarchaeia; order Sigyniarchaeales; family SOKP01; genus Loki-b32. Next base: position 9,063 of record JAEOTZ010000065.1, read on the forward strand.
ATAGTATTTACAATAAATTTTTTATTTCTTTTTAACTTATTTATTAAAAAATTAGGGCAAATTTAATATTTAGGTAAATTCTTAGATGTATAACAAAATTCAACTTAATAGGACTTTTATTATCATTTTATAGAAATAATTAAGATAAAACATAAGAAATAATCAATTTTATTTAGATTCAAAAATTGTTTAAAATGTAATCAACAACAAAATATTTTTAAATTGAATAAATCTTGAAAATTTTTTACCAAAATTGGTTGATTTTCTTTTTATATAAATATTTGATTGATTCTTGAGCTTTTATATGCTAAATATTCTAATAATATCTTCACTTGCATTAGAAAATGGAAGAGGAGGTGAAATATCATCAATAGAATTAGCCTCTGGTTTAAAGAAATCCTATAAAGTAATTTTAATGGATACAAATATTTTCATTGGTAAAGGGTTGTTGTCAAAGGAAGTAATTAATAAAAAGTTAGAAGGGTTAAATCAAAGGGGAAGGATAAAATTTGCTACATTAAATATTTTTAATAAAACTTTTAGTTTTCCTTATCCTTGGGAAGTTATTAAATTATTTAAACTAATTAAAAAGAATGATATTATTTACTCCCCCTTCTCTACCGTTAAATTGAATCTGATAATATTATTTGCTAGTTTAATTTTTCGACGTGTTAAATTTATTATAGGATTTAGAAAACCCTTGTATAGTGATAAATTATTATCACAATATAATCTTAAAAATAGAATTTCAATTCTGTTATTTTCCCTTTTTAAAAAAAGATTTTATTATCATACAATATCAGAACATGCAAAAAAATTTTTAAAAAATTTCTATAAGCCTAATAGAATTTACCACATTATACATGGAATTGAATTGGAGAATTACAATAAAAAAATATCAATATCAGAAAACAACGATAAATTAAGATTCATTTATGTAGGACATCTAGACAATCCTCATAAAGGTGTAGGAATATTATTAGATGCCATAGAAATGCTTTTAAATGAACATCAAAATTTAAAAATATTCTTTGAATTTTGTGGCTCTGGTCCCTTAGAGGAAAAACTAAGAATATTGAAAAATAAATTTCCAAAGTTTATTAACTATAATGGTTACATAAGTAATGAATTAATAGCTCATTATTATAAAAGAAATGATATATTCTTGTTTACTTCCAAAAGAGAACCTTTTGGAAGAGTCATAATAGAAGCTTTAGCATCAGAATTAATAATTATTTGTAGTAAAACTATAGGATCTGTTGAAATTCTAAAGGGAAAAAATTTTGCATTTTTTCTTGAGGAGTTAGATGCTAAAATAATTAAAGAAAAAATATTTGAAATTTATAATACCTGGTTAAAGGATCCTGATAAATTCAGACAATTAAAAAAATCAGCAAAAGATTATGCTTTCCAAAATTATTCTGTTTCTCAAGAAATTTTATCGTTTAAGAATTTAATTGAAGGTGTAAGTAAAAATAATGTTTAAAGCGATTACCAGAAAGTATTTAAGGAATTTGTTATGCAAGCAAGGAAAATTTTTAGATATTTTTAAAAATAATTGAAATTAATAATATTAAAACACCTAAATAATAAATCTGTTGATAAATATTTAGTAAAAGTATTCTATTTATCGAAATATTTCAAAATATCAATAAAAATTATAATTTTCGTTATGTCGGTTATAAATTATTTTCTTAATTTTTTTAAAAAGTTTATTCAAATCAATTCGAAGTTAAGAGATTTTATTTTAATTCTATATTATCGCTCAATATTTTATAGGAAAAAGCAACTTAAAAAAGGTAAATATTATTGGTTAAAAAATGTCAATTTATCAATCTTAAATAAATATGAAGGGAAATTAATATATGATGATCTTCACATTATAATACCAAAAAACGATTACAAAACAATACCTTTACACCAGAAGTACCTCTATGCAGCATTGGTAAATTATTACAATATTCCAAAATATTATGTATTATTTTGGGATGCTTTATTGGTATTTAACGAGATTTTCTTATTGGAAGAGTATAGTAAAGAATTTAAAATTAGAAAAGGTGATACAATTTTAGATATTGGAGCCAGTATAGGTTGGTATACTTGTAAGGTCTCAAAATTAGTAGGAGATAATGGTAAAATTATTGCTATCGAACCAAATCCAAGAAATTATGAATATCTAAAAAAAAATATTGAAATTAATAATTTAAATAATATAACTACTATTAGGAAAGGGGTATGGTTATTTAAAAAGGAGTTAAATTTCTTATGTAAAGGTTATGGATCAATGTTAGAATTTCATAAAGATTTTAAAAACAAAGAAAGAAATCTTATTACTATCAACGTCGACACTATTGATAATATAATTTTAGAATTAAAATTAAACAAAATAAATTTAATTAAAATGGATATCGAAGGTGCAGAAATTGAAGCGGTCTTAGGAGCTAAATACGTTATCGATAATTTTAAAATGCTCAAACTAATAATTGCGGCATATCATAAAAACCAAAAAGGGCTAGAAAGTTATAAAATCTTAATACCGTATCTAGAAAAAAGAGGATTTAAAATTTTTAAGGAACATTTGCCTTATATTGTAGCAAAAAAAAAAAATAATTATAATCATTAGATAATTATTTCGTGAGTATTTTTTTGAAAATATAAATTAAATGATTGATATAATGTAATTTTTTTAAAGAAACGTTAAAACTTGATTAATTATTCAATTTTAAGTAGATTTTTCCGCTTTTTATATGCTTTTCTATAAAATAACATTTCAAAAGACACAATAATATTCATTAATAAATCAAAATAAATGTAAAACAGTAGTTTTATATAGAACTTTGGATTCAAGTTAAGTGAAGTTTTTCCATTAGTGGTTATTAAAAACAGAATTTTCCTTAATTTCTTTAAATACATACTAAAAATTAAAGCTATTCCAATATAAAAAACATTAGGATTAAGAAAGATTAACAATGGACTTATGTAAATATAGATAGAAATGAAAGTTAAACCTAAGAACTTAGTAAATCTTAGTTTATTTTCTTTGAAGGTAGTAAAAAGAAAATTCTCTAACCATCTTAAATTTTGATTAAGGTAATCTTTTAATGTTAGTGGATAATTATAGGATTCAACCATAGAGTTAGAAATTACAAAAATCTGATACCCCTTTTTTCGAATATCAGCCCCCATAACATAACCATCATCAGCTAGCCTACCTTCTGTAAATTTACGCACATTTGTTATAACATCATAGCTTATAATAGTATTTTGACTAATAAATTTCGCATATCTTGAGTATTTATGTAAAAACCATGGATTTCTATTAATCAAAACATATTTAACTAAATCTCGGTTTCTAATAGAATTATGGGGTTTAATCATGGATATAGCAACTTTTTGATTATCATTTAGGATAGAATAAAGCATTTGGAAAAAAATATCATCATCAAGATAAATGTCAGCATCGATCAAATATACGATCCCTTCGGAAACAAGTCTTAAGCAATCATTGATTGCTTTTATCTTTCCTTGACCAGTTTTTTGATAAATAATAGAAAATTTCATATCGTTTTTAAACGATTCCGCAATACTTATTGTTTCTTGTGAACCGCCAGCATTTACAATCACATTTAAATAAGGATATCTTAATTTTTTTAATTTAAGTAGGCAATCTTTAAAGATTTTCCCTTCCTTCCACGCAGGAACTATTATATTTACTAATGGAGTTTCTCTTAAATCTTCTAATTTCACCTTATCCATCCCTTTAAAATTATTATAGGATTTCTTATATGACTTATCCCTTCTAACAAATTGAAAAAGATGATACAGAATTATTAAAATTATGAGAATAATTATAAAATTAGTTGAAAATAAGAATCCAAAAATTATTTCAAGTATTTTTTGTATTCGACTAATCATGACTAGACTTTAGTTTATTTATTTAAAAGATTTTCATAAATAATATGATAATGTTTTATTATTATATCCCAATCATAGTTTTTAATAACAAAATCTCTGGCACTTTTTCCTAAATTTTCTCTTAGTTCAGAATCGGAAATATATTTATATATTTTATCTGACAAATTAACAGGATTTTCAGTTTCAAAAAGATCACCAGACACATAAGGTTTCACCATCTCTTTAAGAGCTGGAAGATCACTAGTGATTAACAATTTTCCCATAGCCATAGCCTCCAAAGGTTTTAAAGGAGTAACCAATCTTGTTACTCGACTATTAATACGTGGAATAATAACTATATCAAATATTGAATAATAGTTATGAATTTCATCATTAGGGATTTCTCCTATAAATGAGATATTATTCTCAATTCCTAATTCTTTTGCGAGAAATTTCAGTTCTCTAAAATATTTAGTTGTGTATTTACCTACAATTACAACATATAAATTTTTTATTTTTTGTTCGAGAAGTTTTGCTGCCCTGAATAATATCTCAAGACCTTCAATTTTTCTGATAGACCCAACATAACCGATTATTAATTTTTCTTCTAAGCCTAAGGTTTTTTTTAAGGTTAAATTGGGTTTCATAGGAGATAATAATTTAGTATTTACAGCATTGGATACTAAAAAAATTTTTTTTTCATCAATCCCACGTCTAATTATATCTTTCTTCATAGCTTCTCCTAATGTAATTACTAAATCAGCTCTCTTCATTAGAAGGTTTTCTTGTTTTCTTCTTCTTAAATATTTTCGAGAATTTTTTCTTATGAAACCTTGTTCCACAAGAGTATCTTCAACAAAACCACGGATTTCATAAATAAAAGGTATCTTCTTTTTTCTCGCAATTTTTTCTCCATATTTTGCGAATTTAGCTGTCGAATGACCATGTATGATATCAGGGTTTTGAATTTCGATAAACCTTTGTAGATAGATTAGTGGAAGCTTTAACAGAGAAAAATAAATTATTTCAAATAATTTTGTGATTCTTAATTTATTAAATATTTCTGGTTTAGAAAAGAAATTAAAAACTTTGTCAGGAGGGTATCGGAAATAAATTATGTTATTAATAATATCTGGTAATTTTTTTTGAAAACATGTAGGGGATGTCAATGCAAATGGATTAACAAATTTTTTTTGATAAAGCAAAATATTGTGGCTTCTAATACTATAACCTGATAAATCTGGAAGAGAGGTAGCCAGTAAATGTAAGATTTTTGATTTGAATGTATTATGAATATCGGAATTCCTTTCATTTAAACTCATGTTAATTTAACTCAAGTTATTTAGAGATATTCTTTGAAATTATTACATTATTTAAATCAAAAAAATTAATTATTTATCAAATTTCAATAATTCTTAAATACTTTTTTATGATTAAGTTTTCGAATTTACATTAAGTAAAATAAATTTTATTTAATTTCCTTAAAAAAATTTTAAAAATGAGCAGAATTTTTAAGATTTAACTTTAAAAATATTAAAAAATCTTTCTTAATAGCAGAATGTAATGACTTCAGTAAATGTTAACAATGAAGCAAAACTTAATGGATTACTTAGCAACACATTTTATTCTTTTTTAATCAATTACAGTATATATATTGTTACTATAGTTCTCACTTTCATTAAAGCTAGATTTTTAACTCAAAATGAATGGGGCGTTTTAATTTTATCTCTGTCGATAATAAGTATTTGGATAATAATTATTGATTTGTTTCCTCCCGGTTTAGCTTATTCCTTAAGTTATTATATACCTAAATATTTAGGATCTGGTGAATCTTTTTCCCTAAAATCCTTAATCGGAAATTCTTTAAAACAAAAAATCATTATATTATTACCTTTATTTTTAATTGGTTTAATTATAATTAATTTTTTGCCTATTTATTACTTAGAGAATTTAGTAATATTTTACATTTTAGCACCCCAGGTTATATTTACTACATTAAATACCATTTTTAATTCTATTTTCTATGGATATAAACTGTTTAGAACCTTGTTTTTAATACAAATATCTATTCAATTAATTCATACACTAAGCTATTTTTTACTTATAATATTTGGACTATTTAACATCCTTAGTATTTCAGTTGTTTTAACAGTTAAATCAATAATTACTCTAATTCTTAAAATGTTTATCTTAAGGAAAAAAGTAGATATATCTTTCAAAAAAAATAAATTTCAAGATAATTTCAAGGAAGATCTAAAGAAAAATATCAAATATGGCACACCATTATTTATTTCTGGACAAATGAATTCACTTTGGAATGAATTAAAAAAACAATCAGTAGGATACATTTTAAATCCTTCTTCTGTTACAATTTATAATATTGGAGAAAATACAGTTCAAATACCTTTAATGATGTCTTTATCATTCCAGCAACCAATTATTAGTCATTTTTCTGGTTTGAAGTATGAAAAAGAGAAATATATTATTAAAAGGCAATTTACATTAATGTTTGAATTTGCACTAATTCTAACTTGTTTTTTAAGTGGATCTTTTATTTTTTTAATGGATTTTTATGTTTTTATTATATATGGTAATGATTATTTTATATATATTTTCTATTTTCAATTGATATTAATTTCAGCTATTACTAGAGTTTTAGGTGGTCTATTAACATCTTTATTAAGAGCAAGGAATAGAGTTAAAATAATTCCTCTTTTAAATCTGATTTATCACATATTCTTAATTAGTGCTTTTTATATCGGAATATTTCACTTTCAATTGCGTGGTTATGCTTATTTATTAATTTTAGGAACATTTATAATCTTTTTAATTCAAATTAGATTTACAAATAAATTAGGAGGAATAAAATTATCAATTAAAAAAATTATATTAATTCTTATTAATTTTAGCATTTCTTTTGTAATCTCTTATATAATTATATATTTCATTATTCCAGAAATATTTTTATTAAGCAGCATTATTGGAGTCGCGCTTTTTATTATATTATTCTTTTTTCAAATGATATTTTATAAAATTTTAACTATTAAAGATTTAGAGTTAATTGAATCTATTTTCAAAAAAGATACTAAAGCTCATAAATTATTGATTAAAGTTACAAATATATTAAAAAAATTGATGCGAGGATAATTATCCGAGAATTATGGACTTATGCCATATTTTTAACATTAATTTTGAAAAGTCTTATAAAAATTATCTATTTTAACCATGAATATTTTTATCATGTTTCCACGGTGGATAAATTCTAATATTTTCAGAGTTAGGAAAAATTAATTCTTTAAAGAACATTAATAAACCTTTCCTACTCTTTATAATCATTATATAAAAATATTTAATAAATTTTATTGGCAAGTGTTTCCAAAATGTCAAAGATCTAGAATAATCAATTGTTCTTAGAATTAATGGCAATAATTTGAGAAATAAGTAAGGAGATTTATAAAAAGTTATAGCAAGTAATTTGGCTGCACTAACTCTTTCTTGGTTAAGTAATTTTTCTTTCGTCTTAGGGGAATTTCTTAGAAGATCATATAATAATTTTCTTTTAAATTGCATTTGAGTAAATCTACTTAATGGAGAAAATGGTGATATACTTATTTTTTTAAATGATTTTATTGTAATGTTTAAATCTCTTTCAGCACTAATATCACTTTCGTAATTTTGATAACAAATAATTTTTGGAGTAGTTATTGTTTTTCCTTTTACCATTGCTTGAGTCATTAAGATTTGATGCATATATGCACATCCAACATATTTTTTTGCTCTTTTTAAATCAAATACATCTCTTTTTAATATAATACCTGAAAAATAACCATGTTGAAAAAACAATCTGCTTAATGATTGATAACCTGGATTTAATATCTGATTTTTACATTGATAATCATATAAAATATCCTTATGTATATTACCTTTAATACCTATTTTACCTAAAATTTGTGAAAAATCTTCATGATTTTTTATTATTTCTATAATCCAATCAATAACATTCAAATTTATAATATCTTCATCACTAAGCATAAAAACAAATTTACCGTTTGCCTTCTCTATAACTTTTATTATATTAAGATCAACACCTAAATTTCTACTGTTTCGAAAATATCTAATTCTTTGATCATCTAATTTATTTATAAGGGATTCTGTTCCATCAGAAGAAGCATTATCACTAATAACAAATTCAATATCTTTTTCTGGACATTGAAGATTATATCTTAAAGTTTTATATAAAATTTTTGCTCGATTATAAGTAGGTATGCATATACTAAGCCATTTCTTAGTTAAGATTTTTCACCTTAATTTTTTTGATATCTATACTAAATCAATTAATTTTTGAATTTAAAAATTATTAACTTTTAATCTTATAAGAGAAATAAGATAATTAAATTATAAATTAATCCAGGCGATTAGAGTTGTGTCAAAAAAAGGCTTTAAGGGAGCTAATTTTCTTATAATTATTTTATATTTTAAATTTAAATTTTCCAAAAATCTCTTTATTTCAAAAAATTCTTCTCCATTATGGTAAATTGAAATTAATAGTACAGGTTTATACTTTTTTATAGTTTTTTTTGCTCCTTTTATCGCTTCAAATCCATAGCCTTCGATATCTAATTTAATTAGACCAACAGATAAGTTATTATTTTCTACATATTTATCCAGTGTGGTTATATTGACTTCTTGACTTCCATCATCACTAATATAAGAAGCTTTTTCTAAATCTTTGATCTTTAACGTATTTGTTTTACTTCCTAAGCCCATTTTAACGGGAATAACATTTCTTAAATTATTTAGTTTAATTGTGTTTACTAATTGATTGAAATTTTTCTTATTTGGCTCAAATGAGATTATTCTTCTTTGCTGATAATATTTTTCAAACATTAAGACTGAATCTCCTAAATAAGCTCCTCCATCAATAAAATCTGTATTTTTTAGATTATTGATGACATTATTAGGGATATACTTTAAACCATGTCTATAATAAAAGATCGTACTATCATAATCTCTAATTAAAAAGTTACTTCTTTTTTCGTATTCATTCATTATTTTTTGGACTTTAATATACTTTCTAATTTCTACCTTAGAAATGATTTTATCCCTTTCTAAGATATTGTGAGTGTAAATATAATATAGTCTTCCAAACACAGTATTAATAATATTTCTACTTTTTTGATCTAAATTAGTTACTAATTTTTCAAGAATATCAGGATTTTTAATTGCATGCTCAACAATACTTTTAGAAAAAGAGAAATAATATTCACCTCGAAGTACATGCTTGTTGCTACTAATGTTATAATCAATTTTAGGTTTTTTTCTTAAAATAGTATCCTTAAACTTATTAAGAAATTTTAGAATATAATTAAAGGACATATTAATCAATTTATAATTATTATAATAATTAGAATTACTCCCAGATAAGTTTATATTTTATCCATATATTCTTATTATTTTGCCACCATTTTATCGTATCACTTATTCCTTCTTCAAGATTCCATTTTGGTTCCCATTTAATAGCATTTCTAATTTTATTTATAGAGCCGTAGAAATGCATGGCTTCTCCACGTCGATATTGTTTATCTCCAATCAAATATTTAGCATTAGGAAATTGTTCTTTAATTAATTCAACTACATTTATTATTGGTGTTTCCTTACCTGAAGCAATATTAAAAATACCCATATCTTTTACTTTTGAAGCATTTTTAGCCAATTTTATATATGTTTTAGCCACGTCTTCTACATGGATGAAATCTCTTGTCTGTTCACAGGGTGTTAGTGATAATTTTTCATTTTTGATCCCAGCAGAAATTAGTGATGGAATCAATGAAATAGTAATTTGCTTTGGTCCATAAACCAAGAAAGGTCTAACGGTAATAACTGGTTTGTTATATATTTTAGAAATCATTTGACATAAATAAGTTGAAGCTGTTTTAGAATTGGAATATGGGGACACAGGAAATTCACGCATATCTTCTTTAAATGGTGCTACATTTATTCCATATTCTTCACTAGTTCCTGTATTTATAAATAATTCATATTCAAGATCATTTAAAGATTGTAATAAATTTTTAGTGCCTATAAAATTTATAGAAAATGCTTTATCTATAGCATTGAAATCGCTTTCAGGATTAACATATGCTGCCAAATGAAAAATTATTTCTGGTTTAATTTCTTTAATACATTTTTCTAATTTGTTACGATCTCGTAAATCTATATTATAAAATTGACATGGTTTTTTATTATCTAATCTCCAAATGGATTCATTTGAATTTGAATCAATTATATTTATGTTATTACATCCTTGTTTAATTAATTTATTTACTATTGTAGATCCTATAAATCCAGTTCCACCTGTTATAAGAAATATCTTACTATCTAGACTCATTTTTCCAATATATCAGGTACTTAAATTACTTTTTTAAGGTAATCATTAATTTGGTTAACATCAAAATCATATCCTATTTTCTCTTCAAGGTACCAATCACATGTCATTTTTATTGCCTCTTCTAATGTTAATAATGGTTTCCATCCTAAATTTTCATAAGCTTTACTATTATCAAGCAATAGGACTTTACTTTCATGAAATTTATCATTTTCTTTTTTCAATGAAAATTCATAACTACCTTTACCTATATAGTTAATAATTTTATCAACAATTTCTTTTACTGAAAAAATAGCGTTTTTGTCGGGACCAAAATTCCATGCACTTGAATATTTTTCTTGGCCTTCCGACATTTTAACTGTTAAAAGTAAAATCCCACGAATTGGTTCTAATACAAATTGCCAAGGTCTTACGGATTTAGGATTTCTAATTTTTATTGTCTCACTGTTTCTTATAGCTTTCATACAATCAGGTACAAGCCGATCTTCTTGCCAATCACCTCCTCCAATAACATTCCCACTTCTAATTGAGGACACATATTTTTCATTTTTTAAAGCTTTATTTGTAAAATAGGATTGTCTATATGCTGATGTAATAAATTCAGAGCAAGCTTTACTTGAACTATAAGGATCATGTCCCCCTAAACGATCAGTTTCTTTATATCCTTCGATATTTTCAAGATTTTCATAACATTTATCAGTAGTAAAATTAATCATTATTTTACTTGACTCATTCTTTCTAAAATTCTCAAAAACATTAACTGTCCCTCCAATATTTGTATCATATGTTTCTTTAGGGATTATATAAGACATTCTCACAATAGGTTGAGCTGCAAGATGAAAAACTATTTCTGGTTTATAAGTTTTAAAAACTTTATTTAATTTTTTGTAATTTTTGACATTACCAATTATACTAACTATTTTTTTTTTAAAATTTGTAACTACAAAATTATCTTCTTTTGTAATGGGAGGTAAAGCATAACCAACAACATTTGCGTTCAATTCATTAAGCCAAATTCCTAACCATGAACCGATAAAACCAGTATGTCCTGTTATCAAAACATTTTTATTCTTAAAAAAATTTCTAAACAATTGTTTCATTCCCATACCTTCCAAAATGCTTTATTATTTTCCCATAATTTATTTAGATACATAACATCTCGTTCATGATCCATACATTCCCAATTACCTTGATGTTTATATACCATTACTTCTCCTTTTAAAGACAGCTCTTCAAGAGGCCCTTTTTCAAGTTCACAATTTACATCAGTAGTAAGGTAATTCAAGAAAGATTCATTAAACACCATAAAACCACCATTAATTAATCCTATTGATGTTCGTGGTTTTTCTATAAATAACTTTACTTGACCATTTTCTTCAACAATTTCTCCAAAACGGGCTGGAGCATGTACTCCTGATATTGTAATAGTCTTTCCATGGGATTTATGGTACTCTACCAATTTCTTTATATCAATATCAGCAACGCCATCCCCATAAGTAACCATATTAATTCCTTGATCTAAGAATTTTTCAACTCGTTTTATCCTTCCTCCTTTTAATGTATTTATTCCAGTATCAATCAGAGTTACTCTCCAGTTTGTGTTTTCATTCCTGTCGTAATACTGGATATTTCCATTAGATAAATCAACAGTAAAATCTTTATTTCTAATTTCATAATGATAGAAATAATCTCGAATAACATCTCCTTTTACTCCTAAACAAATGATGAATTCATTGAGTCCGTAATGAGAAAATATTTTCATAATATGCCATAATATAGGTTTGTTGCCTATCTTTATCATAGGTTTTGGAACAAATTCCGCTAATCTTCCTATTCTAGTTCCCCATCCACCAGCTAAAATAATAACTTTCATTTCTTTTTAAACGTTTGAAATTTTGATAGATTAAAAAATTCTAATTGATAGAATTTTTCTTAAAAATATTATGTTTGTGAACTTATAAAATTTCATAAATATTTAATAATTTCTTTTGAAGATAAGTTAGAAACAGTAAATCTCCATTTCTGAGCATCCTCTCGTTTGGTAATATATTTAAAAGATATTTTTAAATTTCCTATAAATTTTTTCAATTCATTAATAATTGTTTTTTCTTCATTTTGATTATATTTCTTATCTGGAATAATTTTTACTATAATTTCATCTATTTTTGGTTGAATTAATTGTATGTATGAGATATTAGGAATTTTTTCGCTAATAATGTGTTTCCAATAATGATAAAATGAAATTCCTGATATAATACTTTTATCCTCGGTAATAATTTGATCTAAAATTCTTCCTTGAATAGATTTCAATTTTTTTGTATTTCTACCACATGCACACTCATCTCCTCCCATAATGGCTAGATCCTCAGTACTGTATCGAATTAAAGGCATTGAAAAGTTGAATAAATTAGTACCAATAATTCGTCCTAGTTCTCCTTCCGAAACTTCTTGATGGTTTTTATCTAATAATTCCAAAATATTATTTTCTTCTACTACATGATACCCTTTTACTGGTTTACATTCATATGCATGAAGAGCAAGTTCTGATTGACCATATAAATCAATAAAAGGACATTTAAATGTTTTTGATATGAAATCTCTATGTTCTTGGCTAAAAGATTCTGAACTTGATAATATCATTTTTAAAGAAGGAAAGGATATACCATATTTTTTGATATATAATGAAAGTGTATATAATGCCATTGGATAAACCATGAGAAGTTTTGGTTTAAATTGTATAATTTGAGAAATAATTTTTTTGCAATTAATTTCATTTAAATGAAAAGTATTAAAAGCAATAGATTTAGATAAAAAATTAAATTTCCATAGAAAAGCTTGTTGTTGACCATGCTCTTTGACTAATGTACCTCTTAAAATCGCTTGTTTATCGCTAAATTTTACATTAAAAGTTCTCAAAATTCTCCAAATAGAGGCTCTGTATCTAATATTTGCATATTTATCTATAAAAAACTTAAAAGGTACTCCTGTTGACCCAGAAGTCATTTGTAAATGTGGTTTATATTTTTTAAAATTTATTGAGATAAATTTATGGAAGTTTTTTCTTATTAAATCTTTAGTTAGAATAGGTAATCTTTTTATATCTGAAACCTTTTTAACATCGGTTAGATATAAATTGTTATTTCTAAACCATAATTTATAAAATTGAACATTATTGTAAGCATGTATAATTAGTTTCCTGAAATGGAAATTTTGATAATCATTTAAATTCTTTCTATTAAAATATTGAATTTTTTCTATTTGATTAATTTCTTTTATTAAATTAAAATAATTTCCTTCAAACTTTGGGAGTGGTGTAAAATTATAAAATTTATTTAAAAATTGCTTCAGAAATGTTTTTCTATTCATGAAATTCACTTATTATTAATTGGAGCAATTTCAGTTATGATTTCAATTGATTTATTGTTAATTAATTGGTTCTTTAAACTAACATTTAATATTTTACAATTTTTTTTTACTCCGTAACGTGGAGAATAATAAAAGTTCTCTAGTTCAATTTTAAAGTTATGTTCTGAGTGAATTTTAATTTCTAGCTCATTATTGATGAAAATTTTTTTATTCTTTAATAGAATATCTGTTTTCGTATCGAAATGTAAATAGAGATTTATATTAATTAATTTATCTTTCTTTTGATATTTAATTGGGATTAATTTATCATAGATGATTATCTTATTGAGGTTTTTTACAGTATGAATTTGTCTCTTTACTAAAAATCCTTTATAACCATTGTGAAAACAAATTAAATTTAATTGATTTTCATTAGATTTTTTAACTATTCTCTTGATTTTAGGTCTATTATCCCATGCAAACCAATCTATTATATCTGCTTGATTATTGTTATTAATAGATAATATATTATGAGCTTTACTCCCACGGAATAAGTTTCTTTCGATCCATGATTTATTATAACTATAGGTACCTGAATCGTTTAAAATATTATATCCTTTATAACAAAATATTACATTAGTTATATCACTATGACAATGGGAGGCACTATTTGGACCATATTCTCCAAAATCGACCAAAAAGTAATTTGCTTTATTAGACCAATTATCTCTGATAATAAGATATCCTGCATCCTTGAAATATTGTAATGTCTTACTCGGTTCTTGAGTAGGGAGGTTTTTAAAAGTGTTATAGCCTTTTAATCCTAATAATAAAATCGAAGTAAGAGATATTTTTTTTGAGATATACTTGAACTCTCCATTTCTAAATAAAATTGAACCTAGGTTTATTAAATTGATGAAAAGGTTGTCATTATAGTTATTTAATAATAGTACTGTTCCATCATCGCTATCACCTATCAAAGGAAAAGTACCATTAGGTTTAATTATCATCAGTAGATAATAAAACATTTTTTCAATAAATTCTCGAGTATTTCCATTAATCTTTTTAAAATTAAAAATTAAAAATAATGCAATAAATTCGAGAACAAATCTATGATAATTTACTGATAACTCAATATGTGTCCCATCAGGTTTAAATTGTCTATGAATCTGATACGAAAATAACCTAAAAAATTTCTTTTCCCATCTCTTAAAGAGTTTAATCTTATTGAAAACTTTTGAAAATAAATAAATACCGAAGATTTCACCTATGGTATGATTAAATGACTTTTTACTATAAAAATATCTTAAAAAGTATGCATGAAGAAACATAGATTTAAAAATTTTCTTAAAAAATTCATTATTGTTAATTTCTTTGGAAGAACTGAAAAATAATAGGCTAGATATCCATGAAATTAATCGAATTGATATTTCTAATCCTGAACGCCAATTTATTCCATACAAAGGAGGATTTATTTGTATCCAATCATTTATGATATTCTTGAATCTTAGTGCGTATTTTATATCACCAGTATAAAAGTAAGCAAATCCTAAATAAGGCATGAATAAATGCCTATTTAATTCCCATACATATTTTATATCAACATTTTTATTTTTGGGGTGTTTATTTATTTTTTCTGTCTTTATCAAATCCCAATTATAATTATCAGCAAAACCATAATGCCAGTTGATTTTTTCTTTAAAAATAGAAATTTTTTCAAATATTCTAAATTTTCCTTCAATTATTTCGTCAGCATATTTCAAACATTTCTCTAATTCCATTGAGCAATTACTTTCAATATAGTTGAGTAGATTTTCTTTCTCTGTAATATTTGAATAAGCAAATATATGACTTTTAAAGAATTGATTACGAATATCTTCTATATTTGAAACCCTTAGAACTTTTTTAATTAATTTTTCATAAGCATAGGGATTTCTTATAATTTCTTGTTTTTTGTTATAAAATTTCGCATGAAATAATTTAACTATTCTATTTTTTATTTTTCCAACAAAATTAGAAACATTAAAGGATCGTAAAGCATGAAAAGAACTCATGAGCTAATTCTCTGTTATGAAAAATCTCAATAATTTTATAAAAAAAATATTCCTTCTAATTTTAAATTAATTTCAGATGATTAAATTTTAATTAATTTTAATTTTCTTTTATATAAAAAAAATTTTTTGGGTTACTGATAATAATATGAGTAATTTAATTTACCTAGTTGCTGGGGCAAGACCGAACTTTATGAAAATTGCTCCTTTAATTAAGGAATTCCTTAAAGAAAATATTAAGTTTAAGATTATCCATACAGGACAACATTATGATTATAATATGTCAAAAGTTTTTTTCGATAAATTAGGGATTCCAGAACCTGAGATTCATTTAAATGTTGGCTCAGCATCTCATGCTATTCAAACGGCAAAAATAATGATTGAATTTGAAAAAGTTCTACTTAATGAAGAGCCGGATTTAGTATTAGTTGTTGGAGATGTTAATTCTACTATTGCATGTGCATTGGTTGCTAAAAAACTTTTTATAAAAGTTGCCCATGTTGAGGCTGGATTAAGGAGCTTCGATTTTAGAATGCCCGAAGAAATTAATAGAATTTTAACAGACCAATTATCTGATTATTTATTTACAAGTGAAAAAAGTGCAGAAAATAATTTGAAAAAAGAAGGTATCTCTCCAGAAAAGATTTTTTTCGTTGGAAATATCATGATAGATAATTTATTAATGAATTTGGAAAGAGCAAAGAATATTAATGTTCTTAAAAAATTTAATTTAGAAAAGAAAAATTATGCTTTAATTACTTGTCATAGACCTTCCAACGTGGATCATAAAGAGGATTTAGAGCAAATTGTGGAAATCCTAAATTTTATTCAAGAAAAAATCAAAATCTTTTTTCCTATCCATCCTAGAACTAAAAAAAATTTGAAAAAGTATGAATTAAACTCAAACATTAAAAAAGCGAATATTATTATTAATGACCCGGTTGGATTTTTGGAGTTCTTAAATTTGATGTTAAATTCTAGATTTATTTTAACAGATTCGGGAGGAATACAAGAAGAAGCATCATATCTAAATATTCCCGTATTAACTTTAAGGGAAAATACAGAAAGACCTATTACTGTTGAAAAAGGAACAAATACTATTGTTAATAAAGATTTTAAGAAAATTAAAAAATATGTTAATGATATATTATCTAACAATTATAAAAATGGGCAGACGATTGAAAAATGGGATGGACAAACTGCTAAGAGAATAACTAAAATAATTAAGCAAAGATTTTTAACTGAATAATTAATGCTCTTCAATTTTTAATGGTTTTTTTAATTTAACAGTAAATTAGAATTTTTTTAATCTTTTTGCAGGTTTATGAAGAAGTAATGTTTTTTAATGCTATGTAATTATATATAATTAAACTTAATTAATGATGAGAAGAAAATGCCTAAAGAGGAACATAAAGTAGAATATACTACTGTTTCGATACCTAAACCTCTTGTGGAAAAAATTAAGGAGCGAATGAAAGGAACTGGTTTTTCATCAGTATCTAGTTATGTTACCTATGTGTTGAGACAAGTTATTTCATCTATAGAGGAAGAAGAACGATCGAAACAGGCTTTCACAAAAGAAGAAGAAGAAAAAGTGAAACAAAGATTAAGAGATTTGGGATACATAGATTAATTATAAAAGATTTTAAAATTATTAAAATTTAAAAAAGGTTTTGGTATTAAATGATAGAGCCACATGGTGGAACTTTAATAAATAAAGTCTTGCCAAAAATCGAAAAAGAAAGGATAAAGGGAGAAATTAACGAATTTGAGAAAATAGAAGTCAGACCAGAGACAATTAAAGTGATTAAGAACATCTGTTTTGGAGCTTTTAGTCCCTTAGAGGGATTCATGAATGAAAATGATTATTATTATGTATTAGATACTATGTACTTAGAGAATAATATTGCCTGGCCATTTCCAATCACGTTGGACGTCTCAGAAAAGGAAATTAAAAATATAAAAGCTGATGATAAATTAATCCTTACAAATAGCAGTGGAACTCCAATAGCACTAATGAATATAGAGACTATCTTTGATTACGAGAAGAAGGAATACGCAGAAAAAACATATGGTACATTGGATCAGAATCATCCCGGAGTAAGTAGTGTTTTCAATTATAAAGAAAAACTCATTGGGGGAGAGATTTTCTTAATTAACGAACCTAAACCAACTTTTTTATATTTAGATTTAAAACCTCTTGAAACGAGAGTTTTATTTAAGGAAAAGGGTTGGGATAGAGTTGTTGCATTTCAAACTAGAAATCCTCCTCATTTGGGTCATGAATACGTTCAGAAAGCAGGATTAACTTATGTAGATGGTCTATTTATAAATCCTGTGATTGGAAAAAAGAAAGTAGGCGATTTCTTAGATGAAGTAATAATTGAGGCATATAAAGCACTTATAAAAGAATATTATCCTAAAGACAGAGTTGTGTTAAGCACATTTGAAACAGAAATGAGATATGCTGGACCTAAAGAAGCCATTTTTCATGCCATAGCAAGAAAAAATTTTGGATGTGACCATATTATTATTGGTCGAGATCATGCTGGAGTTGATAATTATTATGGTCCTTATGATGCTCACAAGATCTTTAATGAGTTTCCAGATTTGGGTATTGAACCAATTAAATTTAGATCTTTTTCGAAATGTGCTAAATGTGATGCTGTTATTAATGATAAGATTTGCCCACATCCTCCTGAAATGCAAAGATATTTCGCAGGAACAGAGATTAGAACTGCATTGCAGGCTGGAAAGCCACCTAGCGCTGAGATTATGCGTCCAGAAGTCGCTGAAGTAATTCTTAGATATAAAAATCCCTTTTTAGTATAAAAAATTTATAAAAATTGAATTTCATTAAAAAATAGATAAAGATTCAAATTATGGGCAGAAATAAGAAAAAGTTAGTCATTATCGGTTTGGATTGTGCTACTCCGAGGACTTTCTTTCAAGATTTTAAAGATGATTGCCCCAATATAAAAAAGTTAATGGATTCAGGAGTCTACGGAAAACTTAGGTCTTGCGATCCTCCAATTACAATACCAGCCTGGATGGTAATGTCAACTGGAAAAAAAGCAGGTACTTTAGGATTATATGGTTTTAGACATAGAAAAGAAAATTTATATGATGATTTTTGGATAGCAACCTCCTATAATATAAAAGAACCAAAAGTTTGGGAAATAATTGGAGATAAAGGATTAAAATCTTGTGTTTTAGGATTGCCACCAACATATCCAGTTCAAAAAATTAATGGATGCTTAGTTTCTGGTTTTATGACTCCTGATAGTACCACAGAATTCACCTATCCAGCTGAGCTTAAAGAAGAAATTATAGATAAAGTAGGAGATTATATTTTTGATGTTAATTTTAGAGTAAATAATAAAGAGGATTTGATAAAAGAAATTTATGCTTTAACAGAGATTCATTTTAAAACTGTAAAATTTTTAATGCAAAATAAAGATTGGGACTACTTTAAATTTGTAATAATTGGTTTAGACAGATTCCATCATGCATTTTGGAAATATTATGATAAAGGACATCAAAAATATAAGCCTAACAATAAATTCGAAGGGGAAATGAGAAAGTATTATAGTTATTTAGATAAAAAAGTTGGAGAAATTTTAGATTTATTAGATAACGATACTGTTGTTATGATTGTATCTGATCATGGTGCAAAAGCAATGAAAGGTTTAATTTGTATAAACATGGTACTTGAAGAGTTGGGTTTATTGAAATTTAATACAAAACCAAAACCTAGAACAAGAATCAGAGATGCAGATATAGATTGGAATAACACATATGCTTGGGGTTGGGGTGGATATAACGCCCGAGTATTTTTAAATTTAGAAGGAAGAGAACCAAATGGTATTATCAAAAAAGCAGATTATGAAAAAATACGTGATAAGATTGTAATCATGTTAAAAAAGATTAAAGATGTCAATGGGAATCCTATGAATACTAAGGTTTACAAACCCGAAGAATTATTTGAAATTATACGGGGAGATGCTCCTGATTTAATGGTCTATTTCGACGATTTGAATTGGAGATCTGCTGGAACAGTTGGGTATGATTCCATCTATTTGGATGAAAATGACACAGGTCCTGATGATGCCGTTCATGATTGGTATGGGGTATATATCATTTATGATCCAAAGAAGAAAATAGGTAAGGATTTAGGAGTAAAAAATATTCTTGATATAGCACCCACATCTCTTAATATTTTGGGAATAGATGTCCCCTCTGATATGGAAGGAAATATAATAAATTTCTAAAAGAGGAACAAAAGAATGGAACATAAAGGATTTACATTATGGTTTACCGGACTCCCATGTTCCGGAAAAACTGTTCTTGCTAACGCTATAGCAGATGAATTAAGAAAAAAAGGAATGAAAGTAGAACGACTTGATGGTGATATAGTTAGAAAGAATTTAACAAGAGATTTGGGATTTTCTGAGGAAGACCGAAATATGAATATTGAGAGAGTAACATTTGTTGCTAAATTATTAACTCGTAATGGGGTTGCTGTACTCGCGTCATTCGTATCACCATACAATAAGATTAGAGCGTATTCACGAAAGGAAATTGGAGAGTATATTCTCGTCTATGTAAAATGCTCTCTTGAGGAATGTGAAAAAAGGGATATAAAAGGGATGTATTCAAAAGCTAGAGCTGGAGAAATAAAAGCTTTCACTGGTATTGATCATCCTTTCGAAGAACCTGATACAGCTGATATAGTGGTTGAAACAGATAAACAAACAGTTGAAGAAAGTAAGCAAATTATTTTAAAAGCTTTAGATAAAATGGGATATTTGCCAAATTAAAATTGAATCCCTTTTTAATTTATTTTTATTAATTCTATTATTTTTTCTTTAATATTTTTCACATTTAAAGAATAAGCATTTAATAAAAGTTCTCTTATCCCTGATTCCCCAAATGAATTATCTATGCCAATAAATTTCATAGGAAGAGGATTATTTTCAGATATAATTCTTGCTAATATACTACCTACACCACAATATATATTGTGTTCTTCTATAACAACAACCCCCTTTGTGTTTTTTATTTCATTAATCAATTTATTTTTTTTAATTGGCTTAATACTTGGAAGATTAATTACTTTTATAGAAATTTTTAGTGTTTTTTGGATTTCTAAAGCAGATTCTAAAGCTAATATACTACCATAACCAGTTCCAATTAAACAAATATCATCACCTTCTTTTAAGATATCAGGTTTACCTATTGAAAATTGATAATTCTCATCATGAATGGTAGGAAAAGCACCTCTTGGTAATCTGATATAAATAGGTCCATCTTTATTAAATGTATATTCTAATATTTTAATAAGTTCAATATTATCTGAAGGTATCAAAACTGTCAAATTTGGAAGAGTTGACATTAGGCTTAAATCTTCTAGTGCATTATGAGTACTTCCATCTTTACCTACAATTCCTCCATGTGTAGTTA
The DNA here is from genome assembly GCA_016839585.1 of Promethearchaeota archaeon. Classification (GTDB taxonomy): domain Archaea; phylum Asgardarchaeota; class Lokiarchaeia; order Sigyniarchaeales; family SOKP01; genus Loki-b32. The sequence goes on from JAEOTZ010000065.1 coordinate 30,201, forward strand.
TAATCTTAATATTTAAATTATCATGACAAGCAAATCTTATAAATTCCCATGCTCTCCCAGTTGTAAATATACTGAAACCACTAACTACTGGAATTTTTCCGGAGATTGCAAGCCCTAAAGCTGTACCAACCATGTTCTGTTCAGCGACGCCCATATTGAAAAATCTATCTGGAAATTCTTTAGCAAATTTAAAAGTCCTAGTAGAGGAAGAGAGATCAGCATCTAAAACTACAATATTATTGTTTACTTTTCCCATATCAACTAAAAAATTTCCAAAAGTATCTCTAAGATCAGTTTCTGGCATCTGATGCTAAACCTCAAACTATACTTCTTTCAATTTCTTCAAGTTCTTTTAGAGCTTTTTCATATTCTGTTTTATTTGGTGCACGTCCATGATATTTTCGAGTATGTTGCATGAAAGAAACATCTGCACCTTTTATTAAATAAGAGATAATTACTTTGGGCTTGCCTATAAATTGTTTAACTCTCTCAAAACCTTTTATCATTTCATTTAGATTTGAACCATTAATATCAATTACTCCCCATCCAAAGGCTTTCCATTTATCAGCTAACGGTTCTAAACCCATTATTTCTTCGGTTGAACCATCTATTTGTATTCCATTTCGATCGACTATAGCAATTAAATTATCTAATTTATAATGGCTCCCAGCTAAGGCTGCTTCCCAAATAGCTCCTTCATCTAATTCACCGTCTCCTAATAATACATAAATATTTTTTGGTTCATTATCTAGTTTCGCAGCTAAAGCACAACCAACGCCAATGGATAATCCCATACCTAATGAGCCTGTTGAAACCTCGATTCCAAATTTTGGATTCTTTACAGGATGCCCCTGTAAGTTTGAGCCAAAATCTCTTAAAGTAAACAATTCATCTCTTTTTATAAAACCAATTTTAGATAAAACTGCGTATAAAGCAGGTGCTGCATGCCCTTTACTTAGAATAAAGATATCTCTTTCGCTCCATTGAGGATTTTCTCGATTAATTTTCATAATGTTATTATAAAGAAGATAAATTATATTAGCACAAGAAAGCGAACCACCTGGATGACCTGATTGAGCCTGATATATCATCTTTATAATATCTTTCTTAATTGCTAGAATATCGATTAAAAGCTTTTTTTCAACTGTTTTAGATAACTCCATCCTTATACCCAAATAATAAATTTATTTATCTTCTAAAGAAGTTAAAATGTAATTTTTCAGTTTATCTGCATTATAAAATTCTACTGGTGGTAAAGAAGCAGTAAGAGCAGCTGCATAAAGAGCTAATTTTGCAGCATCAACTATAGAAATATCTGATGCGAAAGATAATCCTAAAGTAGCCATTATCACACTTCCAACTGCTACAAAACTTCTAGCAGGTTGTTTTAAAATAGGAAAAATTTTCTCTACTTTTTCATAATCTTGAGAAAAAAGATATGATTCAGTTTCTAAATAATTTAATAAAACAGATTTACATTTAGATAAACTTAAAATTCTCTTCCCAACTATGGAAACACTTGTTTCATTACAACAATCAATTGAAAAAGTTTGTAGTGCCTTTTGTAAGTTTATTTTTATTAAATCTACATTTTCATAAAGATAATAATTTGAGGTATTGGGACGCACAATAATAGGAATACTCTTATATGTTTTTCTTAATTTAGCTAATAAATTTTGAATAAAAAGATCACTAAATAAACCTCCCGTACCATAATCTAAAATCAAGGTTGAGTCAATGTCCTTAGATCTTGTTTCTATTATCTTAAAGAATTTTTCTATTATTGATTCATAGATATCTATATTATAATCTGTCTCCAAACGTAATAGATGTTGGTTCATTGCTTTTAAACGAGTGATTTGAGGGGTATTTATACTTTCATCCATTAGGATGCCAGATGAATCAATGTTTAACTTTTTAATTGCTTTTAAAAAGAAATCTCCTTCAAAGTCGTTGCCGATTACAGTGCACACTTCAGGAATGCCACCTAAAGATTTGATATATTGTAAAACCAATCCTATTCCTCCTATATAGGATGAACTATTTTCTATCTTTATATTTGGAACTGGAGCATCAGGAGAAATTCGATCAGCAAAACCTATAATATATTTATCTACTAAAGCTTCTCCAATTATTAAAATCTTCTTCTGTTTCCATTCTTTTATGTTATCAACAAGAGTCATATTACATTTTTAACTTTTTAATTGATTTTTTAATTTCTCCCAATCATCAAGGAAGGCTTTTAATCCTTTTTCAGTATTTGGATGGACAAACATCTTTTCTAAGACAGCAAATGGAATAGTTGCTATATGAACTCCCATTTTAGCTGCTTCAATTACATGTCGAGCATTTCTTACAGACGCTACTATTATTTCAGACTTAAAATCATAAGCATTAATGATTTGCATTGATTCCCATAACATATCGATCTCATCCTGTCCGTTGTCCATTAATCTTCCAATAAAAGGGCTAATATAGGAAGCTCCTGCCTTGGCTGCTATTAAAATTTGATTCTGAGAAAAGACTAGAGTAACATTAGTATTAATTCCTTCAGATTCCAAAATTTTAACCGCTTTTATTCCCTCTTTTGTCATAGGAATTTTAATTACAATATTTGGAGCAATTTTAGCTAATTCACGTGCTTCTTTAACCATTTCTTCTGTTTTTAAACCTATAACTTCAGCACTGACTGGCCCATCAACAATTTCACAAATTTTTTTCAATTGTTCTATAGGTTCAGCACCTTCTTTTGAAAGTAACGTTGGGTTTGTTGTTACCCCATCAATTATGCCTAAATCTTGCATTTCTTTAATCTGTTTTAAATTTGCTGTATCTATAAAGAATTTCATAATTTTTACAAGAATTTACATTTTTTTAATAGATTATAATAATGAATTTAATTAAAAATTTTTAGCAAATTCTAACAAATTTTCAAAAACATAATCTGGTTTAATGGAGATCATTTTTTTACGTTCTTCCAAACCATAACCTGTTAATACTAAAACAGTCTTACAATTTGCAGCTATACCTGTTTCAATATCAGAAAGGGTATCTCCAACCATATATGAGGTTTGCAAATCTATATTATATTCTCTTTGGGCTTTTAGTATCATACCTGGTTTAGGTTTTCTACAATTACATTCACCTGTGAAATCTGGATGATGCGGGCAATAAAAAATGTCATCTAAAATAATATCATTTTGATTTAGAATTCTTCTCATTTTATTATGGATTTGATTAAGAATCTCTTCCGAAAAAAGGCTACGAGCTATTCCTGCTTGATTTGTTATAACTATCAAAAGAAATCCCTTTTGTTTTAAAATCTTAAGGGCTTCTATAGAACCTGGAATAAATTCAAATTGAGCTGGATTTGATAAATGATTTACTTCCTTGTTTATAACACCATCTCTATCCAAAAAAATCGCACGTTTTTTATTAGTCATACTCATCTGAATTCTTTAAAGCATGAATTATAGTATTTGGATCTTTTGCTTTTAAAATTGTGCTAGCACTACTTAAAATATCTGTATTCTTTAACTTCTTTGCATTTTCAAGGTTTATTCCACCATCAACATCAATTTTAAAGTTAAATTTGTTCTTATATTCCGCTAAAGTATTTATTTTTTCAACAGTCTTTTCTATAAATTTCTGACCTGACCATCCTGGAAACACAGACATTACTAACACAATATCTATTTTATCTAGATATGGTACAATTTCTGATATTTTTGTATTAGGGTTTATTGCGATTCCTACTTTTTTATTCTTTGCCTTTACTTCCCTGATGATTGCTAATTTATCCTCATCATTTTCAAAATGAAAAATAAAATAATCAACAGAATCTATGATCATATTAATATAGTTAATTGTGTTAATAACCATCAAGTGAGCTATTATTGGTGTTTTGTAATTTTCGCTTAATACTTTAAAAGCATCCAAATTGGTATTAGTATTGTTGATAAATTTACCATCCATTACATCCACGTGTATATAATCAAGACCCTTCAATCCATTTAAAATTAAAGGATCAAAATTGTCTTTTGCGTGAATTGAAACAGCAACTTCTTTCATAACAAATTATCCAAATAGTTCTTTTTCAACTAAATAACAAATTATATGTCCTACGGTAATATGTCCTTCTTGGATCCTAGGAGTATCCGTTGAAGGAATTTTAAGACAATAATCTGCTATTTGTTCGATTTTATTTTCTTTTTGTCCAGTAAACCCAATAGTAATTGCCCCTTTTTCTTTTGCTTTTGCTAAACCTTTTATTACATTTGGAGAATTTCCTGAAGTACTTAATCCAATAGCAATATCACCCTCTTCCACAAATGAAGATACTTGTCTCTCGAAAATTATATCATAACCATAATCGTTTGCTGTTGCAGTAATAACAGATGTATTAGTATGAAATGCTAAAGAGGGAAGTGAAGCACGATCTTTATAAAATTTTCCTACAAATTCTGCCGCGATATGTTGAGCATCTGCTGCACTTCCACCGTTACCAAAAAGAACAACTTTTTTCTTATTTCTATACGCTTCTATAATTTCTTCAGAAATTTTTCTAATAAGAGGCGTTAATTCTTTAATTCCTTCCTTAACTTTAATACTTTCACTCAATATTGAAATAATCTCATTTTCCATATTAATCAATTTTTATTAATCTCTTTTTTATATTACATAAATTTTAATTACTCTTTTAATTTCCAAACCTCTAATCCTTTTGGATTAAAGTGAAAATTAACTATTTTTCCTCCGATTTTTTCTAGTTCTTTTATTACTTCGAATTTTTTGTTAGGTTTAGAAAATAGCAATAAATGACCTCCACCTCCCGCACCTAGCAATTTACCTCCTAAAACACCATATTTTCTTGAAGTTAAATAAAAATTTTCGATATTTTTATTTGAAATTTTTGAACTTAAGCTTTTCTTTGCTAACCAACCTTTATGTAAAAATTCACCAAATTTATTTAATTGGCTTATATCTTTGGATTCAATAATCTTTCTCATTGAATAAGCAACATCTTTTAGATCTTGCATGGCTTCCATAAAAGATTTTTTTTCAAATTTATAACCTTTTAAAACTTCATCTTGGATATTAGATGAGAAATGTGATCCTCCAACATAACAAAGGATCAAACTATATTGTAACTCATTTATCATCTCTTCTGTTGTTTTTATTGGTGATACTTTTATACCATTAGAAAATTCAATGAAATTGAACCCACCATAAGCAGCAGCAAACTGATCTTGGTATCCTCCTTTTTGTTTTAATTCAACACGTTCTATATTACAAGCTTTTGATGCTATATCGTGTTTATTTAATTTTAAATTATAAAATTCATTAAACGCTCCTATAAGTGCCACACATAGTGAAGATGAGCCCCCCATACCAGATCCTGCTGGTAAGTCTGAATAAGTTGTAATATTGAACCCATCATTAATGTTTAAAACATTGATAACTCCTTTAAATAACTCAAAATCTTCAGTATAATCTTTATCACCAACATCAAACAATATTTCCTTATTGTCATTAATTGAAAGAACTTGAACTTTATCATCATCTCTAGGCTCTATAGAGACACATATATAGCGGTCAATAGTAGTACTAATAACGCAACCTCCATGTTCTGTACAATATGGAGGCATATCAGTACCTCCCCCCCCGAAGCTCACTCGAAATGGTGCTTTAGAACGAATAATCATGATGGTTATGTCATTTTAATTTGAATTCTTAGATAAAATCTACAATTTATTATGGTTTAATTAATTGTTTATTAAAAAATCCTTTAAATTTTTTGGCTGTTTTTAAAAAATTAAAGCAATTCTTTAATTTTAATCTAAATTTAGATATGGATATACGTTCATGATATCTATTTTAAAAGAAAAGAGTTTGCTAAAATAAAAATAACAGCAAAATATTATTGATATTTACTATGGATAAAATAATCGTAACTGGAGCAAATGGTTTTTTAGGATCTAATTTAATAGATTTTTGTATACAAAAAGATTTTGAAATTTATGCCTTAGATAGACCTGATCAAACTTATAGAAATTTAGCTTATTATACTAATGGAAAGATATTTTTCTCAAGGAAAGAAAAACTAAAAATTTTTGGAGAAAATATTCAAATTCCAACTGATAATGAACAATTAAAAATTATAGAATGTGATGTAAAAAACTCAATTTTATTAGAAAAAATAATTAAAGATGTTAAACCAAAATATATTTTTCACTTTGCGGCACAGCCTTTAGTCATACCCTCATGGGAAAATCCTGTAAATACCATAGAAATCAATGTTATTGGAACTTTAAATATCTTTGAACCTATTAAAAAATTTAAAATTAAGACTAGAATTATAGTTGCGTGTACTAGTGCTGAATACGGTACAACAACTAAATTAAATCGCCCTTTAAAAGAAACTGATCCATTATTAGCAATTCATCCTTACGGAATTAGTAAAATAGCCACTGAACTCCTTGCTCGACAATATTATTTAAATTTTGGAATAGAAATAATTAACTTAAGATTCTTTAATCAAACAGGTCCTAGAAAAGTGGGTGATGCATGTGCTGATTTTGTAAGTAAGGTTGCTAAAATTGAATTAGGATTAATAGAACCTGTAATTGAAGTAGGAAATCTAAGTTCCTATCGGGACTTTACAGATATAAAAGATTCAATGAAGGCAATATGGTTAGCTGCTACAAAAGGAAAGCCGGGAGAAACATATAATGTTTGTTCAAATAGGAAAATTCAGATTCGTGAGATTTTAGATAAAGTATTAAGTCTTTCAAGTAAGAAAATTAAAGTAATTGAAAATGTCTCAAATAAATTGAGAAAGATTGATGAAGATGTCATTCTTGGAGATAATTCAAAAATAAAAGAGGAATTAGGTTGGGAGATTACAATATCTTTAGAAAACACTCTGAAAGATATGTTTAATTATTGGTGTGAATATTATAAAAAAGAAAGTGGAAGTAACTTTAATTGATAGTTCTTTAGCTAAAAAGAATTCTTAATAGATGATCTAAATCCGATTTAAGTATACTTATTCAATATATCTCTCTTAATAACAAGATAGAATTAGATTCAACAAATAGTATAGAATAAAAAAAGTTTTTAATTAGGATTATACTTTTTACCTGCTTTAAAATCTTCTGGATAATATTAAAAATATTATACCTACCGCTGCTAATGCTCCGCCACTGACTCCTAAACCAATAAGTATAGCCATACCAAGGTCATATGGTTCCATAGGTAAATCTTTATCATCTTTTGCTAGTTTATTAACAATATCATCTCTAAACTTTGGTAGCCAATCAAGAATTTGTTCCATTTGAACATCAGTGAGTACACCATTATATAATTTTAAAGCTACATAAGCAGTACTATTAAAGGGTTTTGCGCTATACCATTTATTTATTCCACTAACTGTAACAAGTGAATATTCACTTGCCTCATTCCAGAGTGCCATAGTTTGTGTAAGTGTTAAACCTGTTGCACCTTCTGTTAATCCTACTTCAAAATAGGGTGGTCCATAAATAGGAGGATCCCTCCTGCTTAAAAATCCCTCTGGTAAAATAGATTCACCAAAGATTGTACCATTTGCCCATTGTTCATACAAAGCAAATAGTGCAAGTGTTGGTATTGTATAACCTGTTTCAGCTAAAATTAATACTGGTGTAAGATTATTAATAAAGTTGCCTAACCAACCAAGAACCAGAAGATATTGAGGAGTACTAATACTAAAAGCTATCTCTATCATAGTTTGATATGAGGTATTAAGCCATGCCATTATTCCTGAATCATTAACAAATGATAAGGGATTTGAATCATCCCAGAGATTCATACAAGTAGACATTGTAAGGTTAGTTGGTATTGGAATACCCGCTTCCAAACCTGTGGTACCGGGTGGTACTCCAGACTTGAAAAGACTCAAATCAATTGGATCCACAAATTGTGAACCATTTGCCCATTGAGCATAAAATATCATCTCAGCAAATTCCTCAATTGTAAATCCCCATCCCGAATATGAAGCCTTAACTACAACTTCCCATAAATAGTTATTAATATATCCCGCGAGAGCTTCTAGTTGACTCCATGTGGCATTATAATAAAATTGCATTGTAGAATTTAATAGCATATCACCTAATGACGCATTAAGGTAAAGTTCCATATATCCTAAAACGCCTGTTCCTAACTCGAGATCGGTTATTAATCCTGGTAAAGATCCATTCCCGTATAGTAAAGAATCTTGAGCATTTGTTGTATAACCAAGATTAGTAATATTTAAATCAAAAGCTAATAGAGTATCATAATAATCTGATACACCTTGGGGGGTACCATAATCTGCTTGAAAGGTTGGACTATTAAAAAATTGATCTTTAGCAGCGTCTATACCAATGAAAAAAGCAACCCCATCTATTGTCTGGTTAATTGCTCTAGCCGCTCCTGAACCATTGATTATTAAAGGTAATTGAGCTATTGCCTCCTCCTTTAGACCATTTAAAACGTCAGGAGTAGCTAAACCGGGTAATTGTCCTTCTAAACTTTCAATCGCATCGTCTTTAATTTTTAAAAGCGCTTCAGGTACTCCTTCATAGACTTGATCGACAAAATATTGGTTTATAATAAATCCGGTTGGTACTAAACCAGCACCAACAGCTAACAAAACTAATCCAACTATTAATTTAGATTTGCCATACATAATATAAAACTTATCAACTTTTTATTTAAAATTTATCATAAAAGTTCGAATAAAATTCATTCTACCCTATAAATTTATTAAGAAATTAAAGTGCTTAGAAAAAGTAGGACTTGTAAAAAAAATATTATGATCTGTTTTTTTCTAATTCACTATCAGATAGAAAATCATTCCTTAATACTGGTATAGAGAAATTAAAGATTTTACTATATTTTTTTTAAATTAAATGTTATTGAATTAATGGTATCTTCTTTGATAGCAGAATTACAATATGGACAATTTAAGGCAACTTTTTTCTTTAATTTAGAGATTATCTTATCTTTCAATGAAGCAGAGCATTCTTTATTAGGACATATATTTAGTTTTGCGAATACTTTGCCATTCTCTTGTGTTAAATCATCCAAAAGTATTTCAAGCTTTTTTGCACTTACTTTATCTGATATTAATTCTTTATTTTTTTCAAGATATTTGTTTAAGTATTCAGTTTTAGTACCAATTGTTAATGTTATTTCTTCTCCTACTTTAAAATTATTTTTTTTCCGAGAGAATTGAATATTTCTTAATAAATCATTGATTATTCGTTCAGATAAGAGATCATCATCAACTGAAACATCTAGATAAACATTACAGAATTTTGATTCAGCTTTAATTAAATTATCTGATTGTTTAACCGATTTCACTATTTCTAATTCTTTAACATTTCCAACTTTTTTAATTATCTCTGGAAATTCTATTTTTGGCATGTCTTCTTTAGGTTCGATTATTATTCTTTTATTTGGCCATCTTAATCTTATTCTATTTTCATCCTTTATCGCCCTGACAATTTCTATTAATTCCCGCGTAAAATGCATTTGTTCCTCTAATTTTAAATCTATTTTTTTCTCATTATATTCAGGCCAATCTTGTAAATGAATACTTTTTGTATCTTCTAAGCCACTTGATTTTAAGTGTGGTTTATACATTTTAAGAAATAAATCTTCACTTATCATCGGATTAACCGGTGCTAATAACAGTAAAACATTATATAAAACACGATAGAGAACAGCCATTATCAAAAGTTTATTAGGATCTTCAGAATATATATCAATTTTTTCCCGATTTAGCATTATATACCATCTACTTATATCATTTACAATTAAGTCTCTTAATTCACCCGTAATCCATGGTAACTCATAATTATCCGCTAATTCAGTAATTTTTTTAATCGTGGAATGTAATCTTGAAAGTATCCATTTATCTAATTTACTAAGAGATTTTTCATCTAATTTTATCTTAGAAGGGTCAAATCCAGCCAAATTGAACTTTTCGTTAGCGTATACAAAAACATTCCATATTGTATTTATTATTTTGTAAGTATCAGCATATTCCTTCACTACAAAATTGAAATCCCTACCTGGTTGTGTTACACCTATGGAATAAAAGCGAAAAGTTTCAATTCCTTTTATATTTGAATAAGATTTATTTTTTTTAAGTTTCTCTAAAGTACCATCAATAAGATGTTCAGGATAAATTTGAGTACCTTTTGATTTACTCATTTTTAATTTCTCTCTTAAAGTCCATCCATGCATATAACAAACATTATAATTTTTACGATGAGATGAAACCATTGCGCTACATAATAGAGTATTAAACCATCCTCTTATCTGATCTTTACCTTCAATTATAAAATCGGCAGGAACCCATGTATCAAAATGACTATGTCCATCATAAACTTCATGAGCAGCCCACATTACTGACCCCGAATCTAACCAAACATCTAGAATGTCAGGAATTCTCTTTTTAGTACCTTTATTACATTTTATACATTTCCAAGTGACTTTATCAATCCATGGACGATGGAGATCTTCGGGACATTCTCCTGCTATTTCTTTTAATTCTTTCGCTGAGCCTATTACTGTCATGTCCTTGCATTCTTCATTATCACATATCCATACGCTTAAAGGTATACCCCAAAAACGTTGTCTTGAAATACACCAATCTTTTAATGTAGATAACCAACTTTTAAACCATTTATTACCTGCCCAATCTGGAACCCAGTAAACCTCACTATTTTTTTTTAGCAACTCAGGTACAAGACTTTCTGTTTTAAAAAACCATTGATTTGTCGCTCTATATACTAATTTTGAATCACAACGCCAACAATGAGCATATTCGTGTTCTATTTCGTCAGTTAATATTAATGTACCTTTTTCTTTCAACAAATCTAAAATTTCTTTATTTGAATCAAATACAAATTTCCCTTCAAACTTTCCTGCTTCTTTCGTATATTCACCCCTTATGTCTACAGGTGTAAAAACAGGAATATTATTCGCAACACCTACTTCAAAATCTTCAGGACCATGACCAGGAGCAGAATGAACTAACCCAACACCTTCTGAAACTGAAACATATTCCTCAGACAATATAATCGAATGAACTGTATCGCTTTCCTTTGCTAATTCTTTTTGATACGGTACTTCATCTAATAATGGATGAATGTATTTCATTCCCTCTAAATCCTCACCTTTAAAATCTTCTGCAATCTTATATTTATATCCTAATTCTCCCGAAATTAGATGTGTTATTGATACTTTTGAAAGTATCCAATATTCATCGAGATCTTCAATATATACTTTAGCATAAGCAGCAAAGGGATTTGCCATAATAGCCTCATTAGCTACTAATGTCCAAGGTGTTGTGGTCCAAATTATAAAATAAGTCTTTTCCATATCAACAGATTTTATCTTTAAAAACAAACTTATATCTTGAATGTTCTTATATTCATGCTCATGCTTAGCTAAAGCAGTAGCACATCTTGGGCAGCAATTTAATGGCCTATAAAATTGGTAAAGTAGATTATTCTCCCAGGCCTTCTTTAAAGTCCACCAAACACCTTCAATATAACTATTTTTATAAGTAATATATGGATTATCCCAATCCCAAAAGTAGCATCCTAATCGTTTAAATTGTTCATTCATTATTTTAAGATTTTTTTGGGCATACTCCTTACAACCCTTTATAAATTTATCTACACCATAATCAAGAATTTCTTGTTTATTTTTAATTCCTAATTCTTTTTCCATCTGAACTTCAATTGGCAATCCATGAGTATCATAACCAGGAGTATCTGTAACTTTAAAACCTCTCATTCGCTTATACTTTATTAAAAAGTCTTTTAAAACTTTATTCCACACAGTTCCAAGGTGAATTAAGCCTGTAGTATATGGAGGACCATCAATAAATCGCCAAACTTCCTTTCCTTCCTCTTTTTTTCTTATTTCGGAGTATATATTTTCTTTCTCCCAAAAGTCAATTACATTTTCTTCTAACTTCAGTAAATCTAATTTCTTATCTAATATTTCCACGAAAATCATCTAAATGAGTATGTGATTGTATATTATAAGAAATTTAAGTTAAAAAACTTAATGAATTCACCTAAAAACTTATATATATGAATATAAATTTTAAAAAACCTACTAAATCATTCATTTCAAAAACCCATCCTTAATTTGGGCACTAAATTGAAACAGGCTTGGTTTGAACAAACCTCTATTTCGATGATTATGATATTTTTAAAATCTGAACAATGTTTAATTTATCAAATGAAATAACTCTTTTTTTTTATTAAATAATGTAAAATATTTTTTCAATATAATCGATTGACTTTTAATTAAGGTATTAAATGAGAGAAAATGTATTTTAAAGCAAAACAGGTATTTTTTTTAATCAAGAGAACTTTGGTGTGGTAATTCTTCTCGTAAAAGAAACATTTATGAAGAAAAATTAATTAAATCTTAACAATTTTTAATCAAATTTTAATAGTAAATAGGTTTGAGAAACAAAATAAACATTTTTAGGAATTTTATTGTAGTTGCTTTTGTTGCTAGTTTTATAATTGCCTATTTTCTTTTTTTAATAAATTTATATATTATTCCTAATAATTATGAACTCCCAATTGTATCATTAATAGGTTTTGCTATAATTATCATCGGGATTTTTTACTTTTTCATTAATTTAAGTCATGGTAATGAGAGTAATGAAACGTTATTTAATTTCAAAATTTTAAACGAAAATTCTATCAAAATTATTTTAATGAGCCTTATGGTAATTACTTTTTTTATTCCTCCAATCTCTTTTTCTGATGCAATGATAAATTGGGAACATATTGGATTTTTCAATCTCTTTAGAGCTATCATTTTCCTTATTGGATGCGCATTTCTACCAGGGGTATGCATTTTTAAAATATTACTTCCAAAGAGTACACTCTATGAGAAATTCAACGTGGAACCTTTTTTACTAAAAATAACTATTTATCCTCTTTTATCCTTTACATTTTTAGGATGTTATACTTTTATCCTCGATCAAATTGGATTGCTTAGAGAATTTTTTGCGATTGTTTTGTTTATAACAATTATACTTTTATTTGTTTTTGATTTCTTGATTCAGAAAATCCGAGATAATAATGAAATAAAATTAAATACAATAGAGATAAAAATATCAAAATACACATCTCTAATTTTATTTTTAGCATTAGGGATAATAATAATTGCTCTAGGGATTTTTTTTACCTCAGAATATGGTATGCCAGGTGATTCTTGGAGAGGGATTGAATATGCTTATTATATTGGCCGCCAAAAAACTATCTATTTGGCTAAATTTTATGGTTCTTATACGGTATATTGGGGTTATATCTCATTTAGTTTAAGTACATTATGCGGAATACCTTATTTTAATGTTTATGCAATATTATTTCTCTTTTTGTATTTAATTATAACTTCAATATATTTGTTAATGAAGGCTCTATTGCATAGGTTTAAAGAGATTTATGCTGTATTATCTACCATCTTCATTATAACATTTTCTAATTTATTTTATATAGTTAATTCATCCTTAGGTGGTGTAGGAGCGACATTCGTAGGAGCAGGGATTTTTTCTTTTTATTTTCGAAGTTATGCCTTTTTTCCGTTATTTTTATCAATAGCTTTATTTATTATCATAGCTAAAACTTCAAATGTATCAGAAACTAAACCAATTTTTAAAACTGAGAGATTTATAATTACTTTTTTTGCTGCATTGTTTTTATTACAAAGTTATATGACTTATTTTCTTCCAACTATCGCAGGAATATCTCTAACTTTTATATATTGTATATTTTCAAATAAAAAAAGCCAAGATTTAAAATTATTTTTGAATTTTTTATTATTTTTTATCTTATTATTTATATCTTTTGATGTGTTATCAGGATTCTTTTTTAGTTGGAAATCCTCTACTTTTTTAACTTACTTTTTAGGAATCTCTCCACCTCTTCTTAGAGAGGTTTTAATATTAAATGCTATATTAATTTATTTATTTTTAATTGGATTTTTCCTCCTTAGTTTTCTTATTTATAAAATTTATATTAAGTTTTTTTCTAGAGATAGAAAAAGAGATTTGAAATTTAAGATTAGTTCAAAATCCATCTTTAAATTTATTTTATTCATTTTTACTGAGTTTTTGATAATTGAAATATTACATATTATCGTAATAAAAATAATGGAACCTTTTTTGATAATTAACAAAAATTTCTTTACATTTTACTTAGATCTTATATTTGCAAATATAGGATTAATTGGTATTTTAGGAATCTATTTATCTTATTTTTGTTTTAAAAAAAATAGACAGCTATTTTATGTTTTATTTTCTTGGTTTCTTTTTACAATAGGTTTAGCTTCGATTTTAATATTTAGAAGATGGTTACAATATCCATTTACTACAGTTTCAGAGATACCATCTAATGAATCATTCTATATGATGTATTGGTATACTCGAAATTGGTACTATTTAATCATTCCTCTTTCTATTTTTTCTTCAATAGGAATAATAAAATTAATAAAAAGTATTAAATCAAAAATACTTATAAAAGACCTTAATAAAACTAAGAAGTTAATTCCTTATTTAATTCTTATATCTTCTTTAATCTTCTTATCCTTTTCAAATACACTAATTGCCGGATTGAAAATATATAATCGTGGCATCTATGACCGTGATTTTCACGTTAAAGATGAAGAAGCTCAAATGTTCGGTTGGGTTACAGAAAATATTCCCCGTGATTCTAAAATATTGATTGATAGATATCAAATGTATCATTTGCGTGATATGGGACCATTCAATATATGTTTTATTGAGTTGGAAATCAAAGAAGCGTGTGATAATTTTTATTATGGATGTCAATATGGCTGGGAAATTACTTATGAATTTGATTCGGACTGCAGCGTTGATTTTATAGAAGAATTAGATAGTCATGAAAGTATTTTAAATTTTAAAGACCAAAATTATAATGGTTCAGCATCTATTGTAATCAAATTCAATTCTGCTCAAGAATATGGATCTATTGAATTTTTTATAAGAACTACAAATAAATCAAAACTTTTTGAGATAGATTTTTCTTCTTCTGAAAATACTACAGGGATTTCATTTTCAATAAATTCTGATGCATTTTGTTATTATAATGGAAGTAGTTTTAATAAAATTCTTGATATAGAAAATGACGTATGGTATCCGTTAAAATTTGATTTTGAATGTACAGATGGAAATTATACGGGATTAAGTCAATATAATTGGAAAATAACTATTAATGGGACTGATTATGGAGAATTTAAATTCTTAAATAATTTAAGTCAAGTAGAAA
>JAEOTZ010000066.1 GCA_016839585.1 Promethearchaeota archaeon
GTTAAACTTGATGATTCTGATGAGTCAGTTGGCAATAAATTTTATTATTGGGAATTAAAGGGAGTTCCAATTAGAATTGAGGTGGGACCAAAAGATATTGAAAAAAATCAAGTAGTAATAGTTAAACGCCATAACGGTGAAAAATTCATTGTAAAGGATGATGAGTTACAAAAATTTATTGTTAAAATCGCTGAAAATTATACTAAAGAGATAAAAGAAAAATCCTTAATCGATTTTGAATCTCAAGTTGAATGTGTATATGAAAAAGATGCTGCAATTGAAGCAATTAATAATGGAAAAATAGTGTGCTGTGGTTTTTGCTCAATTGATATGGATGCTTATCAATGTGCTGAAGTGGTTGAAAAAGAAATTGGTGGAGAAGTTCGAGGTATAAGGGTTGATGAGGAAAAGCATGAATTTGCAACTTGTTTAATATGTGGAAAGCCTGCTGGATGTACTGTTTATATTGCTAAAAGCTATTGACTTTTTTTAAAAATATCAAATTTATTCAAAGTATTAATTAGTATTCCGATTATTAACCCAACAGTTTAAGGTTCCCTTTTAAATAGGGAAAAATTATAATATCTCAAAGATTATATTAAAAAAATTAAAAATTTGGTAAGAAATCCAACATTATTCCATATTTAATTTGTAAGTTGGAAAAAATAAAGGAGAATTAGATGAAAACTAAAGATATTGAATGGAAGAATAGTTTAATAAAAAGTTTAATTTATAGAAGTATTACCTTAGTATTAGGAACTTTAACAGCTTACGCCTTAACAGGTAGTATAGCGATAGCTACAGGTACAGCTCTTTTAACAGAATCTGTGCAGGGTGTGAATTATTTTGTATATGAATTAACTTGGAGTAATATTTCGAGAAAAAAACTTGAAAAGCAGATTATTCAGAAAATTAGGAATAGAGAAATTAGTTTGAAAATAGATTACTCATCAATTATAGATTTAGCATATCAACTTTCGCAAATTGATACGTTTGTTCCTAAACTGTACCTATCTACATTGAATATCTTTGATAAGATGTTAGTTAATATAGAATTAGAGGAGATTTATGAAGAGATTGAAAATTATAGAACTTATTTTGTAAATGCTCACTCAAGTAGAAAATTTTTCTCTTTTAGTGAAAAAGAATGAGATGGGCATATCATAAATAATTTTACCAAAATAAAAATAAAAAAAAAATACAAATAGCAAGGGAGCTAATGGGAGTAGGGAATTGAGGTGTATTTAGTCTTCTCATCCTTGATAAATTTAATTTCAAAATTTATGTAACGACAGTCCGAACACCTTACTGTTATGGGAGGAAAATACTTTATTATTTCAGGTTTTTTCCTGCTCATACAATTGGGACAACAATAATGCATTTTTATGAAACCTCTTCGATTTTTTCTATTTTAATTAAATGTAATTCAAGAGGTTAATACAAATTTAACCACTTATATTTTTCAGAAAACAATAAAAAGTCCAATAATTCATTATAAATAAATCCAAACATTTAAGACATGTAAAACCTTTAATTCTTTCAAATTCTTGAGTTAAAGGGTCGTTATGGATAATTTTGTAGAACATTTTACAGATGAATTTAAGAAGATTTATTTTATAAGAGGAGCAAGAAATGGAAAATATCCTTACTCACACTCTTTACTTATTGAAGATTATTTAATTGATACAGGAATCTCAAGTAGATTATTAAGAAAATTAAAAAGACAATTTCCTATAAATAACGTTTTACTTTCTCATTGGCATGAAGATCATACTTCAGGGAATAGACTTTTATCTAATTCTAAATTTTTCATCCACTCAAACGATAAATTTTTAATAGAAAATGTTGATAAATTTTATGAATATTATGGTATCTCAAATAGTCCAGCAGAAGAAGAATTTGAATGGCTTTGGGAAAGTTTCAAATTAGAGAATACCAAAATAGAAAAAGCTTTAACGGACAATGAGATAATAAAAGTTGGACATGATTGTGATTTAAAAGTAATTCATACTCCTGGGCATACAGCCGGTCATTGTTCATTTTTAGAACTAAATTCTAAAATAGCTTTCTTGGCTGATATTGATTTAACTAATTTTGTATTTTATGCTGGTATTGACTCAAATTTAATTGATTTTGAAGAATCAATAGATAAATTATTAAATTTGGATATAGAGATGGTTGCTACGGGTCATAGAGGAATAATTAAGGGGGGAAAAGAAATAAAAGAAGAATTAATTAAGTACAAATCAGTAATCCATAAACGTGATGAGCGCATTTTATCAAATTTCCCTGAGACAAAACCAATATTAGTAATAGATTTTAAGGGTAAAAATCTTATATATAAATATTATAGTGAATTCAAGAACTATGACATTATTGCTGAGATGATAATGATCCAAAAACATTTTGATAAATTCATTAAAAATAAATTGATAGAACGAGAAGGTAAAGGTTTTATTTTAAGCTAGCATTTTGATTTTGGGAAATTCTTTATAATCCGAATTAATAATTCATAGATCGTTCCAACATCAGATATTTTCAATTTTTCATTAGTTGTGTGTTCCCCAATTATTGTAGGACCAATAGAGATCATATCTATTCCTGGAATTTTTTCACTTATCATTCCAGTCTCCAATCCTCCATGTATTACATTAACTTTGACAGGTTTTTTTAAGAGAGCTTCATATTGTTCTTTAGCATAACTTAAAAATATTGATTCTGGTCGTGGTATCCATTCAGGTAAGACGGAACGTAGTGTGATTTGCCAATTTGTTAATTCTCCTAAATGAATCATTCTACGACAGAAATTATTTAGTTCTGTACGTATAATACTACGAGGGTATAATTGAAATTCAATCTCATTATTTTCTGTCTTAACTACAGCAAAATTATTTGAAGTCTCTACAAAGTCCTCAAAAAAGGGAGAATCACGGATGACTCCATGAGGAATGATGTTTGATGTATAGATAACATTTTTTGTATCTTTTAAAGATAGAAAATCTTCTGATTCTCCTTTCTTCCATTCAATTTGCAGATTTGGCTCCAAATTGGGTGGGTTAGATATTTTACTTTTATAGTAGTCATAATAGGCAGAAATTTCTTTATCAATTAAATTTTCAAATAAGTTTTGATCTTTTGAATTAATTGCAAATTTTACTTTAGATTCACTAGGAATAATATTCCCTTTAATACCCCCATTCCAATTACAAATATATAAGTCAATTTCTTGAATTATAGCAGATAGTATTCTAGTTACTAATTTATTTGCATTTGCTCTAGGGAGATGAATAGCACCTCCAGAATGACCACTCAAAAGTCCACTAATTGCAAGTTCAATAAATAATAATTCCTTTTTTGATTCTGGTTTTAACCATTCAAACTTTTTCCTAAAATAAGTTCTTCGCCCACAAACAGACCCTATAATAATTTCTCCTTGCTGTTCACTATCTAAATTTATCATATATTTACTTGTAATATTAAGCGCTTTAACATCAAGATTAATTGCTCCCGTAAATCCATCTTCCTCATTAACAGTAAAAAGCACCTCAATAAGTCCATGAGATTCTTCAATTTCTTTTTCTATTAGAATAGAAAGTGCTAATGCTATTCCTATACCGTTATCTGCTCCTAATGTTGTTCCATCGGCATCTACCCACTCATTATTTTCTTGGATTCGTAATGGAATCCCCTTTTCAAAAAAATTATACCCTTCTGACCGTTTTGTGACGCATATCATATCTAGATGCCCTTGAAGTAAAATAGAAGGACTTAATTCCATTCCTCTTGAAGCGGGTCTCTTAATTAATAAATTTCCAACATTATCTTCATAAATTTTAAAGTTAATGGTAGTTATTCTTTTTTGCTCGGATATCCATTCCTTAATCTTATTACGGATTTTTTCTTCATGTTTGGAGGGTCTAGGAGTACTAGCAACGACATTTTCGAAAATATCCCAAACAATTGTTGGTTTCAGCTTCTCTAAAACCATATTGTATCACTATATAAAACAATATAGAAAAAATTGTAATTTTTGATTTTCCTTACTCAATAATAAAAATATAAAATAATACTATAAATAAGATTTGATATTAAATTAAACTAACTTAAATTCTTCTAGAATTTGTTTTTGGAGCGCTGGCCTATCTATTTTGGCTAGACGAGTAATAGGAAGTTCTTTCTTAATAATAACTTTTTTAGGAACTTTGAAATCTGCTAGTTCTTTTTCGCACATTTCAATTATTTCACTTTCATTGATTTCTTGTCCGGATTCTGGGACAACAGCAAGCCATACTACCTCATTATAAATTTTATCAGGTACTCCAACAGCTGCCACCATAGCTACTTTAGGGTGTTCAATAACTACACTTTCTACTTCAGAGGGCAATACAGTATAACTACCTACTCGAATAATAAACTTCTTTCTTCCTTTAATGTATATTCTGCCATCCTTAGTGATATAACCTAAATCTCCAGATCTGCACCAACCATCTATAGTGAAAGTTGATTTGTTTTCCTCGGGCATTTTATAATATCCGGGTATAGTTAAAGAACCTCGAAACAACATTTCGCCAGTTTCTCCTGAGTTCAATTCATTATCATTCTCATCTACTATTTTCATCTCCTGATCAGGTAATAATTTACCAATATAACCCTTTGCTAATTCATCTAATGGATCACCTATATTAGTAAATGTAACTTCTGGTCCTGATTCTGTACTTCCATAAGCATTGAGAATAATAGGACAAATTTTATCTCTCATACCAGTCAAAAGTTCCATGCTCAATTTTTCTCCACTAACAACAGCTAAAACTAATGATGATAAATCAAAATTATCTAAATCTGGTAAACTTAACATTATTGCATACATTGTTGGAACGCCACCAATCAATTGTAATTTTAATTTTCGTATTGCTCTTAACACAGCATATGGATTCCATTGTTCTTGTAAAATTATTTCACACCCTGCAGCAATTATGGTGCCCATGATTTCAACAGAGCCGCCTACATGACTAGGTGGAAAATGATTAATCATTTTAAATCTTGGTTTTAATCCTAAAGGTTCACCTTTATCCTTAATATACTTTGCTTCTAAATAGCTTGCTCGTGCAATGTTTCTATGAGTTAGCAGTGCTGCCTTTGGTACACCTGTAGTTCCACCGGTAAAGATAATTAGAGCACCGTCATCAGGGTTCAATTCTAACCGAACCTCCTCTAATTCATTACTTAAATTATAGTTTTTTGTTAATAATTCTTCAAATGGAATTCCATATTCATCTCTTCCTATTATATAGTATTTGATTTTATGGTTAAACTGCGAACTTAATTCTTTAATGATATTGGCAATATTATATCCACGTGCTTTTCCTATTAAAAATACTAGTTTAGGGTCTGCATGGTTGATAAAACGTCTATAATCTGCTGATCTAAAGCGGACATCCATTGGGACACAAATTGCACCTATAGAATTAGCTGCAAAGTATATTAAAACATATTCTATAATCATTGGTAATATTGTTACAATTGTGTCACCTTTTTTTACCCCAAGATCGAGAAAAGCTTCAGCTAAATGATCAACTGTATCAGAGAATTCTTTCGCATTATATTTTTTCCATTTGAATTTTATAATAGGAAATTCAGGATCCATCGAAGCCCAATGTTTTACATATTGCCATAGATAATCAAACTTAGGAATATCAGATTTTTTATTCATCATTATTTATGGGTTTTTACTGAAAATTAAATTTTGCATAAAAATGAAAAATAATTTCTTATATAAGAACTTTTTATTCATAATAAATCTGATATGGAGGTTTGAATGTTGGAAGAGATCATCTTATATGAAAAACAAGGAGATATTGGAAAAATAACACTAAACAAACCAGAACAGCGAAATACTTTAGATTTAGTAACTCTTAAAGAATTGATTAATGCTTTTAAAAAAAGTACTGAGAATAATGATGTTTGTGTTATTTATGCAGCTAATGGGAAACATTTCACTGTTGGTGCTGACCTGAAATATGGATATGATCTACTTACAAGTAGAGAAAGATTAGCTGAAGCTATAGAGTTTTTGGAATCCTTTCAAAATTTAACAAGAGCTATGATAGCCCATCCAGGAGTGATTATTGCAGGTCTTCATGGTTGGGTTATTGGTGGAGGATTTGAGCAGGTATTATATTGTGATTTAAGAATCGCAGCAAATGATACAAGGATAATGCTCCCAGAACTAGGAGTAGGACTATTCTTTTCTAATGCATCTACTAAACTATTGCCAAGAATTATTGGTGAAGGTCGAGCAAAACAATTAATGTATTTAGGCACAGAAATTAATGCTGAAGAAGCTCTTAATATCGGATTAGTAAATCAAGTTTGTAAGCCTGAAGGACTAAAAAGAATTCTTAAACGTACAGCAAATTCAATAGTACAAAAAGATCATTTAACTCTCAAGTGGGCAAAAAAATTGATAAATGAAAACCAAGACGACACTTTTGAATCAGTACTAGCCAAGGAATTACGAGTAATGATTTTAACAGGTCAATCTGAAGAACTGAAACAAAGACTTGAAAAGTTTGTGAAAGAAAAGCATTAAATATTAAACAAAATTGTATTTTTCTCTCATATTATAAAATTTTTTATTGATTCAATATTTTAATCAATATGGAACGAATAGAACCTCTTTTATTTAAAAAATATCCTAATCTGAAGAAAAAAGTTCCTTGGATACCTTTACTTACTAATGTGCCTACACCTGTAGAAAGATTAACTAAATTAGAAAAATATTTTAATTTAGAAGATGGCCAAATTTACATAAAACGAGATGACAAAAATCACCAAATTTATGGTGGTAATAAACTCCGAAAGTTAGAATTTATTTTTGGAAATACAATTAAAAGAAAGAAGAAGAAAGCAATTGTAACTTGTGGAGGTATTGGGACAAATCATGGATTAGCCTGTTCAATTATATGTAATATATTAAATCCCCCCTTAAAATGTGATTTATTTCTCTTTAATCAACCTCTCACTTGGCATGTACAACGATCATTATTACTATATGATTATTTTGGAGCAAAACTACATTTTGGTAAAACAGATGTAAGTATATTAATTAAAGCCTTATTTTTTTGGATTTTTCATCGCAAGTATGATTTTATACTTCCAGGAGGAAGTCCTTTAATTGGTAGAGGAACTCCTTTAGGAATAGTTGGTTTTATAGAAGCAATTTTAGAGTTAAATGAACAAATTAAAAAAGGACAAATCTCTGAACCTGATATAATATTTATAGCAGCTGGTACTACAGGAACTGCAGCAGGATTAATAGCAGGTTGTAAATTACTAGGACTTAAAACTAAAGTTTATGCAGTAGCAGTGGTTAAAGATTTCATTGTTAATAGCTCTAATTTAGCTAGAAATGCGAGTAAAGCTCTTAAATATTTACATAAAAAAGATAAAAACTTCCCAAAATTAAAGGTTACTGAAGATGATTTTGAATTAATAAAAGGTTATTTGGGATCAGGATATGGTGTGAAAACAATTAGAGGGCAAAAAGCCGTAGATACCATATTTGAATTGGAAGGGAAAGAAAAAGGATTTGATTTAGAAACTACTTATACGGGAAAAGCAATGGCAGGAATGTTTGATTTCCTCATAAAGGAAGAAAACAAGAATAAAATTATACTATTTTGGAACACCTATAATTCAAATGATTTGGACAACTACATTAAAGAGGCTCAGTTTGATTATAAAAAGTTGCCAAAAAAATTCCATAAATTTTTTGAAGAAACCAATTTTCAATGCTGGCAGATTACAAATTGTCCTGATGATATAAAAATGAACTGTCCTGCTTATCTTAACCATGAATATAGATTTTGGAGGATAATAGAATGTCAACTTGATGAAGAGAAGAGAAATGAAGCTTATGAAGCATTGAATAAAGTAATAAAACTAAATGATGCTTAATAACTTTAATTACATAATTTTTAATCGCTGTAATAAACCTGTAATCAGGATAGGTAATGCGATAGTAGCGTCACACCATACACTTACATATTTTGAATCTGAAGAATATTTACCCCAAGATTTCGATTCTGCAATTGTACAACCAGATAAACCTCCATCATACTCTGTTGCAGTATGAATTCTTATTGAATACTTATATCCAAATTCATAGTCTTTCCTTGTTAATCGTTCAATATTCTCAATATAAGGATAAATTTGTTGAGCCCAATTTCTTGGAACACCTCCACCAATTATAATTGTACCACATGTCGATGCTTTTCTAATTATATTAGCAAATTTTCTTACATCCCTCAAAACACGGAAATCAATGTCATAACCTTCTGTAACTGTAAATTTAATTAAATCTAAAGCAAATTCAGAGTCAGATATTGCAGGAACAAATATAGGGATATCTTTATTCGCTGCTGCTGAAAGTATACATTTTCTTTTTATTTCTTTTCCAATAATTCTAAAGAATTCTGATGGTAATATTTCAAATTCTTTAGTAGGAAACGCTTTATTTATTATTTTTAATAATTCCTTTTCAGCTCTATCGTAATTTTCTTCTGGAAGAAAAACATTATAGATACGATTAATCCTATGCCTGAATAAAACATTATCATCAACTTGATGACTTCCTATATAATGTCCCCCTTTCATAACAGCATCAATGAAATCATGAGTAATATTAGCACCAGTTGATACTAATACATCGATTAACTTATATTCAATTAATGTGCATATTAGATCTCCCATTCCAGCAGGTACCATAGCTCCTGAAAGAGTTAAAATCGTAAGACAATCCTTATCTGTCACCATTTTATAAAGAATATCAAGTGCTTTTCCTAAATTTCTTCCTTGGAAGCCACAATATTTTACTGCAGTTAATATATCATCAATGTTATTTATCTTCTTAACATCATAAGGAATGATCTTTTTTATTAAGTAGTCTTTTTTATTATGATGAGCCATATATTAAATTAAAGACTAAAACTTTTAAAAATTTTAGAATTAGATAATCTTTAAACGTTGCAATAAACCTGTAATCAAGATAGGTAATGCGATAGTTGCATCACACCATACACTAACGTATCTCGACTCTAGTGAATACTTTCCCCATGATTTTGATTCAGATACAGTGCAACCAGAAAGACCTCCATCATATTCTGTTGCTGTATGTATCCTAACAGAATAATTATATCCCATTGTTTCAATTTGATCAATTTGATCGAGTAAAGGAAAAATTTGTTGAGCCCAATTTCTTGGAACTCCTCCGCCAATAATAAACGTACCATACTCTTTTGAATTTTTTATAATATCTGCAAATTTAAGCACATCACCAAAAATATCAAAATTGAATTTATAACCTTCTCTCACTGAATATTTTATTAAATCTAATGCAAATTCAGAATCAGAGAAAGCAGGTACAAAGACAGGGATATTATATTTTGCTGCTAGGGAAAGAATACATCTTTTCTCAATTTTTTCTCCAACCTTTTTCAGGAGATCAGAAGGAGTGATATTAATTTCCTTTTCTTCAAAAATTTCATGTATTATTTTTAATAAAATCTCTTCTGCTTGTTTATAGTTATCTTCAGGAAGAAATATATCATAAATTCGATTAATTCGAGCTTTAAATAATTCATTATCATCTACATTAGAACTACCAATATAATGTCCCACATTAGTTACAACATCTACTAAATCGTGAATAATATTTGCTCCAGTAGTAATTATAACGTCAATAAGTTTATTTTCAATTAATACACATATTAAATCTCCCATACCAGCAGGAACCATGGCTCCAGAAAGTGCTAAAGCTGTTAAAATATTATCATCTGAAACCATCTTGTAAAGAATATCAAGAGCTTTTCCTAAGTTTCTTCCTTGAAATCCGCATTTTTTCAATGAAATTAATAAATCCTCAACTTTTTTTACTTTTCTCACATTAAATGGAGTTATTTTATCAATTAAGTATTCTTCTTTATTCTTTTCATTCATAAATAAAGATTAATGGTTGAAATTTTATAAATAAATCTAAATTATTTTTATAAAAAATAAATTATAATCATTAAATGGCCAATGATTCTCATTATTAATGAATATATAATTTCTATAACAGCACTTCCAAAGAAATAGAAATATCAATTTCATTTTTTATGAATAAACTCAAAAGAGATTTAGAATAGTTTTAATAACAATGATCTTATTATAGTTATTTTTAAATTGATAAAACTATTAACTCGTTATTATATAAAAGTTTGTTATATTTTTACAATTTGAATATATTTAAATAATTTAGGAATTTATTATTTTATTAACTATTAATGAAAATAAATTTCAAAATGAAAGATGTCACTCGTCCCAAAGAAAGTATTTTTCGTTAAAGGGAAAGGATTTCACAAAACTAAGTTAGCAGCTTTCGAACAAGCTCTCAGAGATGCTGGAATTGAAAAATATAATTTAGTTAATGTCTCTTCAATACTTCCTCCCTATTGTATTGAGATAAATAGTGAGGATGGATTAAAACAACTTCGTCCCGGTCAAATAATATTTACTGTTTTGGCAAGAAGAGATTCCAATGAGTATAATCGCTTAATTTGTGCTTCTATAGGAGTAGCAAAACCTGCTGATAAAGGACACTATGGGTATTTGAGTGAACATCATTCTTTTGGTATGAAACCTGAAAAAGTTGGAGATATTGCTGAAGATCTAGCAGCAGAAATGCTAGCAACTACTCTTGGAATTCCGTTTGATCCCAATGCAAATTATGATGAAAAAAGAGAAGTCTTTAAAATGGGAGGAAAGATTGTTGAGACTAAAAATATTACAGCATATGCAACAGTTAGAGAAGAGGAGGAATGGGCATCTGTATTAGCAGCAGCAATCTTTATTTTATAATTTTGAAATTTATACAACCCAAACTCTTATTTTTTTATCTGCTCTTTACCTTCTTTTACTAATGATTTATGCCCAAAATTACTTGTATATATTAACACAGAATTAATTAATTGACGTAGATTTAATTAATTTTCTTAAAATAGTCAAAGTTTATATTTTGGAAGCAAGAGTCAATGGATTCAATTTTATCTAAAGTTTCTAAAGACAATCTTTTTTTATCATTAAAATCTTTTGCTGCCCAAATTAATTTGTTAAATCTCTGGTGGTGATGGTGAAATCTTTGGTTAGCATATTCTTTTGCTTGTCTAGTATACAATAGAAACGGCCAATCGCTTCCTTCCATTAATAACAGTTCACGCGCAATTTGTTTAAGAATTCTTTCTTCCCATGAATTTGGATTAAGGTTATTTTCTAAGACATTTTCAAACTCTTTTATTGAACCATTGATATATGGCCAAATCCAACCATGTTCAGGGTTCTTCCATACTTGAAAATGACCTCCTTCACCCCAGCTACTCTCACTCATTTTAATAACTGAAAAATTATCCTTATAATTAGAGAGGTAGTCATAAATAGTAATCATTTCAACTTCAACATGTTGATTTATTAATTCAAATACTCTCTTTAACCACAAAATCCCCTCCATCCACCAATGACCATAAAGCTCAAAATCATAGGGAGAAACAATTATACCCTTTGTCTTAAAATTATTTGTGAATTTACTTAGTTCTTCTATAATCGATGAAACAAAATGAGGTGCGTGAGATTCAACTGTCTCTTCTGCCTTTTCACTATTATAAAATTGTTTCTCTTCTTTTCCTAATTCTTTACTAGTAATTCTCCAATAATTTAATCCCGATTCTTGATCTTTTTTATGAAATTCTCTATAAAATTCATTTCCAGGATAACCTATTTTTGCATCCCATACTTGGCGACACGATTTTTTGTTTCTCCCAAACACTGATACACCAGTCTCTAAATTATACCCAAAATTTGTATTTAATCCTATGTTATTCTTCTGCTCAAGTATCTCAGCATCGAGGATTCCATGAGAATCAACAAAAAAATATTCTATACCAGAATTATTTAACCAATAATCAATACTCTCTCGAATTTTACCATAATCTTCCTCCTTAGGTCGATAAGCACATTCAGGAAGCCATATACCTCTTGGTTCTCTTTGAAAATACTTCTTATGAGTATCTACGGCTACCTGGATCTGAGAAAAAATTCCAGAATCACTTTCAAAAAGTGGTAAAAAACCGTGTGTTGCTCCACATGTAATTAATTCAATCATCCCCTCATCTTGGAGCCATCTAAAACCTCCCAAAATATCTCTGTAATAGTTTTGGTAAAAAGTATCTAATATATGCTCAAAATTTTTTAAATAAAATTCAGCAATTCTCCTTCGTTCAGGATGGTTTTTAAATCTATTAATATCACTTTTTGCTCTTGAGATTAAATTTTCCATGTACTCTGAAAATCGTTGTTGCATGTATTCATCTGCTAGTTGTTCAGCTAATATTGGCGTAATATTTATAGTAATCGCTGTTTTAATGTTATCCTCTTTCAATTCCCTCAAAATATTTAACATAGGAATATATGTTTCATTCATAGCCTCCATGAGCCATTCTTCACCTGCAGGCCAAATTCCGGACTTTTTACACCAAGGAATATGACCATGTAATACCAAACCAAAATATCCTAAACTCATCTTATTACAGTCTTTTCCAATTAATAAAGCTATATTTATTATTTAATATTATATGATTATAATACATAATTAAAATGTAGGAATGTAGAATGAGTATAAAAATAAAAGCTATTACTTCTCCACCAAGTAGAGAAGAATTATCAAATCGTTTAGAAAGATTAAGAACGAAGATGATAGAGCAGGATTTAGATTACTATGTGTCGTTTGATCCTGTTAACATATATTACTTAACTAACTTTGCTTTCTATGTTCATGAACGACCTTTTATTTTGGTGATTCCTATTGAAGGTTTGCCAAGAATGTTAATTCCACTGTTAGAAAAAGGACATTTTGAAGAGAGAGTTAGATGTGATGTTGATACTATGACTTATTATGAATTTCCTGCAAGAGAGGGGGAAAATTGGTTTGACCATTATCAAGAACTCATTGAAAAAGATGCAAAGGTTGGAGTAGAATCAATGATGCCTGTAGGCATTGTTAATAAAACACCTGGTTATCAATTAGTTACTGATATAATAGAAGAAGTACGCATAATAAAAACTGATTATGAGATAGGGAGGACTGTACATGCTTGTAAGGTTGCTAATAAGGGACACAGAGTATTACTGAAAAAATGTCGTCCTAAAGTTCTCGAATTTGCTTTGTATAAAGAGGTTACAGATGCCATGACCTCCAAAATAGTGCAAGATATACCTAATGCTAATTTTAAAGTTATAGACACTATGGGAATAGTGTGGCCTCCATCAATATCGTATGATCCCCATTCTGTGCCACATATTTTTTCTGAGATGGAAGAAGGTGGACCACATGTTTCTATAATTCAAGCACAAGTTGATGGTTATGGAGTAGAGGTTGAAAGGACATTTTTTTTAGGTAATATTCCTGAAAAAGCAAAAAAGCCATTTGAAGTAATGCTTAATGCTAGGTCATTAGCTTATGATTTATTAAAACCTGGAGTTATAATGAGTGAGATTGATAAAAAAGTACGAAAATTTATCAATGCCCAAGGTTATGGGGATTTTATACTTCATAGGACTGGACATGGTCTTGGTATTACTGGACATGAAGCCCCTTTCATTGCTGAAGGATACGATCGTGAACTTGAACCAAATATGTTAATTAGTATTGAACCCGGAATTTATATACCTAATCTAGGGGGATTTCGCCATTCTGATACAATCTTAATTACTGAGGATGGATACATGAAATTAACTAAAGCACCAGAGGAACTTGAGGATTTGATAATACCTATTCAATAATATAAATAAAAAGGATTAAACAATTTCTCTTTTAATTTTATCTAAATCTTTTCTATAAGTTTGTTGAGGAACTTTTCCTTTAATATATCCAAATGGTAATACTGTTAAAAGAAGATCATCTTTTGATATTTTTAGTAATTCTTTTGCTTTTTCTCTATTTAGATTACCAATCCAGCATGTCCCAACATTTAACGACCATGCCATTAGCATCATACTCATTGAAACTAAGGAAGTATCTTGTAAACACCATTTAGGACTTACTTTCTTTTTACCAATAATAGCAATAGCTACTGACGATTCTTCAATGAACTTTGCATAACCTGCTAATTTAGATATTGCTTTCAAAATTTCTTTATTTTTTATGACAATAAACTCCCATGGCTGTCGATTACTAGCTGAAGGTGTCCATCGACCAGCTTCAAGAATCATATCGATTTCTTTATCAGAAATTGGTTTTTCTTGAAAATTTCGAATACTCCTTCTACTTATTAGAAATTTCAAAAATATTTCAGGATCTATCATCTTAATTCATCTTTTTATCTCATTTTAATGTTTATATTGAATTAAAAATTATTAAATCAAATTTTAGATTATCTGTAATGATAATATTTAATATTAAATAAGTTTCAAAATTAATAATTTTTATGAGATATACTGATAATTAATGCCTTTAACAGATTTAAAATCTAAATATTCACGAAAAGAATTAAAATTTGGTCCAAAAAGCGAAGGAGCTAAATTTGTATCAAAATATTATGATGGTCATCATAAAGAACCCCATGAAGATCTTCTATATGGCTTTTTATGCTTGATATATGATGGCACTACTAATATTGATAATTTAAAATCTGAAATGAAGGTTTTTTTTATATCGGCAACAAAACAAGTCATTATTGAAGATAATGATGTAGACGAATATATTCAAAAGGCCAAACAAAAACAATTAATTGAAATAACTCAGAATCAAACCATTAGACTTACAAAAACTGGTATTAAATTGGTAGAAACAAGTTATCACTGGAACTTACATACAACATATTGGATGAGAAAATTGTTCTCTGTGACGTCAGTAATGCTTGCTTCTGCATTTTTTTTAATCATTCTCTCAATTCTAAAAATCTTAACTGGTTTGCAATTAGGTTCCCAGGGTATGTTGACTGAAGGTTATGAAAATTTAACCGATTTAATAAAAATTGCAATCATTGGATTGGTTGGATTAAAATTTAAAAAAGATAGGCTTGCGAGTATCCTTATAATCATTATGATGATGTTTACAGGAGCAATATTGGTTTGGACTGGTATTGAGAGTTTGTTTACACAGGAGATTATCATCCCAAATGTCCAAGCCTATATGATTGGATTTATATCAATTGCCATGAATGCCGGTTTAATGTATCTTAAAGGGATGGTGGGGAGAACCTCAGGGAATTTGGCTCTTTTAAGTGATTCTAAAGATTCTGAATTTAACATTAAGCTTTCTCTAGGAGTTCTAATCGGATTAACTTTTGCCATATTTAAAATATATTTTATCGATGCTCTAGTTGGAATACTAATTGCAGTTTTTGTGTTTAAAGAGGGAATTGAAATTATCTGGGAAATTTCAAAGAAAGAAGAAGATTTTGATATTACATCTATAAAAGTTTACGCTGATAATATATATGAAAATCGATTAACTGGATATATTCTAGGTAGTATTAGACGAGAAAACCTCTCTCGAAAAAAACTTATTGAAAATTTTTCTAAAGGTCTAAGTTTAGGACGTATGTATTATGAAGGATTTGCTGATTTCTTTTATGATGAATTAGGTCCTGAAACTGCTGATAAACATTTGAATAAATTAATAGAGGGAGGATATATTGAGGTTTTGGATGAACAGCTCATCTTAACAAGAAAAGGATTATACGCTTTTTATCATGCTAAAATAAAAGAATTCAAGCAAAGAGCAAATAATATCAATTTAAAAAGTCAAATAGTATTCAAAAGTTTATCCTGTATTATTTTTATAGTTTTTCTAGCACTATTGATAATTTTTGCACCTCAAATTAATGCTTGGTTAAATAGTCTTTAAAGAAAGAAAGCATATTGTAATTTATAATTGATAGGGAAAGAAGATGAGGCTTATTTTTTATTAAAATAGTCAGACTCTAGGTTTGGGAATATTTTTTTCTTCCTTCCTTCTTTTTTAAAGTTTATCAAGCCTAATTCTTCAAGTTTCCTTATATGATATTGTATTGTTTTATGATCAACCTTGAGTTTTTTAGTAATTAAATTATTCCATATTCCTGGATCTTGCTCAATCATTTCTAGTATTTCTAAAGTGAATTTACTTTTTTGTAACTTTAAATCAATATTAGAAATAGGATTTTTTTGATAATAAGGAAAATAAGCAATAAAGTTACCTACTCTTTTTTTTCCAATTATTTTGTAAGTCTGAAGAATATCAAGGTGCCACACCAAGTTTCCAGCAGCAAGGCTTGTCTTTCGTAATAATTCATTAAAATGAACTCCAGGCTCGTTTAAAATTAGTTCAATAATTTTACTTCGATTTTCGTTTTCTAGAACATCATCTAAGGATAATCTATGAGCCCCTTTCTCAATTGAGATAGTTCTGGTTCTTAAATATTGAAAATAATCTCTTTTTGAAATTAAATATGCTATTGATAAAATACTAACAACAGTTATTAATATTGTTGTTATCAACCATGTCCAATCATAAGATTCTACAGTAAACTCAAAAAGTGTGACAAAATAATCAATACCTCCTCCAAGACCTAAAAGAGTACCTTCTAAGTATGGTTCCAAAGTTGATTCATTGATCTTCTCTTCTGTGTCAATTAATTCCCACGAGTCTTGATTTGTTTCATATATCGCCAAAGAGTAATTGATACTAGGTCTTAATCCATATAAACTATTTTTTCGATACATAATAGTTAAATTTTCAATTGAAGTATTGACCCTTATTCTAAAAATACAATTATATTTGTATCTCAGCTGAAAATTTCCTTTTTTTGGATTTGGGGGGAGATTTGAGATACCATAGCTTTTCATGCTTGTTTTTGACGTTATATTTAAAGACATAGACTCATTGTTGCTAAACATAAAATAAGATTGACGATTTTTTATATTGTTATCATATTCCATATAGAGATCTATTAGAGAATCTGTTGAAATTTCAAATATAATATTATTTGGAAAATAATAAGAAACATGTTCTCCAGGGTTAACTGTATCTTCTGTCCAAAAATCGGGAATATCTTCATCTCTAGCTAATACATAATAAAAAAAAAAATTAAACTCAAGAATAAGAATAAATACGAATAAAATTTTTAACCGATGCTTTTTCTTAGTAATTCTTCTATTAAAAATCAAATAAGTTCAATTTTTGGTAATATTTTCTTAATTTAATTAATAAAAATAAAAAAAATTTTTAGTTTTAAAAAATTGGTTGCTTATTGTTGTATTCTTTTTCTAAGAAAAGCAACTGAAACTACAGCAATTACTCCTATTATAGCAGCAATACCAACATAAATTACAACATTTTCTACACCTATTGGAATTAAAATAGTCCACGAAGAAAAGTGATCCACTTCCGCAGTTAAATAGTCATCTTCAATTGTAGTAGGAACAGGAACCCATTTGTCACCTTCATAATGTGCCCAAACACCATTTCTATTATGGATTGATGCTTTAATGCGTAATCTTGCTTGGATTTCTGAACAATTACATCCTATTGAAATACAGAATCCTTCTCGATAAGTATATCTATTACGGGTTCTTGTATGAACCCTATAACCTTTTAATAATCCAAGCTCAGCTTGCTCTTCTGTACAAGTCATATTCATTAGACAATCACCAGATGTACTAAGCTCTAATATAAAATCCTTTGCTCCAATCTTCAAAGCTTCACATTCTATGTTTATACAAACACATTGATCGCAATCTATACGTATCTGTGTTTGATTACGAAATCGTATTGCATTTTCACCTGGATCTAGAGTACCACTATATTCATCTGTTGGAATATCTAAAGGCGATGCTGCTGCTACATTACTTATGCTAACTATGGAAATTAGTGCTATAAAAACAAAAGCTCCCAGTAAAATTTTATTAAATTTTTTCATTTTTTTTAAACACCTAATTTAGTCTAATTTAAGAGAATTAAATTATTATAAAAAGGATTGAGGAATAACTTTTCCCAATTAAAGGAAAAATTACAGAAAAGATTTAAGAAGAAAAAATCAACTGCTTAAAACCTTAAGTTTTAATATCATCATTTTGAAAATATTATTAAAGCCTTTCAGATTAAAATATTAATATAGAATTCATATTAATATAGAATTCATTTTATTTTTAATCGAAATATGGAGAAAAATTTATGTCGTTAAAAGAATTCACTAAAGAAGTATTTACGAGGTATGGATTCGCTGAAGAACAAATTAATATATATATAGTTTATTTAAGAGTGCCTCGTGCAACACCTTCTGAAGTATACATGACTCTAACCGAGGAACATAAAGAATTAACCTATGAGAAAGTATTAGAAATTACAAATTGGTTAGTTGAGAAGGGTTTTCTTAAAAGAGTTGAAGGTATTGTAGATAGATACATCCCTCTTGAACCCTACTTCGAATTATTTACAACTGAATCAGAACTCTTTAGAAATGAAATTGCTAAAATAAAAGATAATATCTTAGCAGATCAATCTAACCGTTTTGAAAAACTTGAAGCTATACAAAACAAAAGTATAGGAGAAGTAGAAACTGCTGTTGATGGTCAAATTAAAGCATTTTTCGAAGATTCTGACTCAAAAAATAATATTAAGAAAAATAAAATTGATAATGCAAGAACTCGCTTTACAGAAACTACTAAAGAATTAGAGACTAATATTCACACTATAATGGATACATTAAACACTGATTTAAAGAATATTTCAACTACAGCTGTAGGTGACAATGAGTCAACTGTCAATAAAACAAAAGATAATTTGACAACTTTAATTGCAGATTTGTTAAATGATTTTTCAACTCGTGTGGAGAATTTAGATAAAGAATTGAAAAGGGAGTTAGATGAGCACGTAGAAAGACATAAAACTACTGCAAATGAACTAAAACCAAAAATGGAACAGATTTTAGAAAAATATCTAGAGAGAATGGATAAGGTAGTTACTGATTTAAAAGAAAAAATTTCTGGTCTATTAAAAGAGCATATGAATCATGTGAAAAACACTACAGATACACTTCAAACCAACTTAAAAGCAACTGTTGATGAGAGACATAGAATATTAACTGATCAAACTAATGATTTTAAAAGTATGACTCTTACTTTAATTGATAATCTTCTTGAACATGCTAATCGTTTTACTGATTTTTCAGAAGATATGGCTAAAAAAGGATTTTTCTGGCTTGGAAAAAAGAAAAAATATAAAGCTAGGCATGAGACTACCATACAAAATATATTAACTTACACTGAACCTATGAAAGATGATTTTGTTAAAACGAGTGAGGATTATATTACTACGACCAGAGAAACAACCGATCAAATAAAAACAGATGTAACTGATATAATGACTAAGGAAAATGATGGACTAGGCTCTGAAACCACTGATCTTGATTATAAAGCTCAAGAGACAATTGATGCGCAATTAGAGAACTTAGCGACAGATATGGCGTCTGAAATTGATAGTACATTGCAAAGTGGAGTAAAAGACTGTTCTGATACCAATTTAAAGTTAAAGGATTCCACAGAAAGTACTTTAAAGCAACATCATAGACAATATGATGAAGCAATTAATAGGCATAAAGACGGCTCTTTAAGACATTACACTGATTTTGACACTGAAATTAAAAGAATTAATGAAAACTGGACTAGAGATACAGATAGTAAATTTTCTGGAGGGAAAAGAGATTGCTCTGACAAAATTAATAATGAGATTCAATTATGGAATGGAGAAACTAGTGAATTAGATAAAAGTTTAACTGATATGCTGGCTGATCACAAATCTAAATATGAAGAAAACGCGAAAACATTACAAAATAGTTTATCAAATACAACTCGAGACACCACACAGAATATTAAAGATGCCATTGCTGATTTTACACTCCAATTCATGAATTCCATCGATGATGGCACAGAATTAGCTGAAAATAATGAAGATAAATTGAAGGATATCCATCATGCATCTAGTTCAATTCCAGAAAGATCTAAAGTTACAACTTGGCATGTAGTTGGACGGGATGCAATGATTGCTGCAATAAAAGATGCAGTATATAGAACTAAATCATCGATAATCATTGTGACTCCAGTAGTAATTCCCGAAATTTTACAAGTTGTTTCTGAATTTGCATTCCAGAAAAAGGCAGCGCGATTCATGCTTACCTCCCAATGGGATTTGAAACAGTATGCCGGCATTATTGCGAAGATGAAGCAACTTGGAAATATTCAGTTTCGACAATTGTCTACCGCCGGAGAGTTCTTCGCTGTCACTAGAGATGCTGAGGAAACTATAATTGGTCCTTACACTGCCAGAGAGGGTGATATGATTAGTATTGTGAGCAATCAGGAGCAATACTCTAAGCTTTACGCACAATTTATCGGACCAATATTCCAGGCGAATTCTAGGCCGATAAAGTAGCGCGAGATTGACGGAAACCTAAAACCGAGAGACCTCCAATAAGATTATAATAAACTCGTAAAGAATCAAGCTTTTATTTAATTTTTATTTTCTACTTTTTTAATTATAGCAATAAAACATAAGAACTAAAATAATGAGTTTGTTATTACCCTTATATGTAAGGTGAAATGTCAAAATCCTGCTCTAATGAAAGATTTATGAACTCATCTACTTCCTGCTGCGAGTCTCCATAAATTTTTAAAAGGAATCCATTATCTTTTTTCTCAATTTCGGCCCTAAAACCATAAGACTTTGCTTTATACTCGAGAACTTTTACCTTCTCTTCATTTTCAATCCCTTTAATTAAAAATTCGCCGAAATAATGACCTTTTGAAATTTTGCGGAGGTCACAAGCTTGTACTCGTATAATTTTTCCGTTTGGTGCTTGGCATTTTAAGAATATTGAACCACCTGATGGTTTTTCAAGTAATTTAACTTCATTGTAAGTTCCAACTTTACAAAAAACAGTATCACCTATCTGGGCATTTTTTAATACCTCCAAGCCCATATCACGAGCAATCTTTCTGATAAAATCTAACCGCTTTTCTTCTTTTTGTATCCACTTACATGCCCTCCGTATTAAAGAAGGTATCTTTGAAAATTCACGATTTATGATAAGTCGAGCATGTAATCGAAAATAATCGCAAAGAGGATAATCTTTTTCTAAGTCATATATCCTATAAGGACAATTCTTAAAATCTTGATCACAGACAATATCCGTCATAATCCGAATTATAATGTAACTAATATTGAATTAATTATGAAAAAAATGGTTGATAAATTATTTAAAATTATTCTTATTTACCTCCAATATATTTACTAAGTTCATTAAGCTTTTCTTGCTTAATTTCTATTCCTGTTTTTGTTTTTATTTGTTCAAAAATCTTAATTATCCATGTATCTTCATCCCAATTATCCCAGATCTCTAATAATATTACATTCTTTTCTTTGCAAATAAGGCGCTTTTTT
This sequence comes from Promethearchaeota archaeon, assembly GCA_016839585.1. Classification (GTDB taxonomy): domain Archaea; phylum Asgardarchaeota; class Lokiarchaeia; order Sigyniarchaeales; family SOKP01; genus Loki-b32. The sequence continues at coordinate 21,509 of JAEOTZ010000066.1, forward strand.
CTATCTGGTTCTTGTTGATTAGGAAACGCTTCACTGTGGTGATAGAAAACCAAGGGATTTCCAATAAGATTAACATAAATTCGTAAAAATCTAGGCTTTTATTTAATTTTTACTTTTTTTTATTGTTTTTTGACAACACGTTAAAAGTAAAAATGATAAAAAGTATCCAAAAACGAGGACTAAAAAAAAAATTTAATCCCATGTAGCTTTCTTTACTGACTCGTCATCATCTTCGCTATGAATTCGTTTCAAATTAATGTCTTGATATCCGGGGAGAACACTTAACATCCTTCTCATTGCAAATTCAACATCTTTCGCGCTGGCTATAAATCTGCCAACAATAAGAATATCTGCTCCTTGTTCTAAGGCATACACAGCAGTACTGGGTTCGATACCGCCAGCAACAGCGACTAAAACTCTATCTCTTCCCGAAGCTTTCCTTTGACCAGTATATAACTCTTTAATTTTTGGAACTAAACCCCATCTAGCTTTTTGAGCTGAGTCAGGAGATTTATCTCCCTCTATAGATTGCTCAACATCAATAGCTCTATGGATTATTACAACATCTGGGGTCTGCATGAGCGACCCCAATTTCTCAATGGGATTTGGAACTTCCATTGTATCGACAAATGCATGAATTCCAAGTCGTTGGGCCTCCATAATAAATTTATCGAGTGAAGCAGTAGAAGCTAAACCACTTGCCACAACTCCATCAGCAGTAGCATCAAAAGCAAAATCAACTTCTAATTTTCCAACATCTAAAGTCTTTAAATCAGCAACAATAAACTTATCTTTCGCAAGCTCACGAATCTTCTTAATGGATTCAACGCCATATTTCTTGAGAAATGGTGTACCAACTTCTAGTAAAATTCTATCACTTTTAGGTAATTGATTAACAACTTTCATTTGCTTTTCCAAGGCAGGATGGTCTAAAGCTACCTGTATATAAGGTGGACGCCATAGTCTAGGGACTCTAATCCCTGCAACTGGATGTTTAGCCCTATCTTTATCATAAAAAATCTTTTCAATTGGAGGATATCCTCTTAAAGCTCTCTGAATTGCTAATTTTGTAGCGCCATAATTATATTGATAAATTTTACGATAATCTTTGGCATCTGGATGAATATATACAGTTGCGATTATCAACCAATCATCTATTTTATTCATTGGAATAATTCCTTCTTCAACGGCATCAGCTATCCCTTTAGCAACAGCAGCTTGAGCAGGTCCAAAGATTTTGCTTGCATCTTCCATTTTAGCAACAGTTACTTTGGGAACAATTATTGCATATGGACGAGTCAAGAGATTTGGTCTGATTCCTGCTAATAACCCCCCATGCCCTTTTGAAGGTGATCCAATCGCATTCGCAAATGAGATACCTATAGGTCCATTCTTAGAACCTATTACTAAATCTATGTGTGCTAAATCAGCTCCTTCTCCAACAAGCGCCTCGCCAACGTAATACTCAGGTTTTGGCATAAATATCACAACTAATTTTTCTTTTAAACCTTACTTTTTTTGTATATCTTGTAGATATTTTTTATTTATAATAGTGTATTTTATAGGTAATATAAAAAAATATTTACCTACATGAAATTAGAGTTAATACACCATATATTAAAATTTTCATATGATTGATATATTAAAGATTCTATTTTTAAAGAACTAATTTTAAGAAATCCTTCTTTTAAACATTTTTTCAGTATTTTTAGCGATTAGATAAAATTTATTTAAATTAATACTGCTTAATTCTTCAGTTTCGAATATGATATGGTTGCAATCATACTTTGAAAAATCTTTCTCTATTATTCTTATATTAAACATTTTATCTTCCCATAAGCGTGAGCCAGGATAGGGTGTAGCTACAAAATAGTCTATTGTATCATTATTATCCAATGGTAATGTTTTTATGAATTGAATTGTCTTATAAAAGCTTTTTTCTGTTTCACTTGGCAAGCCTAAGACAAAATATGCTTGAATAGGGATACCAACTTCTTTTAAATTAGACACTCCTTGATAAACTTCAACCGGATCTTGAAATTTGAAATTTTTTCTCAGAACTGTTTTACTTGCTGATTCTATGCCAGTAGCTACAAGTTGGCATCCAGCTTTTTTTAATAATTTGGCATCTTTTTTAGAAATATTATCTACTCTTAACTCGCAACCCCATGGTATTTTTATATTGTTATCCATGAACATTTCACAAAAATCCTTAAAAAATTTTTTATCAATGTTGATGTTGTCATAAAAATTTATGTAATTATATGTTTGCATTGAAAGTATGTCTCTAATTTCAGTAAGAATAGATTTAATACTTCTAATTCTTACATTCTTAAACAATTTTGTTCTTGAACAAAAAGAACACTGATTTGGGCATCCTCTATTTATAATTACATTTGCAACATTATAAAAATATTTATCCTGAGTTAGTTTATAGCGAGCAGGTAGGGGTAGAGATTCAACATCTATAAGTTTATCAGGATATCCTGTAAAAATGA
>JAEOTZ010000067.1 GCA_016839585.1 Promethearchaeota archaeon
TGCCTTTTCTATTCCGATAGTGGTTACATTTATCCTTACATCTTGCTCGAGCTGAAAAGAACCGATAGTAGTCACATTTAGAATCTCAGAATGACCAGGGCTGTTAATAGTGTAGATATCCGTACCGAGAATCTGTCTAACATCAAATCTAGTCCCACTCAAAGTCTTTCCTGCATTAATTACCCAGAGTTGAAGTGTAAATTCTAAATCATTGCCCTGGACCAGAAGATCATCGTTAATATTTACATAATAATGAAGGGCATCTGAACTCTCATGAGTTCCATCAAAATAAGCAGTCCATTCAGAGAATGTTAATAAAGGACCTATATTAAATGTCTCCCCTTGAACAGTAGCATAGTATCGTAAAGTATAGATAGTTTGTTTCTCTCCTGTACCCTCCTGTTTAAACGATATAACCATTCCTAATTTTGGTTTCTTAGACCACCAAGTGGTTCCCGAAATAGGATTTATCTCAAAAGATAATCCTGTCATTAAGGAACATTTAATAATCTAAGAAAAAGTAAAAATATTAAGAATGAATAACATTTATTTTTCTCTTTTGAAAAGATATTGACTCTTTCTACCCTTTTTTATAATTATTTCTTCAGTAGGAATAATCTCTGTTAAAATTTCTTTTAATGCTTTATATTCTTTGAGTTGCACATACTTTATCCAATCCTTGAAATTATTCGAATAATTTAAAGAGAAATTGTTTATACTAAATTAAAGCGAAGATTTTTATTAGAGAGTAATAATATTTATTCTTAATAGACTAAAATCATTATTCATTTAGCTTTGTCAAAATATGATATAATATAAGAATCCTTAACCATATATTTGCTATATAACTTTATTCACAAACTTTATAATTCTCATAAATAAAAAAAACTTAAAATTAAAAAAAAAAAATTTAATCTATAATTAATTTTAGTGCTTCCACATGAGATCTAGGAAATCTTTAGATAAAAAAGAATTTTATGAATTTTATTAAAATTAAGTCAATTTATAACAGAAAGAAAAATGTCTTCTGAACAGATTTTTAATTATAAATTATCATTATTTAAAGTAATTCATAACAGAATCGTAACTGTACCTCTATTATTAATTCTAGGTATAGAAATGATAAGATATATTGATAGACCAGAACAGATATTAATAGAATTTAGTATTGTTATAATTCTTACTATGGTTATAATCTTTTTCATTCCTCTTTTAGTTATTATAATAATAGAGAGGAAATATCTTAAAAATAAATTTAAAACAAAAAGTATAACTTGTCATATTTGCGATCAAAAAGCAGATATAAACTTAATTGGCTTCTCTAAGAAATTTTTTATTCCTTTATGTGATCAACACAAAAAATTTTATAAAAAAGCTCCTAAAGATATTCTAAAAGAAGAACAAGAAATTTATTCTAAATACAATAATAATATTGTCAGTGCAACGACAATTATTACTTTCGGAGGATTAATAATAATTACTTTAATTGGATTAATGATTGGATCTATAGAGAATGGGCAGTTTATTGGAGTCATTATTATATTAATAATAATTTCTATTTTAATTCCTTATCAATTATTTGTAATTTTCGATAATAGTGTTAAAATGATTAATTTGATAAAATCAAAATTGCTTAAAAATTCTTAAACTTTTTACTATTAACAAACCGATATTGATAAAACAGATTTATTTATTCTAGTTTTTATAGGGTATTATATTATAGAAAGATGAAAATTTATTTATATTATAGAACAAACATTTACAAATGTTTTTCTAATGAATTTAGTTCAATGACGTGTTATCTAGAAAAATTGATAAATATTAAAAAAAAAAATAAGATTTTGTCTCTTTTTTTTGTTATTCAATGATATCTGTGATTGGGGGAATAAATAATAAGAAGAAGAATGTGATAGTAGTTGCAATGAATAACCATTTTATATTTTCTTTCGTTTTTTCATCAAGTCCTATAGAGATCCCCCCCATAGTGATTCCTATAAATCCAAGACCCAATTCAATCCAAAATTCCGCTCCCCCGGTAAAATCAAGATCTTCACCTTCAACAATCTCTTCACGAAAATCGAAGATAGTAATGAACAATCCCCAAAATGCAATAATATATCCTCCCCAGTATAGACCTGTTTCTAAATTTTCATGTTTTCCTGAAACAAACTTATTTATAGTCAATGCAATTAATACTGTGCCTAAAAACGCCAACCATGGACCAAATAGTAGTCCAGCATAATAATCTGGTGACATTTTATTACCAGTAAGATGATAACTTATAACATCAAATATAAATGTTGTAATAAAAAGAATAGTTCCAATGATAAATGCAATAGTTTGTCTTTTGTCATCAAGCCCTAATGCTAATGCTCCTAACATTGCAAAAAAGAATCCAGCTACATCTACACCAAAGAAAAATCCAGACCAAAAGTCTTCATCTCTTTCACTTGCGGTATTAGAACTTCGAAGTCCTTCATGTAAGGCATAGTCTGTATTAACAATTTGAAAACTAGAGTTTTCTTGGAGGTTATTTTCTGTAAAAATTCCAGAAGCAAATTGATTTATAAGTAGTTCTAAGGGTGGAATAATGTAAAATGTAAAAAAATTAGACGGGGAAGAATAAGTTCCATTTTCTGTTTTGAAATTGTAATAAATTGTTGGAATTTCAATATCTAAAAAATCGCAATATTCTAATCCAATTGTATATTCAAATGTAAAATATTTACCATTTTTATGTATTGTAATAGAATTAATAGTAATATTCACCGTTGATTGTAAAAGAGGTCCTATTATTAGAAATAGAACCATTAACGCTAAGAACATTATGAATGTGAAGAATAAATCAAATGCAAACATGATCCAAATGAATATTAGAATTATCGCTCTAATGATTAACCACAGTATATATTCTAATATCGGTAGCCACTCCATTAAAATGTCCATGACGAAATCTATGAACAGCTCTATCAGCTCTAGTATTGCCATTCCAATGGTTATAATTAAACCTGCTGCGAAGGATGCCAATTTTTTTAAGGGTGCCCAGAGCGCTTGTTTTTTAGTTTTGGGTTTCTTGCCAAAAAGAGAACTCTCTTTTTCACAGAACCACGGGATAAAGCCCAGCACCGAAATCGGCAGATTCATCATCACCGCCGAAGTCCCATTTATTTTAGTCGAAGCATAGCTGTAAACAATCGCAGTTTCATTGGTCGTCTCATTTACAAGACATTCAAGCAATAGATTCAGGATTTCCATCGCATCTTCCGAAGAAATATTAAATCGAATGATTACAAAATCAATTTCATCGCAGGCTTGTTTTGTATCACCATCGCGCCCTACAGAGATAAATTTGAAAATTTCCTCATCGGCACTATAGATTGGTGTTTCATCCAGAGTCTCATTTTGAACATAAGCGTTAAATATAGTTTCAGTAAACAAGCTGGTTGGAATCACGATGACATTTGGTCCTTCTACGAAAGGGGTACCAACACCACTATCATTTACGTACAGTTGGATGATGTTCATGCGTTCTTGTTCTTGATAGTGCCCATTAAAAACTGTTCCGTTAGTTTCATAAACTGCTATAGTATTTGCTTTTTCTATTCCGATGGTTGTCACATTTATCCGTACATCACATTCATGTTGAGAACCACTAGATGTTACATTCAATACCTCAGAATGACCAGGGCTGTTAATAGTGTAGATATCAATACCGTGAATCTGCCTATCATCAAAGATAGTACTAAACATAAAACAAATTATACAAAAAAAAATTTTTAAAAAAAATCTGAAAATTTATAATCTATGTTAACTAGTCTTTTTTTTTTCTGTCAGAAAAAATCCCGAAAATACTATTCCGAAGACCATCAAGCCTAATAAAATAGTTTCAACTAGATCTTTATTTTCTAAGAGATATTTGCTATCAATGAATATTAATAGATACTCATACGTAAAAAAAGAAACAGCACTAAAACTGCTTATAACTATACCAATAAGTGCTCCAATTTTTTTATGCCTTTCTAAAGATCTTATTTTTAACCGATTTGCGATCTCCTCCTCATAGACTGAAGGGAAATATTTCCTCATTATTAAGATTGTTAAAGGAATCATTAGAATCATAAGTAGTGGAATTGTTACCCAAAAGAATTGTATTATTTTTTCTTCTAGACTTATATTCAATATAAGTGCAAAAACCAATAATGATATTAGTAAAATGCTCAATACTCCTTCTAAAACGGCGAAAATTAAATATACTTTAACTTTTAAATTCATTACAAAATCACTAATTAATTTAATGTTTTAAATTAAGATCAAATATTTATATTTTAAATTTGTGTTTTATTATATTTTAATAACTAATATATTAAATAAAAAAAAATTGTTGATATTTAAAATATTATTTTCTATGAAATTCAGGTATTATACAATATATACAAATAGAATTATAGACATAAAGAGCAACATGAATAAGACAGACATAGATCTCTTATCAGGTTCAACCATAAGCATAAACATAGTTCCTAGTGTGAATCCATACACTCCTAAAATAATACTGGGATTCTTCATAGGTTCAAAGTCTTGAGTAATTATCATATCGAGAACGTTCCCTATCTTCATTAAAGACATAGTTAGACCAGTAATTGTTATCAGGTATATCCATACGGGATTTACATAAGATAATTGTGTCAATATTAGACCAAGAGCAAATAGACCTAAAATAAAGGCGATCATCAGGCCAATTCCAAATGAAGGTGTCATATAATCAATCGTTCTTGTATAAGTTATTAAAGAAATTATTGAAATTATTAATGATAGCCCAGATATACTTAATAACAAGATACTCATAAAAGCGTTTGAAACTTTTAATAAAGCAGCTGTAAATGAAAAAATTGCTCCAAATATTCCTAAAGTTCCAGTTAATCCAACTAAAAATTGTTGTAATTCATTATAAGAGGTATTTGAACTCATTACCATTCCTGAGCTTTGAGCTGTTTCATTTCCTTCACTGTTTAAAAAATTTTCAAAGATTTCAATTGGTGGAGATGGAATTAAACTCGTGAAAAAATTAAATGGTATATCAAATGTTATATTTGAAGCTGTAAATGAGAGATAAATAGTAGGTATTTTGAATGCAAAAAAATCAATTTTTTCAAGACTAGTTCTGTAATTAAAGCTGGTTGAATTTGTATCTTTCTGAATTGTAAAAGAATTTGATTTTATATTTAACTCCCCTCCATTTATTCCACAACTAAAAATTAAGAAAGGAATAATAATTGAGAATCCTAAGACTATTAGTATTAATGTTATTGCAAACATAATGTAGATGAAGATCAGCATTAAAGCACATACTATTAACCACAGGATATATTCTAGTATGGGTAGCCAGTCCATTATAATCTCCATAACGAAATCGATTAACAGCTCTACCAGCTCTATTATCGTCATTCCAATGGTTATAATGAGTCCTACTGCGAAGGATGCCAATTTTTTTAAGGGTGCCCAGAGCGCTTGTTTTTTAGTTTTGGGTTTCTTGCCAAAAAGAGAACTCTCTTTTTCACAGAACCACGGGATAAAACCTAGCACCGAAATCGGTAGATTCATCATCACCGTGGAAGTGCCATTTATTTTAGTCGAAACGTAGCTGTAAACAATCGCAGTTTTGTTATTGGTCTCATTTACAAGGCATTCAAGCAATAGATTCAGGATTTCCATGGCATCTTCCGAAGAAATCTCAAATCGAATGATTACAAAATCAATTTCATCGCAGGCTTGTTCGGTATTGCCATCCCGCCCTACTGAAATGAACTTGAAGATCTCATCATAGCTACTATAGATTGGTGTTTCGTCCAAAGTCTCATTTTGAACATAAGCGTTAAATATAGTTTCAGTGAAGAGGCTGGTTGGAATCACGATGACATTTGGTCCTTCATTAAAGGGGGTACCAGCACCGCTATCATTCACGTATAATTGGATGATGTTCATCCGTTCTTGCTCTTGATAGTGTCCGTTAAACACCGTGCCGTTGGTCTCATAAATCGCTATAGTATTTGCCTTTTCTATTCCGATAGTGGTTACATTTATCCTTACATCTTGCTCGAGCTGAAAAGAACCGATAGTAGTCACATTTAGAA
>JAEOTZ010000068.1 GCA_016839585.1 Promethearchaeota archaeon
AGCCAGAAATATCAGGTAAAATTATATCTAATAGGATTAACCTTGGAGTGCTTGTCCTCAATTCCTCTATTCCCTTCGTTCCACTTACTACCCCTTTACAGGTATAGCTTTTACTTTCAAAATAGCTTGTCAATAATCGAATTATGCTCGAGATGTCTGGTAGAATAATATTAAACAATTAAGATTTTCCAATTATTGAAAGAAACTTTTTAATACTCTCATTGCAAGATCTATGATTAATTCTTTTTGATAATCCAATTATCACTTGACTTTGACGATAATCAGTTAACTGCTTAATACTTTCAGCAATCAACGTTCTTAATTCCTTATTGAGATATTGATATAAGAAATCACATGGAACTAAGGAAGAATCAAAATATTCCATCATTTTATCATTTCCTAAATAATCAAATAAATTCTTTAAGAAAGGAGAATCTTCTTGACTTATCATACTTTCAAAATCTTCTAATGATAAGAGCTTATAAAAACTATATCGTAAGAGAGAAAATAATATTCCAATAGATTGGGATTCGAATAGCTCTCGTACTTGATTTACAATAACTGTCTTAAATACAACATCTTCCTCACTTAATACTGCCAGAAATCTACATAACTCCTTGAGGACATTTAGATGAGTATAATTAATTCCTAGCTCATCACCCTTTGGAACAGGGTATTGACGAATTTTAAATATATCTTTCAAAAGATAATCATCTGAAATAAGTCGAAGAATAAATTGTTCTTGGCTAGATATGCCTAATTCTTCAAATAAAATAACTAGTTCTCTTTCTAAATAGGCTTCTTCTCTAATTTTGATATGTCGATTGAATTGTTCTAAAATGATTGGTCGATATTGTTCTCCGAACTGACTTATAAACTTATTTCCTATCAAAAATACGAAAACATTTTCTATATCTTTGGTTATCCATGCTTCTAATAACGAGTTTTTCTGTTCTTCCGTTAAAAAATGGAGAAATTTCCCTGCTAATAAATATTTGATTGTAGTAGGATAAAAAGATTCAAATCTTTTGCATATTTCCTCTTGAAAAATGGTTTTGGCAAGTGGATCTCCCACTTCAGTAAGTTTCTTTAACAAAGGAAAAGCTAAATTACTATGTAAAAGTCTTGTATCATAATTATTTTCATACCATACTTGAAGATTGGAACAATGACCCCAAAATTCTATCTCAGGAGGAATTTCATTCTTTCGATGGAATGTTCCATCAAAACCAACCGTGGGTTCTAAAGATTTACCTAATGTATCCGAAGCTTCGTCTATAGATTGAATTTCTTCAAAATATTCTATCTGTTCTATGGGAATATTTATTAATAAGTATTTACAAGTTAAAAACTTTACATTATCCACATAAATGTTGGTCTCATCTTTTTCTAACCTTAATGTTATATATTCGTTTATCTTGAATTCTTTCATAATTTCATTGCAATTTCTATTTAAATAATAGAACTAAAATGCAACTTAAACATATCAAATCTTCCCAATTTGAATTGATTTATTGCTTGTCAATTACTTTTTTTTTTTTTGATCAAATAAATGAAGCAAAAAATAAATAAAAAAGTGATAAAAATTAATCTATTTTTAATATAAAATTCTTACACTATGGATAAATATGAGGCTCTCCTCTTTTAACATAAAATTGCCTGTTCTTTTCATAACAATCCACACAAAACCAAGCCTTAAGATGCGGATTGAATGTCATATCACTTGTACGAGAGCCACAAACAGGACATACACATATGGAATTCTTCCAAGCAGTATAAATTTTATCAATTTTATCTCCTAATACTTTAATTTTCTCTTTATCCTCCTCTAAACGTAGACCGTCCCTTTCCTTAATTAATTCTCTCTCATAAGAATCTGACGCTTTAGAAATAATTTCTCTTAAGGAATCCCTAATTTTTCTCAATTTTGGGTTTGTAATCGATATTGTTCTTTTCTTCTTCATCTTATTAAATATGTAAATACTTATATTTAAATTAAATGACTGAGTTGGTTTTACTTATTCTTAATAATTAAACAATAAAAATAAAAGATGCAGTTTCACTACTTAAGATACTGTGCTTTACTTGATAAAACACACTACTCATTCGAATTCCTAATTTTTTACAGGCCATATTGTAGCTAACTGAATTTAAAGCTTGAAGAAGTTAAGAAACTTTTGGTTGAAACAGAAGGATTGGAATATGAGCTTAAAGAAATCATAAAAGAAATCCAAGTCATATTAAAAAAGAGCTATAATTATCTAGCCCTTTATAATAACATAAGTGATATAGCAGATGAAGTCTACAGATCAGATTGAATGGTCAAGAATACCCTAACAAAAATGTTCCTGCGATGCTTTATTAGAAGAAGCATGGCACTTTAAAAATTTTTTTACTTCATTTTTATTAATCTAGACTTTTGAAAATATAGCTTATACTTTTTCCTTTAAATACAATAAAATTACCTTGAATATAACTAGTGTGATTATTATTATAATTATAATTCACCTTATTGTTAATGAGAGCAAGTATTAATTTTGGTTAATTCAGGGTTAAGAAATCAAAATTTCTTCTATATTTTTTGATCTAAAAATTCGAAGACTACCTCAAAGTCGGCAAAATCGAATGGTTTTAGAATATAGCCATCTGCCTTTCCTATATTTTTCTCTACTTCCGATCCAGGGATAGCTGTTAAGAAATAAACCGGGATATCTTTAAACTTTTTATCTTTTTTAATCATATCACAAATTTTATAGCCAGAAATATCAGGTAAAATTA
>JAEOTZ010000069.1 GCA_016839585.1 Promethearchaeota archaeon
ATCAATTTTCTATAAAATTCTTAAATTTTTCTAATCATAAGTTTCTTATTTTTATTAAAGTTCCTAATATTTTTATAAATAAGGGAATTTAAAATAAAAATAAACATAAAAAGAATTAATAATTGTATAAATGGATTTAAAAATTCAATGCAAAAACAGCCAATTCAAAAATTTTTATCATTTGCAGGAAAACTAATTCAATCATTTGAAAATAATAAAATTTTTGAAAAAGAGGTTAATCGGAATCTTGGAATAATTTACACACCAAACCAAGTTGTTGATTATATTGTATCTAATGTTCTAAGAATATATTTTGAAGAATTGATAAATACTAAAAATTTATTCCAAAATGGACTTAATCTTGAATCTTTGAATTATTTTTTAAATAAAAATCAAAATTTAAAGAAAGAATTAAGAGAGAGAATTAAAAACATAAAAATTTTGGATCCTGCATGTGGTTCTGGAAGATTTCTAGTTTCTGCTGCAGACAAATTGTATGATATTTATAAAATTCTTAATCCAGAAAAGAAAATATTTGATTTAAGAAGAGAAATAATTGAGAATCATCTTTTTGGAATCGAAATTGAAAAATCTGCTTATATTATCTCAAAATTGAGCTTAGTTTTATGGCTTTTTTCCAAGAATATAACCAGTTTCACTTCTAATGAAATAAATATTGAAAATTTAAAGTTTGAGAATTTAGATAAAATTATTGATGGCTTTAATCTCAAATTAAATATCTATAATTTAGATTTTCTTTTTGAATATAATTCAAATCAATTTGATATAATTATTGGAAACCCGCCCTATATTGAAAATAAAAAAGTAAAAAATAAAAATTATAAGAGGAAATTAATTAAGAAATTCAAATCAGCTTATCGATTATTTGATATTTCTATAGTTTTTATAGAGAAATCTTTAGAATTATTAAAACAAAATATAGGTTGCCTTTCTTTTTTGACTACAAACAAATTCCTATCAGCCGATTATGGAATTAGAATTAGAGAAATACTCGTAAATAATACTACACTTAAGGAAATAATCAATATTTCTTCACTACCTGTCTTCAAAAATATATCGGCGTATCCAATCATAATTTCTTTTCTAAAAAAGAAGCCTAGTAATGATAATTCAGTTTTAATTAAAAAATTCGACAGTTTGCAGGATATGCATAAAAATAATCTCAGTGATTCAAAAATTTTGCCTCAATTTTCAATAAAAAGCCTTCCTGCTAAAACAATTCCAATATTTGGTAAAATAAATTTATTAAATTATCTATATGATAATTTTAAACCAATGGCTATAGTGATTGATGATTTAAAAATTGTGTATAGACCATTTGGATTTTTAAATTATTCCAATTATTTTGATAATATCAGTGAAATGAAAGAAACAGACAATGATCTCTTATTAATTGGAACTGGAAATGTAGGAAAATATCACATTAAGTTTGATAAACATATCAGAATTGCCAAAAAAGATTTAAAAATCTCATACTTCAAATTTGTTCCCCGTTTTGAAAATATCTGGAATATTCTCATAAGTGAAAAATTGATCTTTAGAGAAATTGCTAAAGATCTCACTTGGGTTTATGATCCCGGGTTATTTACAAATATTACAGGATTATATTCTTTAACTGTTCCTTCTTTTTCAACTGATCAGTTATTTAGTCTACTAGCAATTATGAATTCAAATACTATAGATTTATCCTTCAAATCTTTATTTAGTTCTCTACACATGTCAGGTGGCTATTTAAGATTTAACGGGAGCTTTATAAGGAGATTACCATTACCCAAAGAAATTCCTTTATCATTATCTTATTTAGGGAAGATTAATCAAATTCTCTCCCAATTACAATACGATTTAAATTCAATTGACTTAAAAATATTCAAAAATTCAGAATTAAATCAATTTAAAGAAAAATTTTACACAGAAATCAATACAAATTTGAAATTTTATAAAAATTTAACCAACACTTTAGTTAATGCATTATATTTTAAAGATATCTACTCAAAATCTAATATCCAGTTCAACTTATTAAATGAGTTACTTTATGGTAAGGATCATATTCCAAATATTCAATTCAAATACATTTTACCACGATTTAATTTATCTAAATTTGAAACTTACCAGAATGAAGAGTTAAATTCTGTATTCTCCAAAATAAATAATTTCTATAAGGAATTGAATCAAAGTGATAAATTATTAAGTCAGATGGAAAATATATCTTATCAAAATTTAACTCTAGAGAGGATAAAGAGATTTTTTTCAGTTTAGTATTATTTAATTGAAAATATAATAAAATTAAATTTTAACAAATATTATATAGTTAAGATAATGAAAAGTTAAAATTCAATTAAAGTAAGTTGTGTATAAAATGGCAAAGAAAAAAATTTCACCTGCAGAGTCTGAGAATGATGAAGTTCCTGAAGGAAAAGTTGATGATGAAGGAGATGAAGTTATAGATTTATTTGAAGAAGAAGATAATTTAGAAGAGGATCTTGAGTATGATCTTAGTCATATTGAAGATGAAATGTTAGTAGATGAAACCGAAGAAGAAGGAATTGGACAAGATATAGATGAAGTAGAAATGATGTTACGAAAAGTTAAATGTGACCCTTGTCCAGGTAGCTCAAGTAAACGCGATTGCATAGTTAGAGATGATTTTGGCTGTCCTCCCGACAAAGCTAAAAAATAAAAGTTCTCAAGAACCATAGTGATTTTTAAGCAAAAATTTTTTATTCAATATCTTTATTTTATGTTCTATTTTATTCAATATCAGTAATTTTTAGTGTATATTTTAGGTGAGGAAGACTATACTGTCCAAGAACCATAAACGTATAATAGTAATAATTATATCTTTCATAGTTAGTGCCTATATCTGGCACGTTAATGATAATATCTTCGGCAATACATTTCAAACATGTCTTAATTTATCAACAACGACATTCCTAATTATATTTACCCCATTTGAGATCTATTTTAGTTTTAGAGATTTATGGTTTAAAAGATGGATGCCACTTTACCTGAATGATCTTGAGATTTCGGAAGTAAGAATTGAAATTAATACGAAAAATAAGAAAAAGAACAGATTTCTATCAGCTGATTTAATCATTCCGAAAAACCGAGAAGCAATTAAATCAAAAAATGCTATTATAATTATTTCTCATGGTTTTTCTGATACAAAAATGACACTCCAATACTACTATTTTCCTTTAGCTTATAACGGTTATATTATTCTTGCCTATGATGCAAGAGGGATTGGAAAATCTAAAAAAGCAGGAAATAGAAGCCAATTTTTAAAAAGAATTAACGATTTTGAAAAAATTATTGATTGGATACAATCAAATAAAAAATTTACCCAAATGAATATATATTGTGTTGGATTTAGCATTGGAGCCATAACTGTTTTATGTGGAGGGTTTCCTAATCAAAATATTAAGAAAATTGTTGCTATATCTTCAATGTCATACTATAAGCAAAATATTCCAAAATACAATCCTTTAATAATTTTAAGCTACCTAATTAAAGGAGTTAAATTATTTCCTAAAGAAAATGAAAACGTAAAATTATCTCCGTATTTAGTTATGGAGGCTGTAAAAAATAAACTTTCAACTGAAGAATGGAGAAATTTTTCTCAAAAAGTCATGTTAATTCATGCAAGAAACGATAGAATAATTAAATTGAAAAATTTCACTCAAAATAAATTGTTATTAGAAAGCCAAGAAAACCATCAACTAATTTTAAGGAAAGGGGGGCATGCTCTGAAAAAGAATGAGTTAGTCTTAGTTGGAGCAACATTGAAATTTTTTAATTCATAGATAACTGGTTGTTAAATTCTTTTATTTGTTTAGTTTAAATAATTCAATTTAAACTAATATCAAAAGGAATTAACTAATGACTAATTGTAAAATTTGTGGATTGAAAATTGGAATTAAAAATTTAAAAGAAGTCTTTCACTTTACCTTAGGAAATACTATAAACGGAAGATTTTATGGTAATGAGACTATATATTACCACGTAGATTGCCTAAATGGAAAAAAACACTCTAAGCAAAGATTAATAGCTTCAATTAATTAAAGGAATGATATCAAAATACATAATAAAAGTGTTAAATTAAATTAATCATTTCTTTTATGGTTTCTAGAGCTAGTTCTATACTCAAATTGATTAGATCCAATTTTTTTTCAAAATAATTTGACTCTGATTTTGATTTTTCAATTTCATCAAAAATGTTAAAGAATTGTTTTTGAGATTCTAACTCCATAGAAATAACTTTTTCTCTGGCTGTAGCATCGCTCATGTTTATAAAGCAACCATGATTTATGAAAGAGTGATCAAAAGCAGGAAAATACATTTTCCATAATTTATTTTTTAGTTTATCATAAACTATATTTGCCAATCTTCTGCAATAATCTTTACTTTTATTGCTATAACAGAAGTAAAAAGGTAGCTTACCTACACCATTATTTTCAGATAGATACTCTTGCAATTTCTCAGATACGGTTTCTATTTGTTTATAGGTCAAATTTATATGAGTATGATCAGCTGAAGGATTACATTTAAAAAATAAAGGTTTTCTAGAATAGGGTATATTATACAGTTTAATAATATTAAATATAATACCTTCCTTGAGCCAGTGATCAAATTTATAATATGGTGAAAGATTTTTATTTAATTCAATTAGAAATCTCTTAATTAAGGAAGTTTCATGAAAATCTAATATATATATTGGTATTGTCTCGTTTTTCCAAAAATCATCAAGTAAATCTTTAACAATTTTTACTTGTTCAGGAGGTGGATATTCATCTAAATCTTCCATTCCATTCTTAAATTCGGGTACAAAAGCTCTTCGCCAGAATCTATTAATATTTTCCCCATTTCTTAGATAATATCCCGATTTATTATTTTTTTGAGGGTTCAGAAACCCATATGGATTCATTAAAGGCAAAAAAATCAATATTTGTTTATTCTGAAAAACATCACTAGTTTTAATTTCTCCTTCTTGAAGAATTTTAAAAAATTCTAATATCCCAAATAGACCATTATATTCGTTATGCTGTGCTCCTATGAATAATTTTACATTTTTAATCTGATTTATATCTAAATTTTTAGTAATTGTTAAAACTGGGATTATACCATCAGAAATTTCATATTCATTATATTGAACATGTTCTAAATTATTATAACTCTGCAATTTTTTTAAGATTTCATCATATAATGTTTTTCTATCAGAGATATTCAATAACTTTTTTAAAGTTTCAAGATTCATTTCATTTCATTCAAGTAATTTATCCCAATCTGAAAAATTAATAATTTTTTTATAATTTTCAGCAATACTTTTGAAAAGAACACATCCTATACAAAACATATTAACAAAATCATCAACAGTTAAGTTTAAAAGTTTACCATCTTGTTTTGAGATAGCTCGTCCACGTTCAACTTCTATTTGTCCATTATACCCAGATAGATTTACAACGAATTCTTGCTTATTTAAACTTCCACTATATACTCCTCGAGCAATTCTAGCCAAACCACCAATAGGAATTATTTTTCCCATTTTCTGAACTAAATAAATTCTCATATCAAATGTATGTTTACCATTTTTCCATTGAATTAAACTGAAATCTGCCATTTCTTGAATAGTATAAGGATAAGGATTTCTACTTTTCATGAATTTAACAAAAAACTCTTTTTCACTCTCTTTAATGATATTTTTTATATTCGCCGGATCTTCATCTTTCGATATTGGCATAACTCCAGCTCCTCCCGAACCACCACTAGGTTTAATGATAAAAGACTTTTTATATCTTCTTATGGCATATACCAACTTATTTATTAAATCTTCTTCATCGTATGCTTTAGTAAATAAGAGGTATTTTAGATTATATTTTTCGAGGATATCTTTACTAAAATAACTTGCTAAATATGTTAGAGATTTATCGTCAGTAACTTCAAAAATTGGATTTACAATTAT
Source organism: Promethearchaeota archaeon (assembly GCA_016839585.1). Classification (GTDB taxonomy): domain Archaea; phylum Asgardarchaeota; class Lokiarchaeia; order Sigyniarchaeales; family SOKP01; genus Loki-b32. Next base: position 5,978 of record JAEOTZ010000069.1, read on the forward strand.
AGTATTTATTTTATGAAAATCTTCCTTAATTAATCTAATAAACTCTTCATTATTAAGGCGCCGAGCAATTCCATCCCCTATTAAAACACTTGCATTTTCATCTTGGTATTTAACCCAATTATCAGAAAATGTTAAATGAGTAGAAAGTTGTTTATAATCAGCTATTAAAAATACAATTTCTGCTTTAAAATCCTTATTATAGTTAGCTGTATTAAAAATTTTAACTGAATATCCTTGCCCTTTTATTTTTCTTCTAAAATATTCCACCATTATAACTTTTTCATGAATTAAAGCATCATTAATTGGTACTCCAATTAAAATTAAGGCTTTATTATCATTTCTCTTATTTAATTTTCTTGCTTGAATAATAGCTTCATAGTATCCATCATACAAAATAGCTTGTTGCTTTTTTGTAATAATTGAGAGTCCCCTATGAGATCCTCCATTGGTTTCTAGCAAAAAAAACTTTTTTCCTTCCGGTTCATCCGAAACCATAAAATCAATGCTTCCCGCATAAAAAGAGTCTTTCTCAGATAAGTAATTATCTTTATCTTTTTCCATTTTATCTAAAGCTTTTTTTCTTACTATATCCGCAAATGTATCCTCCTGTGAAGCTCTTAATTCTGCAAATGAAACCAAGTCTAATCCAAGGGATCTCCCTAAGTTTATTAATTCTAAATCCGAATTAGTAATGCTTTTTGACATTAATTTTAAAAATTTAGTTAATGGATCCGTCTCCATTAAGATCCTTCCTTAGTAATTAAGTTATATAATATTATAATTATACAACAATTCTTTTTTTATTTTATATATTTATATGGGTAAAAGAAATTATTCAAGGTATTGGCGATAAACTATTATCTCATTATAGATAAAGATATCCTTGATGATTACCTTTAGTGCTAAGTCTAAGACTTCCTAAAAATATTTTCTTTATATCGAGTTGTTGCTTATAGGTTAAGTCGGAAAATAATAATATATAATTTTTCTCAACATTGATAGTAAAAAGAAGTCCTATTTCTATCAATTCAGAGTTTTCAGTACATAATGCTATAATAACATAATGGTATGGGAGATTAATTAAATCATTAAATTTAATTTCGATCTCGACAATTCTCTCGTTATCTTTATCATAATCGGTTTTTATAAATTTCATATCATTTAAAGGGATTGACATTTTTCTAAACTTCTCAAATATCTTAGAAAATTGACTTTGCCTCAAAAATCTTCTTTCTTCTTTACTTTTTTCGTAAAAATATTTGTTTTTTTCCTTGATAAGATATATTTTCCTATCTTTTCTTTTACTTGATGTTATTTTTTCAATCTTCTTTAGTTCTTCGATAGTTTCATCATGAAATACGATTAATACATCAGGATCAACAGTCTTAATAAAAAAATTCTTATAAATAATCCCTGCTTCTGTTTTTATCCATCCATCTGTATCAATTAATAAAAAATCTGTGTTTTTATTATTTACTAAATAATTGTTAATTAATTCTCTGCAGAATACAGAAACGATAAATTTGTAATTTCCTTTAGGGAAAGTACTTCCTATAAATGCAGTGTTCTCAGAATCGATATTATCACTTGATATAATATAATCATCTAATTTGCCAATGTTAATAGTAGTTGGAAGATATATAATTTGTTGTCCTAGATCAGAATCAAGATATCCTCCTTTCAAACCTTCCTTAAAAAAATTATTTGCTAGATATTTAATGAGTGTTGTTTTACCACTACTAATCCCTAACACCATTATTTTTAAAGGTGATTCTCTATTATTTTTTTTTAATTCATCTAGAATTGAATCTTTGACTTCTTTCCATTTATTACTTATTGAATTTTCTTCTATTAATTCAATATTTTCTTCTAAATTAGTAAATATTTCTACTTTTGAATTCTCTAATGCATAAAGAGGATAATTATGGGCACTGGGTACTATTAAGACATCTTGACCTTCACTAAATGATATATTTTTACCAGAAACTTCTTTTATTGGTAGAAAAATCTTTCCAAAAACATCTATTTTACCATCTAATAAGGTAACTCTTGTAGGTCCTTTTACTAATAACGTGTGCCCTTTAATTATCTTCTTAATCATAAGTTAATCATCTTATGTTTTAATTAATTTAAAAATATTGTTTTATTATTATAGTCTTTATTGAATTAGAATTTAAATTCATTCTCTTTAATATGCATTATATAATTAATTCATAAAAGCGTAAGATTTCTTGAAAATCCAATTTTGTAAATAACAAATTGGCAGCTTCATCTAAATTTGGTTTTAATGCTAATCTAATTGATTGAATATGATTCCTTCGAAAATAATCAATCATATGTCTTATTAATTTTTCGCCAATACCTGTTCTTCTTTTCTCTTCTTTTACAATTAAATTAGAAATATATCCGAATCTGCCATTGTTTGAAGTTTTAATAGAGCAATGTCCCATTCCAATAACTTGATTTGTAATTTTTTCAAATGCAACAATTACTTCTGAATTTAAATCTTCTTTCATTTTTAATTCCAAGTCGCTTCTCCATGCTTCTTCGTCAAATTCTTGATTCCTTAAAGAGCAAAGATATTTCATCAAAGCTGTAATTTCATCAATATCTTGTTCAGTAAATTCTCTAATTATCATATTCATGGTGTTATTAAAAATGAAAGTATCTTAAATATAATAATCTAATAATTAAAACAATAATTTATATTTTAAGGGCAAATCTCATTAATGAATTTTAAAAGTTCCAAAACAATTATGTGATGATCTGGACTATCTAATATTGAATGTGCGTTATATTCAAGCCAGATTTTTTTCTTATTCTTGGATTTAATGTTTTCAAAAATATAATCCATACTATCTTTTTTTATCTCAGAATCTAACCTACCTTGAAATAATATAGTAGGACAATTAATTCTAAATAGATTCTCATACATCTCATTCATCAATTTTTTTATCTTTGTCGCAATATTAATTGGAATTTTATCATAACCCACCCAATGATTATTTGTTTCCTCTCGAAATTTATCCGATGCTATGGAATGATATTTCATGAATAACTTGGCAAGGGGTACAAGTTTAAATCCAAATCTTTGAATACCCGTTGGGGCACTTATTGTGAAGATTCCATCAAAATCGTGATAAACCGCCATAATTAATGTGAGGATCCCGCCCATGCTATGACCACCAACGATTATATTTCTACATTTCTCTTTAATTTTATTTATTTCTTTTTCTAATGCGGTCTTCCATGCGCGTATTGAGGTCTTTCTTAATTCTTCTGGTGAGGTTCCAAATCCGGGTAATAAAGGAACATGAATCGTGTACCCTTTTGATTTATTCAAGTCTTCTGCTAATGGTTTCAAATCTGCACATGTTCCTCCACCCCCACCATGTATAATTAAAATCCCTATTTTATTTCCATCAAAATAAAAAGGTCCAGCACCAGGTAAGATTTTTGAATTAATTTTTTCCAAATTACTACACAACAAGAGGGATTATTCTAAATTTAATACATATGGAAAGATATCATTTAAGATTATTAACAAAATTCCAAAGATCATTTAACATATTTTAGTGTATTATTCTGAACGAAGTTTCTTATAACATGGAACACATATATCGCTATCGTTATAAAACATAAGGCGTGATGACATTGTTAGTTCTCCACAGATCTCGCAGGGCGATGAATCTTCCGATTCTGCCATTCCAGGAGGATCAAATTTAATGTCATATATATTAAAAATATCTTCAGGTTTTGAATTCATCAAAATTTGAATTTTCTCGTCTCTAGTTAACTTCTTATTTTTAAAAATACTCGCTTTTAGTGCTAATTTTACAGCTTTTTTGTTATTTCGATCGTAGAAGTTATAATTATTTTTTCCATAATCATTATGAATAAGATTACCCTTACCATAAGTAGTTCCTAAAATAACTTGGAGCGCATCAACACTACAATTATCATTTTCAACTACAACAACTAATTCTTCATCATGCGAATATTTAGAACCATGTTCTAAAACATACTTAGCCGCTAAAACACCCATTGCTAAACCAGGACAGATATGCCCATGAAACCGAACGGCTTTTTCCATTAGGTCTTTAGTTTCCATTTGTACTCAAATTATAAGTTTTAGAAAAATAAAAATTTCAATTATATAATTTAAATGATGATTTAATTATATAATTTATAGAATGATTTAAGTGATATTTATTATCATATTTTACTAATATGAAATTTTTAACCGATGGAATGTTAGGGAAATTAACTCGATTTCTTAGAATTTTTGGTTATGATACTATCTATGCGAATGATTTAGAAGAATTTTTTCATGTTAATCCTGTACCCGATGAAAAATTAATAGACTATGCTAAGAAAGATGATAGGATTATTCTTACAAAAGATTACCCATTGTATAAGAGTTTCTTTGAAAAAAGTATATATTTAGAAGGAGAAGGAGTATACAATTATTTAATCCAACTTAAAGAAAAGCTAAGTTTGGATTTTAAGTTTAATATTGAAAAAGCTAGATGTTCTATATGTAATTCACGATTAAAAAAAATTGAAGAAAAAGAATTAATTAAGGAATTAGTATTAAAAAATACATTTAATCATTATGATGAATTTTTTCAGTGTATAAATTTACAATGCAAGAAAATTTATTGGTATGGGACTCATATTATAGATATTATATCAAGATTAAAGAAGAAGTTCGACTTTGATTAAAATGTTTATTCATTATTCTTTTTTAAAATATTTTTCTTTAATCTCCATAAATCTTTGTTTAGTTTTTTCAGCAAGTTCAGTATAATATCCCTTCATATACATACTATATGCTTGATTCAACAATTCAAGGCACTTACGATATTCTATGTTCTTAAAATGATTTTCTGAGAGTGATACAAGATAATCTCCCTTTTTTTTATAGAATTCTATGAATTGGTCACTTGTATCAATCTTTTTCTCCATAATTTTTCGCAATTTAAAATTTAATTTTAAATATAAAGAATTTAATTAACTTTACTATAATAAAATTATCTAAAAATTTTAAAATTAATACTTTCATCATTTCTGACGAAATAAAAATCGTAAGTTTATATGATGAATATTAAGAATTTTTGAAAAATTTATAATATTTCAGCTTGCTTTCGAAATTTTTTCATATCAATTATACTATTATTCAGGCGAGACTTATGTGCTGCAAAAGCCATTAAATGACTCTCGAGAGAAGCCTTAGCATTTGTTAAAGGTTCAGCCATTTCTTTACTAATAAGTGATTTAATAAATACCTCTACTAATTCAAAATCTCCTTGGTCGTATTCTCTAGCTTTCATTCTAAGTTTTTTCTTATAAATAAGTTTTTCTTTTCCAGAGAAGTGATCATAAAAAATAATTTTCTCACCACTTACATGATACTCACCTATAATAGTTGCCCTTGATCCATCAATTCTTAATGTGCGACCTTCCCGTTCACTAAAACCATGCATTGTTAAACTAGCTGTAACTCCATTTTCAAACTCAATATTTACTACTTGATGATCAACTACATCATTGTCACAGTGATAGACACATCGACCATAAGGACTTTTTTTTAAAATCTTAGCTTTTGCTTCGTCAGAATAATCTTCCTTCTGACCTGTATACAAATAATACACAGGGAAATCTTTATAATACCTCAATTCTTTAAAAGGAGTTAATATTTTAGAAATATATGTTAGAAAGTTCGCATGATTTTTTCTTAATCTACTTAATATTTTTAATAATTTATTTTCACTTTTGTCCATAATTTGAATCATAGGGATAATATCAATATAAATCCGTGGGGCATAATATAAACAAGTATCTTTTGCTGGACATCCATCTAAGCAATAATTAGGTGCTCCTTCTGGAGCATTTTCGGGCTTGAAGTGCATTAAACCTCCGAATGAACTAATCTTTTTAGGAAGTGAGCCAACTATCCAATAAAGTAAGTCAAGATCATGACAACACTTTGCTAAAATCATTGGGGAAGATTTTTCTACATTTGCCCATGGTCCTCTAATGAAACTATGGGCATAATGATACCACATAACATTTTCTCTATGAGTAATGTTAATAATATCTCCAATGAGACCTTTTTGGATTATCTTATATATCTTTGAAAAAAAATCAGTGTATCGTAAAATGTGTCCAACACCTAAAATTCTTCCAGTTTCTTCCACTTTTTTAACTATTTTAATACAATCCTTTAAATTATGAGCCATTGGTTTCTCTAAAAGCACATGATAACCTTTTTCTAACGCTAACATTGTTGGTTCTGTATGCATTTGATCTTGAGTACAAACAAAAGCGATATCAGCCAGTTTACTTTCATCAAGTAAATCTTCCCAGCTTTTATAACATCTATCAGAAGGGATACTATGTAATTTTGCAAATTTTTCACGCCTTGCTTGAATAGGTTCAGCTACAGCCACAAATTTTAATTGTTTTTTATTTTTTAGAGCATAATTTCCATAAGATTGAAAGCCTCTCCTACCTGCTCCTAATAATACTGCTGTAATAGGTTTTTCCATAATAAACTCCTAATTAAATTAATTAATTTTTAATTAAGTTGATAAATATTAAAAAGTCAAAATATTTTTTGGATATCAACCTTCAATATTGAATTAAAAAAAGACCTTATTATTATACTATTATTCTTTATTATTTTCTTGTTGTTCTCTATAATTAAAGACGCCTTTAGCAATCTCTCCTAAATAAATAATGGGATTCATTGATTTTCCACATTTATTACATCTAAAGTCAAGCATATCCTCTATTGAAACCATTGTTCCATCATCACAAAAGGCACATTGCTCGAATGACCATCTATCAATGATTTTAATAATTTCTTCGATAAATTTTTCTTTAGATGACATGGTATACATAGTTTTCATAATGCATTTTTCATTGTTAATTAATAGTACTTATTATTTGTATTTAAATGAATATATGAAATTATAAATAAATCGTTATTAAATAGTGCTTTAATTATACCTTAAGGCTTAAATACAGTAGGAATTACTCCTTCAATTAACAAAAAATCAATAAGAACAATAGCAGCCATAGCTTCAACTACTGAGACTACTCTTGGTACGATACAAGGATCATGCCTTCCATGAAATTCAATCTCTACACTGTTCATCTTTTCGATATTTACTGTTTTTTGAGGAAGACCTATTGTAGCAGTAGGTTTAACTGCAACTGTAAATTCAATTGGCATCCCAGTGGAGATTCCACCAATAATTCCACCAGAATCATTTTTTTCTGTTTGTATTTTACCTTCCTTTATTATCCAAGGATCATTATGCTCAGATCCTTTCATTTTCGTGGCTCTAAACCCTACTCCAAATTCTATACCTTTTATTGCTGGAATTGAAAAGATTGCATGGCTTATCTTTGATTCAATACTATTAAATATGGGGGCACCTATCCCTACTGGAAAATTATTTACAATACATTTTATACTTCCCCCTATAGAATTTTTTTGAGTTTTAACTTTTTTTATTAATTCCTCCATTAGTTTTGCTTTTTCAGTATTAATTGCTCTCACAAGTGTTTTTTCTCTTAAGTTAATGAATTTTTCATAATTATCTATATCATAATTCTCTCCATCAACAACATTTCCTATACTTTTTGTATATGCATAAACAGAAATATCGTACTTTCTTAAAATTTGTTTAGCTATCGCACCCGCCATTACGAATCCAGCTGTAATTCTACCAGAAAATCGTCCAGAGCCTCTATAATCTGCATAGCCACCATACTTTTTTAAAATAGTAAAATCTACTTGAGATGGTCTTAAAATATTCTTATAATTTATATATTTAGACGAATCTTTATCTTTATTTTCAATTATCAAACAAATTGGGGCTCCAGTTGTTTTGTTATCAAAAATACCTGATAATACTATCACTTTATCTAGTTCCATACGAGATGTTGTTAGGGTAGAATGTCCTGATTTTCTCATGTCCAATTCATGTTGTATAAAATTTGTATCAAAATCTAAACCTGCTGGTACTCCATCTACAATAATCCCTACTAAATCTCCATGGCTCTCTCCAAATGATGTTATTTTAAAACGTTCACCAAAAGTATTTTCTCCCACTTTAATTACACCTTTCCAAAATAATTATTCAATAATTCTACAATATTATTAATTAATATTATATCTATAACTTTCTATTTATCATTTAATGGACGTAACAATAAATCCAATAAAAACTGGTCTAAAGGGTGAAATTATAGCACCAGGTTCAAAAAGCTACTCTCATAGAGCATTTATAGCAGCTAGTCTTGCTGACGGGATCTCAATTATCAAAAAACCCCTGATAGCTGGAGATGTCGAAATTACAATGAATATTTTAAAATCTTTAGGTGTAAAAATCCTAAAAGTAAATGGTAACTCCTATGCTGTTGAAAAGATCAATAAATCTTTCAAATCTATCTTGGAATCTATTGACTGTGAGAATTCAGGAACTTCCATAAGAATCTTCAGCGCTTTAGGATTAATAATAGAGGGAGGCCTTTCCCTAAAAGGAGAATTTTTGAAGCGTAAGCGCCCAATTCTTCCACTTCTCAATGCTTTAAAATATTTAGGAGGAAATTTTAAAATATTAGACGATCAAATTCAGATAAAACGAGAAAACCAAACATGTCAATCAATAAAAATTCGCGGAGATATAAGTTCACAGTTTATTACAGCTTTATTAATTGTATGTCCTTTATTAAATTGTGAAAAAGGGAATTATATTGATATAGAACTAACTACTCCTATAATTTCTTATCCTTATGTTAAGATTACTCTTGACGTTTTAAATGCATTCGGAATTAATATTCAAGAAGATATCAAAAATAGAAAATTTACTGTATTATGTGGACAAAAATATAGATCTCAGTTATATGAAATTCCAGGAGATTTTTCTTCAGCAGCATTTATTATGGCAGCAGCTATAATATCTCGCAATTCTTCACATGTAATAATTAATAACTTAAATGTTCATAATTCTCAAGGAGATAAAAAAATTATTAAGATTTTAAAAGAAATGGGTGCAAATATTGAATATAATGAAGAAAACAGTCAAATCATCATTAATGGGAATTATAATAAATATCCGTTAAAAGGTATAGAAGTAGATTGTCAAGAAATACCCGATTTATTCCCAGTTTTATCTGTTCTTGGAGCTTTTGCTAAAGGAAAAACAGTACTTTATAATGCTTCAAATGTACGTTTGAAGGAAAGTAATAGGATGTCTGCAATTGTCAGAGAATTAAGTAAGATGGGTGTACAAGTTGCTGAAGAAGAAGATAAATTAATAGTTCATCATTGTGATAATTTAAAAGGAACACTTATCGATCATGAAAATGATCATAGAATAGCAATGGCATGTGTTATTGCTGCTTTATATGCTGATTCAATATCAAAAGTTAAAAATATTGAGATAGTTAGAGATTCTTATCCTCATTTTATTGATGATTTGAAAAAGTTAGGGGTTAATTTTAACTAAAATAATAATCTTAAACTAAGCATAATGTAATAAGCTTTATTATCTGAAAGATTTTTGCCTTCTCGCTCTAGCTTTTTTCCCTCCAAATTTTTTTGGCTCCGTCCTTCTTGAATCGCCACTCAATAATGAATCATCATATTCTCTAAATGTTCTTTCTATAGTCTTAGTTCCAATGAATTTATTAATGGCTTTTGCAATTGCTATGCGTACAGCATCGGTTTGACTCATTGTACCCCCACCCTTTACTTTTATATCCATATCACACTTGTTTAATTTTGGATGACTAGCAATCTCTAATACTTCTTGAATTCTTAATCTTGCTATCTCGGGGTCATATAAATCTAATGGAACATTATTAATTTTAATTTGTCCTTTTGCTGGATGTGATAGAACGGCTCTTGCTATTGCTGTTTTTCTTTTTCCTGATGATTGAATTACTTTCATTGACATGTAAATTAAACCTCTATAGCTTGTTTTTTCCAACCAATTCGTTGGCATAAGGTTTCTAGTGTTATATATTTATTATAATATGACAAGCGTTTTTTATCTGCGTGAGCTACATCAATAGGAGTTAGTTTTTGATATTGTTTCTTAAAACGTTCAGGAATATTTGAGATATAAACATGAACTCTTTTAAGAGCTTCCTTGCCACGTATTTTCTTTCTAGGGAGCATCTTTTTAATGATATTTCTCATAAAATTATCTGGTCTTCTTGGCCAAAAAGGACCTCTCCTTGGATTTGTAGCTGTACTAATATTAAGCTTAGCTAAATATTTTTCTTGAATATCTCTTTTATTTCCGCTTATAATGGCGTCTTTAGCATTAATAATTACTATATATTCACCTAATAACGCTTTTTTGGCAACTTGACTGCAAAATCTCCCTAAAATCTTATTCTTAGCATCTAATAATTGATATTCAATAACCATAGATTTAACACTTTTTCTAGTTGATTTCCCTCTTGTTAATAAAAAATTTTTACACCTGTCCCTTTTGGATTTTGTTCTAATAATTCTTCAATCGACATCAGCTTGGTTCCCGAAGCTTCTATTTTCTTTTTAGCGGTTTTCGAATATTCCAAACAAGCAATTGTTAAATTATGGTCCAAATCCCCAATCCCTAAAACTTTTCCTGGAATTACTATAATATCATCCTTTCTAGTCTTTTTATTAATATGATATAAATTCGCTTTAACCCTATTTTTTCTTGGACCACTTATTTTTTTCGAGATAGTTCTCCAAATTTTAATTTGTGTCTTCCATAGATCTCTTATTAATTTCCTATGATAATAGTTACTTGGACCAGTTATTTTATGAGACATAAAAGTAAAACACTTTTTTAAAATATGATTTTTAAAATTCTTAATATTTTAATAAATTTTTTATATATTACGATTCTATTTCAATATCTCCAAGCCTTTCAGTAAATTCATCAATTTTACCTAAAAAGATTTCAAAAACTTTCTCAATAAGTATGTTAAAAGGCAATACACCATCTGATTCTATTGAAAAAATATAAGTATTGTCTTTCCAATTTACTTTTATGGCTCCTTCTGGACAAACTTGTTGACAAGAATTACATAATGTACATGTTTTCCAGTAATTATCTACTAATTTAGGTGTTTTTTTGTCTGAGAAGTCATATAATTTCTCTGGACACATTCTAAATACAATACATTTATCAGTACATTTTGTACACTTAGTATCATCAAAATCAATAATCGGATAAAATCGGTAAAAAATATTCGAAACTGCTTGCCATTTTACATGTTCTTTAGCTACCCCTAAAATTGCGTAAGCCTCTAATATAACTTTGTCATTTTTATCGATTTTTACAATTGGAATCTTTGGATCAACAGGTATAATTTTTGGATCATTTGATTTTAAATCACCAGAATATATCTCTAAAGGCATATTTGTAGTATTAGTGACCTCACAGGTTAAGGAAACCTGACACAATGGGCACCCAAATCCTCCACAACTACAATCTCGTGGCAGATTATACGTTTTTAAATCAGTTTTAAGAGGTATCATGCCTAATCGATGAGATATAATCTCGTCATATAATGGGCTGTCATTTTTAAGAATAATTACTTCATCTATAGCCATTGCGGGAATCTCAGTCAATATTATCCTCCTAATGGCATTAGCCATCTCAATCGACAATCCTTCAACAACAAAGGTTAACTTATGATCACTCTTTTCAAGAACTTCGAGACTCATAATGATTTGAATATATTAATTTTCCATAAAAATTCGAATAAATTAAGGAATCTATCATTTTAGATAAGTTTTATTATTCTAATTAAAAAAGATGATAATTAAGTATTAAAAAAATTTAAGATATTCATAAGCTTTACTGGGAGTTTGAAAGCAATATTTAATTTCTTGAAAGTCCTTTCTAAAATCAGCTACTTCGTCTTTAACCTTTTTTGGATCTTTTTTATCTATTATTAAATTTTCGAAAAACTCAGCAATATCTGTCATTTCACTTTTACCCATGCCGAGTCTTGTAACTTCAGATGTTCCTAATCTTAATCCTCCTGGATTTTGATAATGTCTACCTTCTGCGATATCGTAGGGTAAAAGATTACGATTGATTATAATATTTGCTTCTTCTAATAATTTTTCGATATCTCCCCCTAACCCAATAGTTTTCTCATAATCAGTGATATCCACAACAATTTGATGAGATTCCGTAAAGCCCTTATGTTCCATTAACACTTTTAATCCTCGTTCATGTAACGCGGCTCCCAAGGCTTTAGCATTTTCGATGACATTTTTATGATATTTTTGACCGAACTCAAGCATCTCAGTTAGTGTTATGGCTAACCCCGCAACATTATGGAGATGGTGATTAGATAATAAAGCTGGAAAAGCGCAAGATCTTAATGTCTCAATTAAATCTTCTCTATTCGATACTAGAGCACCATGCTGGGGACCTGGAAGTGTTTTGTGTGTACTCATTGTCATTGCATCAGCGCCCTCTCTTAGAGGATCTTGAAAAAAGCCTGAACCAATCAATCCTGCAACATGGGCTGCATCATAACCTACAGAAGCTCCAACTTCTTTAGCAACATCACCAAGCTCTTTTACCGGATGTGGAAATAGGAAAACAGATCCACCAAATAGTACTAAGTCTGGTTCAAATTCTCTTATAATTTTTGCAGAAGCATCAATATCAAGATTCATCTCATCATTATCAAAAGCAAGATATTCAATATTTAATCCTCTTGTAGTTCCAGCTGTGCCAAAGATCTCTCGTCCACTTTTAGCAAATCGTGGACCATGTGAAATATGACCTCCCCGAACAATTGACATGCAACACATTTTTCCATTATTATCTGACGTAAAGGCATTGTACATAACTAAATTTGCTACAACTCCCGAAACTGGACGAACATCCGCATGAATACAATTAAAATACTCTTTAGCAAGGTCCATACAAATATCTTCTACTTGGTCTATATACTTACACCCTGCATAAACACGTTGTCCACTCCATCCTTCTGCATACCGATGACTAAAATCACAACAACAAGCTTCATCTACAGCTGGACTGGTGATATTTTCCGAAGCGATTAATGGAATGCTATTTTTAAACCAATCATGATGCTCCATCAAAAGTTTTCGGATTTCATGTACTTTCTTACTCAAATTTATTCAAATCCTTTTTTATTTTATTTTAAATATTAATAAAATAATAAATTATCAATTTTTTTAAATCTTATGTCAAAAATTCGAGTTTTAAGCTGCACTATTATGTTCTAAATTTATCAACTAATTCAAATATTAAGATAATTCAAAAAGAATAAAGTTTTTTAAGAATTGATATTAATTTAAGCAGTAATTTTACAGAATTATCCTTTAGATTTTTCTAAAATTAATCTTGCTTCATATAAATTTAATTTTTTTCCAGCTTTTTGTTTTTCTAGAGCTTTTTCTAATTTATCTTGTTTTAATTTTTCAAGTAATTCATTCTTTTTAGATCTTGGAGTATATTTTTTAACAGGCTTTTTGCTTGCGTAGTAAGGTCGTTTGCCTTTAGAAATTTTTCTTCTTTGATTCATTAATTTCAAAAATTGTTCATGATAATGATCAGCTGCTTTTTTATTTTCTATTAGCTCTTCCTCCATTCTTTTCTTTTTTTCTTTTAAGGCATTTACTCTTTGGAAGAGATCTTGCATTTTAGCGTGATTTTCTTGTGATTTGTTTGACCATTTATTTAATTGTTCATAGATTTTGCTTAAATTAATTTTTACTATCTCAATTTTGCGTTCAAGTTTAAAGAGATCACTGTTTATCTGTTCAGCAAGATATTCTTGTTTCATTTCAGCTAATTTTCTGATATTATCAATAATAGCATTTTCTTCAGCAATGTTGAGATTTTCTGTTTCAATTTTTCTTTCTAAATTATCAATTTTGCGTTCAATGTGTTTAATAGAAATAAAATTTTTTGAAGCCTTACCCTCATCAGTAGATTTTTGAATTTTATTCTTTTCCCCTATAAAATTGTCTAATAAGTTCTTATACTCTATTTTTTTCTCTTTTAATTTCTTTACTTTATTATTCCAATAATCTCTTTTTTTTCTATATTTTTCCTTTGCAATTTTTAAAGTATTATTGATATCTATCTCAACATCTTGTAATGCATTGATAAAATCCTTTGTTTTTTTATTTAAATCATCTCTTTTCTGTCTAAAATCTTCAATTTGATGTTGAAGGTCCCTAAAGGATAATCTAGAGCTTTGAGAATTATTGGTTTTATCCTTACTCATAAATAAATTCATTAAAGAATATTTATAAAAAAGAATTTTATAAATGTAGTTAAGTATGACAATATAATATTTTTTATATATTTTTTGTAAATAAACTAATGACAAAAGAAACCATATGGTAAAAAATTAAAGATTTGTAAATATATTAGAAATAAATGAAAAATTTGTTTAAAAAATATTATGGACGCAAATTTAGTAAAAGAAAATGATTTAGTCTTCTTAATCCTTGATGATAGAAGAAGATGGTTAGTTCAAGTAAAGCCAGGTGGTAATTTTCATACACATAGAGGGATTATTGAATTTGATGATATTATTGGAAAACCTTTTGGGTCTGTAGTTTTCTCTAAACCATATGAAAGTCAAGGATATAAATTTTATATTTTAAAACCCTTACCTTCTGATTACGTTCTTCATATGGCACGAAAAACACAAATAATTTATCCAGAAGATGCTGGTTTAATCATAATTTATTCAGGGATTGGACCTGGAAGTATCGTTATTGAAGCTGGCTGTGGTTCTGGAAGTCTAACTTGCATTTTAGGAAATTATGTAAAACCAAGCGGTCATGTGTATTCATTTGATATTCGTGAAAAATCTCTTAAAAGAGCTAAAAAGAACATTATTAAAGCTAACTTACAAGATGTTATAACTTTACAATATGGAGATATATTAGAAGATATTTATGAATACAGAGATATCGATGCTATTGTTTTAGATATAGCAACCCCTTGGAAAGCCGTGGAGAAAGTTAAAACCTATTTAAAACTAAGTGGGATATTGGTTTCTTTTTCCCCTACAATTGAGCAAGTAAAAAAAACTACTTTCGCAATGAGAAATAATGATTTTGTTGAAATAAATACGTATGAATTATTGAAAAGAAGAATACAAGTTAAAGAAAATGCTACTCGTCCAGAAATAAGAATGATAGGGCATACAGGATACTTAACTTTTGGTAGAAAAATTAAAAATGTCAAAAACCCTTATCGAGAAATAAAACCAAAAATGAAAGAATATGTTAATTTTAATGGAATGCCATTAAGAAGTTGAGATATTTATGGAAATTGAATATGAAGATTTTATTAAATTAGATATAAGAGTTGGACTAATAAAGAGCTGTGAAAAAGTCCCTAAATCAAGGAATCTCTATAAATTGATGGTGGATTGTGGTGAAAGTAGTCTTAGACAAATTTTGACTGGAATTTCATTGTATTATCCCCCTAAAGAACTAGTTAATGAAAAAATTGTTGTATTAACTAATTTAAAACCAAGAAAAATCATGGGTGTTGAAAGTCAAGGAATGTTACTCGCAGCTGACTTTAACAATGAACCATTTTTATTGAAAATTGATGAGAAAAGGAGTACCATCCCTCCGGGATCTAGAATTAAATAGTCAAAAACCTTTGAGTTGGGTTCCAACTTTAAAATCTTTCTTTTTCTTAAATTTTTCAGTTTTGAAATAGTGCCTCTTTTTTTCTGGCAAGATATCAACATATTTTCTTAGTACATCTTCAATGTATTCTTTAGTTTGCTTATTACTTGTAATTTTATTAGGATTAGATAAAAATTCTAATATCTCTTTATTTTTAGAATCATCTGGTATGCCTAAGTTTTTAATAGGAATATGGACAGAATGCAAAAACCAACCAGATGATTGATCATCATGAGCAGACACTTTCAATATATTTGCAACTTCCTTACGAATTTTTATATCAATCAATTTTTTTCCAGTACGGACTATTATAGAAGCGTATTCTGGGATCTTGTTTTTAGGATCGTGAATTTTTTTCAAGAATTCCTTTAATTTCTCGCTCATTGTTAAATTATGAAATTTAATTATAGCATATCTTATTAAAATGGATAAATTAGAATTAATAAAAAAACTTTTTAAAAAAATTTTTTAATAAAAAATTTCTATTGTATCTAGAGGTGTTACATTGAATTCATGTGAGCTTGTTGAACCAATTGAACAATACCTTAAAAAGAAAATTTGTCTTTTAGGGGGAACTGAGTTATATAAAAATGAATTTCAGAAAAAAATAAGTTCAAATTGTCTTCCTATAGAAAATAAGGAGAACATAGGTGTAAATATAAGCAGAATTGAACATTTCTATCAATTAACTAAAAAACATCAAAAATTTGAGTTTCTTTTATGGAATATAGATTGTA
>JAEOTZ010000070.1 GCA_016839585.1 Promethearchaeota archaeon
GGATTCAAATGCTTCCTCAAACTCCTTTTCATCCCAGAGGTTGTAAGTTCGTCCCACTAATTTTGTTTGCACATCAAAGCATCGACATGACCCAAATTTTTCTACATATATGTCATGAAGTTGTTTAACGAGAGCATAGGATTTCTTTGACTTATACATATCCTCAAAATCTTTATGTTCTCTTCCAAAAAGGTATCCTATAACCATGGATGCCCCAATTAATGCCCCACATGACCCATCTCCTGTTAATCCTAGACCATCAGCTAATCCACTTGCTGCTTTGAACACATCTTCATTCCAAATCCCTAATGCTTCAAAAATAGCTGCTATAGCTGTTTGAGCACACCCAGTGAAATTCTTTTCATACTTTTTTCCTAATTCAAAAGCCTTATTTAATATATCTTTTTCAGACATTTTATCCACCTAAATTATATTCTATCTTAATTAAGATATACATGAAATTTAATATAAGGTTTTAAATTTTATAGAATAAAAAAAATGTTCAAATTGTGGGGAATGCTCCGATTGGTGTTATTTTGGTGCAAGAACTATAGAAGATGGAAAATTGCATTTTAATTCCATTAGATGCTTTGGATGTGGCATTTGTGTCTCTAAATGTCCTAATAATGCGATTTTTTTACTTAAAAAATAGCAGTAATTTTATAATAAAGAATCATTATTCAAAATATATGAATTTAAAATATTCTTTTCAAATTAGTATTGTATTCGATAATAAGTGTGTAGAAGAAGGATTTTTACCTGGATTTGGATTTTCAGCATTAATTTATGATTTTTCAACGGAAAATTATTTACTTTTTGACACAGGAGGAAATAGCAGGACTTTACTTCATAATATTAACAAGCTAAAGGTTGATATCTCCAGCATTAAAAAAGTTATAATCTCACATAATCATGGTGATCATGCTGGAGGGCTGGAGGGAATCTATAAATTGAACCCTAATATTGAAATATATGTCCCTTTAGCAAATCTAGCACCATATAAAAAAGCATTTTCTGAATCGAAGGTTCATGGTATTTCAGAATTAACCATAATTGGAAAAAATCTATATTCCTCAGGTCAATTTGGACAGCATTCTATAAAGGAACAGGCTTTATTTTTAAGAACTAAAAATAATGAAATTATAATAACTGTTGGTTGTGCTCATCCAGGGTTAGAGAAATTTATTATAGAAGCACAAAAATTAGGCAAGATCCTAGCTATAATTGGTGGATTTCATGGTTTTGATAAGTTTTCTTATTTAAATGGGATTAATTTAATTGGTGCCTGTCATTGCACACAACACATAAAATCGATTCGTGAACAATTTCCTAACCAATATCAAAGAATATGTGTAGGAAATTCTTTCTCATTTTAAAATTTATTAAATAATAATTTATTATTACTTTTCATAAATCGCAATTTTTTAAGGAAGTTTAATATTTTATTTAAAATTAAATAGTAAAAAGTCTTTTAATTTCTTAATATGATCTATTGATAATTCAACTGATAAAATACTATAATAGGTGGATCTGTTATAGCGCCTTTAAGCGAATATCTCTATGAGTTAGGAATAGTGTTTCGAGGTTTTGTGCTTATAAATTATATACTCAAAGAGATACATGCTCAAAAAGAAACGGGTGTTGCAAAAGATCTAAGAGGAGCTTTTATATCTGCAATAAATACATTTGCCGAGAGTGCGTTCAATAATACATCTTTAGAATATTTAGAATCTGGTTCAATTCTTTTTATTTTCAAAATTTCAGAAATTAAATCACGAGATAGTGGATTAAAGGAACCTATTATTATGTATGGTTTAGTGGACAAAAAAAAGAAGAATCCAGATAAATTGGTAAAAAAGTTCTTTGAAACTGCAGAACCAATTTTAGAATTATTTAATCAAAGATATTATAATACAGATTTTACAGAATTAAATCAATTTGGATCTTTTTTAGATGAGATAAAAGCATTTTTCGAATAGTTTCTACATTATAAAACCCTTATTTTTTGACTAAACTCCACCCACTTGGTTTTCCTCGTGAATAGGTAATTATTCCTTGCTCTTTCATTGAATCGATTTCCTTATCAACGTCATCTTTGTCAAATCCTTTCTGAACTATATCCTCGACAAATTTATTTTTAGTAGAAACAACTTTTTTTTGGTTTAAATAATCAATAATAACATTATTTAAAGATGCATCTGAAGAAGGTTTAGCCGTTGGAACAGCTTCTTCCGAATATATATCAAGGGCATCAACTAATCTTTCTTTATCAGATTTGGTAACTTCTTCAATTACCATAGGTTTCACAATAACCTTTGGTTCTTCTGCTGGAATTTCAACTTCCTCAGCTTTTTCTGGTTTTTCTTCTCCAGGTAAACTCCAAACTGGATATGTTATTTTCTCATAGGTGATCATTTTTTGTGTTCTCATAATTTCAAATTCTTCAAGAATCTCACTGCGAGTATATCCTAACTTCATTAATTCTTTAATTAAATCCTGCAAAAATCCTATATCTTTTAAGATTTTAAATATATATTCTCTTATATTAGTAGGTACTTTTTCTATTTTAACCTCTTCTTCAATCTTCTTCTCTTCACTTATTTGCACTTCTGGAATTTGAATTTGTTGAGGAATTTCCAAAATAGGTTTTTGACCCCATTCAAAATCTGTAAGATTTCGTAGAGATCTATCATAACCCCCAAATACTATATGTTTTACATCTTGTTCCGTCCCCATAAGATAGCAGATATCCTGAATAGATGTTGACACTTTTGTTTTCCATTTTAACTCAATATCTTTAGAATTCAATGAAGGATTGTGAAAAACTTTTAATGAGCCATCAGCACATCCAGCAATAATTTCCTTGGCATTATCACCGTCTATATCTTCAATTAATAAGGAAAGTGGACGCCCTTCTTCGATTGGGATCTCTTTTAAGAGTTCACCTTCGCTGTTAAGAACTTTAATGTTAGAATCATCAGTACTCAATATAATTTCATTAAATCCATCATTTGTAACGTCTCCAACTTGAATATCATTAATCTGGGAATGAAAATCTCTTTGCCAAATAATATCAGGTGTACCTTCCTGAATTTGGATTAGCTGAACTGAACCATTTTTAGTACCAACTAATAATCCATATATAGGAATTTTATCATCAGGTAATTTTAAATATCCCAAAGTACAAGCCGTTACCCAAGAATCATAATAGAATACGTATCTTGATTCTTTAGAACTTATTTCATCAAAAATTTTAAGTGTTTTGTCTTCACCTCCAAATATTAAATCTGCTTTACCATTTCTAGTAAAATCGCCAGCAATACAACAATTCACCTTCCCCTTAGATCTATATCGCATTATCCCTAGTAACTTCTGCTTCTCGACATTTAACTTTAGAACCATGAAACTCCCATCTCCTGCCCCAACTAAAATCTCATCACATCCATCTCCATCTAAATCAATAGCATAACTACATCGACACCAACCATCAAATGATCTATCATCTACGATATTCATTTTCTCGTCCATAAGATATAATGTCTTATCATGTCCACCAAATACTAAGTAGTTATTATTATGACATTTTAAAATACAGCAAGTTAAAACCGCTTCAGGACACTCAAACATCCAATTTAGTCGATATCGCTTCCTTATCATGATATCTTAAAATTCCTTTAAATTTTGGAATCTTTTTATAATATTTAAAATAAATAAATTTTCTATGTTCTTTTAATTTTTATTCCTAAATTTATTTAACCCTTATGTCAATATAAAAATAAAAAAAATAAAAAATAATTATATTTAATTTTATTAGAAAGCTATTTGTGCATCCGATGGACTATATGCACCAGTACCAGTAATTTCATATGTGATTTCTAATCGGTCTCCAACTTCTAAGGTATCTATTTCCCACTTTAATGTGTCAGCTCCAACCTCGTCGGTGATTTCTGGGGTCATAGAATATGTACCATACTCGAATTTGTCAGGAACTTTATCTAAAAGCTTCAAGTTATAAAGCCGTGATTCTCCTATATTTTCAAGTGTTAAAATAATTCTATAATTTCCCAACGCCCCGACAGGAACAACTTCTTTTCCAACACGGAACTTCCTTCTGATGTGCAATGCTTCTATTGTTGGAACCTCAGGCTTGAATTCTAACTCCTGGCTTACTGGAAAGGTATTAGCACGGTAGAACATTTCTGATTCAAATGTAGAACCTTTTGCAGGATTGACACAATGGACGGGATATTCAAATTCAATAGTAGAATCTGGTTCAAACATCCCAGTACTACTATCTTTCAGATCCATCAGAGAGATAGTAAATACATTAGCTTCAACACTTACAGCTGCGGGAGCTAACTCTACTTCATCTCCATCCCATAACATTTTTATTTCACTAGCTTTAGGAGGTTGGTATTCATCTGAGAAGTATTGTTGTACAATTTTTAGTTCATTTAGAGGAGCAGAACCATTATTAGCCATCTTAAGGGTAGTGACGATATCTTGCGCCTTATAAGTTGGAGTTTCAGTTTTATCATATTTCATTTCTCCAGTGATACTAGCTATTTCTAAGATCACATCAGATATCGCTGTTGAACCATTTACTATTGTTCGGAAATCAGGCATTACTCTAAATTCCAGCTTTTTTCTGAAAGAAGGATAATCATCGCTTTCATATTGCCATTTCTTTGAGTGCCATTGAGCTCCAGCAGGTAGCATAGGAACATCATCAGGATCAATATCTACGAATTTTGTAGATTTATCCTCAGGAGAATATACATCGGCATTAAAAAGCTGAATTATAAATTCCGAAGAATTATCAAAAACAAGCTTACAATCCCATACTCCTGGTTCTTCATCCCTTTCAACTGTATCAACATAGAATTTGTTTCGTGTATAAGCATCAAATTTATCTATATCTAGACCCTCGGCAAATGAAGAAGCTGCTTGATAAGTAACCTCAATAGGTCCCGTTCTTCTTTTGGTAATATCAGTTACAAAGATAGAACATGTAAATTTTAATAAGGCAGTTCTTTCAGGTGGTAATATATCAATTGTCCAGATAATTTTATTACCTTCAATATCAGCCCTTCCTACGGATGTATCTCGAACTACTGGATTAGTAAAATCGTCGGAAATAGTTTTAACAACTTTGATATTACCAACATTTTTATCAAATTCGCTTCTAACAGCAATAGCAAATGTTACTGTATTTTCTTTATCAATGGAAATACCATAAGTTTCTAATCCAGATTCGGCAGAAGTACCTCCATCCTCCCATGTTTCACCTTCATCCTCTTCTTCCTCCTCTTCCTCTTCATATTCAGTAGCCTTTACTACTTTTGGTTTGCTTGCCATCTTTGAAGGTTTACTTGTTACCTCTTTTAATTTCAAAAGGTTATTCTCAATATCATGTATGGTTAATACATCATCGGCATTAGTTAATGTACTGATGTATTCTTTTACTAATAAAAGGTTTTTAACCTCTCCAGTTAATTGAAAATCACGAGAGTCAATATTTTCAGGAGGATCTGTACTTAATTCTCTAATTGAAATATCTTTTGATTTTAAGTTAGTACTTCCAATATTTTTAAGCGATAAATCTATATCCCAAATACGATCAGTCTTCGAAGGATTCTCGATATTTAGTTTTCCAGCAAAACTTATGGATTCAAGATTTCCGTCATGGTCTTGTTTTACATCTACTTCTTCAATTATCTTCACTTGAGCTAATAATCCTTCTCGATTTCTATCTTTTAAGATAATTGATCCTTCAAGTTCTCCTGTGTCTTTATCATAAGTTTCTATAACCGGTGTAGATGTATCTCTATCAATTAATTTTACACGCCCTTCATCCAAATCAGTTCTTTTTAATGCTTCAGCAACTAATTCTTCTCCAGCTTCCTCAGCACCCCAGCCCATTCGGCGTTCAGTTTTCTTTTTTTTATCTTTTTTTCCCATTATTTCTTACCAAATTATATATTTTTTTATAAATTAAGATTTATTTATGGATTAATAAACATTAATCGATAAAATAATTTAACCCACAATCTTTAAAAAATTTTTACTTACAATGTAGTTATTAAGAAATAGAATTTTTTTTAATTAGTATTAAAAACTAGAATTTTCTCAGTAAGCTCTTTCTTTAAGCTTAAAGTTAAAAGAATTTTTTATCAAATTCATCTGGTTTGCTAGGAAGGATATTGGGTTCAATAGATTTATGACCACACATTGGACAAACAGTTATTTTCTTTTTTGTTTTTGGATCATATGGTTTGAAGCTAAAACCACAAACGGGGCATACTTTTATTAAATTATTAGCAAATCCTTTTATTTTTAAATTGTTATTATTTTTCTTCATGATTTTCAATTAGATCAAGATACCATTAACTATTTATTTTTTTGCAAATTAGAATGAGTATTAAATCATTTACATTACAACCTGTTTGTCCTGTAATTAATTCACTTTGTAAAATTTTGAAAAAAGAATTAGAGTCATTTGATTTTAAGTATTTTTTAGGGTTAATATTTCTCTCAATCATTTGATTTACTACAAAATTATCAACTAAAGCGCCCATTGCTTTGCTATTACCCTCGATACCATCAAGGTTTACAGCCACAATTAAGAAATTGTAATAAACATCTTGACTTTTAATATTTTCAAGAAAACTAAGCAACATTTCTTGATTTCTCCCCCCAACACCATCTCCTTTAATTGTCACTGTTAATTCACCCGTTCCAATCAAAGCAATTTTTGAGATTTTTTCATTTTCTAATTTTACGTTAATTTTTTTGGACATTATATTAAAAAGCAATGATCCAAATTCATTTGCTTCTCCCGTAATTTCTTTAGAAAAATATTCTACCGTAAAAGATTGCTCTCTTAAATAAGAATTAATTTCTTCGGCAGCAAATATTACGCTTCCTATTAAATAATTATGTACATTATTAAAACAGGCATCATTAGGTTTTGGAGTTTCTAATTCTACATTAAGCACGGCATACTCTAGATGCTTTAGAACAGAGTCTGGAACCTTGTTATAAATTTTATATTTTTTTAAAATATCAATTGCATCTTTGTATTTAGTTAGATCTGGCACAGAGGGTCCAGAAGCAATAGAATCTAATTTATCTCCTACTACATCAGAAATAATTAAAGAAATTAACGTTGCCCCGCTTGAATAATATAATTTCTTTGCCAAATTACCCCCTTTAAAATCTGACAAATGTTTTCGAATAGTATTTATCTCATGAATAGACGCACCAGATGCTAAAAGGAGTGAATTAATTTCTTGTAAATCTTTAAGTGTAATACCTTTTTTTGGTAGAGGTAATAATGTAGAACCACCACCAGATATGAGACAGAAAATTATATCTTTTTGAGAGGTATTTTCAATTATTTCCATCATTTGTTTAGTTCCAATTAGTCCATTTAGATTAGGAATAGGATGTGATGCATAGTTAATTTTGATTTTTCTAGATAATATAGATTGGTCTATATTTAAGCCTTCGGGAATGTTTATGATTCCTTCATAGTTAATATTGGAATCTACTAAGATATTTTCCAATGAAAATGCCATATCAGCAGTAGCTTTTCCGCCCCCTATTATGTATACTTTGTCAAAATCATTTAGATTATATTCATCATTCATGATGGATAATTTGTTATTAAAAATTTTGATTGCTTTTTGAATTAACTCTTTTGGTTGTACAGATTTTAAAGCTACCTCAATTGAATTTATCCCAATTTGCCTTAAATATAATTGATCTTCGTTTAATTGCTCGATAAAGAGTTGGGAGGTATTTTTGATATACATAAAATTTCAACTATATTTAATATACTTATCTTAGTTTTAATTAATGATTTTTATCAACTATTAATGAAGACGATCGTTGTTTTTCTTACTTTTAATGTAATTAATCAAATACCTTACTTTATTTACTAATTTTGATCTTTTTCAATAAAAAGGATTGTTTAAATAAACTTAATATTTACTGATTTATTTAATTACTCAATAAAATAAATAATTACGTGTATAATACACGTCTTTTTTGAGAAAAATGACTGAACAACAATATGATATAGCAATCATAGGAGCAGGTCCAGGAGGTTATCATGCTGCTGTAAGAGCCGCTCAATATGGAGCTAAAGTTGCTTTAATTGAGAAGAAGTATATTGGAGGGACATGTTTAAATAGGGGATGCATTCCAACAAAAGCTTTATATGCTTCAGCCCATATGATTGAAAAGGTGGAAGAGGCTGGAGAGTTTGGTGTAGAAATCACTGATTTTAAGGTCGATTTTGCTAAAGCTGTAGATAGAAAAAATAAAATTGTACAAGAATTAGTCGAGGGTATCGCTGCGTTAGAAAATGCATGGAAGAACGATATATTCATCGGGTATGGTAAAATAAATGGAGGTATTCCTGAAACTGGATTTGAAATATCAATTCAAAGTGAAGATAATAGACTTATAAATGCCAAAAGAATTATCATAGCTACTGGATCATCACCAGCATTAATTCCTGCATTTAATATTGATCATGAAAGAATATTAACCAGTGATGATATATTAGATCCAAATTTTAAAACAATTCCTAAAAAATTATTGATAATTGGAGCTGGTGTTATTGGATGTGAATTTGCTAATATATTTAATGCTTTTGGAAGTAAGGTAATTCTGTTAGAATACCTTCCCTCACCAATCGCAACCGAAGAACCTATGATAGTTAAACAATTACAAAAGAAATTTCAATCACTGGGGATCGAAATAAATGTTTCACAGAATGTGTTATCTGTTGAAAATACTGGCTCCGGGGTGAAGGCTACTACTTGCTCTGCTTCTATTCCAAGAGATCAAGTTGATAGTGCTGAAAAATTTACTTTTGAAGCTGATCTCTGCTTAGTATCAATAGGTAGAGCTAAAGAGTCAAAAAATATTGGATTAGAGGAAATGGGGATTAAATCTGATAGAGGAGCAATCAAAGTTAATCCTAAAACTTTAAAAACTGATGCAGAAGGGATATATGCAATTGGGGATGTTACTGGCGGACTTATGCTCGCACATGTAGCATATCATGAGGCAGATGTAGCAGTAGCAAATGCATTAGCAAGTATAGGTGGATTTCCAGTTCATGAAAAGACTCCTGATTATAATATAGTTCCTGCAACCATTTTTACTTCACCCAATATAGGATCTGTCGGACTGAGAAGGAAAGTAGCAAAAGATCAAGGCATTGATGTTTTAATGGGACAATTCCCGTATCAATCTCTTGGTAAAGCTAAGTGTATGGGAAAGGCGGAAGAAATTGGTTTCTTAATGATATTAGCAGAAAAGCAAACTCATAAAATCATTGGTGCATCTTGTATAGGTGTTGAAGCATCTGAATTAATCGCGGAAATTGCCTTAGCAATGCAGCATGGGTTAACAGTTCATGATATCGGTGAAACAATCCATAGTCATCCTACTATTTCTGAGATGGTTTTGGAGGCAGCAGAAGCGGTTGTTGGTATGGCAATACACAAAAAAGGGCGACCTATTTTCCATTGAGATTCTATTATTTTTTTTTAATCAGGTTTATCGATTCATTATATCCTTTTTCAGTTAAACTATAAATTCTAGGAAGATCTCCGTAGATTAGGTTTCCTTTTTTTATCTTTTTAGTTTCTCTTTTTAATTCAATCAGCCCCATATTTACCAACTTCTTGAGAAATCGATTTATTATTTCTTTATTATGTCCTATAAAATCAATTAATTCATTGCCACTAATTTCATTATTATTTTTCTTTATAATGATTTCATAAATAAGAGATAGATATTTTTTCCAACCCTCACCATATTTAAATTCTTTTCTAAGAGGATCATTAATTTTGATATTTTTGAATTTAAAATTATTAATATTTCTGAGAATATTTATATAATTTGACTTTGCTTTCTCTTTAATATCTTTAAACTCTTTTCCAAAGATTTTATCAATATGTTTAATAAACTGGAAATGAGTTATAATTTTGTGACAATTGGAACAAAGAGCAACACATTCTTCTTCTTTTAATATTTTAATTATTTTTAGAACGTCAAACTTATTTATTTCGTCCCATCTAGATTTTTTTTTATTTGAATCTTCATTTCTATGATGGAAATCAAAGCTAGGTAAATTGTTTTGAATATGAATTTCCCCGCATCCTATACATTTTCCATTATATAGATTCTCAATAATGAATCTTTTCTTGAGCCATCTCTTGATTTGTGTTTTAAAACTACTTTTTTTTGAGGGAGTTAATTCCCTTAAATCTAGAGATGTCTCAATATAGTTATTAATAATTTTATCAATTTCATCAGGGGTGTTTTCAAAAAGATCATTTTTTAAAATTATTTTCTTGAATTTCTTAAAGATTTTAACTTGCTTTTTTGAATGGCAATTTGCACATAATAAGGAAACATTCTCTTTTTCTAACTCCTTAATAATGATATTTAAATTTTTATTGAAAATATCACCTAAATTAGTTTTCTTAATTTTTTTATCTTTATGATGAAATTCTAAAGCACTAAGTTTTGTCAAATCGGTCTTGCATTCACTGCATTTTATCTTTGATTTTGAACCTAATAATTTCAATATAACAAAAATTTTCTTTTTATATTTTCTTATCGCATCTTCCTCTAATCTACATTCTTTACACTTACTTTCTAAAGATTGCTCTGATTTATTGCTAAACTCACTATATGGCTTAATTTCATGACATTGACCACATTCCTTTCTATAACCATCATCATATAAAATTTGAAATTTCAATTTTTCTGCTTTAAACTCATCACTATTATCATTTAAATAATCAATTAATTCAGAAATGAAACTTAAAAGAGTACGTCGAGAAAGACCCAAAGTTACTTTTTTATTAATTAACCTCGAAACAAATCGTTTTATATTGAAGATATTTCCAGTCTTCTTAATTTCTATACTTTTAAGATTTAGTTCATTAATAAGCATTACCAAATCCTTAAAATAAAACTTAAGAGCATCAATTTCATTTTTATTGTGCACCTTTTTACTTAACTTATCCAATTCCATTCTTGGTATCTTATTAACCCATTCGGGTCTAATATGCTCAATTTTAAAACTTTTTATTAAATATTCTACAATATCTTGATAAGTTGATATTATATTTTCATTATTTTGACTTAAACAATTAAAAATAGCTAAACTAATTATTAATCTTGCATTTCTTGGGAATTTTTTAATTGTATTAATACCCCTAGTAGACACCATATCAGTTAATTCTTTTTTATATATGTCAAGTCTAGTAAAAAAATTACTCAAAATCAATTTCCTTAAGCCTTGATCGAAATCCCAGCCCCATCTTATGTAATTTTTAGTATAATGTTTAAAAGGTTCCCCAAAAATTTGGATTAAATTTTCAGTATCGAGTTTAGTTAAAATAGATATGAGTTTTCTTCTTTTTTCTTCAGAAATATCTGACTTATTGATGATTTGGGCAATTAATTGTTTATCAATTTCGTTCAAATCCTTTAATGAGTCCATATTTTCCTTAATACATGCCTTCCAATTATAATTAAGAAGAAAGTTTTCATCGCTGGTCGTTTCTTTAAGTCTTCTTAGTTTTTGAGCGAGATGCTTCACAAATCTAGTTTTTTGTTCAGTAATACGTTCTTTAAACCAAATAATATTTCTATTATAGAAAGTTTTAAACCTTTCAAAAGCAATAAATAGTCCTTCTAAATATTCTGTTAATTCACTAACTTTATCTATCAATTTCTCAATCTCAATGATTTCCTCTTTAGTGTGATTAGGTTTTGCTAGTAAATCCATCAATATTTTTTCGAGTTTTCTAACACTTCGATATTTCCTGATTATTTCAATCAATTCATCTTTACTTTCTTTTGAGATTTCATTCTCATCAGCGTCATTTATCCATTTTTCTAATAGAATTTCCCATTCTTCTTTGATTTCCTCATGCTCTTTCTTTTCTAGATTTTCTTTTTTGGATTCCTGTTGTTCCTTTAACCATTCTTCAAAACTTTTAGTAATCTTTCCTGCATATATAGGGCGTCTTCTTGTTTGTTCTTTATATTTTTCCTTAAGTTCCTTCGAAATCTCTTGAGTTTTTTCGTTATGAGTGCTTGATCTTATCTCTTCTTCTTTTTTAATCTCTGCTTTAACTTCATTGGTTTCTTCATTTTTGATAAAATTTTTTTCTTTGGTTTCTCTTGATTCCTTATTAATCTCTTTATCTGATTTTTTCTCATCCTTTTGACTATTTATTTCTTGTTTCGATTCTTGATTTTCTGTTTTTATTTCTTGTGATTTTTGAATATCCTGCGATTTCTCTAAAGCAACTATTTCAGCAATAAAGCTAGCCAACTTTGATAATTCAGGAGAAGAATATTCATTATTTGCATAAACTAAAACCTCTTCTTTTTCTTGACTTTCATGATCTTCATCATCTTCAAATTCAAATGTATCATCAGGAACTAGGATCGGATATATTTCCTCTCCAGCTAAATCTTCAGGATCTGCCCAATCTCCATCAGGCCATTGATCTGACTCTTGATCAGGAGTTCTTATAGGTTCTTGATCCTCATCCCTCGCAACTTCAAAAGTATCATCTGGAAGAGGTATTTCATTCAATTCTTCTCCTGCTAAATCTTCTGGATTTGCCCAATCTCCATCAGACCATTGATCTGATTCTTGTTCGGGAGATTCTACGGGTTCTTGATCTTGATCACTTGAATTATCAAATGTATCATCAGGAACCGAAATCGAATATATTGCCTCTCCAGCTAAATCTTCAGGATCTGCCCAATCTCCATCGGGCCATTGATCTGACTCTTGCTCAGGAGTTTCTACAGGTTCCTGATCTGGTTCACTTACTTGTTCAAATGTATCATCTGGTATTGGAATCTCTGGGATCTCTTGTCCTGCTAGATCGTCGGGATTTGCCCAATCTCCATCAGGCCATTGATCAGGCTCTTGTTCTTGATCACCTGGAAAGTCAAAGGTATCATCTGGTACTGGAATTTCAGGAATTTCATCACCAGCCAATTCCCAATCATCCTCTCCATCTGGAATCTCCTCTTGTTCAGGTTCTTCTTCAGGAGTATCAACAGGCTCATTAATATTTTCTTCTACTGATTCGGTTTCAGGGGGTAGCATAACTGTAACAGTTCCGTTCCTCCCTTGATTTGGGTTATAATTATCGTTTATATCCTCCTCATCATTACTTTCCTCATTATTATCAGATGTGGTTTCCCCATCATCGTTATTATCAGAAGTTGTATCTTGATCATTATCATTTTCTTCACCCCAGTCATATTCTTCATTGGGATCAAAGCTATCACTCCAATCATATTCCTCATCGGGATCAAAATTATCACTCCAGTCGTAATCTTCATTTGGATCAAACTCCTCCTCGGTATCACCATCTGGCTCATTTTCTGGCTCTCCTTCATCGTATTCATCGCCAGATTCACTAATAGATAATCTCCTCCAAAATTGTATTTATAAAATTGCTCATTAATCAATTTTTCTCTTTAAGTTTAGTAGATTCTTCTACTGGATTATCACCACTCAGCTTAGAATCTAAATTTAAAGGAATCCCACAGGCACTACAAAAATTATCATAAGGCTCTATGTAATTATCACATAAAGGGCATAACTTCTCAGGATTCTTTACAGTCTGGGGTGGTACTTTCTCATAATTAAAATCTATGGTATAAATAGCAAAATTTCGGCTATTAATACCATCTTTTACTATTGCTTTTCTTTTTCCTAAAAGCATTAAGGAATCTTGCTCTTCTCTGTCATTCGTAAATAATTTAGTACAGCCATGTCCTAATGTAAATAAAATATGAATATTTGGAAGAGTATATATCGATTCGAATAGCTGAGAAGGTAATTGGGCAGTAGTTATAAGACCAATTCCTCTACTTCTAAAAGCTTCTAAGAAATTACAAAAAACCTCTTCTAGAAAATACTGTGATACAAAATCATCATCACGAGCTATATTAGTGGCGGGTATTTTTAAGATATCTCCAACTTCATCTAAAATAACTAAGTTCTTTAATTCATTAGTTTTAATTTGAGGAAAAAAAATCTGTATCATCTGGAATATTAAATTGATTAAGAGCTTTTTCATAAATTTATTGCAAATAGATTCGGATATATCAATAAATACGTTTTTACCATTCATCCATTCAATAAACCAATATGGCTTAATAGAAGGTAATCTTGTTATCTTATCTAAGATTGGAGATTTTACCCATTTATAAATCCGATTTTCAATAGCATTCACAATATTGGTTTGGTATTCCTTATCATAGGGATGATCTTTAAACCAAATTAGAAGTTTTCCAACCAAGGACTTTAATGAGGGGGGAAGATCATTATTTTTTTCAAAATATGCAATCATTGCATTGTACATAGCATGATCGACTGGCTGTTTTAATCCCATTGAGGAAACTAATAAAGCTGCTAATTCCTCAAATGTAACCTCAATATTTTCTCTTTTAAAGTAATATGGAACTCTAAAATCTGGATCTCCATATCTCAATGTTATATCCAAATTGTAAGGGATATCTTCTTTACTTTTCCTTAGACCAATAATCAGAACTCCACATTTAGGAATTTTTTTAGATATCTCATGCTGTAAAAAGTTTACAAATCTGGTTTTTCCAACTCCCGTTTTACCGCCTACAAAAGCATGACGAGTAAGATCATTAACTGGTAATGAAGCTATTCTTTCCGTTATTACTCCACGACTTATATAATACCC
The DNA here is from genome assembly GCA_016839585.1 of Promethearchaeota archaeon. Classification (GTDB taxonomy): domain Archaea; phylum Asgardarchaeota; class Lokiarchaeia; order Sigyniarchaeales; family SOKP01; genus Loki-b32. The sequence goes on from JAEOTZ010000070.1 coordinate 14,787, forward strand.
AAGAGAAATCTCATTTTTATTAGGTCTTTGAGTAAAACTTATATTTTCATTTCTTACATGAATTGCTTTATCAATTAGTATATGTTCAGGAATTTCAAAATCCACAATTTCTGGATTCACAAATCCAGGCATTTTATCTTCTGAAATTTGATCCTGAATACCTCTATAATACCTTCCTGTTACCTTACCTAAAAGGTTTTTCCAAAAAGGTCTTTCACTCAATATGTTCTCCCATGTCTCATTTGGTGCCTGTCTAATGGTAGCTTTCATACCATCGATATTGTGGATATCAGTTGTTAAATATTCTATATGCCCTTTCAGTTCTTCCATTTGTTTTTCAATATCTGAACTTTCATCGAACCTCGGCATTATAGAAACAAAGATTTTTATTTTGTAATTTTCATCAAGCTTATATTCCTTTTCTAATTCTGTCTCTTCAATTCCTCCTCCTAATATAGAGTCATCTTTTTGCCATAGAACATATATCTTAATTGAGTGTTTGTTATTAAAGGTAAAAAGATTGATGATCTTTTTAAAAAGATTTATCTTTTTATTGAATGGTGGTTTTGGGAGTACAACTTCGAAAAAGATTTTCTTTTCATTTAATTTTTTGGAGTATAATGGTTTCACTTTCACAGTTCCTGATAATCCGGGATAAATTTCTTTTAAATAATCCAAAAATTTATATCCACTCTTGAGAGCTTCTGCTTTAGAATTTTCTTTTAAAAAAAATTTCCATGAAAAATATTCATCATCTATTGTAAATTTTGTACCATATACATGACCATCGACAAAAGGATCGCATAACCACGATATGTTCTCTTCACTTTTGTTTTTCAGATTGGGAACTTGAGTTATTTTTATAACAGCATGATAAAACTCAGGTTTTACTATTATCACCAATTTTTTTAGTTGTAATTAAAATGAACTAATGCTAAGTATTTATAAATAAAAAATTAGAATTTGAGAAAGAGTAAATTTTAGAATATGTCCCAAACCTATTCCATTATGAAATCTATGACAGAATATCACGAGAAGTTATGTATCAAACATTAATAATTGGTAATGATATGATAAGATTTCACTTACTTCTAATAAGTTAAATGTTATTTAGGTGGAAAGATTTCTGGATAAACTCCTTCTCCATCTGGAGAATATCTTTTAGCTTGTCTTAAGACTTTTCTATAAGAAATTTCTGGATCAATAAATCTTTTCTTGTCATTTCTCATAAGATTAAAAATTTGTCAGAGTCTAACAATTTCTTATTTTGACTGAATAATCTAAAATTTAAAATGAAATATAATTAATCATTCAAATAAATTTATAATGATGATTTCCATTCAATTTTTCAAAAATTAAATATTCCAAATTAGGTTATTATTAACCTACTTAACAATACTTTGAATAAAATTAGAGAGATTAATGACATTCCAGAACTTAAAAATAACAAAATACCCTCAATTGAAAATTTCACTAAATTTAGGGAATGGATTTTACAAAAACTTGATGAGATTGAAAAACTTATAAACTAATTAAATTATTTGTAGGTACTTAGTGCTGGGGGTCCTTATTCAAAAATGCTTTTCGAAGGAATTGAAAGAATATCTTAATATTTTTCACCAAATAAAATTTACATTATCTTAGAAAAAGATCATCATTTTACCAGTAAATCCTTTTCTGAAAGATAGAATTTAGAATAATAGCGAATTACTCCCATCCCTGCTGTTCGATTTGCCCCTACATTAGTATATTCGCCAAGTTTACATAAGATTTCCAACCACCTACAGTTATTCGAATAATCTTCATTGACAAACTCGTAATCATATTCTCGATTTAATTTTATTAAGAAATGCTTGTAATAATTTTTATTTATTTTTGTTACTTTAAAGCTCGCATTTCCTAAAAAACCCACAACAGGCTTTGGCTTACCTATATCTGTTCTAACTGTCCTCATTTTATGCCCGCTTACATACACATGAGCATTTACCCAATTTATAAAAGTTTCCCGATCGATTTCTGCCTCACTCCTTAATATATCGTTCCAGATATTTACCAAATTCCCAAATAAAAGATTTGGAATTGGTAACCTCACAGGATAATCCCCCATGCTCGTATTAAAATATGCCGGCTTAACAAAATTTAAGCTAAATACTTTTACTGGCTTTGCCTGTTCTAAAAATGTTCGAAAATTAAGACGCTCGATTTTAACTCTCGAAACAAAATAATTTTTTTCACCAATTCTAAGCTTAGCCTTTTCGTTTGACAATAAATCTTCAAGCAAAGTATCACTTAAAACCTCGTTGTAAGAAACTAAAATAAAATTAATTTTCGGAATTTTTTTGTCAATTTTACAATTTATTGAATATGGTCGAATTTCCTCGTATTCATGAAGTTGATGGACTAACTCTGGTTTAATATTTTTTAACCACTCCATAATAACTCCACGAAAGATGTATCCATATGGATGATCGTAAGGCTTAATTCGTCCATCTTCCGGATACAATTCAAATGTTAATTTTATCATGCTCTTTATTTTAAAAAAAAAGATTTTAAGATTTATTATATTTTAAAAAGTCCTATTCAAATGCTTTAAACATATCTATAAATGTCAATTCAGAATAATTTTCTATAAATTTCTTTAGAAAAGAATCATTCATTTCTATAATTTTTTTTAAAAATTCTAATAATAATGTTTCAAATTCATTATAATCAATTTTTTCAATTGGTATGAAACCATGTGCTAAAATTGACTCATTTCTTTTGTTTAATAAAGATAAAATTTTCTCTTCTCTTTCTTTGAAAAATTTAAATATCGGATCTTCGGGGTCTAGTTCGCCTAATAGACCAAAGCTTGCTTTTAATGCTAATTTATGATCATCTCCGAGAGATTCTTTCCCTTTTTGATAATAATTTTCAAAGAAAAATTCAGAACATTTCTCTATTATATCTGATGGAACTTGAGATGTATTAATTTTATACCCCTCTTTTAAACGAGTTTGAACTATTAATTCAATTGTTCTATATAACCTGGCAATTGCATCATCAAAACACCCGATTATAGCTCTTCTTTTTGCATTGTTGAAGATATCCCATGATAAGATATAATTATTTTTTCGTGCTATGGTTTCTTTAAGTTTTTTGCCTAAAAATTTTTTTTCTTCTATTATTTTTTCTAAATATTCGATATATTTATAATAATACCTCCTATAAGGTTTTAATAAATCTAAAGCTTTATTATGATCAAATTTATCCCACGCCTCAATTGCATTAATTAAGTTCAAATAATTAATTAATTTTGAATGAATTTCTTCATTTATATCATATAAATCAGTTAGATCTTCTAATATATTTTTTGCTGATTGGAACTCATATTTATTAGCAAACATCATCGCCTGATTTATTTGTTTTTCGATCATTGCTTTTGTATTCTTTATCAACCATTTTTTTTCTGTTCCATCCCTAACTTGAATTAAATCAGACCTCGTTCCCCGCATTATACAGAATACTATATTTCCAATTTCTAATCCAGAAACTACTAATCCTGCAGACATTGTCTTGGTTCCCCCTGTATAATCTAATATAATTTCTCCATTTGGATACTTTTTATTACATTTCTTAATAATTTTATGTGAGAGAGAATACATTTCATTGAGATTATCATATTTAGTTGTTTTAACGACTTCATAACTTTCTTGCATTAATTCAAGTTGTTCAACTATGCTTGGAAGCGGCGATTTATCTTTTTCACGCGGGATACATGGTTTTCCCTTACCAGCTACTATACGCCAAGTTCCCTTTACAGTAGGAGAATCATCTGAGCAAATAAAATAAATAAAATCAGGATTATTATCTCTAATAGAACTTATAATGGGTTGAAAACTTCCTCCGACTGTTATTATTAATATTTTTTCCAATTTTTAAATCACTTATTTTAATTATTTTTTTTATTTTATACAAAAGTTAATAATCCTTTTTTAAATAATGAACTAAAAAATTCAATTTCTGCTGGATTTTTAGGGTTATAATTAAATAGAATTTTACTATATTTATAATCCATCACTAATGAATCTGAATTTAAAATCTTTTCAGAAATTTTTCTTTTTTCTTGTAAAGTTGTATAATTTAAAATTAATTCAAAATAATTAGTTAAACTATTTGCATCTATTATAAAGTTAAAATTAGATAGGTTCAAAATATTATAATTCTTCAGCGTAAAATTAAATACTGGTTTAAAATAATAAAGTAAAAATTTGATTTTGGCGTTTTTAATTGATTTCTCAAATTTTAATTTATTAAAGTTATAAATTGAATTTCTATAATTACTCCAATTAAAAAAATTATTACTAAAGATTTCTGTTCGATTATTTTCATATGGATTTTCGTAGAAAAAATATTTTCCTCTTAATTTATACAGTTGAGACTCTTGAGCTGTTTAGCTGGAGTTGGTATTTTAATTCTTCACATCATCCCTTGTATTATCTCTCCTTACTATTTTCTAGAAGTTTCTATAATTTTTGTTTTAATTTTTGGAATACTATTAATTCTAATTGGTAGAAGATTTTATATGAAACCAATGGAACCGATAGAAGGAGATAAAAAATTAGGTCATCTTTTGCATATTTTTGGAGTTCTTACATTTATTTTAGCCTTAATTGGTTTTCTAATTTTCTTTTTACCCAATATTTGGGTAGATTGGACATCTACAGGAGAAATATTTGAACCCATTGAATTGTTACTTTTCGGAATTGTATTAGTATTTATTGGAAGATTTATCATGAGACCAATGGAAATCTCAGATAAAAAGATGAAATTGGGAATTAAAATGTTTACTATTGGTGTTATCACATTAATCTTATCATTAATTAGTATTGGTATTGATACTGTCAATTTTATAATATTTCTCATTTCTGTCGGGATTCCAATATATGGAATATTATTAATTCAAAAAGCAATGATTGGAGTAACTGATATTATCAAAGAAGTGAAGGAGGAGACAAAAGAATGGGGCAAAGAGAGAGTCTTAATTGAGTTGAAAGATACGAAAAAGAAATACGTGGCGTATAGAGGAATAGGTATAACTATTTTTCTAATAGGTGTGGGATGTTTTGGTGGATTAATACCATCCCTCTTCTTTAATAATATTCAATACGGCTTTTTAATAGCTGGCATAATTATTATCTTTTTTTCCTTCCCATTCTTTGTCTTGTATTCGAAAGGACATCAGAAATATAACATCTTAAAAGGTATTGTAGATCAAAAAGAAGAACCACAAATAAGTCAAACTTCAGAATATTTAGATGAGTTAGAGAGACTAAAAGAATTGCTTGATAAGGATATCATCACTAAAGAAGAATTTGAAGCAAAGAAAAAACAATTATTAGGTTTATGAAAAGGTAAATAAGATTTAATCTTTATCGTCGTGTCTGCCATTATATTTAAAAACGTCTTAAGTAAACTTTGATAATGATTAATCAGATCTTTATATACAGAATTTAAAAAAATTTATTTTGCGACTATATAGATGAACAGCTAGGAACAATAAATTAAAAATAATTTATCTCTTGCTTTTAGCACGGTCTCTCTGGTTGTATTCAAAATAAAAATAAAGTTTGATTAGATATTAAACTTTATCTAATTTTAGGAATAATTTTATAGAATGATTTAAGTAAGACGATGGTAACATTTTTATAAATTTTTTACTTACTTGTAATTTAATAAAAATTGGGAAATCTCCAATTTTTGACTGTAAATAATTAAAATTTAATTAGAAATCTTAAATGCTCACATTACACTTTTAGCAAATAGCTAAATCTAATAAGATTGAAAAAAAGTGTTAAAATGGGCAATAATTTTAAAAATCTCAACAAATAAGGTAAGAAAATAGAAGGTGGGTAAAATGGGAAGAATAAGAAAAGGATTCATTGTTATGATGCCCTTGATTTTAATTCTATTATTATTCTTGAATAACAGTATTAATGATTTCTCATTAAAGCAAGATTCCTCCAAATTGCACTTGAGTGACATTCCGATCCAATTTGGCGAGACTATAACTGATTCTATTGATTTTGTTGGTGATATTGGCAACTACACTTTTTCGGCTAATGCCGGTGATACTGTTTTGATTAGGATAAGCGAACTTTCAGGAATTAATTTTGATCCAGAAGTAAGATTGTATTCTCCATCTGGAATTGAACTTTCAAGTGCTTGGTCGTATGCTGTTACCGAATTATCTTATAATTTACCACAGAACGGAGTCTATAAAGTTAGCGTCTGTGATCATGAAGAAGTTGATACCGGTACTTACTGCATTTATATTCAAAGAGTCAATAATCCTGGAAGTGCTACATCCATTAAATTTGGTGAAATCATGTATGGTTCTATTGATCTTCCTTGTGAAGCAAATTCCTATAATTTTTCAGCCAGCGATGGTGATGCAGTTCTCATCAAGATAGGGAAGTCTTCAGGAACCAATTTCGCACATGAAATAAGGTTATACTCACCTACCGGAACTGAAATTGCACGAGATTGGGACTCCACTACTTCTTCTGAAATATATTATGCCTTACCTCAAAATGGAATATATACAATTTTAGTATGCGATTATAGTTCTCTTTATTCAGGTGCCTACTACATCTTTATTCAGAGACTCAATAATCCTGAAAATGCAACAGTTATTGATTTTGGTAACACTACTCCTGCTTCCATTGGATTTCCTGGTGAAGCTGATACATTTACTTTTTCGTCAAATGCGGGTGATACTGTGTTGGTTAGGATAAGCGAAGTTTCAGGAGTTAATTTTAATCCAGAAATAAGATTGTATTCTCCATCTGGAATTGAACTTACACGTGCTTGGTGGTATGATGCTACTGAATTATCTTATACTTTGCCGCAAAATGGAATATATACGGTTTTAGCCTGTGATCATGAAGGAATTGATAGTGGTGCTTATTGTATTTATATTCAAAAAGTTAATAATCCAGGGAATACAATACCTATTAAATTTGGTTCTATTAAATTCGGCTCAATTGATCAGCCTGGTGATGCAAAATCTTATACTTTTTCAGCAAGTACAGGTGATATTATTCTCACTAGAATAGGTAAAGTTTCAGGAGCCAATTTCGCACATGAGATAAGGTTATACTCACCTACCGGAACTGAACTTGCACGAGATTGGGACTCCACTACTTCTTCTGAAATATATTATGCCTTACCTCAAAATGGAATATATACAATTTTAGTATGCGATTATAGTTCCCTTTATTCAGGTACCTACTACATTTTTATTCAAAGAGTCAATAATCCTAACAATACTGCATTTATTGAATTTAGTAAAATTGGTATAATTATAACTGCATCCATCGAGCTTCCCAGTGAAGCTGATACATTTACTTTTTCGTCAAATGCGGGTGACATTGTGTTGGTTAGGATAAGCGAAGTTTCAGGAGTTAATTTTAATCCAGAAATAAGATTGTATTCTCCATCTGGAATTGAACTTACACGTGCTTGGTGGTATGATGCTACTGAATTATCTTATACTTTACCGCAAAATGGAATATATACGGTTTTAGCCTGTGATCATGAAGGAATTGATAATGGAGCCTACGAGATATTCTTTCAATGGCTTTATAAAAATGATACTTCCATCATTAATTTATCTGTTCCTTATATTCATCAATGTTGGGATACACCAAACGATTTTGACGGTCGCTGGGCATGTGGGGCTACAAGTGCTGTAATGATATTAGCTTATTATGGTATAATTGCTCCTTGGCCCTGTGAATGTACAATGCCTTACACACATACAAGCAATTATGGAAATTATGTATGTAAAGAATATACTTATGGAAATTATACTTTCAATGATATTACCTTAGATGCTAGTTATAATCCTGCTTATGGTGCTTATGGATATATTCATTATTCGGATGGTTTAGCTAAGTTGGGAAGAATGGTCGACTATTTTGAGATTCATGGACTCGAATCTTGGGAAGTTTATAGTCCTTCAGAATCTGAAATTAGAGCTGAACTTGATTCTGGGCATCCTGTACCCGCTTCTACTAAATTAACAGAACTTGGCCATTGGGTAGTTATTGTAGGTTATACCGAGGATGGTTATTATATAGTTCATGATCCTTTCGGAAGTAAACCTTATGGAAGTAATCCTGGTGGAAACTATAATGGATCTTATGTTCTATATACATGGGAAGAAATGAAAATCAATGAAAAATGGATAGCTGTCGTACATCCTAAGGAAGAGGCAAATCTGATTCTAGAAATTGTAGATCAATTTTTCTCAACTGAAAAATTTGATATAAAATTCTTAATTTTTGATGATAATGGTATAAAAATTAGTTCTGCGAACATACAAATGTGGTGGAATGAAACTGATGTGTCCACTAGCGTTCAGAACCTTGGAAATGGATTATATTTTGTATCTTTAGAGCCAATAACAGTAGCTCCTGGTGAAGATCCAATATTATTAAAAATTATAGTATCTGCTGACGGATATCCAAATAAATATTTCGAAACTACTATTGCAGTTGATCCTGAATCTTTAAATAAGCCAGATGGTGCTAAGCCTTCAACACAATTAATTCCTGGATACAATTTATACTTTCTAATCATAGTTATGTGCTTAATATCAATTTACTTTTATTCGAAGCGAAAAAAAAGTTAATTTATAATCTTCTTCTTTTTTTTATTTGTATTCCTCTTTATCTTTAACCTATTCATAAAATAGAGAAAATTGATATTGATCAGTTTATATTAAATATAATGTTCTAAAAGTTCTTAATGTTTTAATTTTAATTTCCTGCTTGAGTTAACCAAGTGAACCATTGAGTTTAAAAATTTAAAGCTATATTTCCATATATAGTAGAAAACCATAATCATCAGGTATATAATAATTTCATGGAATTTGGAAAAATATAGATTCGATAAGATTGTCCAAACAATAAAGATTGACAAAATTAAAAGAATAATCTGATAAGCAGAATATTTAGGATTGTTAATGAAAGAATCTGGAATATTTTTTAAATCTGTGGAAGAAGGAGCGGCAGAGAACATAATTGAAAGTATTATGAAGAAACTTAAGAAAAATGATATTTCATCTCTTGGATGAACTACAAAATCTAATAGTAAAAAGCAAATCCAGAATGAAAATAATAAAGGAGCTAATCCCACTAATAGAGCTTGAAGGAAAGTTATCTTATCTTCTCCTTTAACCATTATACATCCATTAAATTCATATTTTTTATATCTTGGACCCAGTTCTGTTTTGGTTATTTCTAAAAATTTTACATTATTAATTGGAGTATTTGTAATTATACACATGACAATATGAAAGAATTCGTGAATTATGATACCTACTATCATTAGACCTACAATAATCTTTTTGAACGGTTCGGGGGTATATTTCATCAAAAGATAAGAAACAACAAGTGAGAACAATAGAAAAATAATAATAGCTGGAATTTCCTCAAACATACTTTTATCACATTCTCATATTTCATTTGAGACAATTTAGATCATTTTAGAATTAAATATTTATAAATAAAAAACGAAATTTGTGAATTGCTTTTTTTCATTTATAAATGCTGGTTATATTTGAGATTAAAAACATTAATTACGAAAAATAATAATGAAATTACTTTGGTTTCTATGAATTCACTAATGGAAAATAAAAATTCTTCAGATCCGTTTTGGGAGCAGGATTTAACCAATGCTGACATTAATACCTTAATCATTAAAATTCTTAGATTTAAACCTGAATGGATTTATCAAATTTGTGAAAATCCTCAAAGACTAAAAGAAGAATATGGATTGCGTGAATTTTTTGAAAAAGCTAATGTGCTAAAGTATATAGTGAAGAATTTTAATAGAATTCCATTAAAGAATTTCATATCTGATATTTTAGCAGACTCTCATATATATTGATGAAGACAATATTATTTCAGAAGAAGTTAAAGCAATTAATAAAAATACATATAATTCTTCGAGATTATACAATAAACTTCCCCCTAACGAGCATGTTTATCAAGATAGTCATGGAAACAGTTTGGAATTAAATTATCATATAAAAATGGAGAATTATTTAAATATTTTAGAATTTTATTGCGTCATTTCTATTATTTGCGAAAAAAATCATCAAATCTCTTATTATGTAAAAAAAAGTAAAAAAAAAGTAATTTAAAATTAGGATACTTTATTATGCTTTTTCTTAATTATTAGAGATATAAACAAGATAATAAATATCATCAGTAAGCACACAGGATATCCTGGAATAATACCACCTCCGTTTCCATCTTCTTGACCCCCATCTATAATAGTCCAATTAAAATTAGTAATGATAAATTGTCTTGCATCCGCAGCTGCGCTACTGTATGTGGAATTACCTGCATGAAAGGTTACACCGGTTTGCAAGGTTAATTGCGACCAGCCTAATAATAAATTATCATAATTAGGCGTTGATAATGTAACACCATAGAACATATCACTCATGTCTGTGACGCTCGAGACATCCCAGCTACCGATGGGCTGGTTGAATGAAAAGGCCCAAAAGAACATAGACCTCATGTTTGTGTCGCTCGAGACATCCCAGCTTCCGATGGGTTGGTTGAATGAAGAAGCCTCGTAGAACATAACCACCATGTTTGTGACGCTCGAGACATCCCAGCTGCCGATGGGTTGGTTGAATGAAGAAGCCCCCAAGAACATAGCCACCATGTTTGTGACGCTCGAGACATCCCAGCTGCCGATGGGCTGGTTGAATGAATAAGCCCCCCAGAACATATACCCTATGTCTGTGACGCTCGAGACATCCCAGCTGTCGATGGGCTGGTTGAATGAAGAAGCCCCCAAGAACATAGAATACATGGATGTCACGCTCGAGACATCCCAGCTGCCGATGGGCTGGTTGAATGAAGAAGCCCACGCGAACATATGACCCATGTTTGTGACGCTCGAGACATCCCAGCTACCGATGGACTGGTTGAATGAAGAAGCCTCCGCGAACATAGCATACATGTTTGTGACGCTCGAGACATCCCAACTCCCGATGGACTGGTTGAAGGAATCAGCCCCCGCGAACATATACTCCATGTTTGTGACGCTCGAGACATCCCAGCTGTCGATGGACTGGTTGAATGAAGAAGTCCCCCAGAACATATGACCCATGTTTGTGACGCTCGAGACATCCCAGCTGTCGATGGGCTGGTTGAAGGAATCAGCCCCATAAAACATATACCCCATGTTTGTGACGCTCGAGACATCCCAGCTGTCGATGGGCTGGTTGAAGGAATCAGCCCCATAGAACATATACCCCATGTTTGTGACGCTCGAGACATCCCAGCTGTCGATGGGCTGGTTGAATGAAGAAGCCACCCAGAACATAGAATATATGGATGTCACGCTCGAGACATCCCAGCTGCCGATGGGCTGGTTGAAGGAAGAAGCCCCCAAGAACATAGAATACATGGATGTCACGCTCGAGACATCCCAGCTGCCGATAGGTTGGTTGAAGGAAGAAGCCCTATAGAACATACTCCTCATGTCTGTGACGTTCAGGACATCCCAGCCGTCCATGTTACCGCTATTACCAAGATTATAGCAATTTCTAAAAGCCATATATAAGGTGGTCGTTCCCGTTAAATTCAAATTATCAGTAGAAGTGAGTTCTAAATTGGAGCACCCATAAAAATAACTCCCTGAATCTCCTAATTGCAAGCAACCCCATTGTTGGATTTCAAGGATTTTCAATCGATCTCCCCCATTATCAAAACACCAACCAATAATCTTTCCTGTGATATTAATGGTGTACACTCCCTCGGAAGGATAAGTGTGTGTCACCTCATCTTGATTCCAGATTGTGATCGTGTCATTGCTCTCGTCTCCCCAATCCACCAAGAAATTATAATCTCCACCCGATTGCAATGGTAAGGTCACTTGATTACTAAGACTGGAACCAGAGCTTGTCTTGGTCGTGTCCCAGACTGAGAGAAACTCGTCTGGGTTTTGTGCATTCCGTATAGTAAACTCCACGCTGGTGGGCGTTTGCTTTTGTTCATGAAATGGAGGCATAGAGGTTGAAATATTTAGCAACACCAAAGAAGATAATAGTAAAAGTGTTATACTTAACTTTAATAATTTATTTTTCATCAATCTAATCACATATATGATTAATAGTATATTTCTCAATTTTAATTACATTTTATTTTTGTCTTATTATTGTATAGGATACTCAAAATTATAAATCATTTTATCAATAATGACTATACTAAATAGAGAATTAAAAAAAGATATATTAACTTATATAGGATTGAAATTTAGTATAAAACTCAAATAATAAATCATGAAGATTTTTAACAGTTTTTTCAATATTTGAGGTATTTGATATAATTTCCTTGTATTTTTTAAAATAATCTCTAAGTTCATCTTTAGTTAAAGGAATTAGGTTATTTTTAGCTAAATGGTCAAAAAATATTTCAGGATCATTAATCTCAGGTATAGAGATATCATTTTCTTGGAGATATGATTGATGGAGATTAATTAAGAAGTCTTTTATGAAATTTTCTCCAATTTTAAGAGATTTACCATATTCATTTTTGTTGTTAGCAGAAAATATTTTATAGGATTTCCATAATAATTTACTGCATTGTTCAAGTAATATCTCATTGAACTTTTCATGATTTATGATGTCTTTCTTGGTCTCTTTCCGAAAATAATCAAGAATATTTGAATCTGAATCAGAGTTTCTCTCAATGACTTCAACAGAAGCATTGGTTAAATAATCTCCTTTTGTTTGAAAGTAATCATTCAAAGCTTCATCGTATTTTGTTCCCACTTTATAACAAGTCCTAATGGATTCTGAACCACCTGCTTTATGAGGATGAGCTTCAACTAAATATCCGTGTTTAACAAGAATATGGAACAAATCATCTCGTAATTCGCTTATCTGCTTTTTATTTTTTACTTTTTTAGAAGCTTTTGAAGCTATGAACTTTGAAAGTTCACTTTTAAGTTTTTGGCGGTATAATCCTCCTACTTTATCAACAGTTTTAACAGCATTTAGAAAGTTAATAATCTCATCAATAAAGTCAATATACAGACCTAAATCTTTTTCAAATAGGGTTTTTTTAGCTTTCTCTGTTATTCTTCTTTCAGCTAATTTTAATTTATACCCTTGTTTTTCCATATAAATTAAAATTTTTTCATATTGAAGAGGTTGAATGCCTTTAAGTTCAGTCAATTCAATAACTCCTGGAAAAGGTTGATAAATGTCCGTTCTTTTAATTATTACTTCATTTTCACGCATATTCATTAAATAATTAATTTGGTAAGTATTATTCCTTTTAGAGCTATAATATCCGGTACCCTGTAATTCTTGTAAATTCATTTGATTTTTCAATACGGCTATATCTCGTGTATCAGTTGCTCTAAAAGTTATGATATTATGTAAAAAACTGAAAACATTAGGATGCAGATATCTAATTTGATTTGCTGAGCAAATTAATCCAAATCCACATTCAAGGAAAGGTTCTAAAAATTTACTAACTTTACCGTAATTTGTGGTATTATAGTTATTATCAATAAAAAAGGAATCAAAAAACATATCAATATTAGGTATAAAAATGACTTTTTTATAATAATCGGTAGAATTTTGGAGGTAATGAATTAGTTTTGAAATAATTATAAAAGTGACAAAAGTTTTTTGCTCTAAGTCTTTTAAAATTGAAAGATCGACTATAATTGACTTATCATTTCTCAAAAAGTCAATTGGATTAATCTCATCCTCATGATCAAGTGTTAAATTAGAAAAAATTTGACTCTGACTTCTAAAATCCCTAAATATTGCTATTAAATTATTAGTTTTGTAATCTCTTTCCCATTTATTTTTCATTTCAAGATCTAAGGATATTGAAGATACATCTAATTCATCCTGTTTTAAAAAGGAGTCTTTTAGAAGATCGACATATCTTTTTTCTGCTTTAAAGGCTAAAGCAAACGTATCAAAGAATAGATTTAAATAATCAATATTATTCTTATCATATTTCATACCCGAGTGCTTTAGATCGATGCTAAATGAACTTCCCAACTTGAAATACAAAATATTTCTATTATATTGAGAGTCTTTGAAAAAGTTAATTAATTTTGAACATTTTCCTGAGTAATCAAAAACTAAACAAGATTTATTTGCTTTGACAAGCTCAGACACAATTTTCATTTTTGCATGTTCTCGATTGTAAGAAAGACCATTTGTTATAAGTAATTGTCGCAATTGGTCAAAAGTCAATCCAAAAGGAACCTCTTCATCTAAGAACTCCGTATTGATTGTATTTCCAATTGTTATAAAATTGTTTAATTGTAAAGGGGTATTAAATTCAGCAGCAATTCTCGTATCTATTCCTTTTTTAAATTCATTAACTATCTTCGCAAGCTCTATTAGACTTTTACCTTGGAAGTATACATAATTTAAATGAGTTCCATTCAATCTAAAGGAATGATTTTTAAGACATTCACTTAAAAATCCTGAAATTAAGAGTTGGTTTTTTAATCCAACAAGTTTAAAATTTAAGAAATTATCTTCAAATGTTCTTTTCAAAATTTTTGCATTTGTGGATAATTCTTTATCTAACTCAATGAAATTCTTAAATGTTAAGTCTTTTGTAAATAAATAGGAAGAGGTTGACACAGTTAACATTGTCTTCCAAACACCAGATCTCATATCTAACCATTTTTCAAATTCAATTTCCGGATGTTTAACTTTTTTTGAAGAAGTTTTATCTAAAGTAATATATAGTATTCCTTCGAGGCTTTCTTTCGTTTTATCATTCAACAACTTAAGACATTCTTTTGAAAAGAGATTAGCAGATATTGGAGTAACTTGTAAATTGTAATTGAAAATAATCTTATATTTATCGATTCCCCTAATAAATTTATCAAAATAAGTTAAAGTTGGCTGTGCGGCAAATTTGAGGTTAAATATTTTTGAAGCCAATAGTAATTGGTTGTTAATATAAGTAAAAATTAGATCATTGTATTTCTTTAATCGATAAAACTCAACATCTGTAAATGGATTTATTTGAGTTAATTCCAAATTACGAGATAGACGCGATTTTAAGAAATAAAAAAGAATTTCTCTCCACCATATACAAATTATAAGCAATTCCAAGAGGAAATTAATGAGTATTATAAATCCTAATGGAAAAATTAGACTTAATAATAAATATGAGAGATATATTATAAGAAAAGACACAAAACCTGTTTTGAATAATACTTTAGGTAAATTTCTTTTAGCTATAAAAAGATCTTCCTTATCTACAGGTTGTATGGATGATTTACAGAAAAATGCTCTTATTGCATTTATTAAATCAATTCCATCTAATAATGAGATTTTTGTATGGTGAAAGTTAGCACTAAAATTTGATTTGAATTCATTAGAAAGATCAGTAACAATTTCTATTAGTTTATCTATTTTATTGCTAGATAAAATCCCATTAATATTATAATACACACAAAAATAAATTGAGGTATGGAATGAATCAATAGAACTTAAATTTTGAGATCTAATTGATTCCACTTGAAATCTATTTTCAGAGGATGGTTCAGAAAAATCTAAATACGGACTTTGAACCACTTGATACGTATATGATATTTGAGCTTTATTCAATGCTTTGAGAAATTGATTTAATGTGGGATAAACATTTTCTGGAAGTGTTTCGATTTTGAATATTCGCATTGCTGTTGATATGGCATCCTTTTTATTAAAAATTAAAAGAAAAGTGGGTTCTTCCTTTATTGTGCAAAAAGATAAATTTTCAAAAGGATTTATAGAAATAAATTTATGGAATAGGTAATAGTATAGGTTTTTGAGATTAAAGAAATTATCAGAAAAAGCGAATATAAAAAAGAGCAATGTAAATATTGTCAATCCGATTGAAATATATAAATTAGTAGTTAATAGATAAGTTGAAATAGCTAAAAAAAATAAAATAATTGTTAATGATATTCCTTTAATTATGGAAAATCTCGAATTAATATCCTTATATGAAGGATTCACATCCCAAATATCCAAATAATCAGATGAGAATTCTGCTACTTCGTATGATTCTATCTTATCATCTTTTTTGATCTTACTATTTGCCTTTGAAAGATCCTTATACATAGCACACATAATTAATCATTTTCCAAATTTATTTGTTAAATAGTTTTTAATTTTATTACTGATTGTTATATATAAATAAAAAATTAAATTTGGCATCAATCTTTTTATAATACTTAAAAATTCCGTAAATATAGTTCTTAATATTGAATCATTCTGATGAATAGCAGTATAAGCTATTCTTAGATAATAGAGTACATTAGTATTATTTGGATCTTTTTCTAAAGCCTTTTTACATAATTCAATTGTTTCATCAAAATTTTCATTTTCAATTAAAACCTCACATAAAGTATTTAATGCAGGTTCCAAAAAAGGATAAAAAGTTAGAGTATATCTACATGTCATGATAATCCCTTCAACATCTTTTAGTTTTCTACAAATATTAATTAGGAATTTTAATGTATTAGGTTCTTTTGGATTAATTTTAAAAGCTTCCATATACGAATCCAAAGCTGATTCAAAATCTCCTTTTTCTTCATACACTTTTCCAAGTGAAAACCAAACCTCCAAACTAGCTGATTTGAATTTAATTATTTTTTTATAGGTATTAATTGCTTCATTATACTTTGAGATTTTATGATATGAAGACGCAATTTCATTTAACACGATAATATTATTTGGAAGAATTTCTAATGCTTCCTTTAATGTTTTAATCGCTAATCTATATCTAGATTCTTCTTTTAGAAGGATTCCAAAGTGTAACCAAACACCAAAATGTCTTCTATCTATTTTTAAACTATTCAGAAAAGCATAAATAGCAATATCAGGTATATTATATGCTTTACAATACATGCCTATATCATACCATAATAGAAATTCTTCAAAATAGTATTTTTCTTTTAAAATATTAAAAAAAATATTAAAGATATAATTATGTATATGATTTTTTAATTTTTTAAACCCTATAGCTAAGAAGAAGATTATTTCATCTGTATTTAAATTCAGATTTTTATTGGATTCCATTTGAAAAACGTATGCTTCCAACAAACATTTAAATTCATATTCAGTTAAAATATCTACATATCCTTCATTATACAAAAAATGTTTGTTTTGGAGAGAACCATTTAGGAATCTTGCTGCAATCTCATCTTTAAATACCTTTTTTGCAGAAAAATCACCAACTTCAGTCAATTTCTTTAATAATGGGAATGCTAGATTACTATGAAGTAATCGAGTATCGTATCTATTTTCATACCATGTCTGTAAATTCGAACAATGCCCCCAGAATTCCATTTCAGATGAGATATCATATTGTAGAGGTGAATTTACCTCTAAAGAATTATCACAATTTTCTTTAATATCATCAATAGAATTAATATTCTCATAGTCTTCTATTCTATCGATGGGGATATTCAATAGCAAGTATTTGCAATTGATAAATTTCTCATTATTAATATAAATTGCAGTCTTATTATATTCTAATTTCAGGGTAATATATTGGTTTACTTGAAATTCTTTACTTTTTAATGATATTGACATTTCATCCCCACAAATTATAGATAATATGCCTGTTCTTGGCAAAATATTTTGGTTCCTTGATGGATTTTCACAACTTCAGTCTGTGGAGTATGATTTACTACTATTAAATCAATTTTTTCACTTCCACACCGAAAAGTTAAAATGTCTCCTTTTGAAACTACTCGATCCTTTAAAGTTTTTACTAAAACGTCTGGGGATTTTAGAATTATTCCTTTTTTATATCCTGCAAAAGAAACTTGTTGAGCAAGATAATTTTTTGTTTTTTTAGTCCTTACGATATCTTCGAGAGATGCATTAAGATTTCTCCTTAATAATGCGTCAATTCTGATTATATTTGTACCTTCATCTCTAGGATAATTAGGAGACACTATTGCAGCGGTTAATTTTTTTTTAGAATCATTATAAATGCAAATGGTATCACCAACGTCGATATTACTCTCTAAAACTATTTTTGGATCAATTCGAGCAATGCTCTTCCCGAAATCACCTTTAAAGGCATCTTTAACCTTTAATTTTATGTCATTTATCATAATTATAATTTCTTTATTCTCAGTCTATTTAAATAAAAAAATAATAGTGAATATATTTAAAAGAAAAAAAAATAGAAAATGGTATTTTTTATAATGGTACTCGCAGAAAAGCAAACTCATAAAATCATTGGTGCATCTTGTATAGGTGTTGAAGCATCTGAATTAATCGCGGAAATTGCCTTAGCAATGCAACATGGCTTAACAATACATGATGTTACAGAAACTATTCATAGTCATCCAACAGTTTCAGAAATGGTCCTAGAAGGGTGTGAAGCCGTAGTAGGAAAAGCAATCCATAAAAAAGGAAGACCTATTCACCATTAAAGTTAACTTTTAAATGTGAATGTATTATTTTTTTTTCTCTATTAATTGATACAAATTTGTTAATGATCAATCTCTAGCATTTAGATGCCGAAATCCGAACACTTAAATATCTTGTTTGATAATTCATATTATGGAAAACAGTAATTAAATATTAAATTTTAAAAAATTAGGAGGTAAAATTATGTCTAAAATAATAAGATATTCTAAAGAAGTTAAAAGGAAAATGGAACTAGAAGATTTTAACCTTATAATTGAAAAAAATGATAAAATTAAACCTCAAGTTAAAATTGCAACATTCAATCTCTTACAAGAACGACTTCCTTATGAGGATTTATGTTGGCAACTTGCTGAATTTCAACTATTATTTGAAAAAGGTCGTAAAAATTATTCAGAAAGAGATATTTGTGGAAGAGCTAAGGCAGTTTTTGACTCCACTTTAACTTATGTTGAGCTTTGTTGGCTCATTTGTGAATTTAAATCATATCTTAAACAAGAAAAAGTCTATCCATAAATATTATTTTTTTTTTAATAAAAATAAGCAAGAAAGAAATTATCCTGCTAATTCAAAGAGTATAATTTTCTCCGAAAACCCTTGCTATGGGTTAGTTTCCTCTCAACTATAATTTTTTTGAAAGGATCATTCTATTTCGGGTAATATTTTAAGAGGAGTTATTGCTTCAATTTTGCTCTTTATATATTCAATTAATTCAATGTTTTCTACCTTATATTCAATTTCAGTACTACAAATTCCTTTTATTTCTTCAATAATTTGTTTATCTCTATAATATTTAAGATCAATTGCTCGAGCAGGACAGGATGTTACACAAACTCCACAACCTTTACATTTTAGACTATCTACTTCAGCAAGGCCTTCTTTATTAACCAATATAGCTTTGTAATTACACACTTTGCTACATCTATGACAACCCATGCAAAGATTTTTGTCTACTTCAGCAATTATTAATTCTTGAGTTATTATATCTTTAGAAAGTAATGTTGATACTTTGCTTGCTGCGGCTAATGCTGTTGATACTGTATAAGGAATATTTTTAGGACCTGTTGCACATCCACAAATATAAATACCCATATTGTTTGTCTCTTGAGGTTTTAAACATCCATGAACTTCAGTTAAAAAACCATTTACATCTTTACTTAAGCCTAAAATCTCGCTAATTTTTGCTGTATTTTGAGAAGGGACCATACCGGTTGATAATACAACCAAATCTGCATTTGTTGTAATGATTTCACCAGTTAAGGTAGAAGATGCATGGATTTTTAGTTTTTTTGTATCCGGATCTTCCCGAATATCTCCAACTTTTCCCCGAATCATCATTATGCCTGCTTCTCTTGCTTTTCTATAATATTCTTCATTTCCTTTATCCCATGTTCGAATATCTATATAAAAAATAGCAATATTCATATCAGGATATTCTTGTTTTAATAGTTGAGCGTTTTTAAGGGCAACATTACAGCATACTCCAGAACAATATGGATTACCTTTTAAGGATCTACTGCCAACGCATTGAATCATAACTACGGTTTTTGGGGTTTTTCCATTAGAAATCTTATAAAGATGTCCATTTGTTGGTCCAACCGGGCTTAACATACGTTCTAACTCTAATTGAGTAATTACATCAGGGTAAATACCATATTTATATTCATTACTTCTCATAATTGAGTATTCATCCCATCCTGTGGCCATGATTACTGCTCCAACTTTTAAATCTACATACTCTGGAACTTGTTCAAAATCAATAGCCTCCGCATGACAAGATCTTTGGCAATTTTTGCATTCTATACACGTATTCTTATCAATTAGGGCAATCTTAGGTATTGCTTGAGGAAAAGGTATGTAAATTGCGCTTCGTTCCCCAATGCCTCTATTAAATTCGTTAGGTATTTTTATTGGACATTTTGCCATGCATAATCCACAACCAGTACATTTACTTTCATCAACATAACGGGGATTTTTTCTTATTTTAAAATCATAATTCCCAGGGATTCCACTGAACCCGACAATATCACTATAAGTCATTAAATTTATATTTGGATGCTTTGAAGTACTCACCATAATAGGTGCAAGAACTCATATAGCACAATCATCTGTTGGATAAATTCGATCTAATTGTGCCATTTTTCCACCGATAGTAGCTTCTTTTTCTATTAAATAAACAATAAATCCTTGATTTGCTAAATCTAATGCTGCATTCATCCCAGCAATTCCTGCACCAATAATTAATACAGCCTTTTCCAATGAAATTTTATTATATGGGATAATTTCTAATTCCCGTGAGCGATTTATACCTGCTTTTATTAATCTAATAGCTTTTTTTGTTGCAGCTTTTTTATTACCAGAATGAATAAATGAACAATGTTCCCGAATATTAACCATTTGAAAATAATAAGGACTTAATCCCGCTTCAACTAAAACAGCTCGGTAGGTGGATTCATGAATTTTTGGTGTACAAGCAGCAACAACAACTCTATTTAAATTTAGTTCTATAATATCGTTTTTAATAATTTTTTGCCCTGAATCGCTGCAAGTAAAATCATTAACTCTGGCAATAATTATATTCGGGAGGAATTCAACATAATCCCTTATAAGATCACAATCAATATTAGCACCAATATTAACTCCTCATCTACAGATATATACTCCGATTCTCACTATTGTCTGCATTTCAGACATTTAATCCACCTTTGTGAAACATCACCATTATTTTTTAAAATAAAATTTAATACATTTATGATTTCAAAAATAATATTGATTGTTTTAGTGAGTGATATGATCCCTATGATAAATATAAAT
Organism: Promethearchaeota archaeon; assembly: GCA_016839585.1. Classification (GTDB taxonomy): domain Archaea; phylum Asgardarchaeota; class Lokiarchaeia; order Sigyniarchaeales; family SOKP01; genus Loki-b32. Next base: position 36,088 of record JAEOTZ010000070.1, read on the forward strand.
TATCAGGTTATATAAAGATGATCATTTTCGTGTATTGTGTGATCGATATGTATACACATCGATAGGTTGAATGGTCGATAACCTAATTATATTGTTAGGATTTAGTCATTAATATTATGGAGAGTGAATCATATAATGATCAATCCTGTCTATTAATTGAAAAAAATTTTTAATCAACATAGGTGAAAGAAAGTAGCAAAATTGCACAATTATGTGAGGTTTTTTTACCTGCTAATTCTAGAGAGTAATAATTAAAAATAGTATTTCCAATGATTAATGTATTTTAATCCAATCTATAAAAAGGAAAAAATTTTTTTGGAAAATTGAATTCAGGATGACTTATCTATATATTTCCCCGTAGGAAACTTCCTTGTAGGATTTATTTGCTTGATCTGCAACTTTTTTGATTTTTGCTATAGCTTTTTCAAAGTCTTCTTGGGAAATTTTAATTTTAGAATAAGAGTTAGGATTCGATGCATCAATATCAATGTGGAAAACACCTTTTCGAATTGCTAAAATTGTAGCTTCTTCACATACTGCTTTAATATCAGCACCACTATATCCTTCTAATTCTTGAGCTAATGATTCTATATTTATTTCATCATTAATAGGACGATCTTTTAGATGAATTTTGAAGATATTTATACGAGTATTTTTACCTGGGAGAGGAATTTCAATATGTCTGCCAAATCTACCTGATCTAAGTAAAGCAGGATCGAGCAAATCAGGTCTATTAGTAGCTGCAATCAACACTACATCTTTCAATTCTTCCAAACCATCCATTTCAGTTAAAAGTTGTGCTACAATCTGATTTATTACTTTTGTATCAGAAGATTCTGAACGTCTAGATGCGATAGCATCTATCTCATCAAAGAAAATAATACATGGTGCCGTAGATCGTGCTTTGCGGAAAGTCTCTCGAACAGCTTTAGCACTTTCTCCTACCCATTTAGATAAGAATTCGGGACCTTTTACTGAGATCAAGTTAATTTCAGTTTCATGAGCAAGAGCTTTAGCAAGTAAAGTTTTTCCAGTACCAGGGAGACCATATATAAGAATACCATTAGGAGGTCTTGATTTCATATAATTATAAAACTCTGGATATTTTAAGGGCCATTCAACTATTTCTTTTAATTCTTGTTTTGCTTCCTCCAGTCCCCCAACATCATCCCATGTTTCTGAAGGATGAGTTATCAACACTTCTCTTAAAGCTGAGGGCTCAATGTTAGTTAGAGCTTCAAGAAAGTGGTTCATTTTAATTTTTAATTCATTTAAAACTACTTCCGGAACTGGTTCATCTAAATCAATTTCAGGAATTATTTCACGAATAGCAATGATTGCAGCTTCTTTGCATAGAGATTTTACGTCTGCTCCAACAAACCCGTGAGTTTTTTCAGCTATCAATCTTAAATTCACATCTTCACCTAAAGGCATTCCTCTGGTATGAATTAATAATATTTCAAAACGTCCATTACTATCTGGGACTTTTATTTCAATTTCTCTATCAAATCTTCCGGGTCTTCGTAATGCAATATCAATATTATTTACTTTATTTGTTGCTCCTATTACAATTACCTCTCCTCTTCCTTTTAAACCATCCATAAGGGATAATAATTGAGCAACAACCCTTAATTCAACTTGGTTTTTCCCTTCATCCCTTTTTGGTGCAAGAGAATCTAATTCGTCCAGAAAAATTATCGAAGGAGAATTCTCTTTAGCCTCTTCAAATATTTTTCTGAGATTTTCTTCACTCTGCCCAAAAAACTTACTCATTATTTCAGGGCCACTAATACTAATAAAATTTGCATCTGTTTCTGAGGCAACTGCTTTTGCTAATAATGTTTTCCCTGTGCCTGGGAGGCCATATAATAAAACCCCTTTAGGTGGTTCAATTCCTATTCTCTCAAAAAGTTCTGGATGCCTTATGGGAAGTTCAATAATTTCACGAATCTTTTGAATTGATGCTTCTAATCCACCAATATCCTCATAAGTTACTTTTTCACGTATTTTCTGTAATTTTTCTTCAATATCACTTATCTTTTCATATTTAGCTATGGAACTTCTTGTTTCAATAGTATCTTGAGGTTTTTCTGTAAATATTATATTTGTATTAAGAGAAATTTTAACGGCTTCTGTCTTTGGAGTATAATTAACAACAACTAGATCAATTCTATGTCCCATTGCGTAAAAACTCAGACTGTCTCCCAGAGTAATGACCCGATTTTCTAATTTTCTTGCCAAAGCTTGAGGGTCCCGAGGGATTAATGAGATATTTAATCCAGCAAAACTTACACTCGTAGCTAAATCTACTTCAATTTTTTTTATCTCCACAAGATCATCAATAGAAGCCTTTAAATTTCTCCTTAAAGAAGGATCCATTCTAATTACTTGTGTTCCATTATCTTCAATTCTTCCTGATGATAACAACGCAACAGTTTTTTTATTCACAAAAGGATGAGAAATTCTAATAACATCACCTACTTTCAACTTTAATTTTTTTATTACATCTGGATCTATTCTTATAATTCCTCTTCCCGCATCCTCTTTAAAAGCATCTTTAATTCTTAATTTTTGCTCTGATTCCATATCTATAACCCTCATATCCTTTTTATTTTCTATCAAGAATTTTTAAAGCTTATATAAAATTTAAAAATTCTCATTTTATCTTCTCTTTCTTAATTGTCTTAATTTCCAACATTTCAACTTCAATAGAATCTACCTTATTCAGAAATTTATTTCTAAGATATTTATCTATAGCCACTGAGGCTATTCTTCCAGCGCCCATAGCAGAGATTACTGTAGCACTTCCAGTCACTATATCTCCTCCAGCATATACACCTTCTATACTCGTTCTTTCATCCGTATCAGTTTCGATATAACCCCATTTGTTTAATTTTAAACCAGGGACTGACTTCGTTAGAACAGGATTTGCCAAAGCCCCAATTGCAAGTATTACTGTATCAGTTTCAATTATAAATTCCGAATCCTCAGTGGGAATAGGTCTTCGCCTTCCTGAATCATCTGGTTCTCCTAATTTCATTCTAAGGCACTCCATTTTTTTAGCATTATCATTCTCATCACCAATGATTCTTGTTGGGTTTGTTAAAAATTGAAATTCAATACCTTCTTCTACAGCATGATGATATTCTTCCCTTCTAGCAGGCATTTCTGCTTCTGACCTTCTATAGACCACAATTACTTTCTCTGCACCTAACCTTAATGCTGTTCTGGCTGAATCTAAAGCAACATTCCCACCACCGATAACAGTAACAATCTTTCCAACCTTTATTGGAGTATCATATTCTGGAAATCTATATGCTTTCATCAAATTAGATCTTGTTAGAAATTCGTTTGCTGTTAGAACCCCATTCAAACTTAGTCCAGGAATTCTTAGGAACATAGGAAGCCCTGCTCCAACACCTATAAAAAATGCGCTAAAACCCTCTTCTTTTAAATCTTCTAGAGTTAAAGTTTTACCAACAATAGTATTATATTTTATCTCAATACCAAGCATTTTCAAAGTTTCAATCTCATCTTTAACGATTTCCTTAGGCAATCTAAATTCAGGTATTCCATAGACCAATACTCCTCCACCTGCATGAAAAGCTTCAAACAGTGTAACATCATAACCTTTCATTGCAAGATCGCCCGCACATGTTAACCCAGCAGGTCCCGATCCAATAACAGCCACTTTAATATTATTGGGCGTTTGACAATCAGGACATTCTTTAAGCTTATTTTTCCTTTCCCAGTCAGCAAGAAACCTTTCTAAATAACCAATTGAAATAGGTTCTCCAAGTGAATTTAATAAGCATTTTTCTTCGCATTGAGTTTCTTGAGGACAAACTCTTCCACAAATAGCTGGTAATAAATTATCTCTTTTAATTAGATGTAATGCATCAGCATTTTTGCCTAATTTGATTAATCTAATAAATTCAGGGATATTTATATTTACTGGACATCCTGTAATGCACAAAGACCTCCCACATTGTAAACATCTTTGAGCTTCTAATTTCACCATTTCTTCAGTTAATCCGAAAGGGACTTCATCAAAGTTTTTTATTCTTTCTTTAGGATCTTGTTCAATCATTTTAGGTCTGCATCCTTCCTTATATATCTTCTTTTTTAATTTTGCTATCCGTTCTAAATCACCAAGACGCTTATCATCTTCCTTAATTAATTTCTTTTCGATTATTTTTAAATCCAATGCTTTTTGAAATAGATCAGCACCTTTTTGAGTCCTAATTATAACTGTTGACCATCCCGGCTCAGAACTAATAGACCCTACTGATATATCTGCTTGTTCAGCAGTCAAATCATCACAGAAGAAACAACCCAATCTTCCATACTTTTTGATCTTTTTTAAAGGAATATCTATTGAAGTACCATCATTATTATAAAGGAGAAATTTACCTTTATCTATATTCATTTTAATAATATCATCAGCAGGTTTTTGAAATTCATTTTTTAACAGCTCTAAAATTTGTGAGTAATCGAATGATTCCATACAGAATAATCCAATTTTTATAGCGATATTATTATAAAAAGGTTCGTTAAATGGATAAATGGATATTTTTTTAAGCCCCTCCATCATACAAGGTGTCCCGACTATCGCAATATCTTTATATTTTTTAGATTCATGTAAAATTTTTAAAGAAGGTGTATTACTATATTTTGTTCCAGCCGTTTTTAATAAATCATCTACATCTTCAACGATGATAGGTACTGGCTTGTGAGGTTTATTTGCTAATTCCACAGCTAAAGCAGAATCAATCATATTTACTTGAAAAGCAGTTTTTAATAAGCTTGTTACGATACCTCCATCTTGAGCAACTTCAATTATTTGATTATCATTTGTCTGGGCAGTGCAGACTTCTCGGTAATAATTTATTTGATCAGAAAATTTAGCTTTTATCTCTTCATTCTCTTTAAGAAATTTGAGATTTATTGGAAAAAATGATCTTGGACAACATGCAAAACATAATCCACAATTGATACAGTCTTCCTCAAGGACTTCAAAAGTATCCTCAGAATATTTAATTGCATTTAAAGGACATACAGAAACGCATAATCCACAACCGCAACATAGGTTTTTTTCTTTAATAATAGATACATTAGGAAAAATACCCTTAGATCTATATTCATCCAATAAATATTGGAAAAATCGCGATTCCTTTCCTACAGATTTCAAAAAACCTAATTCTTGTAAGTAATCAATCTCCAATGTTAAATTCTGACGCGAGATTGCTAATTCTTGACTGAATTTTTCTATATTAAATTCTCCCATATCTTTAATTTTCTGTAAAATCTTTTTTCTTTGCTTTTCAGCTTTATTTAGTTTGAAGATTAAGCAATCAAACTCGGTTTCATCGAATTTTGCTGCTTTCAAAATCTTCTGTTTATTATCTAATAAAATGTTAATAATAGTTGTTTGATTTTGCATTTTAAATTAACCCTCCCATTTTGAGTTTTTCTACAGCCTTACATTCATGTTCATAGCGTTCAATACTCTCCTTTTCTTGAGCCATAAATCTTTTAGCACGTTTTAATAGATTATCAAAATCTACCATATGACCATCCACACAGGCAAAATATATTTTCCCATCTATTGTGGAAAATCGGCATCCTCCACACATACCAGTACCATCGATCATAATCGTATTTAGAGAAACCATTGTTTTTACTTTAGGTAATCCTTCATACCCATTTGTCGTTAAAGCTACAAATTTCATCATAATTAATGGTCCTATAGAAATAACTAGACTTAAAGGCTCTCTCTTTAAAAGTTCCTTAAGAGGTTCAGTAACCACACCCTTTTTCCCTTCGGTTCCATCATCTGTACAAATTATTAACTCATCACTAACCTGTTTCATCTTTTCTCTCCAAAATAATAAATCACTACTCCTTGCACCAATAATTGATATTACCTTGTTTCCTGTTTCTTTCAATTCTTTTGCTTGAGGATAACAAGGAGCAATACCCACTCCACCTCCAATAATTACAACAGGATAGTCATACTTTTTCAGATGAATTTCATTTCCTAAAGGTCCAACAACATCAAGAAGGAAATCTCCCTTTTCTAATGTCGATAATAATTTTGTTGTTTTACCAACAACCTGAAAAACAATCGTTATAGTACCTTTTTCTCGATTATAATCAGCAACAGTTAAAGGAATTCTCTCTCCTTTTTCATTTATTCTGGTTATAATAAAATTTCCAGCCCGCGCCTTTTTAGCAATTAAAGGCATGTCTAGTTCCATTTCAAATAACGTTCTACTACTTCCTAATTCTTTTTTCATTAAAATTTTATAGACCATAATTGAAACCCTTATTTTTATTTACAATTATAAAAATTTAAAAAAAGTAAATTAGAAATTGAATTTCTAATTCTATATAAGTTTCTGCTTTCTTTAAGCTGTAATTTCAATTTCTTCATCGAAAAGAATCCTACATGCTAGTTTGAAAGCGTTATGATAATCAAAGATTTTATTACCTTTGCTCTCTGATGCTTCTTTAAAAATATTACTCTCAGTCTTGTATTTTAGTCTTCCTACACCTAAAGCTCCAATTCCATAAATTCCTGGAACTATTTCATCACCTTCAAATTTTGGTTTTAATCCCTCAATTCCGTAGGGAGGTACTAAATTGATATCAACTGCGATCTTATTCTTAGGTAATTTTTCCAATAGCTCTTTTGAAACCATTTGGACTCCTGCTTTAGCTACAGACCAAATAATGTCAGCTTCTTTAAGAAATTTATATTTTTGCTCATCAGTAATCCCTACAGCACCAATAATTTCGGTTACTCCTTCTCCTGCTTTTTCAGTTAAGCTCTTTGCCAAAGTTTTGATAATTTCCTCCCGTCGGGATGTTATCACAGCAGTACAATTAAGCTTTGCAGCTAAAATTGCACCAATTTGTCCGACTGGACCTGTACCTCCTAAAATGACTACTTTTTTACCAGAGAGATCATGCCATCCTAGCTTTCGAGTAATCTCTATAGTCTTAGCGACCATTGCTGCAGCGGTTGTATAAGCACCTCTTGGATCTATGATTACAGGAGATTCAAAAGGGGGTACAAGCGAACTTAATACAGTTTTGGCAACTTTATCAACTTCTTCTACATCGGAACCACCAATAAAATAAACTGTTGGAGCACCTGCTTTTCTCGAAAACATGGCATCTTGGACTAATTGAGTTACTTTATCAACCTTTATATTGTTATAAGGGATTACAACATCAAAACCGGCATCATATGCCATATTGATATCAAATGGAGATGCATGATCATCCGTATCAAAAAAATAACAAATTTTATCGGATGTATCTTTCTTTTTAATAATAATCGGTGTCAGTTCTATTATTGATTTTTTTCCAAGGATATTTTCAATTTCTCTTTCTACCATTTACATCAACTATTTTTTTTATATTTAAAAATTTAATAAAAATTAACTTTTAATTATCAATTTCTAAATCTTTTTCAAATATTTCTCCGACTTCTTCAGTTTTAATCTTCCTATTTATTTTCACTTGTTCTGTTTCAATACCAAGATCCAATGAAAGTTTCTCAAGACCGTTAAAGTGTCGAGGATCACATATGAATAAACATTTCAATTTCTTTCCTTCAAATTCCTTCGCAAACTTCAAAATATTCATCATCATCCATGCTTCTCGAACTTTATATCTAACTTCATCTTCTTGACTCTTGTAATCCATTTGTAAATATTCTTTCCATAATACTAATCGTTGAATAAATTCATCTTTTTCAGGTTTCTCTTTAAATTCTTTCATTATACCATTGACTCTTTTTTCGAGATTCTTAATCATTGTCCTGTGTTCATCCAATGCTGAAGAGAGATATAATTCAGCATTTTCTGAAATATCAGTATGTTTAAACGGAATTCCACGTTTTTTAAGAAGTATTTTTAAAGGATCATTTTTATTCAGTTCTTCACTCCATGAATTTGGCCTTTCTTCTAAAATAAAATTCGGTTTATATTTTTCTATTAACGAATCAATTAATTGAAGGTATTCCTTAGAAATTAAATGAAGATTCCAAAAAAGATCTTCTTTATAATCCTTGGGAACTTCAAACCACCAGTCGATAGGAAACTCACTCTCAATCAAAATCAACTTTAAGTTCTTATTTTTTAAAGGTTTTAATTCTAATACTTCTGGCATTTATTATCGCCTCTCTTTTTTTTATTAAAATATTATATTTTGAATTGTATGTTTTTTATTATAAGATATAACTTTTACACTTAATTCTCTTAAATTTTCAACTATTTGCGGACAAATATCTTCACAGATATCTTCTTGAACAAAATGAACAAATACCACAGTATCTTTCTTATAAGATAATGCTAAATCTAACATTTTTTTAACAATCCATTGAGGTCTCAATTTTAAACTAAGAAAAATTTCTCTTTCCTGAATTTCCTCTCCTAACATATCTATCCAATTTTTTAAACTAAGCCCTTTAAACGATTCTTTATCTTCCATATTTTCATACTCTTCAAACAATTCATTTTGAAATTGTTGTTTGTCAATAATTTCCTGATATAGATACCCCATAGCATAATCTGGAATATCTAATTGAAAATATTGTATGTCTAGTTCATTTAATGTTTGAGCAAATGGTGTTGTTCTGAATTCTTTCATATCAACTTGAAAATCAATAGTCACAAAGTCAATATTTTTCTTTTTTAAAAATTCTATAAGTTTAGAATTATCAGTATTTTGGAAATATTTAGCATTCTCTTTAGATGACATATATACTACGATTTTTTTGTTTTTTATTGGCTTAAATTCTAAAACTTCCATTAAGTTATACACCTTCTTATGTTTAAATTTACAAGTAATTTTCTTTCTAAGTAAATGATTATTTCTTCAAAATAAAAAGAATTTGACAAGAATAATTTCTTCAAATTTGATAAATTTTTTAATCAAAAATTCTAATATGACAATTTTTTTAGTTATATCTAAAATTAACAAAAAATCGACTAATACCAATAATATAGGCTACGATTATCATAAATTATATGATCAAGATTTCACAAAGATTTAAATAATTCGATAATAATAATTATCATGAGGAAAAATAAATTTATCAAAAATTAAAAATTAAGAAAAAAACCATAATAAAAGAGAAATAGGGAGGATTTTGAAATGGATCTTTACTCAATATTATCACATCCTTTTCGTAGAAAGATTCTCTTACTTTTGGAAAGAGAGGGATTCATTCCTTACACCGATTTAATGGAAAAATTGGGTTTAGACCAAACGGGGCAATTAAATTTCCACTTAAAAAAGCTTGGGTCATTGATTAGCAAAGATAAAAGATCTTATTTTTTGACAGAAGATGGTAAACGAGTATTAAAAATTATAAGTTTAAACAAACGTATTTTATCAGGCGAAGAATTAGAATACTCGGATAAAAAAGGAAGTTTAATAAATCGCATAGGAGTAATAATCTGTAATTGTAATACTGAAATTTCTAATGTTATTAATATTAAAATTTTAGAGAAGTATATTGCAAAGTTGAATGATGTTGTTTCTGTCAAGATATTTGATAATTTATGTCAAGAAAAGAATTTGAATAAAATCACATCTTGGGCAAAAGAAAATTTTCTAAATAAAGTAGTAATTGCAGCTTGTTCTCCTAAAACACACCAACATATTTTTGAACGTATCTTTAAAGATGTGATTGAACATACAAATATAGAAATTGCAAATATTAGGGAGCAATGCTGTTGGGTTCATGATTCAAATCTTGAAAAATTTAGTGCAGTTCTAATTCTAAGAAAAGCAGAATTATTAATAGAAGCAGGAATTGAACGTGTAAAACTTCAAAAGGAAGTAAAAATTAAAACGGTAGAAGTTGAGAAAGCTTGTGCAATATTAGGGGGAGGTATTGCAGGTATGACTTTAGCACTCAATTTATCAAAAGCAGGAATAAAAGTATATCTTATTGAAAAATCACCAACATTAGGAGGTAAGGTAGCTAGATGGCACCGTATCTCTGAGATGGGTGATTGTTCTATTTGTTTCACTTCAGAATTGATTGGAGAAATAGTTAAAGAAAAGAATATCAAAATATTTACAAATAGCGAAATTGAAACAATCTCGGGAGAAGTGGGAAATTTTACAATTGAATTAATTAAAAAACCTAGATATGTAGATGAAAAGAAATGTACCGGTTGTAAACAATGCATTAATGTATGTGGTAAGGAGAAAAAGAATCAATATGATTTCGGTTTATCAAATCGAAAAGTTATATATATCCCTTTTCAGAATTCATATCCATATGTCCCTTTAGTTGATCACGAAGATATTGAAGACTGTCTCGATTGTAGGATTTGTGAACGAGCTTGTATTAATAAAGCAATTAATTTAAATGAAAAACCGGAAAAAGTCCGAATTAAGGTTGGTGTAAAAGTTATAGCTATCGGGTCAGATTTTAGTGAGAATTTAAAGGATTATCATTATAATCCTCAAAATAATATTATTACTTCACCTGAATTTGAGCGTATATTATCTTCTGACGGTATTACAGAAGGGAAATTATTAAGAATCTCAGATAAGAAACAAGTAAATTCGGTTTCTATTATTCAAGAGGTGGGGCCTTCAAAATTACTCTCAGATTACTCTGAAATTTTAGCAGAAAAATATATTGAGGATATTAAAATAAGAAATTCTAAATGTGAAGTTAATGTTTTTTATGATTTGAGTAAATTAAATGATAAGGATCAGATTTTGTTAAGATCAACTAATCCTAGATTTATTTACGCTAATCATATTTCTATTAAATGTAATAAAGATATAAACAGTGTTGTTGCTGATGATACTGAATTTCCAAGTGATTTGATTGTATTAAACCTTAAATATATTCCCAACAAAGATCTAAAAGATCTTCGAAAATATATGGACTTTTCTTTAGACGATAATGGTTTCATGAGTAGAGAAACATTAGCATCTGGTATTTATGGCGTTGGTACAATTTTTGGACCATTAAATTATAAATCTACAATTTCAACAACACATCAAATAGCTTTAGAAATAATTTATCTTCTTTCAAATGACTATTTAGTATCAGAATTTACAGGAATTAAAATAAATGAAGAAAAATGTGGGTTGTGCGGATTATGCGTAGATTCATGTCCATATAATGCCATAATAATCGGAAGAGATAAAATAAATATCGATAAGTTTAAATGTAAAGGCTGTGGAACATGTGTAAGTGTTTGTCCTACAAATGCTATTGATTTGAATATTGATACTTCCAAAAAAATACTTAAAACAATAGAAATTTTTTCTAAATTTAATAAAAAACCTAAGATTATTGCTTTTTGCTGTAAATCTTGTGGCTATGCTGCTGCAGATGATGCAGGATTAAAGAAACTATTCTATCACCCAAATGTGTTTATAATTAAAGTTCCATGCACAGGGCGTATTGATACAGAATTTATCCTTAAATCTTTTGAGTTTGGATTTGATGGTGTAATGGTTATTGGTTGTAGAAAAGATGCATGCAGATATATTGATGGAATTCAAAAAGTTCAGAAAAAAGTAGACCTGTTAAAGAGAGTATTAGGTCCCCGATTAAGTAGGAGGATTATTATAAAAAATCTGAATGCTGTAGAAGGTTCCAAATTTACAAATACAATAAATAAATTTTATAATCTATTAACGGAGGAGATTAGATCTGAAACTTAAATTTTTAATAGCATCCCTTACCTCCTGTAGTGGATGTATCTCTACATTAATCTCAAGTGATATATTTCCTGAGTTTTTAGAAAGAACAAATATCTCTTATTTTCCCTTTATCTCTGATGAGGATAAAATTACTGAATGTGATATTGCTTTAATAGAAGGTTGTATCTCGATGGATTCACAAATTGAATTATTAAAAGAGATTAGAAATAATGCAAAAAAAGTATACGCTTTAGGTACTTGTGCAGCATTTGGGGGAATTTTAAGTTTATCAGAAAAGAAAAAAGCAGGTGCAATATCAGATATTGTCCAAATCGATGGTATTATACCTGGTTGTCCTCCTCCTTTAAAACTAATAGGAAATTGTTTAATAAGATTAATAGAAAATAAAGAAATAGAATTGTCAGAAAAAAATCTATGTTCATCATGCCCACTAAGAGGAAATAATAACATGCTTTTTGAAAAACAAATTTATAAATTAAATCCTTCTGGTGATGAGATAATGTCTCTAGATGAAAATTCAAATTGTTTTTTAAACAATGGAATTTTATGCTTAGGACCAATAACTAGGGAGGGCTGCGATTATAAATGTATAGAATATGGAATACCCTGTGAAGGATGTTTAGGACCTGTATCTAAGGATTATACCTCAAATTTGATAAATTTCTTAAGCCTTGTTAATCTCTCTAAAGATTTAAGAAAATATAAAGGAATCTTCTATAGATTCTCGAAACCAAAATTAAAATGGTGATATTCTGCAAAAAGTTATTGATGTTTGTACAAGGGTTGAGGGGCACGGTAATGTAAAAATTTTTATTCAAAATGATGATATTTCGAGTGTGGAATTTGAAATTTCAGCCTTCAGGGGATTTGAAAATATATTAATAGGTAAAAAATTATCAGATGTTCCTAAAATTATCTCTAGAATATGTGGATTATGCCATGCATCCCAGACTATAGTAAGTTGTAAAGGCATTGAAGAAATGTATAAAATTAAAGTTAATCGACAATCTATTCTAATAAGAAGGCTCTTAATGTCAGGAGAGTTATTGAAATCACATACTATGCATTACTTTTTCCAATCCTTACCAGATCTCTTAAATATTTTTGATATCTATAAAAAACCTCTTGATGTTAATGATTTAATAAAATTTCACCCGCAATTAACATCACACATATATGATATAATTAAAATAGGAAATGATATAGATTATCTCTTTGGAGGGAGATCAGTTCATACAATAACTCCTATCCCAGGGGGAACTGTTTACAGACCATCACAAAATAAGAAAAATATAATCAAAAAGTATTTTTTAAAAGTTTTAAGCAATTTAGAATGGATTATTGAAAACTACATTGATTTATTCTCAAAATTTAACCCTCCAGAAGATTTTATAATCCCAAATGTTAATTTCCTTTCATTAAATAATAATAGATCCTATGATAGATATGATGGTATTATTACTATAAAAAAGGACTTAGCAAAACGTCAGGACTTCGGATTAGAAGAATATTTTAATTACTTTGACAAAGATCCTACAATACGGGGTATTGATTTTGCTGATAAAGATCATAATTTCTTAGTTGGCCCAATTTCTCGAAACCAGGTTGTAGAAAGTTATGGATCAGATGAAATTTCTGAATATTTAAGTCTTTTTGATAAAAAATGGAGAAATAATATTCTATATGCGCCCTTTTTAAGATTAATTGAGATGTATGTTGAATCACAAAATTCATTAAAAATTTTGGAGGATCCTATTCTAAAAAGTACCATTCCTCTTCCAAATCTTAAATCAATTATTTCTCGAGAAGGGATTGGAGTTGTGGAAGCGCCTAGAGGGTTGCTTATTCATCATTATCGAATAAATAATAAAAATGTTCTTGAAGAAGCTAAATTATTTATAGCAACAGAAATAAATATACCACTTATTAACGAGATGATTAGTAATTATGCTCGAAAACTCTACGAAAGAGAAGATTTAAATACAGTTAAGAAAGAAATTCAAAAAATTATAAGAGCTTTTGATCCATGTATTTCTTGCGCCACCCACTAATATATTAAAACTCAAGTCATTATTTTATCGAGTCCTATCTTTATGGGGGGAGTTAATTCATATATGAGAGCTTTTATGGAAAGAACTTGGCATTTAAGGAAAGGGCAATTAAAAGGTAAAACCGGTAGCTATATTATTGTTGGTCGGCGTGATATTGGCTCTGGAATAAATGAGATGGAAGAGTATTTATCACGTCTTAAAGTGAATAAGATTGCGGGCGTTTTAGGCTTCGGCTTCCATGAAAGGGATGTTTTAAAAGATGAAGAAGCATTGATAAATATTCAAAGACTAAGTAATCAAATCATTAGTTTAAAAAAGAATAAGAGTGAAACTAATAATCAACTTTTATAAATTAGAAGATTTGATAGTTTCTGACCCGTTAATTGAAGCAGTCGTAGATTTAAGCTTAATACTTTTGAATTGTTCTTTAAGGAAAAAAATTGCTTAAATTAATTGATCATAATTATAATGTCAATCGACTTCTCAATTATTAGTAAATAGTAAATAAATTTTACAGAGAAATGGAGCAAGATATTCACCAAGAACATTTGCAAGTGAAGATATGATAAATGAAAAATTATTTCCAATCAGTATAAATCCAAATTTATGTGTACGATGTCAAAGCTGTATGTATAGTTGCCCCCAAAAAGCAATTTTTTTTAAGAATTCAATGCGTTATGTGGATTATAATAAATGTAAGGGGTGCTTAAAGTGTGTGGATGTTTGCGAGCATGGAGCTATTGAAGTTATTTCCATTGAGGAAGGTCGTCTAAAAGGATTCTTTATTGATTCAGAAAGATGTACGCTTTGTAAGCTTTGCTTAAATGATGATTTTTGTTTTCAAAATCTTTTTGAACTCAAAAAAGATAAAAATAGAAGAGATTTTATTTATTTCCGAAAAAAAAATTTTTCAAAATGTAATAAATGTTTAAATTGCTTCAAAAATTGTCCTAATTCTGCGATTCTACCAGAAATAATCTAACGATTAATATATTGTACTCTAAATGAGCTCAATTTACCATTCTTTATAATAATCTCTCGATATGCTCCTGCTGTTTTAGGATTTTTATATCCACCTAATCCTAAAGCAGGAGTTTGAACTATATAAGGTTTATTTTTCTCAATCATTTCTGACGTTGTTAGCATCTCTGAATAATTATCATAAAAAATAGCTGCTGGATTTTCAATTTTTTTTAATTTAAAAGGAGGGGCGTCATATACATAGGATTTTTCCTTTGGTTCTTCTAATCGGAATTCTCGTAATGTATGTGTATGACCTGATAGAGTCAATATACAATAATCTTTACAAAACTTAATGAGTTTCTCCCAATTTGATGATATACATCCATATTTTACATTAAATGAGTTATCTATTCTTGCCATTGAGAGCGGTTTTCCCAACTTTTTAAGGAAAGACTCCTTAAAATCCTCAAGCTTCCATTTAAGAATTTTGCTACCTTTTTTTCCAAATAGTTGTAAACTATAATGTTTAGTCCCTGTATTTATTGGTGGTCCATGTAAAAAGAGGAAATTGTTAGTTTTTTCATTCATTTTGTGATTAATCAAGTTCTCTAAATATTTTATTTGCTTACTAGAAAGACCTGTTACTGATGGATGGCCAGTTAATAAATCTCTTATATTTTTAAATGAATCTGCTCCACTATTTAAAAAAATAAACATATTATTCCCCAACATAAAATAAAAATCATTAAATGGATTAATTTCTGATGAATATGCCTTTAACGCAAAAGGAGATTTTGTTAATGCTGATATGGGGGATGCTGAAAACATTTCATTTAAAGCAATAGCTTCTGCAGCATTTAAACCAATTTTCTTATACATTTCTGCCCATGTTAAATCATAAGGATAGGGTC
This sequence comes from Promethearchaeota archaeon, assembly GCA_016839585.1. Classification (GTDB taxonomy): domain Archaea; phylum Asgardarchaeota; class Lokiarchaeia; order Sigyniarchaeales; family SOKP01; genus Loki-b32. The sequence continues at coordinate 51,728 of JAEOTZ010000070.1, forward strand.
GATAATCATGATTACCTACAGTAGTAATGATAGGACAAAGTAATTCTTCACCTTTTTTTACTCCTTTTTGGTTTTTTTTAGGTATCACATTTAATATTATATTTTTGAAGATCTGCCAATTAGTTTCTTCATATTTAAATTCATTAAGATTTTTAATTTTTTTCGACAATCTGCTTAAAATTGTATAATCAACAAGATCTCCAGTTAGCACAATAAAGTCTATTTCATTTTTAAGAACCTTTCTATTCATCAATTTAATAAATTTCCTAAATTGATTGTTTGGGTTAATTAAGCGTTTTCTCAGGGGGATCGTAATTTCTGATAGAGATTTCTCCTTTTGCTTTAGTTTTTTAATCTTTAGTTTTTTCATTGCTTGCTTTAAAAAATCCTCTACATTTGTTTTAATAGATGATTCAGTCCATTTTTTAATGATTTTATAGATTCGATCGTTTCTTTCTGCTAAATGCAAATCTGTTGCATGGATAAAAGTGAAATTCTTCCAATCTTGCTTAGATACGACAAGAGAATGATAATTTATTCGATTTTTTGACAAAATTAAATCAAACATAACGAAATTCCTTTCCTTTAAAAAGTTCCTAATTTCCTTGCTAAGTTTAAATTCTATTCGCACTCTATAGAATTTTTCCAAGTTTGAAAAAACTTGATACTTTATTAAATAATCCTGAGGACTAAGACTTTCTAAATAAGAAATATTATTAATTGATATTGTAGATACTATTTTTGCATCTATAATCTTTGGATAAATTGAATTTCCTCTATAGGCTTTAATCTTTAATTTCTTTAATTTATAATCGACATCGTCGGACTTAAAATCTTGTACACTTTCATCCAATGTATATTTTTTTGCAAAAAACTTCATTCTTTTCTTTTTCTTTTTCTTCTTGAAAACCTTTCTTAATTTCCATTTATAATCAAATATTGGGACGAATTGTATATTATCTCCAATAATTTTCTCAAATTCTTGTTTATCTACTATATTACTTATAAATAATAGCTCAGTTTGGTGAATTTTCGTTTTTAATTTAGGATCAATGCTTAAAAAAGTTGGGTGCCCCAAATTTGGATTAATGATTAATGATTTTGGTGTTTCTAAAGATTTTTGAGTAATCAACTTCTACAAATCTAGGGTATAAATTTTATTTAAATTATTAAATATGTCCTAATAAATAATGATTAACTTTAATATAGTTATTTATTATAATATTTCCAGAAATTTTCATTTAAATTTATAATGAGAAGGAAATGTAAACAACAAACGATTAAAAATCGAAGGAACTCTTATTTATTTACCTTCTATATTAGCTAAATTCACAAATATCACATTATCTCCACGTACAACAATGGATCCTAAGTTTTCATGCTCCTCCCTTATGTTACCATCCTCATCTTGATATTCAAAAATCTGGCTAGTTTCTTCAAGGTAAAGATTCAGGTGTTCATCGAAACCTTCGAGTTTAGGGTGATCCAGAAAACTGGTAAATCATCTCCCTCTGAACAACCTATTTCGCTTTACCTTTATTAGAATTATTTGATTTATAGAATCTTTTAAATAATCGATTGGTCTATTAGATCTTCTTTCCATCTTTTAAAAACTCGATAAAACAATTATTAATGAAAAAACTATTTATAATTACAATTAAATTAAAACTAATTAAAACCTTTTGATTATTTTTATATTCTTATACATTAAAATGTAATCAAAAAATATCTGATAATATTGAATGAAGAAAATAATAAGAAAAAAATAGTAACATGTTGCGTAATGAATTGTCAAGCAGAAGTACTAATTGAAAAAGCAATTATAATCGAAGGAAAATGTTTTTGTCCCTCTTGTGGTACGGCCTATTATCGAAGTATTCTAAATTTATAATTTCATTCTAGATTTAAAATATTAATCGTTTAAGTTTTTATTCAATAATACTTTTATTAGATAATAGAGTACCGCATTTTTTAGGCCCGTGGCCCAGACTGGATAAGGCGGCAGCCTCCTAAGCTGAAGATCGGGGGTTCAATGAGATTCGCCTTGGGCGAATTCCGAACAAATCCCCCCGGGCCTGCCATTTTTTAAATTTGAAACTTTTTAAGGTATTGTATTTTTTTCAAACTAATGAAAGAAAAATGTGTTACTGATTTCTCATATTTAAAATTAGTAGTAAGACCAAGATTTCCAAAATTCCTGCGAAGAATCATTTCGATCTTTATGAGATCTATACCTTTTGTAAAGATTGCAAGAATGATTCTGGGTATTGGTTTTCCCAAAAATGGTGTTAAAAGATACCCTGAATGTTTTGTAAAATTAAAGGATGGAACAAGATTAGCTACTGATATATACGTGCCAAAGAATATTTTTAAAGAAAAGGGGAAATGTGCTACAATCTTAGTGCGTTTACCTTATTGGAAAGATAGTTTCAGCATGTTGGGATATGCTTATGCTGCTTATGGGTTTGTAGCGATTATACAAGATATACGTGGGACAGGTCATTCTGATGGGTTCAATTATTATTTATTTACAGAAAGAGAAGATGGATTAGAAATGCTTGAATGGATTACTAAACAATATTGGTATAATGGAAAGATTGGAATGGCTGGAGCAAGTTATTTTGGAATAACACAACTTGCGTTGTCTTGGGATAATGAGTATTTAACTTGTATTTCCCCTGCCATCACCTCAACTTTGAATTTATGGAAAAATAATGGAGGTCTCGAAATTCATTCCCTAACGACTTCAATTTATAGAATAATGGTTAATATAGTAGCTCATCGTGAAATTCCTGATGTGGATACTTTAACGACTTTAATGCAGGAAAGATATTTAAATCCCAGATATGGGTTATTCAATGATCCTATTAAAAAGCAAACTCGTATTAAACTTTCTCAATTAAAAGGAAAATCTATTAAAGAAGTTCAAGATCTCTTAGTCGCTTATTATAATGTTGAAAATTTTGATTCTTCTAAACGAAATTTTAAGACATACTTCAAATTTCTAAATGATTTCTTAATAACTCGTGGTTTGGACAAGGATACTGAAAAAATGTCCGGATTCTTAGAAATGGATGCAAAAAAATTTTCACAACCTGCATTGATGCTAGCTGGCTGGCAAGACATGTTTTTTGAAAAACAATTGGAAGATTTTTTAGAAATTAAAGCTAATGCTATAGGGGAAGCAAAAAAATATTCAAAATTGGTAATAGGTTCATGGGCTCATGGAGCGAGTGGACATCCTGAGAGCAAACTTCGAAATTCTGGGATGCCACGATTTTTTAAGGATTTTTTAAACATTGATTGGAATCGTTATTGGCTAATGGATGATAAGAATGCCTTTCCTGAGATTAATAAACCTTCAATTAAATATTGGATCATGGGAAAAAACTGTTGGAGATATACGGAAGATTGGCCTCCAAAGAATCTAAAATATCAAAGACTTTATATTCATTCTAATGGTAATGCTAATAGCGTTAAAGGTGATGGAACTCTTAGTTTTGAAGAGCAATATGAGGAACCGGAAGATACTTATATCTTTGATCCGATGAATCCGGTTATAACTAAAGGTGGAAGAAATCTAGGAATTTTGAAGGGAGCCCAAGATCAAAAAGAAGCAGAAAATCGAGAAGATGTACTTGTATATTCTACAGAACCATTAGAAAAGGGAATAGAAATTATTGGCTCTGTTAAAATGATACTTTATGCATCTTCTTCAGCAAAAGATACTGATTATATGGCAAAATTAGTTGATGTCTTTCCCAATGGTAAAGCTTATAATATTTTGGATGCTGGAATTCGAGCTCGTTATAGAGATAGAGTAGATATTCCCTTACTTATCCAACCTGGAGAAGTATATAAATACGAGATAGAATTAGGAAATACTTCTAACTATTTTAGAAAAGGACATCAAATCAGTATTGAAATAACTTCCAGTAATTTTCCTAGATTTGATATCAATTCAAATTTAGGAGGAATTGGTAAACCTGGTGAGTATTTAGTTGCAGAACAAAAAATCTTTCATGATCGAGAATTTCCTAGTCATCTTTTAATTCCTGTTTTTAAATAAAAAGCTCAACTATTAACTGAAATCTTTTCTTAAAATATTTTCTCTGAGTATAGTTTCAATTTATTTCCAAATTTTTTAAAAATTAGATTTAAAGGCAATTCTAAATCAGAATTCCCTAACATCTTACCCTCTTCATTGCTAATAAATACATCCTTTTCCTTTACTTTTAACTCTTTTAATATTGGAACATAAAATTCTTTTAAGTTCTTCCTTAAATTTTTATCTGATATTGCAATTTTAATAATCTCTCCACTTTGGATAATTTTAAGAGAGAGATATTTATTTTCTAATTTCCCTTTTTTGCTCATTTTATTCAAAAAGATATGAAGCCTTTAAGATTAAAAAGTTTTATTGATTCTATGTTAAAAGAAATTCAAATTGCTAGATTTTTCACAAGTCGATTGGAATCTTAATACATATCGAACTGATAATACGGATTGAAAAGCTATAAATACGACCTCATCAATATCATATAATGCCTAAAAAATAAAGAGGTGAAAAATTTGCCAAAAAGAATTTTAAGAGTAAATATGAGTAATCTAGAGGCTAAATTTGAAGATTTACCTGAAGAATATAAAACACTGGGTGGACGTGGTATGACTTCAACTATAGTAGCCAAAGAAGTCCCTGCAACCTGTGATCCACTAGGTCCTCATAATAAGTTGGTTTTAGCTCCTGGAATCGTAACTGGAACTGCTGCTCCAAGCTCAGGGAGAATTTCCGTTGGTGGAAAATCACCTTTAACTGGTACTATTAAGGAGGCTAATTCTGGAACTCCTTTCTCTCAAATGGTAGCAAGAATGCGTATAGGTGCTATAATTATAGAGGGCAAGCATGAAGGAGATGATTATTACTTATTAAAAGTGACTAATGATGGTGCCGAATTTATTAATGCAAATAAATGGTTTGGGAAAGGCTTATATGGGGTTTATAAAGATCTATATAAGCAATTTGGAGATAAAGTGGGTATTTGCGGTGTTGGAATAGCAGCTGAACTTCTTGGAGGTAATTCGGGAGTATGTTTTGGTGACCCTGAAGGATTACCCAGTAGATATGCAGGAAGAGGTGGTTTAGGTGCAGTTATGGCATCTAAAGGTCTGAAATTTATTGTTGTGGATGAAACTGGTGCTCTAGGAGTGGAGATTGCAAATCAAGAAATCTTTAAGCAAGGAATTAAAAAACTTAGAGATGCACTTACAACGCATGATGTTACTAAACCTGGGGGTGCTCTCAATACATATGGGACTGCTGTATTAGTTAACATTATAAATGAAGCAGGCGGATTACCTCAAAGAAATTTCTCAAGTGGTCAAGATTCTCGATCTGAGAAAGTTTCTGGTGAAGCAAAGGCTGCAGAAATTGAGAAGAGAGGTGGTCAACGACCTCACTTTTGTAATCCTGGTTGCATAATACAATGTTCTGAAGTCTGGGTAAAACCAGGAGGAAAAGATCCAGTTGGAGTATTAGAGTATGAAAGTGTCTGGGCTCTTGGTCCTAATAGTGGAATTTATGACTTAGATGAAATAGGTGAATTAAATCGAGCTTGTAATGATTTAGGGATGGACACAATCGAAACAGGAGATACTATTGCCGTGGCAATGGAAGGTGGCTTAATAAATTTCGGAGATGGAAAAGGTGCTCTTAAACTAATGGAGGAAATTCGTAAAAAAACCCCTACTGGAAAAATATTAGCTAATGGAACAGAAATTACTGGTAAAGTATTGGGAGTAACTAGGATACCTACAGTTAAAGGACAGTCATTACCTGCTTATGATCCAAGAGCTATAAAGGGGATAGGTGTTACTTATGCTACTACCCCTATGGGGGCTGACCACACAGCAGGTTATGCTATCGCTCCTGAAATATTAGGAGTAGGAGGTCAATTAGATCCAAGAGACCCTAATAAAGCAGAGGTTTCTCGTAATTTACAGCTTGCCACCGCGGCTGTTGATGCAACAGGATACTGTCTTTTCATTGCTTTTGCGGTACTTGATATTCCTGAAGGTTTAGAAGGCGTAGTAGAATCTTTAAATGGTGTCTTAGGAGCAAATTTAACTGTTGATGATGTAGCACCAATTGGAAAGTCAATTATCGACACAGAACTTGATTTCAATAAGAGGGCAGGATTTACTAATATACATGATAGACTACCTGAATTCTTCCTAGAGGAAAAACTACCTCCAACTGATGAAGTATTCAATGTAACGGATGAAGATTTAGATAGCGTATTTTAAAAGACAATTTAGAAAAATGACAATTCAAGTAAAACTATTCGGAGACTTAAGGAAAAAAACACATCAAAAAATAACTCAAGTAGGATCACCGGTTATTTTAGATATGGATAATACAGAGGTTACATATATTTCAGATATCTTGATAAAGTTGAACATTAATGAAAATGAAGTGACTCATATATTTGTCAATCACAGATACTCAGGATTTCATAAAAAAGTAGAAAATGGAGATCTAATCGCTTTATTTCCAAAAAACATGGGATTGTTATATAAATGGTATTTTAAGAGAGAAGAAGATGATTAACAATGAAATTATTTCAGTTACAGTCAAATTCTTTGCTACATTAAGGAAATTTGGGCCAGCTAAGGAAAATCTGATAATTCCAGAAGATAGTAATATAAGATTTTTATTTGAAAAATATAAAATTCCAAGAGAAGAACGAAGAACTATAATTATGGTTAATGGAAGACCACATCAGGATAAGAGTACAGTGCTTAAAGATGGAGATATTATTGCGATTTTCCCACCTATAGGTGGAGGTTAAAAGGTTTTTTTAATAATCCTTTTTTTTTTATTTTTAAGATAATTACTTGTGTTTGACTAAAGAACGTACATATCTAATTTTTGAGCTATTTTTAAAATTATTAACATTACTTTTAAGTAAGAATTTTAAAAACATATATTAAAGAAGTATTCTAAATAATATCCAAATAAAGAGAAAGATTGTACCTTTAAAATTTCAAAAGAGTTTTTTGAATAAGTGTAAAATGATTAATATGTAAAAATTTTGGTGAATTTAATGACATCTATAGAAAAACTTTTAATAAATTCTGAAGAATATATTAGAAAACTATTTGAAGGAATCCCAATCCCTATATATGTTTGGCAACGTCATGATAACGACTTTATTTTAGTAGATTATAATGATGCTACAAATAGAGACTTAACAGGAAAATTTAAAAAAAAAATTGGTGTAAAAGCTTCAGAATTTTATAAAGATAATCCTAAAATTATACAAGATTTAAATAAATGTTTTATTAAACAGAAAAACATATCTAAAGAGATAGACTATACCGTTAAATCAACTCAAGAATTAAGATCTTTAAGTATAAGATATAGTTTTATTCCTCCTGAGTTAGTTTTAATACATTTAGAAGATATTACTGAAAAAAGATTTGCTAAGCAAAAAATAATAGCTTCAGAAATGAAATGTAAACAATTAAATAAAGAACTTGAGCAAAAAGTAAAGGAAAGAACTAAAGAGTTGGAAGAATCTGAAGAAAAATATCGAACCGTAGTAGAAAAATCACTACAGGGAATTTGTATACTTCAAGATATTAAATTTATTTTTACCAATAATGCTTTAGCTGAAATCTTGGGATATTCAGTTAATGAATTATATTCTTTGTCTACTGAAGAAGTAGTGAATCTTATTTACATTGAGGATAGAAATTTTGTGTTGAAACGTCATAAAGAGCGCTTAAAGGGTAAAAAGGTTCCATCACATTATGCTTTTCGAGTTATTAGAAAAAATAAAGAAATAAGATGGGTAGAAATGTATGCTACTCTTATTGAGTACGACGGAAAGCCTGCTGTGCAGGAACTCTTTATCGATATCACTGAAAAAAAGTTAGCCGAAGTGAAATTAAAAGAATCTGAAGCAAAATATCGAGCCATGACTGAGTTATTACCTGATATAATTTATGAAGCTGATTTGAATTTAAACATTACTTATGTTAATCCAATTGGATTTAAAAAGTTCGGATATACTCCTGAGGATCTTAACAGAGGTGTTAATATCAAGAATTTAGTATCTCCAGAATATGCTGAGAAAGCATTCTCTACAATAAAATCCATTTTTAAAAGAAACATAACTGAACCTACTGAATATTTAATGGTAAGAAAAAATGGGACAAAATTTTATGCCAGAGTTCATTCCAGACCGATAATAAAAAATGAAAAAGTAGTTGGATTAAGAGGTACTGTAACTGATATAAATGATATGGTCATTGCTGAACAAAAATTAAAAGAATCAGAAAATCACCTCCAAGAAAGAGTTAAAGAACTCAATTGCTTATATGGAATCTCTAAGATTGCTGAAAGCCCTAACATATCATATAAAGAATTAATCTTGGAAACTCTAAAACTTATTCCGCCAGCGTGGCAAACTCCGGATATTACATATGCTCGAATAATTTATGAAGATATGGAGTATAAAACGAAAGATTTTAAAGAATCAAATTGGAAATTAGCAACTAACATTGAAATTAATAAGAAACCTATGGATATTGAAGTTTATTATCATATTGACAAAGTACAATTTCTAAAAGAAGAAGAATACTTAATTAAAGAGATTGGAAAGCGGTTAAAAACCATCATTGAAAAGAAGATATCAGAGAAAAAATTAAAAGAATCAGAAAAATTATATCGTGAAGCTTTCAATCGTGCTAGTTTCTATAAAGATCTTTTTGCTCATGATATTAATAATATTCTACAAATTATGAATTCTTCAGCAGAACTCATATCGCTCCAGCTTAAGGATTCTGATCGGATAGAGGATATAGAAAATATTGCGAATATAATCAAGAAACAAGTTAATAGAGGTACAAAATTGGTTAATAACGTTAGACTTCTTTCTGAACTTGAAGAAAGCGAAATTTCGATTCAACCTACTAAGGCTTGCGATATATTGTTAAAATCAGTTGAATATGTTAAAAAGGCTTATAGTGATAGAGAGATAAATATTAAGATAGAATGTTCTGACGATGAGATATATATTATAGCAAATGAACTCCTCCAAGATGTCTTTGAAAATATTTTAATCAATGCGATAAAATATAATGAAAATCCATCTATTGACATATTAATTAATGCCTATAGATGGACATATGAAAACAATCCATATTATAGATTTGAATTTATCGATAACGGAATTGGAATTCAAGATGAGAGAAAGAAAATTATCTTTGAAAGAAAAAATGGAGATTTAAGAAGTGATAAGGGTATGGGGCTTGGACTTTCTTTAGTTAGTAAAATTGTCAATTATTATCACGGAAAAATTTGGATAGAGGATAAAGTAAAAGGGGATTATTCTAAAGGGAGTAAATTTGTTATAATATTACCAGAATCAAATGATCTAACTCTAAAAAAAAATTGATTAAATTAAAGTCCTAATTCTTCTACTTTAATTTTATTTTCAGCAGCTTTTTCTTTGGATATCTTGTACATGAGAGCAAAAGCGATTGTGCCTATTAAAAATATTATCATTGGAATTATCGATATTTGAAAAAGCAAACCAAACTTAGCAACATTACTATTTCCTGTGTCAAGATCAGGATCATAGTCCGTTATTCCCGAAACTATGGCAAATATGTGCCAATTTATGATTTAATGTTAAGTGATTATGATTTCTGAGATTAAACTATTTATAGATTTTTATTAAGATTCAAAATAAAAATAGAATTTAACTATAATTAATAAAGTTTTTTTCCTAGGATTTCATCCAATTTTCTTTAAGAATAGAATAAAAATAAGTATCTAAGAATTCTCCATCAATAAATACATCTTGTTTCAATACTAGAAATTTTTTTATTTCTTCAACAGTTTGAGGCAATACACTTCGAGCATATATGCGTACTTTAGGGTTATTGACCATTTTGAATAAAGATCAACATGATTAGAGTTTAAAGGTAGAAGATCAATTAATTCACCTTTGATAAATATATGAACTTCTGAATTTTCCATATTTTAATCAATTCTTCTGAATTTATTTAAAGTAAAACCTATTAAAAAAGAATAATTAAGCTCTTCAAGTTAATGGAATGTTTAAATTTAAACTTAAAAATTACGAAAAATTAAAGATATTCATTTTTTACTCTTGTAAATAAAGTAAAAATTAGAATCATTATTCCTATTATTATAAACACTACAAAGGGATTCCATTCCACAATAAGTCCAATAAATGGATAAGCAATAGCCATTAGAAAGCTTCCAAACATGTTTATAGTGCTAAGAACTGTTGCTCTATTTTCTGATTCGATTTGTTTATTAATTCCATTAATATATATCAGATATCTGGGATACCCAAAAGCAACTATTACTAAAAGAAAAAGGATTCCTAAGATAGGATTTACAGTAAATCCTAATAAAATAAAAGCAGTACCAATTATTAGATTAACTGTAATTAAAAATAATAACTTCTTTTTAAACAATTTTAAAAACCATGGTATTAAAAGCGTAAAAACCATGTTAATAACATTCATTAGTGCTAATATAAAACCAAACCATAACCTATGAATATTAACTTCTTCTAGATATATTTGATATGTCCAAAATAGAAAAAAAGTTAAAACTCCTATAAATACTCTGTCAAAACATAAAATTCTCAATATTTTATTTTTCCTTAATTCATGAAAACCATCCTTTAAAATGGTTAAGTATCTCTGAGATTTCTTCTCATGTTCAATTTTAGGTTCTTTAAAAGTTAATGATGTGAGAAAACCTCCGATATAAATAAATGAAAGGCAAGTCATAGTAAATTTTAAGGAAATATATTCGGCGATAATGCCCCCCAGTGGTGCAGATATTGTTAAAGCTATTAAATTAATTGTTTGAATTCTTCCTAAAATACTAGGAAGTCTTTTTTCTTCGTTCATTGTTTTCAATGTATTAAATGTGAATGCTTCTTGTGTACCTGAGAATAAAGCAGAGCTAAAAGCCCAAAATGTCTCGGCTAAAAAGAATAAAAGAAGATTGGGTGCAATACTATAAGTAAAAGCAGCTATAGCAACAGATAGAGCAGATAACATCAATGCTATATTTCTACCTATATGATCCGCAATAGCTCCTGAGGGGATTTCAAGAAGAAAAATCATTAACATAAAATAACTTTGTAGGATCATAATCTGAAAGAATGTCAGACCACCCCAATCCATCATAAACGGTATGTAAACCCCCCTCACCGTATGAATTCCCATAATAAAATAGAAAATATATAACTTGTTTATATTAGACTTATATTTTTTTACTAGAGGGGTGGGTTCCATTATTTCAAAATAGTGTTATTAATTCCCTATGAAGAATAATCTATACAAATCTAGAGTTATATTTATTTATATTTACAACTCTTTAATGAAGAATTGATTTATTGAAAAGATATTAAAAAAAAAAGATTTTTAAAAATTTAGGTCATAATTTATGATTTATAATAATTTCATTGCTAGGTTCATATCGTTGAGAGTTAATTTCTTTCTTCCTGCGTGTCGTGTCATCTCAAGAGCTTTATTTGTTGCTCCCTTAGCCATTTTTTCTAAATAGTCAATTAAGGCATCAACAGCATCTCTAGCAACCATTTCAGCGCCATTATCTTTCATTAACTTTCGAACGGGCGACCAGGCAAAGATTTTCTTGGCCATCTTATTATTCCTCCACTTTTTATTTATTTTGGTTAATTTCCTCTTTTTTAGAGGAAATTTGAGTTTCTTTTTCTACTTTATAATTAAATTTTTTTAAAAAGTTTTTAATTTTTACAAAAAACTTCTTTAAATTATAATACTTTATTTAAATATATAAAGATTACGGTAGATTACCGATACTATATGATAGGGTTAATAATTTCATCCGATCGACAAAATTGCGATGTCTGAGAAGAACATCCACAGATATAGTTCTGAGCCATTAGATCTGAGATTTTTTTTAATTTTAAAAATTGTAGTTAAATATGTCTAATAAATCACAATTTTGAACCAATTTTATAAAATCTAAATATAAATAGGATATCTAAATAAACCAGTTATGAAATTTGTAGATTTGCTTAATTTACACTTTATCCTTAATAGCACTAAGCATTACGTTTAATTGATCGAATACTTCTAGTTTATAGTCATCTCCAATTCTAAAGAATAGAAGATTTACAACTTCCTTTTTATCTAACTCTTCATCTACATTTAATTCTTCAATCAGCTGAGACCAATCACTTGTTTCTGAAACTCTTATACCAATCGAGATAACTCCATCTTTTTTTAGATTCTTTATCATATCAATAATAATCTCTTTCCATTTAGGATTGATGTGTCCTTTGTCTCTAGCATCAAATATGCAAAATACACCATCTGAGTTAGAAATATCTATTGATGAATAGAGATGTTCCTTCAAAATTAATCCGTTAGAATATTGAAAGACTCTTTCATCATCATAGTCTCTAATTGCAGAAACATCCCCTAACGGTCTAATATCAGATACTATTTGTAAACCAGGACTCCAATGTGGGCTTTCTGTGATAAAAGAGAGAGTAAAGACTATTTTCTTGTCTAATATAGCTTTAATCTCATCATACAACATATTACTCCGTCTTTCTTCTTCTAGTTCTTTACTCTTCATTACATAATGATATGATATTAAATTAAATGCGTCTATAACGTTATCTCCGCTTAAAGCACTTGTTTCAATATAAGATAATTTTACTTTTTGATTTTCAGATAATTTATTTGCAAGATTTACACCATCTTCATATGAAATTACTCTTTGTTCTGTTAAATCAGTTTTATTTCCAACAAGAACAATTGGTAAATCTTGAATCTCAACAAAACTTTTCAATTCTTCATACCAACTTGAAACATTATCGAAAGATTCTTGGTTTGTTAAATCGAAAACAAGAAATGCCGCTTGAGCTCCTAAATAATATGTTTTTCGAAATCGTCTGAAATATTTTTGTGCGCCTATGTCCCAAAGAGTCACAGATATTTCATTACCGAAAAATTCAAAAGTATGAGATAAAATATTAAGCCCTATTGTCGCCCTATAATCTGTAGAAAATTTCTTTTCTACAAATCTTCTAATAATGGATGTTTTTCCTACTTCATGGTTACCTATAATAACAAATTTAAAACGATATTCTCCTCCAACATCCATTTTCATTTGATATATCTGATTTTTCAATCGTATAGCATTTTTTGCTTGGTATTCAAAATTAGGAACAGAAACTTGAATTAAATCTCCTTCTTCGATAGTTAAAATCTGAGCAACTTTTTCTGCTAGAAAAAACCCATAAGGAGATATTTCTTCAATTGATGCCATATGGTTTAAAACTAAGCTTAGGATCCTTTTTTCATCAATAGAGATGAATACTAATCGGTGATGTTCTGTATCAAAGCTTGCTGTGCCAAATTTTTTAAAAGCAAATTCATTTCGAATACGTTCCAAAACAGGATTAATAATTGCGGTTAAAACTGAAACGATTTCTATATCTATATCTTTTCTTTTTTCGCCTGCTATTATTAAGCCTTCTTGATCAGATATAATTAAGGCTTCAACATCACTATTAATCTCTAAGAACTTGTTAAATAATTCAATAAAAAGTTTATTTCTATTTATTGGCATTCATATATTCACCCTTGTTGTCATTAACCAGAATCCAATTTTTTATATCAATATAATAATAATTATTATTTTTATTATTTTCTAATTGATTAACATATTTATTTGGTTGTTGATAGTAATCTAATTAATATTTTTTACCTAAATTTGTGTTAATTAATTTAAAACCATATTTTTAAAAATAGTTAGTTTTTATAATTTATTATATCATTTCATGAATGGTTTCAAATAACCCGATTACAGACTAAATATGCCTTCTTGTATTATTTGTCATATGATGATTTATGAAAGCATTGATTCGTATTATAAATGCCCTAATGGACATCCTATTCATGAAGATTGTTTAAAAGAATGGTTAATTAATTCTAGCAACTGTCCATTATGTAGAGAACCATATTCTCAGAAATTAATAGATGAATTTAAGGATTATTTAAAACTAAAAGAAAGAGAAAAAGAAGAGGCTGTAGAAAAGGAAATTGAAGAAGAAACCATCCAAAAAATGAAAAATATTGCTGATAAAATGGTTTTTTTAAAATTTGTAGAAGCCATTAAATACTTAATTGAAGAAGAAGAATATGATGCAGCATTAAATCGGCTTAATGCAATTTATGATAACAAAACTAATGATTATAAGAGTCATCAAATTCTTTTTTTGCTTGGGAAAACAAACTATATAACCGGACGCTATGATTTAGCTATTAACTATTTATTTAAGTTAGTAAAGTCAGGAGAGGCGGGATATGATTTTCCTGATGCTTTTTTATATTTAGGCAAATCATATCAAGAGCTTGGTTTAGAAGACAAAGCTAAATGGGCATTTGATAGAGTCAAATAAATTTATTGCTTTTATTATACTATATTTATTATGAACCCTTTTTGTTTAACAATAGCAGGGGCAGATCCTACCTCTGGAGCTGGAATTCAAGCTGACATAAGGACTCTTGATAGATGTGGGGTTTATCCTTTTTCTGTAATTACTGCGATCACATATCAAACAGCTACACAGTTTTATGGATATAAGCCTCTATCTGATGAGCTTGATAAGCAATTAGATTCAATTTTTTCTGTGTATCCTATTAAGTATGTTAAAATTGGCATGATTCCGGACATTAAAACAATCGATATAATTAGTAATTATATCAAAAAGTTTAACTTAACCGTAATATTAGATCCCGTGTCTGTCGCCAGCACGGGAGAAAGGCTCTCCAATGAGGGATTAGAATTAGAAATTGAAAGGTGTTTATTTCCACTAGTAACCATAATTACTCCTAATATATCTGAAGCAGCTTTCTATTCAAATAAAGATCTTAATAATGTAACTACTGAGAATTTAGATGAGATTAAGGATGCAGCGGAAATTTTATTAAATAAATTATTTTTAAACGGGAATTCAGAATATGAAGAAAAAGCAGTAGTTATTAAAGGTGCTGGTACCACGGATGAAGAAATCTTCGATCTTGTGTGCATTGGAAAAAAAGTAAATAATCAGCTTACCTATGAATTTCTAATATTTAGAAAAGTAAAGATTCCACTTGATGGAAATGTGCATGGAACAGGTTGTATATTTTCCTCGGCAATTACTGCTTTTTTAGCTAAAGGTAACTCAATAGAGAAAGCAATTGCTATGGCAGAAGATTTTTTCGATTATAAATTTCAGACTTTTATAAAATTGCCTGATAAAGGGATAGTTATCGATTTATCATTATCAGATAATAAGTTAATTGTTATAAATCAGATAAAAGAAATCTACAATTATATTACTCAATCCAAAGAATTTAGCCGACTCATACCTGAAGTAAGGATGAATATATCTGGTTCAATTCCTAATCCTACAAAAAAAGAAGATATAGCAGGAATTGAAGGGAGAATAACGGTTGTAGATGGCTTTCCTAAAGCGTCCGGTGAAATCAAATTTGGGGTATCTGATCACACTGCGAGATTAATTCTAGCAGCTAAGGAATTTGATACTTCGATTAATTTTGTAATGAATCTAAAATACAATCCTAATTTGATAAAATTAATTCAAGAGAATACTGATTTAGAGTTAAAAGAATTCATTAGAGAAACACAACCAGAGGAAATTAAAAAAAAAGAATTTTCTACAATGCAATGGTTAATAAAAGAAAGTGTTGGTGATAATGGAAAAATCCCTGATATTATTTGGGATAAAGGAGCGATTGGAAAAGAACCAATGATAAGACTATTTGGGAAAGATTCAAATAATATGATAATCAAACTTAAAAAAATTATTAGTCTTATAATTGAAAAATAGAAATTTTATTTTTTTGATTTTTTTTTGCTTTCTAAAGCATCTCTTAATAGTTTAATTGCACATAATTCTCCACACATGCTACAAACATCATCAAATTCATTAGCGCCATTTCTGTAATGAACTTTTCTCGCTAATTCAGGATCAATGGATAAATTTATCATCTCTTCCCAATCAAGATTTTTACGAGCAATATCCATATGATAATCCCAATTAGAAGCTCTTGTTCCATATTTAGCAATATTTACTGCATGTGCGGCTATTTTTGAAGCTATTACTCCTCTTTTAACTTCTTCTTTAGTAGGGAGTCCTAAATGCTCACTTGGAGTGACATAACATAAATAGTCAGCGCCTGCTAAACCAGCAATAGTACCACCTATTGCACTAACAATATCATCATAACCGGGAGCAATGTCCGTTACTAAAGGCCCTAAAACATAGAATGGAGCTTCATCACACAAAGATTTTTGCATTTTGATATTCCTCTCTATTTCATTTGCCGGGATATGACCAGGTCCTTCAACCATAACTTGTATATCTTTTTGCCATGCTCTCTTTACTAATTTAGAAATTTCAAGTAATTCCTGGATTTGAGCATAATCGGTTGAATCAAAGATTCCCCCTGGTCTCATACCATCACCTAAAGACAAGGTAAAGTCGTATTCTTTTGCCATTTCTAGTAAATAATCATATCTTCTATTAAATGGATTTTCCATATCATGTTCTAAAATCCAAGATGCTAAGAATGTTCCACCTCTGGAAACAACACCCATTATTCGGGGATGATCTACTAAGTAATTGACTATTTCTTTTGTAACTCCAACATGTATAGTAAAAAAATCTACTCCTTCCTTAGCTTGTTCTTCCACAACATTAAACATATCATC
The DNA here is from genome assembly GCA_016839585.1 of Promethearchaeota archaeon. Lineage (GTDB taxonomy): Archaea > Asgardarchaeota > Lokiarchaeia > Sigyniarchaeales > SOKP01 > Loki-b32. The sequence continues at coordinate 68,562 of JAEOTZ010000070.1, forward strand.
CTCATCCATATGGATAATAGCTCCTTTTTTCTCTATTGCTCTTACTGCTGTTTGATAGATTGGAACTGTACCTAAAGGAACAGCAACTTCACTTAAAATTTTCTGCCTTATACTTTTGATGTCTTTTTCAGTTACTCCAGAACTCAGATCCATTACTGTATCTGCTCCAAATTCAACAGCAATTTTAGCTTTTTCGACTTCCTTATCAACATTACATACTGTTTTAGATGACCCAACATTCGCATTTATTTTTACTAGTAATCCTTTACCAATACCAATAGGAGATTTTAATTCTCTTCTATTCGATTTAGGAATAATTATTCTTCCTTTTTCAATTCCACGCCTTATAAATTCTAGATTCACTTGTTCTTTTATTGCAACTATTTCCATCTCTTTAGTTATGTTGCCATTTCTAGCATCTTTCATTAATGTAGACAAATTTTAGACCTTCTCTTGTAATTATACTTATCTATGACACTATAATAATAGAAAAATTAAATTCTTTTGTTTATTAAAAAAATAACTAAAATTATTTTTTAGAACTTAGTAATTAGGAAATTAAAATGGTCAGCAAACAAATGGAATATGTAATCAAAGCATTATTAAATTCTAGAGATATTAGCATCAAAAGAAGGGTAGATGAGCATAGAAAGGCGTTAGAACTAATGAGTTCAGGCTTAAAACTTCAGAAGGAGATTTTATGGAGAGTAATTTAGTACTTTTACCATACATAAAAGTATAAATATAATGAATGTAAATCTAATTTCATATCATTTATAATTTATAAAAAAAGGCGAAAAATAATATGTATAATAAAAATTTAAATAAGCTAAGCAAACCAATTTTATTCTTTATTTTAAGCTCCTTTATTTTAAGCTTCTATCCTGTCCGAGCAAACATTATAAATTCACACGGAACTGGAGGAGGAGAATCTAATTTACATGAATTTAATCTTAGCAGATTAGAATTTGATTCCGATCCATTTACTAAATGGAAAGAACAAATATTAAAAGTTGATCAAAATCAAAATGGGATTGATGATAACTTTGAAGATAGGTTAAAACAATTATCTGAATTCAAAAGTATTGAACGTGATGGTGGAAATATTAATAAGAATAATATAGTTGATGATATCCTTGGAATAACATCTCGAGAAACCGAAAAAATCACGATTGACAATATACCTATAATTGTTGTTTTTCCTGAAGGAGAGTTTGATTTTTACAAATTTCTTTTTGAAGAATTAGGAGGAGAAATAAAATCAACTTATAAGGCAGCTATAAACGGTTTTGCGGGGAGTATTAGTTATGATGCTTTATTTGAATTTTGCAATCAGTTAAGGCATAAAAGTGTTCCCTTTTTGGTTGAAGAGGATAGAATATACAAGGCACACTTGTATTATGCTGGTAGAAATATGAATCTAAGGCCCTATGTCTGGAACACACTTTCATACGATGGAGATGAATATAGTTCAATTGCAATAATTGATACTGGAATAGATGATTCTCATAATTTTTCCAGTCCAGGATATTCGGCTGGTGATTTTGATTACAAAATAGTAGGGTGGATAGATGAGGTTAATAGTTTAACTTCCCCTTATGATGACAATGGGCACGGGTCTCATTGTTCTGGAATTGCATCGGGAGAGGGAAGCCCCAATTACGATGTGTATGGACGTACTGTTGCCACAACGGCTTATCCATTCGATTATACTGGCATTGATGTTCCGGAACAACAAGTTACAGCTAATTGGGCAAGATTCAATGTTACTGATCCTGGTTTAATAGAACTTTTCTGTGAATTTGATGATTATACTCCACTTCCTGATGATGTTAATTTCTGGGTTTATCTCTACTATGAAGATACAATAGTAGACTCGTATATTGGAACTGCTGATTCATGGTATCACACACTTTCATATAATGCAACAAGCAGTTCACTGGGAATGTATTCTTTTAGATTTGTTATGGATCTCATAGATAATGGGGGTGGTTATGGTGTTAATGATTTTAATGTAACATTCAGAACTGAGATTCATTGGCCTTTTGATCCACCTCAGTTTGGTGGTGGAGATCCATGGAAAGGAGTAGCCCCTAACGCTCATCTAGTTGGAGTAAAGGTAATGAACCAGTATGGTTATGGAGATACTTCAGATATAATAGCTGGAATAAATTGGGTGATAGATAACAAGGAAACCTATAATATTACTACTATGTCTTTGAGTCTTGGAAGTGAATCCAGTGATGTTGGTTTGATTAATGCTGTAAATACTGCTGTCGATGAAGGAATCGTAACAGTAGCCTCCGCAGGAAACAGTGGTCCTGGAACGAATTATATCGGTTCTCCGGGAGATGCCGACAATGTAATAACCGTGGCAGCAATGAATGTAAATGATCAAATAACTGATTATAGCAGCCAAGGTGGTTATTCATATACATCTGCCACAATCAAACCTGATATAACTGCTCCCGGGGGAAGTTTTTATAATTTGCAGATGTTCTCAACAGATACGAATGATAATGATGCATTCCCTGCTTTCGATCCTAACCCTGCCATTGCCTATCCTACAGATGCTTATGCAAATGATATGCAAGGTGCACAGGGAACTTCAATGTCTGCACCTGCCGTTGCAGGGGCTTCAAATCTACTAATTGAAGCTATGGGTGGCCATGAAAGTTGGGGGTATACTGCTACTGAAGCGAAAAGGGTTAAAGCATTGTTATTAATGTCTGCTACAGAAACCTATCCGTTAATAAGAGAACAATATAGTGGTTCATATTCACCAGACCTGAATCGTGGTGGTAAGGATAGACACGAAGGCTATGGAAGACTTAACGTGGACGTTGCAATAGAAGCGTATACTCAGGAACTAACTTTAGGTTCTTCCACAAATGCTTGGTTAACTAGCAGTGTTATTGATCCATTCAATAAACACGGCTTAGGATGTTATGTTAATCTTATTAATGGCCAAAAGTATATTTTCACTTTAGATGTTCCAAGCGGAGCTGATTTCGATTTACATTTATATTCAAATGATCCTTCTTCTATAGGAGAACCTACTATGGTTGCTTCAAGCACACAATCTGGTTTGGGAACGCAGGAAGTTATAATATATAC
>JAEOTZ010000071.1 GCA_016839585.1 Promethearchaeota archaeon
ATTTAGAGAATTTTTAAAAAACTCTCAATATGTTGAATCTCATAAAGATTGTGGACGTGTTCAAGATCCATATTCAATTCGATGCATACCCCAAGTCCATGGTGCTTCTAGAGACGCCTTATCTCATCTCAATGAAAAATTGTTATGTGAATTAAATTCCGTTACTGATAATCCAATAATTTTTAATGAAAATGATACTGTAAGTGGAGGAAATTTTCATGGTCAACCACTTGCTTTACCTTTAGATTATATAAGCTTAGCTGCTTCTGAGCTAGGAAATATTTCTGATCGCAGGACATATCTCCTATTAGAAGGAAAGTGGGGTTTACCAGCATATCTTATTGAAAGTTCTGGATTAAATTCAGGTTTCATGCTTGTTCAGTATTGTTCAGCGGCTCTTGTAAGTGAAAATAAATCATTTTGTTTTCCAGCTAGTGCTGATAGTATACCTACATCTATGGGACAAGAAGATCACGTAAGTATGGGACCAATTAGTGCTAGAAAGGCTCTTCAAATAATTGAAAATCTTGAAAAAATTTTATCTATAGAATTGTTATGTGCTGCTCAAGCTTTTGATTTTAGAAGACCCTTAAAATCGAGTCGAGTATTAGAGGCTTGTCATAAATTTATTCGTTCAAAAATACACCATTTAACTGAAGATATGGTTTTATCTGAATTTATTGAATCAGCCCATGAAATAATTAAAAGTAAGGAATTAATAAAAATCATCCAAAGCCAGATAGAGGGGAATTGATTTGTTTGTATCATCAACTTATAAAAAAAAATTAATTAAACAAGAAGATAATCCCGATCTGGTGATATTTAATGCTAACGAACTCATTACTATGAATACTAAATTTGGTGCTCCAAGAATAGGCAAAAATATGTCTGAGTTATCAATCATTGATAATGGGGCAATAGGAGTAAAAGATGATAGAATTATATACGTGGGGACTACTGATGAATTAATATCGAAATTTTCTCTCAATGAAATAAAGACAAAGATTGATGCTAAAAATAAGTTAGTTACACCTGGATTTGTAGATCCTCATACTCATATAATTTTTGATGGTTCAAGAGAAAATGAATTACAAATGAAGCTTGATGGAAAGTCTTATCTTGAAATACTCCAAGCGGGAGGCGGCATATTAAAAACAGTTCGCGAAACCAGAAAAGCTTCTTTAGAAAAACTAGTAGAAAATGGTAAAAAAATTTTAGATAGGATGATGAATTATGGCACAACTACAGTCGAAGCTAAGTCTGGTTATGGTCTGAGTACTGAAAGTGAATTAAAGATATTAAAAGTTTTACAGATTTTAAATGAGGAACATCCCTTAGATATTGTGTCAACTTTTTTAGGTGCTCATGCAATTCCTATAGAATATAAAGATAATCCTGATGATTATGTAGAGTTAATTATTTCAGATATGATACCTAAAATTGTTAAAGAGGGTCTTGCTGAATTTTGTGATGTATTTTGTGAAAAAGGAATCTTTTCAATTGAACAATCAAGAAAAATTTTAAAAACGGCATTGAGATATGGCTTAAAACCTCAAATTCATATTGATGAAATTGCTGATTCTAATGGTGCTTTACTTGCAGCAGAATTAAAAGCAATTCAAACAGGCCATTTGTTAAAATCAAATGATAATGGATTAAAAGCAATGGCAGAAGCGGGAGTTATTGCTACACTTTTACCAGGAACTCCTTTTTGTTTAATGTTAAAAGAATATGCCCCTGCAAGAAAAATGATAGAATTAGAGATACCTATCGCGCTTGCTACTGATCTTAATCCAAATTGCTGGACGGAATCAATGCAAATGATCATGACATTAGCGTGTTATCATATGAAACTATCACCAGCAGAAGCACTGACAGCTACTACAATCAATAGTGCTTGTGCGATTGATAGGCAAGATGAAATAGGAAGTATTGAAGTTGGAAAAAAAGCAGATATAGTAATTTTTGATGTTCCAAATTATAATTTTTTACCCTATCAATTCGGTGTAAATTTAGTATCTAAGGTAATTAAAAATGGTAAAATTTTAATTAATAATGATTAACCAAGTTTTAAAAATCAAAATAATGCTCTAATAGATGCTTCTCTTCTAATTTTTCTGGTTTTTCCAATTGTAAGTAATATTCTAAAGAGTTTAGCACAGCATCTAACGGTAATACGCCAATTAATTCAGATCCAATAACAGGAACACCATACCGGGCAGCCTCGATTTTTACAAGTTCCATTTGTCTATAAAGTGGTGTTTTTCTATAATTGATATTACTAATCCCTATCTGTACGTAATCTCGTTCTGCTAATTCAGTACCCATTGCTTTAATATTGACTAGTCCACCTGAACGTAAATGAATTGCTTTTGCTATTTTTTTTGCAACTTTAATATCATTTGTTCCAAGATTAATATTGAAGCTAATCAATGGATATCTAGCACCTGTTATTAATGCTCCAGCAGTTGGATGTAATTCAGATGGACCAAAATCAGGTTTACGATTTGAATCAGTTTTAATTGCTTCCTTTAATCCTTCATATTCACCAACTCGAATATTATCGATGTTCTTTCTTTCCATTATACGAGCCGATTCTTCATAAAGATATACTGGTATCCCTTCTTTTGCCATAGCTTTGCCAAATTTTATTGAGAGCTCAATACACTCTTCTATAGACACATTTTGAGCAGGTACAAATGGCACTACATCTATGGCTCCAATTCTAGGATGTTGCCCTTTATGTATATTCATATCAATTAGGGTTATAGCTTTTTTAGCAGCAGCTATATTTGCTTCTAAAACAGCTTCAGGTGTTCCAACAAAGGTAATTACAGCTCTATTGTAATCAGAATCATATTGAATATCAACAATACGAGTGTTCTGTGTATTTTTAATCTTAGAAACAATTTGTTCAATTTTTTCTCCATCCGTTCCTTCACTAAAATTAGGAACAGATTCTACAATTTTCTTTTTTCTATTTTCCATTTAAATTACCTTAATAAATATTGTACTAAATTGAATGAAAAATATGTAAATATAATTATATATTTTATCAGTATAAACATATATCTTATCTTACTTACTGCTAGTTGGAGTTTCTTTTTTTTTAATTTTATTTTAACTTTTATATTTTTTGTCCCTCTTTGGCTTATCTTGTGTTCTTTTTTAAAAAACTTTAAGAAAAAGTAATAATTTTGAATTTCAATTTATGTCTGAAGTAGAACCTAATAAAGTAATTTTATTTCTAAAAAAGAGAAAACGTATCCTTATTGGCATAATCACAATATTATCAGTAATTTTAATGCTTTTTATCGTAGATTTTCCCAAAATTATATTAAAAATTAGGTTAATTGGCTTTTGGGGTACTTTTTTATTTGTTTTAGCTTATTCATTAGCTTTCTTATTTAGATCTTTAAAATTGAAGCTAACTTTTAAAGGAATTGATAAGAACATAAACTTTAGCACATCATATTTTTCTACGGGTGCTAGTTTTGTTATAAATGATTTTACACCTGGTAAATTGGGTGATATAGTAAAAATTTTTATCATTAAAGATCAAGAAAAACTACTATTGAGTGAATCTGTTGCTGGAATTGCTATAGAGAGAATATTAGACTTAATATTTTTATTTATTATTAGTTGTGGGTCTTTAATTTATCTTTATATAAGTAGTTTTGGAGGAACAGAAAATGTGGAAATTTTAGGCCAAGATATTCAGTTTTATTTGATAATAGGAGCGATATTAATAATTGGATTTGTTATTATCTTAATTCTTGTACTTTATAAAACAGAAAGCATATTAAAAATAATTAATAAAATATCGGCTAGAGTGGCAAATTATATTGAAAGGTTCTTGGGTAATTTTAAAAGAGGGATGAAGAATTTCAAAAATCACAAAAAAGAATTTTTATATGTGGTCCTGTTAGGAATCCCAACTTGGATTAGTGATGCTCTCATAATTTCAATATTTTTTTATATATTAGGATACCAACTAAATATATTCTTATTAGTTCTAGCTATGATATTATTGTTTTTTAGTAAGACATTTCCTATTACACCTGGAGGATGGGGAATTTCTGAAAACATTGGTGCTTTATTTATTTTCATTTTTTATCCGTCTATACCTTATACTGAAATCTTATCAATATTTATAATTGAACATTTATTTAGAAGCGCATATCTCTTTTTTTATGGTGGTTTTTCTATACTTCATTATAATGTTAAAATAAAAAGCCCTGATTTAATTACAACCTAAATTTACTCAATAATTACATTTGGAAAAATTTAAAAAACTATCATTATGAGTTATAGATATGGAAGAAATAGAGAAAAAAGTAGAAACTAAGACAAAAAAAAACATCTTAGAAAAAATATTAGATCATAAAGCATTGATCTTTATTATTGTTGGTATCATAGCTCGATTTTTAATGTTATTTTATTACTATTATTCTCATATAATATTTTCAGGGCGCTCTTGGGGAGATGTAGAACTAAATTTTAACAAAAGTATTTATTATCCTCCTCTGGGTACTGCAATGTTAGATCTGTTTAGACTGATATCATTTGGAATTATTGAAGTCTTTGCTTTTTGGGCCTTTCTCTGGGATTTAGGAACTACCTTAATGTTTTATTTTGTATTAAGAAGTTTTAATATAAAAAATATTAACTATGCATTTGGATTGTTTCTGGTTAATCCGTTTTACTTTTTACATAATTCATTTAGTTTAGAAAATTGTGGATATCATATAACTGATGCTTTCTTTTTCTTTTTCCTATTTCTAGCATTATTCTTTTATCCAAGAAAAGAAAATTACGCAAGATATCTATTCTATATATTTTTAGGTATTTCAATGTGTGTAAAATATTACACATTACCCGCTCTAGGATTTTTCTTTTTAAAGTACCTCTATGAAAGGGATTGGAATGAGTTGAAGCGTTTTATGTTATCTATTGTTCCAATTTTGATTGCTTTTTTAATTGTACCAATATTGTTTATAGAACCATACTTAAGTGAATTATTAGAATGGTATTCAATAGGAGGGGGGACACCATTATACCTGAGAGTAATCCCTATTGGATTAATAGCACTTCTTTTTATAATTTTTAGGCTAAAAAGTTCAGATTATTTTGAAATTATCATTATTTCGATCATTGCAATGGCTTCATTTATGATTTTTAGTTATCCTTATTTAAGATGGTTTCAAGTAATTATATTTTATGGGATTTTAGTAGAAAGAGATTTCTTCAAATTTGACTTAAACCTTGGAATTGTTAAAAGAACAATAAATGTAAATAATCACATATTAACATTTTATTTGTCTTTTGTAGGAGTATTTCTGTCTTACATGTTCATCTTATTTATCTTTTAGAGTTGCTTTTAGTTTAATCCTTCTAAATAGGAATTTTTTTCTGCAACTTTTTCATAATTTTTTTAAAATGAAACTTATAGATGTTATATATAAATTGGTATAATTTTGAATCGATGAATAATCTATATTTTAATAGTACTAAAGCACCTTCAATTCCATCAAAATAATTTATCTTCGCAAACCCATATCTACGAATATTATATCTTATGGGACTTTCCTTTATTTGGTAACCTTTTAATATAATTTGTGCTGTAATTTCTGGTTCAAATTCAAATTCTCTCGCATTAAGTTTTAAGTCATTTAAAACTTTTTTAGTAAATAATTTATAACCTGTTTCCATGTCTGTTAAATTCACATGAAAAAGAAAATTTGTTAATTTGGTAAGTAAAATATTACCTAATAAGTGAGATTTTGACATAATTTTAGGTTTTGTGAAAAATCTAGAACCATAAACTACCTCAACCTCTTTAGTTAAAATAGGTTCTAAAAGTTTAGGAATATCTGAAGGATAATACTCGAGATCTGCATCTTGGATAATAAAAATATCTCCATTCGCATATTTTAATCCTATCCTAATCGCTACACCTTTTCCTTGATTTTCTGGTAATCTAATAAAAGTAACTTTTTTAGTAACTATCTCTTCTGAGATTATTTCTTTATGATTTATTCTTGAACCATCATCTACCACTATAATTTCGTGATCGATAGGAAAATCTACTTTTAAAAGAGATTTAATTAATGGTTTAAGTGTTTTTTCTTCATTATAACATGGTATAATAATGCTTAATTTCAATTTATGTCAATTATTTTTATTTTTCTCTCTTTATTTAGAAATTAAAAAAGATTTTAAATTTTTATTGATTATGAACCAACCCAATTTCTTAAAATATAATTTTATTCTGATATTTGAATGCTACAAGGAAGTAATGCAGCTTTTGGTGAATTACCATAAATATTTTCTAAATCTCTTAATAATTTCTCCCAATTATGGTATAACTTTATAGATTTAGGGAAAAAATGGTATAAATCTGCTTCGTTTATGTTTGGTGAAAAGAAAAATACTTTTCTCTTTTTTACGAAAACTTTCCAGATTAATCCTTTTTCAAGATTGTTTCCAAAATTATGAAATAGTCTAGAACCTGTTTCAGCTAGTAAACTATGATATCCCCTTCCATCATATGATGATGACATCAAAATTATTGCACCATTTTTATCCAAAATTTCTCTAGGAGCTGTCATTAAAAAATTAAATCCTTTAATTGCTTGATTTAATTCTGAATCTTCAGGATACAAGTTGAAAAAGTATATTTGATTTCCAATAGATATTTTTGTTTTATAGTATTTTTTAGCTAATTCTATTGCTTTTCTATGAGCTTCCCTAAAATGACCAGAAAATATCCCACAAATTTCACCAATCTCGTTGAGTATAACATTAATAGAAAAGTCTAAACCTATAATTTCAACAATATCTTCTATGTCTTCTCTTATCTTTGTAACTTTTCCAATGCCTCCACCGAAGGATCCAAATTTAAATCCAGCAGAATGATTAGCTTCAAGAGTTCGTATTCCACATACACCTGGTAGCACAATTTTCGCCCCTCCCCCAAATCCCGCTAGGATATGAGGTATAACTCCTCCAATAGCAATTCTTAAATCAGAGTTATAATAAGTTCTATTTACTTCTATTGGTGTTCCAATTTTTGATTCACCTAAATTAATTAAATTTTCATAAGGATGATGGTTTTCAATATTAAAATTCTCAACTACATATTTCCCTAATTTTAGGATGCAATCATGTCTATTCATAGGTTTATGAGCACCAATAGCTAGAAGAATTATAATTTGTTCCTTGGTTATACCAACTTTGTCTAATTCTTCCAATATATGAGGCAGAATTTTGTATACGGGAGTTGTTCTTGTCATATCATCCACAACTATAACTACTTTTTCTTTGTTTTTTGCTAATTCCGATAATTTTGGAGTAGCTATAGGATTAAGTATCGAATTTCTAATTTCTTCATTAGTTAATTCTGGAGCATCAGCACCTTTCATTTTAAATATACTTATATCCCAAGAATCTGGAAAGGTTAAATCTAAATATTTTGGTTCCCTCCATACTGCCCAAGGTACTTTAAAAGCTTTTGTCATGGTAATTATATCATCATTTATATTTTTATTTTTGAAAATCTTAATTTGCTATTAATAAAGTTAAATATTGATTATTTTATATGTTTTAAAATAAATTAAATCATAAGATGCTATGATTGACAAAAATGAAAATAGAATTTCTAAGGATGATTATTTTATGAAAATTGCTGAAGTTGTCTCACTTAGATCTACTTGTATAAAGAGAAAAGTTGGAGCTGTTTTAGTGAAGGATTCTCACATTTTGTCTACTGGTTATAATGGTGCTCCAGCAGGTCTTAAACATTGTACTCATGAAACATGTGTTAGAAAAAATCTAAAAAGTGGTGAAAAGCCGGAATTATGTAGGGGTGTCCATGCTGAGATTAATTGCATCATCCAAGCTGCGATTCATGGAACTTCAATAAAGGGTGAGACGACAATATATAGTACAACATTTCCTTGTATGAGCTGTTTAAAATTGTTAATTAATGCTGGGATTAATAGATTAGTATATAAAGAAGGATATGCTATGGAAAATAAAGTTAAAGAAGATCTTTTAAAGGAATCTAATTTAATCGTACAAAAGTTTCGGTAAGTCTTTTTTTGTTTGAAGAAAGTTATCAAATTAACTTAAGAATACCATTTTTCCTTAGCTATTCTTCCTCTTATTATTTCTCTTTGTTCAGGTGTAATTTTATCTCTAAGAGCCTGATTACAAATTTGTTTTCCAATAATGACTTTTGGATTAATTGCCCAATTTACATCAATTAACAAGCAAAGATAGTATACAGATGATAAAATAAACGAGATAAGATGCCCCATATTTTGTTCTAAGGGATTATCAATAGAGATCTCGACTGTTGGCACCCCTTGCTGAATTAAAGCTTGAAACGTTGCATCTGCTTGATAGTTAATAATGGTCTGAGCACTTTGTTCATTAATATATGGAATAGTTGATGTTAAAACAAGATCAGGATTTTCATTTTTTACTGTCCATACTATAGGTATCACAATACCTTTAGTTCCACCTAATAAAAATTCTAATACAGAATGTTGACAGATGGGAGCTGATTGATATGTTCCTATCATACCTCTTTCATCCTTTCCCGTACTTTCAGATACTCCTTGAACCCATAATCCAACACTTCCCTCAAGATTTTTTGAATATGGCATTGAAAATACAACTCTATATCCTTTCCTATATAAATTAAAAAGGAATGCTGCAAGTTCTAAGGCAGGATTATTATCATAATTAGAAAAATTATTATACCCCTCTTCTAATCCTTTTAAAAAATTCTTAATATTTATACCAGAAACATATGCAGGAACAATACCAACATTTGTAACTGAGCCTGCATAACGACCAGAAAGATCGGGAACATCTAAAATAGGACATTCTATTTCTTTTAATATATTATTCATAGTTCCCATTGATGAAAGCCCTAAAAATTTATACCCCCTTCTAACAAAAATCCCAATTGTAGAATTAACATCTAGAGTTTCTCCACCTCTTGAAATTGGTATTACAACAGAATTTTTAGGCGACGTTTTTTCCAAACAACCTTTCAATTCTACTGCTCTTGAACTTGGAACTGGATATATCTTTTTTTTAGATAAATGCTTAAGTGCTAATAATGTTTGTATTGAGCCACCAGTACCTAATACAATTACGTTTTTGATATTTTCACTCAAGAATGGTTTAGTTATTGTTTTTATCTTATCTATATCCAAATAGGATTTTGTATCGAAGAAAAATGGAGAATCCCACTTATCTTTGTTTTTTTTAATTATGTCCATTGCTTCTTTTAAAAGTTCATCACTTATTTTTGGATAATATTCTAATTTTAGATTTAAATTCAAAAAAATTTCACTACCAACTTTAATAGATTTGCTAATAAAATTATATAATCCTATTTTATTTTTATTATTTTATTTTTGGAAAAAGAAGATAGATGATCAAACTTAAATTTTCCTTATTATTGTCGTTCTTTACCCATAAATTCTCAAAATAAAAATTTAAAAACCAGAACTCTACTTCACTTAAAATATCGAGCTATATAACCTTACTTATATAAGATTCATCTATAAAAATTACACTAAAAAGTTTTTCTCTTTTATGTGATTTACTATGGCAAAAGCTAGAGAAATAAAAAATGGAAATGGAAATAGCATGGAAATCAACAAGCCTTACTATTGTACTGAATGTAAGCGTAATCATACAAAAGGCAAAATATATAAAGAACATCTCGAGTTTGCAAATTCTGAAGATATTAATGAAGAACTTATTAATGGTGAGAATACTGAGTCAGAATTAGGGAATGAGGATCCAGAAATCGAGGATTATGATGATGAAGCAGAAATTATCGAAGCCTTTAATGAATTAGAAGAAGAAATCAATTCTGATGTTGAGAATTTCTCTAATAATGATAATGATATAAATAATTGTGTCGAAGCAGTAAAAAATCTCCCTGGAGTTGGAGAAGCTACTCTCAATAAACTAATTAAAGCAGGTTTTAATTCATTAGAATCAATAGCATTTACACCTCCCTCAATCATACAAGAAGAAAGTGGTCTAGGAGAAAAAACAACAACAAAACTGATTAAAGTATCAATGGAAAAACTTAATATAGGATTTAAATCTGCCGTAGATATATGGGAACATCGAAAAAACATTGCTCGAGTTACTACAGGGAGCCAAGAATTAGATGATTTATTAGGTGGAGGGATTGAGACTGGCAGTGTTATTGAATTTTTTGGGGAATTTAGGACTGGAAAAACTCAAATTATGCATCAATTATGTGTAAATGTTCAGTTACCTCGAGAAAAAGGTGGTCTTGAAGGAAATGCATTATATATTGATACAGAGGGAACATTTCGACCTGAAAGAATAATACAAATGGCCGAGGCTCAGGATCTTGATCATAACAAAGTCTTAAAAAATATAGTGTTTGGTCGTGCTTATAATTCAGATCATCAAATACTTTTAATTAAAGAAACAGCGAATCTAATTAAAGAAAAAAATATCAAAATAATTGTGGTAGATTCTTTAATAGGACACTTTAGGAGTGAATATATTGGCAGAGGCACCCTAGCAACTCGACAACAAACAATCAATTCTCATCTACATGATCTATTAAGATTATGTGATATATATCCTGAATTAGGAGTTGTTGTAACGAATCAAGTTCAATCAAAACCTGATGTTTTTTATGGAAATCCATTACGAGCAGCTGGTGGTAATGTTGTAGCTCATGGTTCAACTATTAGGGTTTATTTAAGAAAAGGAAAAGGTGAACAGAGGATAGCAAAAGTTGTAGATGCCCCTCATCTGCCAGAAGGAGAAGCTGTCTTCAGTATTACTGGAAATGGTATAACAGATTAATATATTAATAAAAAGAGTAAGTATTAAATTAATTTTATATTTTTATTTTCCACCCTTCTTTCTGTGTGAATTGTATTTTATCATCTTTATCCATTTGATTAATTAGAAGAGAAATCATTTTCTCAGAGACAGTTATTTTTTCATCAACTGCTCTCTCTAAAACTCTATCAATTAATACTTTTAATGATTTCACTGATTTCTCCTTATAAAGAATCATAAAGATTGTTTTTTCCACATATTCTCTTATTTTCACTGGAATGGTTAAAGCTTCTTTTTTTTTTGGCATAGGAGGTGCCTTAATTATTTCATCTTTAGGCTTTTCATACTCAACAACAATTGTTTTTACTCCTACCTTTTTTGTGCTCTTTTGTACGTCATCAAATTTTATAGCTGCTTTCTCTTTTCTAATATCTTTAAATTCTTTTTCTTCTTTTTCTGCAATCTCAATTTTATCATTAGGTTTAGTTGTACTAATAGATTCTACAGTCGAGATTCCTTCTTTTTTCATTTGTTTTTCTTTTTTGCTTTTCCTTTTTCTTACAAAACTAACTATAACTATATTGATAATAAGATAAATATCAATTAAAACTAGATTTGGAAGTTGTAGAAAGATTGGCACTTCACCTTATTATAATTTTAAAAATAAAATTTTGTCTCATGTTGGATATATAATGAAGATATTTCAAGATATAATATTACTACTTCTTTTAAGTAATTGCTCCAATTTAATTATATATATATAAAATAAAGAATTTCATCCTAATTAAAATTTAGAATACAAGTATAAGATTGAGATTAATCAAACAAGTTAAGACTATTCCAAGATTAAGATTTTAAAATAAAAAGAAAAAAATAGTAAAAAAAATTTTTATATTAATTTTTCATATTCCTTAGATTTATTTGATAATCTTTTAACTTCCTTTGTCATTTCAGTCACGCCTAATTTAAAGATTTCAGATGCTATTCTTGAAGCCATTCTAAATTTTTGAGTAGCTTCAGAGTAATGTTCTTCTTTAGCTGCTAATTTTGCTCCCTTCTCTAGTTCCTTTAGTTTTGCTTTAAAATCTACAATTTTTGTCCTGCGGATAAGGTCTTCTAATTCTTCAAATTCTTTATGTATTTCCCAATTTGTAGCTATCATTAGAGCATTTTGATAAATCGTAATAACCTTATCATAATCCTTCTCTTTCCTTGCTAAAGCAGCATTCTTCTTCAAGTTTTTAATCTCTTTTTTAGCTGATTTTAGATTTTCTATTTTTACTACACCCACTTTCATAGGTGTTGATACAATTACCTGGCGTTCCGCTATACTGACAAAGTAAGCTTCTCTTTCAGCAGGACCCATTTGAGCTAAATCATTAACAAGTTTTTGTTTCTCTTCTGGAGATAAGCCAACTAATCCCGCTACTTTTTGGCTAATAAGATTTAATTCTTGTTGGGAAATAGGTTGGGCTTCAATAATGGAGATCTCTATTGGCATTAAGATTTTTTTGTCTCTTAATTCTTTAATACCACTAAAAATTTCAGCAGTATCTTTCTTAGTTCTTTCTGTAGCTTCTTTCAAAAGAGTCGCTATAAAAAAGAAATCTCTTTCTGCTTCTTCGCAGCAACTGTGAGCAATTTTTAAAACATCCTTGGAATGGGGTGTTTTAAGAGTTTTTACATCCGAAAAATCATATGTAATCTTATGAGGTAAAATTATTGAAGTATTAAAGATCTCATCAACAGTTACTCCAGCATTTCTGAAAACATTTAATTGCCCTCTCCAATTTGGAAGCTCACTTTCGTAAGTTTTTCCAAAAGCTGCAATAAATTCGGTTAGATGTTTACGTAAGATTATTGATGCTTTCTTACTTAACACTAAGGCAACTCTAATATACTCTCCATCAGCTAATAACAACATCTTATCGCCATAAGTTATCTCATTTAACGCTTTCTGAGCCACCATTTCTTTCCCGAATGAAGATACTGCAGAAATGAAACCACTGATTAACTCAGGGTCAATCGCCTCTGAACCAAAAGATTTGAAGAAAACACATGTTCCTGTTCCCTTGTATAAAACTAAAATGTGTTCTAAATTAATTGCATCATCAAATATCGTCCTGACTTCAGTTAAAGCCCTTTTCTTTTCACGTTTTTTAGGAACAACAAGTCCCCTATAAATAGCAACTGAACCAGCTCCCACTGCTGCGACTGCTCCAATAATAATTATATATGGCATGAAATCCTCAAAGGTCGGACCCCCTGAAAGAGGAATAACTTCAATATCTGAGATTAAGAGTGTATCACCTACGTGATTGTATGCTGGTTGAATTTGTACTGAAAGATTCATATTTTTTGCTGCCCCAATTACCGTAATTTCAAACTCAGCTTCACCAGTAGCATTTGTAGCAACTGGTGAAGTTGCTGTTCCAAGTACTCCATTAAAATATGGTGTTATTACCATATTTTCCCCTACTAGCAGCAACCAATCGGTACCATTATTGTATTCTGCTTTAAGGACAATAATAAATTGTTCTCCCGCTTTTACACTAACTGGTTTATAAACGACCGAAATATTTACTATATATTTTGCCTTTAAAGTCAGGTTGAAACTTAAAATTGACTTCTCATAATTATTTAAAGAGATAGATACATTTATTGTATAAGTTCCTAAGCTCGCTAATTCTGATGTGAATATATATCCCTTAAAAGATTTTGTATTTAAATCATAACTTAAAGTTTCAGTTAAAGAACCTTCATTTGATGTATTTGTCAGTTCAAGGTAATCTACTTCATAAGAATCACCCAAAACATCAACTAATTCATCACCATAATCATCATCAGTTATTGTAAAATTAAGATATAAATCTCGTTCTATGAAACATAAATAATTATTATCTCCAGTAGGTGTAAGAGGTCCATCTCCTCCGGGGTCAGATACAGAATCTATGTGAGTTTGTGTAAGATTTCCTCTGAGATAGAAATCTATAGTCTCTATACTTGTATTATAATTTGGATCAAATGTAACATTTATTTCAAATTGAATCCAACCAGAATCTAGTCCAGCAGTACTTACATTTAATAGATATTGACCAGGAGTCGCTGTAGAATATAACCATCTAGACTGGGTACCTCCAGTTTGATTTTCTCTTACAGTTACATAATTAACTGTTAACCCTATTATCGCTTGATCGTTATCTGTATCATTGAAATAAAATAGTATAGATTGATTGAGTTTGTCTTTTCTGATAAGTGTATTGTTATAAGATATAAGTTGAATATCAGTTTGTGTAGAAATTACTCTTAGAGTTAATGATATATTCTGGGTTTGCTTTCCCACAGCAGTAATATTAAATATACATGTATAAGGGGTATCAGATGCTATTACTCCACTAGTATCTAATTCAATCGTGTAATTTCCGGGAGTACCTCCCACTGGATTAGTACTATATATGAACTCTGGTGCTAAAGATACCTCTTCTATAGTTGCTCCTGTAACGGGATTTGTATCAACATCTGAATAATAAAATGTGTATGAGACATTATAACCTCTTAATACATCGCCAAAATCTTTAGTTGGCGATGGCGAAATTGTTGTATTTTGGCGTAAATGAAATGAAAATGTGGTATTAGCAGCATTATGGTATGTTTTTGAAGCCTCTATTTCAATGTAATTCCAACCAAAACTAAATTTACTTGTATTTACCTCAAGAGAATAGAATCCACTTCCCTCTTCAATCCCTGTTAATAAAGTACTATTTGTAGCAATATCAGCACCAATTATTCCCATATCACCTTTATTATAACCTGTATCATTATAAAATACGCTTATATTAAATAATTCATTAGTAAAGCGTTCTTGCCCAATTGGAGGAGATTCTAAAACTAATTCAGTAACTGCCCTAATAGTTAAGTCTTTTTCTAAAAATCCAGCAGCAGTATCATTATTCCAAAATACTTGAACCTTGTAAGGTCCATAAACATTTTCTGCAGTATCTGAAATTTTCCAGCTATCTAATGGAATTTCATTATTTGCTACTAATGAGTTATTAAAATAGGTATGATTTTCATAATAACCTGGTGCTGGGCTATATACACTCAAATTAATGGAACCATCTCCGATAATCTCAGAAAAGCTTGCCTGAAATGTAACAGTATCAGTAAAGTTAACTACTTCCCATTCAACCGCATTAACATAAGTACGTATCGTTTGGAGTAAATTATAGGATTGAGCTGTTATATACCAGTTTATTCCATTTCCAGCACCTCTTATTTGAAGATCTCTATATTTATTACTTATTGGACCTAAAGAGATATCTGAAGTTTTATCTATCAAACCATCTGTTGCGGTAAAATTTTCCCATGTACTAGGTACTGTGAAATTAATTATATAATCATTAAATCTCGCATCAAAATCATTTATCGCTCCAAGAGTAGAATTCCAATTAATTGATTGACTACTCCCAGGTACTTCGAAGATAGATGATGCTTCTAAATCAGTTTTTGTATAATTAATTTGAACTTTAGCTATACGACAGGTGGCATTCCACCAATCGGCAGAAACAGTATATTGCAATTCACCTGAACCACTACTATTTACATCCAAAGATTCCCAATATCCGATACCATTACTGACATCAATAACAGCATTATCATTTATTTTTAAATTAAGATCGGAAGGTTTAGGATTTTCATTAACTGGGTTTAAATCACATTTTAAATTGAGATCAGCTCCATTTCCTAAAGGATCAAAAAAGTTCCAATTTATACCAACTGCGTAAAAACAATCAATATCATCAGATCCATCAACACCACCAACATCATAATCGTAATACCACTGAGTATTATCTGCAACATCAATTAAAGCCACAAAAAAAGTCTTATTTTCTGTTTGAGACACATTTAAAAATTCATTTAGATTTGAAAATTTATACCATTCACTGACATTTCCAATCGACACTCCAGAAACTAAAGTAGTTAATAGACTATCTGGTTCACTATACTGTTGTCCAGAGTTCCATTTCGAGCTATAAAGTTGTAATGAAACGGATCCACTATTCCCATCATCATCATTATAGATTTTTACTGTAACATTTTCTAAATAGCAACTTGCAGTAACATTAAATGAGGCCCCATATTTGTTAACAGAAATATCAGCTCCATTATTTCCATCATCCTCGTATATAATAGACATATTTGGAGCAAATATATCCTCAATATCAAACCTAGTATAGCTTGAATTAAATGTAATATCAGTTGGACAAGGTATATAGAAAGAATTGTTATTCGAATCTGAAGGATTTAATATGGTATTAAATGAATTATTTAAATAAGATTGATGTAACTTAATATCCAAATTTCCTCCAGAACCATTAAAAGAATTCTGATAATCAGAAGTCATAAGATTGTCCATTTGAAAATCAAATGATTCAAAATCCTCATTATCATCTTCTCCAAATAAATTATTATTTTCAATAAAATTCCAATGAATCCAATTGACATTAAGAATTATTGTACCAAGCAATAAAAGAAAAATAGAAGTTGCTTTTATCCTCTTTTTGATTTTTACCCTATTCATAGAAATCAAATAGTTATTATTTATTTTTAATTAATAAAATCGAATTTCCTAATTTGATAATTAACTTTTATCGTATTAAATTAATTATTTTTTTTTGAATATTAATTTTGTAATTAATCAATTCATAATAATATCTTAATTTATACTTTTTCAAAACAGTCAGTATTCTTTCAAATTTATTTGTAAAAATAGAAATATAACTCTTTTAAAAATTTATAAAAAATGAAAATTAGGAACTAAATGGCGTAATTTCAAGAAAGGGATTTAGATATAAAATTATAATTTTATTTTTTCTTTAAAATAATCCTTGCATCAACACAAATTAGACCCTTTTCATAGATAAACACAGGATTCAAATCCATTTCGTTAATTTCTTCGTGTTTAATAACGAAATCTGAGACTTTTAATAAAACATTAACTATAGCATCTATGTCTGCTTTAGGTTTTCCACGGTATCCATCTAGGATGGGAAAGCCCTTAATTTCATGAATCATTTCTTTTGCGTCATATTCTGTAATCGGTGCGATTCTAAAACTGACATCTTCTAAGAGTTCTACAAGTATACCTCCAATACCGAACATTAAAGCTGGACCAAATTGTGCATCAGTTGTCATTCCAATAATCAATTCGGTTATTGGTTCATCTGCCATTTTTTGAACTGAAATTTTTTTTTCTTTCTGAGATGGTAAATTCATTAGATCTTTATAAGCTGCTTCTAATTCATGTTTATCCTTGATGTTTAACTTTACAGCTCCAGTATCAGATTTATGTACAATATCTTCAGCGATAAGTTTTAAAACCAAAGGGAAACCAATTTCTTCAGCAGCAGATATAGTCTCATCTATCGAAGTTGTTAATCTTTGGGAAGGAATTGATATGCCAATTTCTTGTAATAATTCCTTAGATTCAAATTCAGTTAGAACTGTCTGATTAGATTCAATTTTATTACTCAAAACTTCAGAAATATTCATTATGATATTCTCTTTAATAATTTAGAACTTAAACCTTATAATGATTTAATAGAATTATAATAAAGATTTAAAATTAATGAATACACTATTATTAAAACAAAAATCAAAATTAAAAACAAAAATATTTACCTTAATAAAGATAGATATGACCGGTGAAAAAGAAAGAAATATTTCGGTTTTATTGAAAAATCTCATAGATTCTCATCAGGATTTAGAAATAGCTTTTCTTTACTCAAGAGAAGGTCTTTTGATTTCTAAATATGGGAGGTTGGAGGATCAAGGAGAATCTGAGACAGAAAATGAACTAGAAGTGATCTATGGAGCAATTACTACCATAGCAGAGAATTTATTAAATAGAATTAGTAATGAATATAAGATAGGACATTTTGGGAGTGGATCTTTTGAAACTCCTGACCATAGGATAATTTTTCTTGAAGCTGGTTCTCAAGCAATATTAATTTTATTTTGTAATTATGAAATAAACTTAAATAAGCTTTTTCCAGTTGCTTACCTTGTAGCTGAAAAAATAGCACAATTATTAGAAGAAAGTTTTGATTTCAAATATAATTCCTTAGATATTCCAGAATTAAGTTTTCATGAAAATTTTTCCTTAAAATTAGATCAGTATCGTTCTGCAGATGAAATACAGCCTGTAATTGAAAATGTTTCCATGGAATATCATATAAAGAAATCTAAAGACAAAAAGAATGCATTTAAATTGATAATATTAGGCTCTGCTGCTGTTGGAAAAACTACATTAGTAAGAAGCTTTTTGAAAAAGGAACAAACCCAAGATTACCGAGCTACGATTGGAATTGCGATTAGCTCAAAAAAGTTTTATATTCAAGGTTTTAAGGACGAAAAAATCAACTTTCTTATCTATGATTTGGCTGGTCAAGAATTTTTCAAACGAATTCGGCATGAATATTATAAAGGAGCAAACTGTGCTTTTATTGTTTATGATATTAAACGAAGAGAAACTTTTGACGAAGGAATTGATTATTGGTTTAAGGATGCTAGAGAGGAATTAGGAAATATACCATTTGTTTTAATAGGTAATAAAGTTGACTTAGAAAACCAAAGACAAGTATCAAAAGAAGAAGGATTGAAAAAAGCGGCAGAATTGAAAAGCTTTTTTATCGAGACTTCAGCATTACACAATATTAATGTTCAAGATACGTTTAAACTCATCGGAATTGGCTTATTTTTCAAATCTGAAGATGAATTAACAAGTACAGATGAAATTTTTTAATAATAAATATGAAAAAATAGATAAAATAAAAAGAAAATAATTTATTTCCGTATCTTGAATCCTCTTTTCTTTCTAATATTCCACTTTCTTACTTCATCCATTACAGATACGCTGAAAGCTCCAAGAAAAAGAGTAATCCAATAATAAGGGTGAAACAGTGGAATAACATGAAATGCTAATCCTAATGGTGTAAAAAGAATTAATAATTGGAGCCCAAGAGATAAACCTGTAGCCCAGAATAGATGTTTATTTGGAAAGAGATAAAATGGCTTTATATTGGAAGTACACGTATAAACAAACAATAATTCACATATAACTAAATTCGTAAACACAATAGATTGTGCTAATGACATCGCATATAAATTTGCATCAGTACCCGCAGTTACAAAATCAGTTGTTAATTTCGGATCAATTCCCGCTTCCGCCCATGCTGGGATTAATACAGACCATAGAAGTAAATAGAGTGTTATATCAGTTATCGAAGTATATATTCCAAGGAGTAAAACAGGCCCCTTTATCTCTGGAAGCAAAGTAAACCCTTTTCGTGGTTTATCTTTCATTACATCAGGATCTGTTGGAGTGAGACCTAGAACCATAGCAGGAATTCCATCTGTGGCTATATTAAGCCAGAGAATCTGAATTGGAGCAACAGGAAGTGCAAGAAATACAGTTGAGAAAAGTTTCATAACGATATAAGCTGAAAGAATTAAAAATATTTCATCAAAGTTAGTGCTTAGCATATATCTGAAGAAACCTTTAGTAGTTTCGAAGATACCTCTGCCTTCCTCTATAGCATTAACGATCGTAGCATAATTATCATCAATTAATATCATTTCAGAAGCTTCTCGAGTCACTTCAGTTCCTTTGAGCCCCATTGCTACGCCTACATGTGCTCCTTTTACAGCTGGTGCATCATTTACTCCATCTCCTGTCATTGAGACTATTAAATCTAATTCTTTTAATCTCCTTAAAATTCTTAGCTTATGTTCTGATGTGACTCTCGCAAAAATATCTACTGTTTTAACTCTTTCCCTAAGCTCATCATCACTCATTTCTTCTAAATCTACTCCTGTAATTGCTTCATCGGATTCAGTTAAACCAATCTCATGAGCAATTGCGATAGCTGTAATTTTATGATCTCCTGTAATCATCATTGTTCTTATTCCTGCCATTCTGGCTTCCTCTATAGCATCTTTCACTTCATCTCTCGCCGGATCAATGATACCTGCCAAACCAAGATATATATAGTCTTTTTCTATTTCATCCTCCTTATACCCCTCATTAAGAGGTTTATAAGCAACCCCTAAGACTCTTAAAGCATTTTTTGCAAATTCTTCATTTTTGTTGAGAATTATATCTTTTACTTCGTTGATTGGTTTTACTTGATTATCATGAACAGCATGACTAGCATTGATCAACATAATATCTGGAGCTCCCTTAATTAAGGAATATAATCTGTTATCAATTTTCACTACTACTGACATCATTTTCCTGTCGGAACTAAAAGGTATCTCATCAATCTTCTCTGCTTTAGTGTCTAACTCCATTTTCATAGCCAACACTTTCATTGAAATTTCGGTTGGATCTCCAACTACATCATTATCATTTGTTCCATCATTTCTCGGTGAAACATTTGAATTATTACAGAACATACATACTTCTAGATATCTTCTTAAATTATCTTCAATTTGAACCTGTTTACCTTTATCATTAATAATTTTACCCTCAAGTGCATAACCTACACCCTCTACGACATATTCCATACCACCTACAAACACTTTTACAACAGTCATTTCATTCTTTGTCAAAGTACCTGTTTTGTCAGAACAAATAACATTCACTCTTCCCAATGTTTCTACAGCAGTTAATTTCCTTACTAATGCATTTCTATCTGCCATTTTTCTCATTCCAATACTCATAACTACTGTAATCACAACAATAAGCCCTTCGGGAACTGCGGAGACTGCTAAACTTATTGATATTTCAAACGCTTCAACAAGTTCGTCAACATCAAATTCTGTAATTAACAAAATTATAAATTCAATAAAAAATACAGCGGCACAGGTTATCAATATGATTATTCCTAACAATTTTCCAAATCTATTTACCTCTTTCTGGAAAGGTGAAAGCTCTATCTCTTCTTCTTGTAAACTTTCAGCAATTTTCCCTATTTCAGTTTTCATTCCTGTGCCAATTACAATTCCTTCTCCATTTCCTCTAGTAATTATAGTATTCATATATCCCAAATTTGTTCTATCTGCTAATATCATTTTTTCTTCTACCGGATTAAGTTGTTTTTTCACTGGTTTTGATTCTCCTGTTAAAATTGCTTCATCTACAGAGAGAGAAAATTCCTTATAAAGCCTTATATCTGCAGGGAATTTGTCTCCTTCTTCGAATAATACAATATCTCCAGGTACAACATCTTCTACAGCAATTTCTAAAACTCTATTTCCTCTCCGTACTTTGGCAAAGTGAGGTGCTAATTTCTTTAAACTCTCAAGAGATCTTTCTGCTTGATATTCCTGATAAAACCCTAAAATAGCATTAACAATCAAAATTGCAGCAATTACTATCGCATCTGTATATTCTGTTGACCATGACTCTGCTCCAGGTCTACTTGCTTCCCAAGCCCCTATAATTACTGATATAATTATAGCAAAAATAAGTAGGTAAATAAGAAAGTCTTTAAATTGTCCTATAAATATTTGCAAAGCTGTTTTTCCTTTTTCTTTTACTAATTCATTTTTGCCATATATTTCAATTCTTTTTTGAGCCTCTGATTCGATTAAACCATTTTCTATCGAAGTATTAAGTATATTTTCTACATTTTCAAATGTCGTTGAATGTGCATGAATTTCTTTTATTTCAACCATGATAACCTCAATTTTTTTTGTTTAGATTTTTATAAAAAATATAATCATAAATTATAATCTAAATATTGGAATTATTAAATTTAAATTCATTTATAGATATTAGCAAATTAGAATCATAAATAAATAAATTTGGTGATTTCTGTTTAAGATAATTTTTTCAAACTCTGCATTGGAATATATTTATGAACAACAAGAGAATTATTCTTTAAAAAATGATTTTAAAAAACTTGTTATTACAATCTTTTTCTATTCCTCTTCAACTTGAACATTGGCCTTTTGTGGTAATGTTATTGAATTAATTGAAAAACAGAAAGTTATTGAAGATGGAGATTTCATTGAATGGACCGATTTGGATAAAAATCTTAATATTAATATTTTCATTGAACAAAATTTGCTCCCAGAATTAGAATTAAAAGATCAAATACTCATTGATGTTGCAATTGGGGAAATAAAAGGTGTAAAAATAGGTATGGTGTTCATAAAATAATCTCAGGATGTATATGGTTAATAAAATGAACCAATCTTAAAAATTCTAGAAGATTGGTGATTAACGGTTGCGTCCGTTTATTTTCAAAATAATTCAAATTCTTAAAAAAATAAAATATAAATTTTATAAGCATGATTATTCTTATAAGATAAAACTTAATTTTATCAATAAAATTTAGTTTTTTAAATATAACATACAACTTTATTGATTATCATGAGACCATCACGAGTTTTTAGATGGATAATTAGAATATTAATATTAGTGTTAACATTATCAGTTACTGCTGTTTCTTTTCTAGGTGGATTTTCTGCTATTATGATACTTTCTAATCCAGATAATATTGGGTTCGACACAGATAATATTGAATTTAATTTTGATGCTAATTGGACAACTCCAATTGAGATTAATAACATAAATTTTACTTTACCTTTTAATTTTACAAATGCGGGGTATTTTGATCTAGAAGATCTTAAAGTAAGTTTTCAAATAGGTTTACTTTATTGGCATGTTAATTTAACTGGAGATGGTTTAAATAAGACTAATTTTGTAAAAATATATGATAACTCAACTTCTTTCCCAACAATTAAAAAAGGAAAAACTTATTATGGTAATTATACAGGAACTAAAAGTGATTTTGGTAATTTCCTAGGAAATTTTCCAGATTATGATGAGATAGATGTTATTAAAGATCCAGATTTTGAATTATATGCAAACTTTACATTAAGCTTAACGTATTCATTAGGACTCCATTCAATTAGACTTGGAATTTATAACATATCAATATATGAATTTTCAGTAACATAAGAGGTTATCAAAATGGGTCCAACTATAAACATAGTAAAAGGTACTATTTTTACTATTATATATGTATGTTTTACAATCATAATTCCAGTAGTAACATTTTCTTTACTAAGAGGATATGTTGTTGAAGGTTTACCATTAGATTTTACACAGGAAGATTTAAACAATATTATATTTTGGGTTACTGCATTGGGATTAGTTATAAGTGGATGTGCTTTCTTCACACATTCTTCACCTAAACAATCAATAAGAAGAGGTTCTTTTGCTTTGATCCAAGTATTAGTTAATTGTCTATACTTATGGAGTTATAAATTCTCAGGAGCAACTGAAATAATATTTGATTTAGATATAGGTGATAATTCAGGATTTCTGAGTTTGAATTTACAACAGATGGTTTTAGTTTATTTAGGAATTTATTTTCTAACTATAGTTCTAAAAGTATATGATGTTATTGATTTTACAATTAATAGAGAGAAAATCCGATACGATAGAATGAAAGAATAAAGAGGTAGAGAAAAAATGGGATTTTTAGAAATATTAGCTGATATTTTTGGAGCAATTTTGATTTTCTTAAAACCAATAGTAGAATCAATTGGTGAATGGATGGTTGATTGGATCTCAGCATCAATGGAATTTTTAAAACAAAACTTTAGCAGTGAACTAACTATTTATATTGTAATTTTTATCATTCTGATTGTATCTGGTGTTATTATAAATATCATTTGGCCAGGTGATCGCCCAGGAACAATATTCTCCAAAGGTTTAGATAAAATAGAAGAAAAATTCGAAGAAAAATTGGATATTCCAAATGATATAAGGAGATGTAAGGATTGTGGTAATCCAATTGGGGATTCTAGAGTTTGCCCTTTATGTGGAGCTGAAAATGATTAAAAACCTTTTTTATTTTTAGTTATTAATTTTTAAGAGCAATTCTGCAACTCGTTTTCCTAAATGAAATGATATCTTTCCAGCTAATTCATCGTGTTCGCCTTTTCCTAAATTTATGAATTCTTTAAGGTTATATTTTTGTAAGCTGGTGATAGGGATATTTCCTTCAAGAATTGGGCTTCCTAATATATTTCCCACTATAATCATGCCTTGTATTAAAGCAAAATTTATTAAATCAGAGATAACCCCCTCTCCGCCATTCCTTAGGCCTGTTGAAGCCAGAGGTGCAAATATTACATCTTTCAATAAGTAATCTTTCATTTTCCATGGTCTTGATCGATCTATTAGCACTTTTATCTGTGAACTAACTGAACCAAAATAATTTGGAGCAGCTATTAAGATTGCAGATGACTCTAAGATTAATTCTTCTATTTTTTTAATTTCATCATTTTCTGCCAAAGGGCAATCATTTGGAGGTCTTAAACATTGATCACATCCATTGCAAGGAGTTATTTTATAATCAGAAATTTGAATTTTATTGATATCAAAATTATTATTAATAGATTTTATGCCTTCAATAGCTTGATCGATTAAGTAATTGCAACTCTTATTCTTTCTCGGTGACCCAACTATTAGAGTTATTTTCATATTAATATTAAATTTTAATATTTAATTAAGTTAATTTTATACTAATAAGAATATAATCATAGTTCCAGAAAAAAATAACATGAAGCTAATTAAAGATAAAGTAGAATATCAAATAGTTAAGAAGAGTCTATTAGACGATTTAAAGTATTATAAACAGTTTATTATAAAAAAATTTGAGGTTGAAGATTTAATCTCAGCAATAAATAAAGCCAAATCAGCTATTACATTAATAGAAGAATACCAGAATGATTTTAATTTAATTAATGAATTATCGGAATTTAAAAAATTAAGTCAAAAAATAGATTTAGAATTAAGAGAACGAAGGAGGTTTTATTTAAGGAGATATAATAATCTTTTAAAAGAGAAGATAAACGAATCTAATTTAGAAAATTTTATGAAATTATTAGCTATGTTAAAGAATGAAGTAGATAATAACTTGAGTAAATTTAATCTTGAAGATATCCATAATAATATTAATAAATATTTTGTTTATATCAAACGGATATATGAGATCCTAAGTTGTTGTGATATTTTAAATTATTATGATGTTTCTGAAAAAATTTTCAACTTTGTTAATGATTTAAAGTCTGAAAACTTGCCAAATTTAAAATTTTTTATTTCCTCGATATATAAGAATTTGATTACTAAGAGATTATTTGAATTTTCTAAAGAATATAATATAATTTCAATATCTACTCTTTCTAAGAGAATGGCAATTAAACAAGAATATTTAATAAAATTTATTAATTCACTAAAAAAACAACCTAAAGCACCAATTATAGATTATAATCCTTCTGCTCAAGTCGTGACTTTTAAAAAGTCAAGGTTATAAAATTAATTAATAATTGATCTTTAACAATTAATAAAAGATTTTTTATAATGCGCGAAAAAAATCGGGTCTCAATACTTCAGTATGAGTCAAACCATAATTAATTACTTCTAAAATCTTTTGCTTCTCTCGATCTAAAATGCCTCGTAAAGGAAGATAATTACTTGCATGATTTGAGCGAAAAATACAATTTGCATTTTTATTTTCGAATTTAATATGTTTAATAAAAGTTTTTAGTTCATGTAATATTTCGATTTGATTCATTTCCAAAAATTCTCCATTGATCTTTCTTTTGAATATTTCTGTTCCTGGTGGGACAATAAGAGTTAAAAAAGCAATATACCAAATTCTATCATCTTCAGGGCAAATTTTATTTACTAAATCAGCTGATTCTTTTGCATGTTTTTCGGAAATTTCTGTATTATTTCCACCTCCAAGACCATTTATAAAGGTTGCTGAAAGTGTAATGTTTGCTTTCATTAATTTTTTTGATGCTTCAATATAATCCTGTTTTGTAGCATGTTTATTTACATTTTTAAGTAAATCATCATAACCAGATTCAAAACCTACATAAGCAATTTTTAATCCTGCTTCTGATAATGCATTCAATTGTTCATCCGACTTCTTTAGAATATCTTTAGCGTGAGCATAAACTCCGATCCTTTCTAATTTCGGAAAAGTATTCATAGCATAATTGGTGAGTTTTAAAAGTTTTTCTGTAGGCGTAACTAGTGCATTTCCGTCTAAAAAGAAAATTTTGCGGACATTAGAACCATATAGTTTCTTAGCTACGTTTAAATCCCTTTTAACATCATCTAAATCTCTAATTTTAAATTGTTTCTGAAGATTTGACATACAAAAATCACATTTAAAAGAACAACCTTCAGTCAATTGGATCAATAAAGAAGCATGCTCTGAAGGGGGACGAAACACTGGTTGACAGTAGTATATCTTCTCTCTATTCGACATATATAATTTAGAAAAGGATATTGTAATTTAATTAGTCTTTAAATGAAAAAATATAATTTATTTTAATCTTCTTTTCTCATTCCTCTTCTTTATCAGCATCTTCAGGTCTATTAGGACAAGAAGTTAAATGCCGTCCAAGTCTAACAAATTCTTTCCCACAATAAGGACATTTCTGTTTTGCTTTGGGTTCAGTTTCACCTGACTCTGCTTTTTTTGTAGGCTTTTTCTTTCTTTTCTTTTTTGCACTTGCTGGTAAAACATCTTCAATACTAGCATCATCAGGAGCAAATTCGCAAGATTGAATGTGTGCAGCTAAATCTTCGAATAACTCACCACAAAAAGGGCATTCAATCTCCCCAAATTCTTCAGAGTCTTCTATATCTTCTTTCCCAACTTTTCTTTTCTCGAATTTTAAAGGAATTTCTTCATCTTCTTCCTCGAATTCATCAATGGTTAAATCGATCTCCTCATCTGATTTTATTTGAGCTATTTCAAATTCTTCTAATTCAATTTTTTTATCTTTGATTTTCTTTTCTGCCACTTTTCTACTTTCTTCATATATCTCGGATATTTTTTTATTTGTTTGAGAATATAAAATGCAAACTTGGCAAACATATGCTCTTGTTCCGAGCACTAGGTCCCTTTCTGAACAAAAACATAAAGGTTGTAAGCTATTAGAAATGTCACCTTTAGGAGTGAGGTACTTACAAGCTAATTTCCTTGAATATTTAATTTTTTGTTTTCTACGAGGTATTTTCATCACCAAAAGAAGTATATAAAATAATTAATCTTAAAATTTAATTTTTTTGTTTCGAGAATCTCTATTAAGAGAAAAAATTGGATGAAATTCATTGAAAATAATTAATATTTAGAAGATAATTATATTGAGATAAGGTTAAAAATTGAATTTTATTGAATTTAAATCATGTTTAATTTTATTCTGGATATCTTTATTCTCCAGTTTTGGTAATAATTCCTCGATCAAATCTTTAAAATCCAGAATTTTTTGGGAGAGTATTTCTGGTTTGCTCCAATTGGATTTTCTTAATGGGTGATTTCTTATTATTGCTTTATTATAATTTTCAATACCCTCTCTATAAAATAAGCAAGCACTTTCTAAATTATTTAATCTAGAATGATAAATCGTTCCTATTTTATTAAAACATATACCTACTCCCGCAAAATCATTTACTTTATCAAATTCTATAGCCGCATCTCTTATCGTATTTAAAGCTTCCTTTAAAACATTGTCTTCTCCTGTTTTAAGAAGTAAATATCCAATAATATACTTAGATTCTCCTAAGAAAAAGGAATTTTTTTCCTTTTTAGCTGCTTTATTTAATTCATTAGCAAATTCTTCAGCAAAAACCAAATGATTATTAGATATACATTTTTCTGATAAATCTCTTAATAATTCTAAAACTCTTTCAATATCATGAAGCTCCTTATACTTTTCTATTCCCTGTCTATATCTCTCAATGCCTGTAAAAGCATCTTTATTCTTAAAAGCCTGATTTCCTTCAAAAATTAATTGCTCCGCATTTTCTTTTAATTGTAATTCTTTTTGTTTTTTATCGAAATCTCCATAAAAAAAAGTATCAACATTAAAAATTACATCCTCAGACATAGGGATTTCTGTCAATAAATCACTATTTGGCTTAATTTTTTTATTCTCATTATGCCTGTCATTATCTTGAAAATTAGAACTAAAGTCTTCTCCATAGGCTGATTGCAAAGGTTTCCCTGCTGTAGCTAATGCTGACAATTCCGATAAAACATTAGCAAAAAAATATTTGCTTAAACCATCAACAACATAATCCACTTTATGGTAATTATTATCATACTCAGGATCGTTTACATCCATATTTACATCGTTAAGCCGATAAATTTCAAATCCTGTATCATACTTAGTTATTGTATGTTCTGAACCTTCAACCTTTTCCTGCTTTTTCTTCCCTAATAGCGTATGATCAAAAACTAAACCACAAAAATCATCATTTTTTGCTTGAAATCCTAATTGATTTAAAAGATCTATATATGAAAAAAAGAGTCCTAATCCTGGATGAGAGTGAAACCATCCAATCATGTAAAATCCTTTACCACTCTTATCTAATTTTTCTTGAATTTCCTCTATAAAACCATAATGTCTTTCATCTAATTGAACATCCGTTGCATGCCCAAATGTAAGTGCTTCAGCATCTTCTATATATACAAAATCATCATCAGAATAACCTATTAAAATGCCATATATTTCTTTCCATTCCTCAGCGGGAATTGATTTATTAGCATATCTACTTGCATATAAGATAATTGTTTTATAAGCTTCTGCTCTTACAACAACAGGTTTTTTAATTTTCTCTTTTGATTCTTCATTTGAGTTCTGGTCTTTAAAATCTTCTTCTGAATTATTTTTTTTAGATTCCTCGATATTATTTGTCTTTTTAATCTCTCTTGACATCCTTATTTCTTTCTGACTATAATTTTATATTAAATTCTTAATCTAGAATTATAATAAGGCTAATCCTAATTAAAATTATTTATATTAAAGGTGTTTTAAGAAAATTTGAAAAATTAAGTTTTCTTTTAAGATTATTTTAAAATTAAATCCATAAATCTTTTTTTTATCTCTTCTGGTAGGAGTGGAATATTTTCCACCTGTTCACTTCCAGGCATAGTTTTTATTAGCACTAGATGGCACCCCCATCCTAACTTTTTTAATATCGGAGAAATTTCAGTTTTATTTTCAATAACAGATATAGATTCAAATCCCGCACCTTGAGCTATTATTTCTAGTTTTGTTTTTCTACGTGTATAAGTCATTTGGTCCCCTGTAGAACCATAAGAACCATTATCTATAATTATTAAGGTCAAATTACTTGGAGCATTATTAGCGATCGTACTTAAACTACCTAAATTCATAAGTATTGAACCATCGCCATCAATACACCATATTTTTCTTTTAGGTTGGGATATAGCTAACCCAAACGCAATTGAAGACGATAATCCCATTGAACCCATCATATAGAAGTTTTCTAATCTATCTTTGATATTATAGAGTTCCCTTGACGGATCTCCAAGATTACATACTACTAACTCATCTGTTAATATTTCCGTAATTTCTTTTAATGCATCATATCTTCTCATTTTAGCTCCCCCATAAAGTTCTTTTAAGAATTATTGCTATAGGTTTTTTAGTTTTCTTAGCTTTATCAACTGCTTTTATAATATCCTTAATTTTTCCAGGAGAATTTAAAATATATGTCTTAATTGTTAAGAGTTTTAAAAGGTCAATAGTGATTTGTCCCATTGGCATTTGTGCTATAATTTTTTCTCCTTCTGCTCCTCTATGACTCATTATAAAAATAACTGGTATCTTATATAATTCTAGGAGAGATTTTATAGCGTTTATAGAATTACCTAATCCAGAATTTTGCATTAAAATAGCAGGAAGTTTACCCCCAAGGTAAGCTCCTGCTGCAATTCCTACACCTTCTTCTTCTCGAGTGACTTGAATATGTTCAATCTCATTTTTTTCATTAATAAGCTCTAATAAATTTTTAAGCATGATACATGGTACTGACAACAAGAGGTTTATTCCAGTATTTTTAATAGTTTCATATAATTTTAGATCTACACTCATAAATCTTCTTTATTTGGTAATTTTGTATTAGATATCGATTATTTTTTTAAATAATTCCCTTTCTTTTAAAATTACTAATATCTTCATCATTATAATTAAGGGATTTTAAAATCTCTTTAGTATTTTGACCTACTTTCGGAGCTAAATTTCTTATTGTTAATGATGTTCTTGAATATTTAATTGGAGATCCTACATTTTGAATCTTACCAAATTTGGGATGTTCTATCCCAACAACCATTTTACGAGCTTTAATTTGAGGGTCTTCACAAGCTTC
Source organism: Promethearchaeota archaeon (assembly GCA_016839585.1). Lineage (GTDB taxonomy): Archaea > Asgardarchaeota > Lokiarchaeia > Sigyniarchaeales > SOKP01 > Loki-b32. The sequence goes on from JAEOTZ010000071.1 coordinate 30,077, forward strand.
TGCAAATGATTTTATTGGCATAACACATGCATCCAAATCTTTAAAAATTTCCATCCATTCTTTTTGAGTTTTCTTTAGGAATTCTTTTTGTAGTTCTTGAAATACCCATTCTTTTTCTTCTCCTTGTGCAGTTTGTTTTAATTTTAAATCTTCACGTCCAAGGCCATCACATAAATCTCGCCAAAATTTAACTTCAATAACCCCAACAGATACAAATTTATTATCCTTAGTTTTATAAACGGAATAAGATGGAAAATTACCATGTAGAGGATTTTGTGTTTTTATCCCATCATTTAAATCTTTAGAAAAATGATAAGCTGCTGCCATTGGCATAAAAGAAAATACTGAATCGGTCATTGAAATATCAATATATTGACCTTTTTTTTCAGGATTATTATCTCTTTCAATAATTGCACCTAAAATACTAATAGTCGAAACTAAACCACCCCCTATGTCAGCAGCCTGTATACCCGGGACTATGGGGGCTCTTTCTTGATCCTCTTGACCTAAAATTAGTCTGTCTCTATTCAGATTTAAAATGCCACATATTCCTATATAATTAAGATCATGCCCCGCTATTTGTTCATACGGTCCATTTTGCCCATAACCTGTTAAAGAACAGCAAATTATTGATGGATTAATTGAAGAAAGGGTATCATAATCAATTTTTAATTTATTTGTTACTTTTGGTCTAAAAGTATCAAGCACAACATCAGCTTTTTTAACTAACTCATAAAAAATTTCTCTTGCTTTCTCTTTTTTCAAATTGAGAGTAATTGATTTTTTATTTCTCATAAGAATTGAATTGAAAGCACTTTCACGATACCTACCTTTCTGAAAAAAAGGAGGTGGGTTAGCATAGGGATATTTAGGATCTTCTACTCGGATAACTTCTGCCCCAAGATCGGCTAGTATCATGGAACAATATGGACCGGGCAACATTCTCGTAAGATCAAGAATAACTTTTCCTTCTAAAGGTAATGGCATAATATTTAAAAAATAAGATTACATAAAAGTTTTCAAAATTTTGATAAAATAGGAAAGAAAATAAGAAAAATTCTCTATCTATCAATTAGAGATTCTGAATTAATAAGTGGCTCAGTATTTTTTATATCAATTATTTTTAAATGCTTAAGCTTTTTAATATTTTTGTCTTCTGAGATTTTATTAAATCCAAAATATATACTTTGCAGCTTTTTTAATCTTTCTATCCCTTTTATTTTAGTAAAGTTATTATTTCGCAAATCAAGAAATTTTAATTTTTTGAGTTTTTCTAATCCTTTAATTCCTTTAATTTGGTTATGACTAAGATCTAAAAATTCTAATTTAGTTAATCTTTTTAAACCCTTTATTTCAGTAATATAATTACTACTAAGATCTAATCTTTTTAGATTTTTAAGAGACTGTAGGCCTTTTATTTCGGTAATTTGATTATTGCGAAGGTTTAGAATTTCTAATTGTGATAAATTATTTAATTCATTTATTTCAGATATTTGGTTATCAAAAAGCAATAATGATTTTAGATTTCTAAGATTACTTATTCCTTCTATTTTTGAAATTTCATTATTATTAAGATAGAGGTATTCTAATTTTGTCAAATTTTTTAATCTATTGACTTTACTTATTTTATTACCTTGAATATGTAATGATCTTAAATTTGATAATTTTTCTAGTCCTTTTATCTCCTCAATTTGATTATAATTGAGATATATCTTCTTTAAATAGATAAGATTATCTAATCCCTTTATTTTTGATATATCATCAATATTTTTATAATCTAAATTTATGATTGGATATTTTCTTAAGGGGAAATAGATATTATTATTGAAATTTACATATTTTATTAATTGTAATAATGAATGTAATTTAGGAATTGATGTTCTTTCCAATGCTTTTATTATGGAAATTAAACATAATTCTGATACTTCATGAAGTAAAGCCCATTTAATTGGTTCAAATGCTTTATCTGGAAAGTTCTGAATAATTATATTTGATGCATGTCTTCTTACATTATCACTTAAATCTGAAATTAAAAGATTTTCTAAGAATCTAAATATTTTATCTCCTTTAAATCCTATTAAACCTAAAAAACTTAATCCTAAAATACGAGTATTATAATCCTTATCAAGAGAATTTTCAGTAACTATTATTAGTAATTCGGAGGCTTTTTTTTTATTTAATATCTTGTTTTTATAATCCTTATAGATTTGTTTAGGTGATAAACTCAATATTCATTAACTTCTAGCTTATGAATCTATTAAAAAGTGAATCTTATATAATATTAATAATATATGAATTAAATTAATTACTCTATTTATGAAAAGCTAAATAAATGTAACAAAAAAAAGAATATAAATTATAACTCAATAATTTCTGCTTGCATTTTATTTGTATCTACAATAGCGAATGTAGCCCTTCCTGTTAAATATCCACAAAGTTCACCTGGATTCACCACTAATACTCCATTTTCATATCTTTTATTCATTAAAGCATGTGTGTGACCAAATAAAATAATATCAAACTTTCCTGAGCTAGCAATTGCATCAACAGTTTCTTGATTAGGCATATGTGCTGCGAAAATTTTTTTTCCATCAAATTCTGAAATTAACTCCATTCCAACTAAATCACAAATTTGCCCTAAATTTTGTTTTAAAAAGACTCTATCCCCATCATTATTTCCATATACGCCAAAAAACCTTTCTTTTATATTTTCATTTAAGCCATCAAACCATCTCACAACAAATGCAGAAATGTAATCTCCACAATGGATCAATGCATCCACATTCTTTTTATTAATTTTTGATACAGCCTTTAGAATATTTTTCTTATGATCATGTGAATCCGATATAACTGCTATTTTCATTTTTATCAACTCGTAATATCTTAAAATAATTAAGAATGAGATTTTATAAAAAGATTCTTAACATAAAAAGATATATTATTTAGTTGTATATATTACTAAATGTAGTAAATGAGTATGATTTGATTTTAGTATGATCGAAGAGTTCTTTAAAACAGAAAAAACAGTTATAGATGAAGAGTTAGAAGATTATTTTGCTAAATTGAATAGAGATGAAAAAGATATACTTCTAAAAGATTTTACTTCTCAACTTGAGAAATTTATATTAAATCCAAAAGCTAAAAGAATTCACCCGGTTTTATTAATTGCTTCCTTTACAGGGATATTAAATCCAATGTATTTAGAAGATCAAATAAACCAAATTCGTAAAGTTTCTTTAGCTGTAGAATTATTACATAGTGGTCATTTAATCCACGATGATCTCATAGATGACGATAATACAAGAAGAGGTAAACCTACTTTTCATATTCAATTAAAAACTGATATAAATAAAGTATTTAAAGGTATAAATATCACGAATAAAGATAAACTAATTGAATTATATGGAAGAGATATGTCGATTTTAGGGGGTACACAAGGTTATCTTTTTGGTTTAAATATTTTAAAATCTTCAAAATTCCCTGATAATTTAAAGCTATTAGCTATAAACGAATATACGAGGGCTATGGATTATTTAATGAAAGGACAAATAATTGAAGAATATATGGATTATCACAAAATGACAATGTCATTAGAACAGTATTTAAATATTGCTGAGCTCCAACGAGCCAGTCTTTTTGAGAAATCAACCAAAATTGGAGCGATTTTAGCTAAAGGAAATTTACATTATCAAATAAAACCCTTATCTGAAGCAATGCTAAGGATTGGTCAAGCTTATGCCATTCGAGATGATATTCTTGATATAAAAGATGATATCAAAAGAAGGAAAAAGAAAATCATTTATATTTTAGCCATCCAAAATAGTGATGAGGTCCAATCAAAAACATTAAATGAAATATTTAATAAAGAGAGTTTATCTAACAATGATGTTAAATTAATAGAAGAAATCTTTGCTGAAACAAACGCAATCATTATAGCAGAACATTTCTCGAAAAACTTGATTAATCAGGCAATAACTTTCTTGAAAGATATTTATCCTGATCTTAATAAAAAGCAAAAAATCTTTTTCAACGAATTTTCAGACTATATTTATATGAGAGAATTCTAATCTCTAATAACATTGTATTATATTAAATTTACTTATAGAATGTATGAAAAAAATAAAATATATAAAAAAAGTATATCAGTAATATAATTTATAATAATAATATCTAAAAATCCCTTTTCCTTTATAATAATAGTAAATAAGATTGTTTTAATTCTTTAATAATTATTTTTTAACGAATTCTTATGGTTACAAAAATTCCATCTGACCAAATAGTTATAAGACCACCAGTAGAAGCATATTCTGTTTTAATACCTGTCACTGGTGGATGTTCGTGGAATAAATGCCGTTTCTGCGGAACTTATAAGGGCGTTTATGGAGTTACTCAAGATTATGCTATAAGAAATGTAGATGATGTAAAAAAAGATATAGATAAGTTTGCTGAGAGAAATTATCATGGCTTTCCCGTATTTTTAGCTGGAGGAAATCCCACATCAGCACCAACAGAATATCTAGTTGAAATTATTAAATATGTAAGGATTAAGCTTAGAGATGTTCAGCGTGTTAGCTGTTATGCGAAAGCACTAGATATTTTAAGAAAATCAGAGGAGGAATTAAAGAAGCTTGCTGAAGCGGGATTAGATATTGTGTATATGGGATTAGAAAGTGGAAGTAGCACAATCTTAAGGATGATGAAGAAAGGAACCAATGCAGAATCAATAATTAAGGCTGGAAAAAAGATTTTAAATGCTGGCATTAAACTTAGCCTATATATTATTCTTGGATTAGGAAGTCATAACTATTCTGAAGAACATGTAAAAGAAACAGCAAGAGTATTAACTGAAATTAATCCTACTATCTTTAGATTTAGAACCCTTAATATTTTACCTGGTACTCCACTTTGGGATGAATGGAAAGCAGGTGAATTTGAATTATTATCTCCAGTAGAAAATATAAAAGAAGAAAGAGAGATCATAGCAAATTTAGGTAATAATGTAAATTCTCAGGTTTTTAATGACCATGTTAGTAACTATTGTGATCTTGAATCAGCGAACATTAAACAAGATAAAGAAATGTTCTTAAAAGTATTAGATTCTCTAATTAATGACCCTCGAATCCAGATCCTACCACGAAGAAATTTAATTCGAATGTAGATCTCTATAGATCTATTATAGATAGAAATTTGTATAAAATAGAGATTTTAATTTATTTATTTTTATGAGCTTTTATCAATCTATTAATAATTTCTAATGATTCTTTATATGTTGGTATTATAGGCTGTATGATATTAACAAAGTCATAAATCCCTTTAAAACCTCTAATGTTTTGGAATTCTTTTTCATTTTTTTCTAATTCTGATTTAACCCTATTAAGTTCATCTTGCCATTTCAATATATCATTTATGACAATTTTATTGAAATTCATGAACGAAATCGCTACAGAGTTCATGCTATAAGTAATTTGTCCTGATTCTGAAGATTTTGTAAGTTCTATGATTTCATTTTCTAGCATTTTATTAATTTCCTGAGATATGGTTCCGGCAGATAAATCTGTTAATTTTTTAAGATCTTTTTGAGTAAGAGATTTTCGGGTAATAAAGAGTGATAAAATTTTAATAAATATAGGTTTAAGTTTTACCAATAGCCTGGATTTAATAAGAAAATTCATAATTTCTTTTTCAATTTGTACAATTTCAGGATCAAAGTCGATATCATCATTCAAATCTTTTTCAATCATTTTAATCACTCTTATTTTTTAATTTCAAAAAGGGAGAAAATATTTCTAGCATCATTGTTAAATAATCAATGAATTCTTCTATTCTATTCATTAAAAATTCAGCACCTTTTTTATCTTTCAAATCTTCTAATCTTGCTTTTATTCCTTGGAAAAATTGTTCTGCTTCTGATTTAGCATTTAAGGCTATATCAATGCCTGATGATGCAAAAGTTTTTGGTTTAAGGATAAATGAATAAGTATATTTATGAGTTCCTGAAATCAACTTTTTTTCAATCAACCCCAAGCTAATCATAGCATTTAAATGAGTTGATATAGTTCCCATTGAAAAATTAGTTAGGTTTTTTAATTCTTTTTGGGTTAAACTTTCATACATAAATAAATAAAAGTTAATCATTGTTATTTTTTCACTACTACGGCGCTGCCCAATTTCTAAAGCATAATCTAATACTTTTTTTTCTATATTTCTAAATTTTTGGTTGAAATTATTGCTCATTTTTGTATTGATTGTAAGTTTTATATTTTGGTGTCTTATTATAAATATAAATAGGGAGTTACTAATATTTAAATATTTTCCTAAATTTCAAATTTTATGAAAACATTTAAATAGTTAAATTACATAATTATTATTGCAATTCTCAAATTTCAAATTTTATGAATGGAGAAAAATAAAAAAATGTCCAATAATTTAATTGTAAAAACAAATAATTTAACAAAATACTATGGTAAAACACGAGGTATTGAAAACCTAAACCTTGAGATTTATAAAGGTGAAATATTTGGATTATTAGGACCCAATGGTGCTGGAAAGACTACAACAATTCGATTACTTCTCGATTTAATCCGACGTACCTCCGGTGAGGCAGAGGTTTTCGGTTTGGATACTAACTTGCATTCTGTAGCAATTCATCAACGCCTAGCTTATTTACCTGGGGAGTTAGGATTATACCAAGAAAAGACAGGACTTCAGAATCTTGAATATCTGCTTGGGCAGTATAAAAACCATATTCCTAAACGTCGAATAAAAGATTTAGCTGACCGTTTAAATCTTGATCTAGATAAAAAAGTTAAAGAACTTAGTAAAGGCAATAAACAAAAAGTAGGTATTATTCTTGTTCTTGCGCCCGAAGTAGAGTTACTTATCCTTGATGAGCCAACTTCTGGACTTGACCCACTTATAACAAATGATTTCTATAAAATGCTCCATGATCAACAAAAAGAGATAGGTTCAACTGTCCTACTGAGTTCCCATTTACTTCAAGAAGTTGAAAAAGTAGCTCATCGCGTAGGTGTTATCAGAGAAGGTTCACTTGTTGAAGTAGCTACTATTCAACAATTAAAACGTATGGCCCTAAAGGAAGTTAAAGTAGAATTCGCATCTATTGAAGAACTTCAAAAATATTCAGCCAAAATCCCTAGAGAACTAGCAGAAAATGTGATCTTAAAAGAAGCTCATATATCATTTACAATATCGAGAGATAATTTACCTAAAGCTCTAGAAATCTTGTCCCAAATGCCGATTGTTGATTTAGATATTGAAAGTCCTGATCTTGAAGATATTTTTATAAAATATTATCAAACATCTTCAGTTGAAAAGGAATTAGTTGATAAATCAAAAAAAGAGGCTATGGAGGTGGAATAAATGAAGCGCTTTATTAGATCAGTTAAAGTATCCCTATTAGAAAAAAAGTATATATTAATAATCCTTGGTGGAGTTATTGGATTACTTAGTTACTTTATTATATATATGGTAGAGGATATGGATCTTTCGGCAATAGAAGATATTATTGCAGCGTGGCCAGAAGGTATGTTAGAATTTTTTGGAGACGTCGAAATATTTACTAATCCGTATGGATTCTGGGGTTTAGAGTTACTATCTTTTATGTGGCTATACGGAGGGATATATATCATCTATATGGCCAGTGGTCTTTTATCGCAAGAGGTAGAAGAGAAAACAATAGATCTTTCCCTTTCCAAACCAGTCACTCGAGATCAATTTTTAGGTAGTAAAATAGCATTCCTTTACATATTCATTATGGCTACAATGGGTATCTTTTTCCTTATTACAATGGGCGGAATGGCATCTTCCTCGGTATTCCAAGATGAAGGACTTTATTTTGATCGATTATGGTTGACTTATATAATCGTTGTACTCTATCTTGGGGCGTTAGCAATGTTTGCCAAGTTTTTTTCAACTATTTTCCTTAACTCTAGAAAATCCATGGCATTAGGGGTGATGGTATTATTTCTAATGTTCTTCCTGGGTGAGTTCTACATATATATGGACGAAGCAGTGCAAAATATAAAATATATTTCAGTGTTCTACTACTTTAATCCTTCTGATTATTTAGTGCATGAAGATTTCGGACTTTTCGTACGTGATTTAATTGTTTTATATTTCATCAATGCTACCCTAATTTTTGCAAGCCTTGTTGTTTTCGATAAAAAAGATATTCCAATATAATTTTTTTTTCTTATTTTATGTAATTTATGAATTTTTTAAGAAAAAATGATATCCTATTCGTAAGAAAAAGCTCCTTTATTATGATAAATGAAAAAGAATTTGTAAAATTTATGAAATCGAATACATTTTTGATCCATGAACTGTTTCTATTAGTTTCATTAGTTTCTATGAGAACAGTAAGCAAAAAAAACTTCTTAATAAATCTTTAAGAAATTATATTACTTTCATATTAACACCCATAACAAATTTTATAAGGTACGTTATCTTTATTATTAAAATTCAAAAATTTAATATTTAATTCATTTAAAGTTAAATTAAATGTTATTAACTTTAAGATCGGTGATCTTAGAAATGACAGATACTTATAGAAAGAAAGTCCATTACAAAGACCTTATAGCAACTTTTGATGACGTTTTGATATTGCCAGGCTTTACTAATTTTAATCCTAATGAGGTAGATGTATCTTCGAATATAGGAAAATATTATTTACAACTCCCTATTATGTCAGCTGCGATGGATACAGTAACAGAAGAGGAAATGGCAATAAAAATGGCTTTGAATGGGGGATTGGGTGTATTACATCGAAATTGTTCTTATGAAAGGCAATTAGAGATGTGTCGAATAGTAAAAAGAGCACGATCTTTTGTTATTGATGATGTAGCTACTATTAGTCCTAATGCCCCATTAACAAAAGCAAAATTTATGATGGATAACTATAATATAAGTGGTATCGTCGTTGTAAATGAAAGTAAGAAAGTTTGTGGTATTTTCACTAAGAGAGACATTCCCTTCTTAGAAAAAGATATAAAAAATGGGATTATAAAAGATTATATGACAAAGCATGTTATTTCTATTAAACCTGGAGCCTCAAGAGAAGAAGCCTTAAAGATTTTATATGAATCGAGAAAAGAAAAACTACCAATTATAGATGATAAGGGTTATTTAAAAGGCTTAATTACAAAAAAAGATTTAGCTCCTGAATTTCCATTAGCATCAAAAGATGAAGAGGGTCATTTATTATGTGCTTTAGCATTATCTCCCAAATTTCCAGAATCTAGTCATGCACAAAATTTATTAAAAGAAATTGAAAAATATGTTGATATGTTCTTTATTGATGTTGCTGATTTTTATAAGAAAAGTGATATAGAAGATACTGTAAAATTAATGAGATTTTTAGAATCTGATTTTATATTAGGAAATATAGGAACTTATCAAGCTGCTGAACATATAATAACAAAATGTGATTTTGTTGAAGATCAATTTATTGGCTTGAAAGTTGGTATGGGTTCAGGTTCAATTTGTACAACTTCAATACAAACGGGTGTAGGAGCGCCTACACTTTTTGCTACAGCACAAGCTGCTGATGCTATACAAGATTATAATCCCAAATTATCCTTAATCGCAGATGGTGGATTCAAAAATCCAGGGGATATTCCTAAAGCAATATCTGCTGGAGCAGATTTAGTTATGTCAGGACATTTCTTTGCTGGTTGTACAGAAAGTCCAGGATTATTAGATACAATACAAGGTCGTAAAGTTAAAGTTTATAGGGGAATGGGAAGTACAGAAGCCCGAACTTCTGGATATGTTTCAGATAGATATGGAAAAGGATCAAAAATGTTAACTGAAGGAGTAAGTGATTATGTTCCCTATACTGGTGATTTATTAGGCGTTTTATCAACATTAAAAGAAGGATTAATTAATGGTATGATATATGCAGGTGCTGGAAGTATAAAAGAGATGAGAAATGCTGAACTTGGAATTGTTACCCCCATAGGTCAGAGAGAACAAAAACCACACGATCTTCTTGGATATTAGGTTATACTTTAAGTTGCGTTATTTTGTTATTAAAATATTTACTTATTAAAGATCTATTAAATAATTTATAACAATAACAAACTTTTTTTTATCATTGGAATTGCTATTATATGTAATTAGAATAGAATGAAATGATTTTTTATGAAGAAAATAGAAAGAGCAATTGTAAGTGTTTTTGATAAGAGTGGAGTTATTAATTTTGTAAAAGTTCTAGTAAATGAATTCGGGGTTGAGATCTTGTCAACAGGTGGAACAGGGAAATTATTGAAACAAAATGGAATTAAATTTACTAAAATTTCAGAATATACAGAATCACCAGAAATGTTTGATGGAAGAGTAAAAACATTACACCCTAAAATAGAGGGTGGAATTCTTTATCGTAGAAATTTAGAGAATGATCTTTATGATGCCGTTAGATATAATATTAAACCAATAGATATGGTCGTTTGCAATTTATACCAGTTTAAAGAAGTATTAGAAAAGCCCGGGATCAAACTTGAAGATGCATTAGAGATGATAGATATAGGGGGACCAACGATGATTAGAGCGGCTGCCAAAAATTTTCCTGATGTTATTGTGGTTCCTAGTCCTAACTATTATGATGAAATTATTAATGAGTTAAGAGAGCACAAAGGTGCCATAACAGAGCAGACTCGTTTAATATTGGCTCAGCAAGTTTTTACAATTATAGCAGACTATAATGCTGTTATTGCAAATTATTTACAAAAATATTATAACCCAACAGCTTTATTTCCTAATACAATAATTAAAGTTTATGATAAAATCCAAGAATGTAGATATGGAGAAAATTGGGATCAAGCAGCTGCTTATTACAAAGATGCTTCATCAAAATATGGTTTGCATAACTTAATCCAACTAAGTGGAAAAGAAATTTCGTTTAATAACTATCTTGATATTGACACTTGTATACAAATGCTTCTTGACTTCAAAACAGAAAATTATATTACTACAATATTGAAACATACTTCTCCAAATGGAGTGGCAATAGATAAGAAAAGTCAACTTAAATCAGTTCAGATGGCATTTAAATGTGATCCATTATCTGCTTTTGGAGGAATCTGGGGAATGAATCAAGAACTAACAGAAACAGTTGCAGATTATATTGTAAATAAAGAAAACATATTTATTGAAGTTATAATGGCTCCTTCATTCGAATCAGAGGCTTTAAAAATTTTAAAAGCTAAGGAAAACATGATAATATTAGAATTAGTAGATATCCTTAATATGAGAGATGAAATATATAAAAATTTAGAAATTCGAGGAGTTTTAGGTGGGGTTTTACTCCAAGAATATGATAGCAAAGAGGTTATTAAAGAATGGAAAGTAGTTAGCAAAAAAAAAGTAAGCGAAAATGAAAGAGAAGCGTTAATCTTTGCATATAAAGTTTCAAAATGGACTAAATCAAATTCAGCATGTTTCGCTCAAACTTACAACAACGGAATTTATACAATAGGAATTGGTGCTGGACAGCAAAGTAGAGTTCATGTAGTGAAGTTAGCTATTCAAAAAGCGGTGGAGTTCGGACATAAAGCAGGTCTAAAGAATTCTGTTATGGGTACAGATTCCTTTTTTCCATTTCCTGATGGCTTAGAAGTTGCTGTTGATGCTGGAGCAAAAGCAATTATTAATCCAGGTGGATCAATTAGAGATGAAGCAGTAATTAAACGGGCAAATGAATTAGGTTGTGCTTTAGTATTTTGTGGTAAAAGAGTATTTCGACATTAATTTTTACATAAAAAAATGGAATTTAAATTATTATTAATATGTTTAAAATTTAATATTTTGATAGGTTATATCTTTTAAGCAAATTCATCTTACAAGAAAAAAAAATTTATAAAGTTCTAAATATAATTTTATAATACTCAAAAAATCATTTAAACTTTTAAATATTAATATTTTAAATGAGGAGAGTATTTGAATTGTATATAAATCGTAAATAATTTCTTTAGTAGAGGGATCCTTTTAAAACATGGATTTTTTCTTAAAAAACTTGAAGGAAACAATTGATGCTATAAATAAATTAATAGAAAATAACGTAAACATTGTAAACACTAAAAAAATAAGAAGATGTTATAACATTAAATCTTCAAATCGTTCAAAGATTAATTTTATTTGGAGATCATTGAATTACCTTGAAAAACAAGGAATTTTAGCAATTAATGGTGCCACAAACCCAAAAACTTATAAAATCACGGCAAATGAAAAAATTAATGTTGAAAAGTTCCTTTCCCAGATTGATAAGAATGAAAAAATATAAAATTCATTCGAATTTTAAAACTCTTTAGATTAATTTCAAATTTTCGAGCAAATCATAATACTTTTTCTTGGATTCTTTATCTTCTGGGTTTTTTATAAGTCTTTTTTGATAAAAGATTATATTTGGATATTTAATTTCTAAGTCATTGAATAATTTAATCCAGCCATAAAAGACTTTCATATGTTCGTAAACTTCAATATCTTCTTCGAAAGATTTAATTTCTTGTTTTTCTTTAACATCTTTTAGTAAACTCTTATATTTTTTAATGCTGAATCCTTGATCTCGTAGTAATTTTATATTCACCCTACGGATAAACGATTCTAACCCATCTCTCCAAAAAATATATTTTTCATTGAGGCGATCAATAGATTCTTCTACTGCTTTAATCTCTTTTGGATAGATCGTTTCATCCTTTTTAATTAGAATCTTCTTTATTTTTTGAAATTCTAAATCGAATTTTTGAATATATGAATCCACCATCTTTGAAAATTCATGCAAATTTGTGTTGTAGTCATTTGCAAATAATACTTCATCACTTGAAAATGTTAATGAATTTTCATCAAAATGTCCCCTTAATTTGCGTCTTTTAACTAAATCATCAAAGATATTCCTTAAAAATGTGATCTCTTCTTCAGATAATTTCTTACCATAAAAAAGATCGTGAAAAGAAAAAAGAAAATTATTTTCTAGCATTAAATTCCGAATACCCCTTTCTGTGTAAAAAAGTATCTCATCTTCATTATTATAGAAAATTCCTTTTAATTTTCCATCCTCAAGTAAATCTTTAATTAAATCTTCTATTAAATTTGATTTTATATCAAAAGTTCCTAAAGAAAGATGATCAACAGATCTCGATTTATCAATTAGAGTATATTTGATATCATTTTTCGCATCCTCAATCCTTGCTGGACTAAAAATTATAGTGTCTCCTTTCTTCAAATAAGATAGCCCTAAATCATTTAAAAATTCGATAAATTTATCATCTTCCATTCCAGTCTTTTCAAGATATTCACTAATTTTTATTTGTTTTTGATTTTTGATTTCTTCTCCAATTAAACGAAGATTTTCGTCAATTTTTGTTAATATATGATTTTCTTCTATGTTCAATTCATTTGCCAATTCAATAATTTGCTCTTTTTTTTCTTCATCTTCAGGGACTAAACTGATTTCGTCAATCCGCTCCTTTAAATACTTTGAATAATAAAAAATCTCTTTACTTTTATCCCAAATTCCACTTCTCAAATCAACATTATACTCTAAGATATCCATTAGCAATGTTTTCTTAATCAAAAATTTGTCTGATACCTTATTTATATTGAAAAATCCAACTAACTTTGAATTTTCAATTTCCGTTTTTATTTTTAACAAACCTAAGTTAGTTAACCACTGGGTTCCTTTATGAATGGTAGTTAAGTATTCTTTTGGTAAATTTTGAATTAATTTGATAAATTCTCTATCTAATAATCTCTCTCGATACGATTTTAAATCAATAATAATATTTTTAGCCGCTTCTGAATTAATTTGTTCTTTTATTTTTTTTAATGAGTAATAGGCATTTTTACTTTTTCCTAGTAACAGTTGCTTTTTTAAGGATTTAGCTATGGCTTGAATAAGATCGTGCAAAAATTTAGGTGGAAGATAATTATAATTTTTTAAATTTACCATTCCATTTATTCGAAAATTGCTTATTAATTGCGATTTCAAATAGTTATAAGGATAAAAATTCCCTAGATTTGAATAAAACCCATTTATTATTTTCAAGTTGAGCAGTGTTTTTATGAAAATTTTTAATTCTGAATCGCTTTCAATTATTTGAGAAAAATTGTTAAATATCTTTTCATGAGATATTTTTTTATCTTCTTTGAAAAAATTAAGAAGTTTTTGCTTTTCAATCTCATAAATATAAATTACATCATCCTTTGATTTGATATAGAAATAAAATTTTTCATCTTTAAGTGAAGATTTTTTAAAAATGTTCATATAATCTCTTAATGTTATTTCATTGTCCTTAGATATTGCTGTGAAGTTAATCTTTTTCATTAGAAATTGATTATCTAATAAATTAATTAATTTACTAAGTTTTTGATTTTCTAAATCGTATTCTTCCAGAAATGGATAGAATCTTTTAATAAGATTTAGCAACTCAACAAAGATCTCAGAGTTTTTTTCATGAAAATGTGATTTTATCAATGATTTTGAAGCTTTTCTAAACTTATAGAGCTGATCAAAATTTAATTCAATGCAATAACTAAGTAATTGCAATAAAGAGATAATATTATCATTGCTTTTTTCGACCAAAAGGCTCTCTATAAATAAGTCTTTATTTGAAATGACTATTTCTTTGTCTTTTTTAACCAATTGTAATAAGAAATAATGAATATTATCTCTAACATCCTTAGATTCATCCAATAAAAATTGAATAAATTCAAGAGAGTATTTATTATAGTATTTACTCTTAGCCATAATTGCAAATCCAATTAAAATAATTGAATTTATTTTGAGTTTACTATTATCAGAGTGGAGAAAACTTCCAACTTGTTCAATTAAACTTTCAGAAATTAATTCAAAGTTTTTCTCTGCTAAAATGCTCAGGATATAAGTTATAGGTATAGCGAGCGACTCTTGATTGATTAATAAGTCTTCTAATTCATTAATTATTTTTAATGCTTTTGTAATCTTATTCTTCTCTAGATATTTATTAAGTCTATCAACAATGAAAATGAGATAATTGTTTTCAAATTCTTTCAGATTGAACATATACAAAAATCTTAAATGTTTATTGAATTAAGTATTTTTTGAATGGTTCTATTTCTAAAAGATTCTCAATATCTTGAAGAATAATCATTGGATTGGATTTCTCTAAGTCATATTTATTACCATGACCAGAAAGTAGAGCAATACTGTTTACTCCTGCATTTTTAGCACATTCAATATCAGGAGGTAAATCTCCAATATAAAATACATTTTCTTTATTTATTGAAGAGATTTTTACTTCTTTTTTAATTTTCTTCAAAGCTGCAATTATTGGATATGCATTTGGTTTTCTATAAGGAGTATCATCACGAGAAATGAAAACAGAAAAGAATTTATCTAAATTAAGCCTCCTTCTAAAATCATTTAGCCTTTCTCCACTTGTATTTGATACAATTCCCAGAGGTAAACCTCCTTTTTTAAGTCTAATTAAAACTTTTTCTAAATTTTGCGTTAAAGTTTCATATTTCTCATATTTAGGATAGGATCGTCTAAACTTAAAAAAAAATAAAATTCTTCTCCATCTACTAGGGATATAATGTTTATATACTCTGTAAACTTTAAGCAATGCTTTGATTCTATTTTTTGAATCAGCTTCTTCAAAAAGACGAGCTAAATCAATAAGCCTTAAATTTTCTGTATTTTGCCAATTATAAAATTTTTTTCTTAAATACTTTAAAGCTGTATATTCGAGAGCTTTTTGAGTTATGATTACGCCATCAAAATCAAATAGAAGAATTGGAGGGTGAGACATAATGTGTATTTTAAAAGTGAGATTTAACACTTAAATTTAATCATTATTAACACATAATAATATGAAATTCATTTCTATTTGATAGAAGACCCATTAAAGAAATAAGAAAAATAAAAAAAATAAAAAAATAAATTTAATTTAATCCATGTGACACCCAGAAATTACGAATCTACTTCGTCGGGTTCCACACTGACATGGGATAAAAGCCAATCGATTTGTTCTTCTTTTTTCTTGATATTAAGAACTGTTGGTAAATGAATAACCTCATCTGCTCTTCCTGGTAATAGAGTCATTGAACCTGCTCTCAGTAAAAAGTACTCGAAAACATCAGGAATTTCTTTTTTTAGACGTAGGCTTTTTACGGGAAATCTTTCGGCAGAGCTAAAAATACCAGATTTGTGATATATTTCATTCCGTTCTAATTTCCAATAATCGAATCTACTACTAAGAACAACGAATCCTAAAATAATTGCAAGGACTATTGTGGTTGTAAGATAAAATCCTTCAGTTAATCCTAGATTGAAGTCTCCAAAATTTATATCTACAGCAATTTCCGGTAAGACAAAAAATGCCAATAGTAAAAGTACAATAACTATTGCCAGAATCATAACAAAGAACTTAGTTGAAGAAAAGTCAAAAGCGGTTATGAACAGATTTGTGAAAAATACAATCATCCATACTGTCCCTAACCAACCAATAGGTTCCTCATCAAAGAGTTGAAATATCCACCAAAAAAAAGAAACCAGAAGTAACGGCCAAAAGAATATGATTTTAGGATAAGATCTTAGATAGATCTCAGTTGGGTATTTAGGTTTTTTTTTTTCAGACATAAATTTTCACTATTTTTTTAAAAGTTTTTAATTTAAATAATAGGATTATTAAAATAAAAGATAGATGTGTTATTTAAATATTTTTATCATTTTGATTGACTTAAAAATAATATTGATATCTTAATTACTAAGCTATTTAATCTATAAGTATAAAAAAAAGTATGGATAGTACATATAGTTTGACTTATAAATAGCTGGATTTCTTATTATGTAAGTCTTAATCAACGACAACTTGGAGATGACTCAAAAGATCATCAATTTGCTTAACTTTTTTCTTTACGTTTAGGACTGTATTAAGAATAACGATTTTATTCTTCCATATCATACTAATAGTCCCTGCTTTTAACATCATATATTCAAATAAATCCGGAATTTCTTTCTTGATCCTTAAACCTCTAACTGGAAATCGCTCAGTTGATAAAGAAAAAATGCCTTTCTTATGATAAACTTCGTTTCTCTCAATTTTGTAATAATCAAATCTAGTAGTAATAAAAATCAGTCCTAAAATCAATCCTAAAATTATGGTCATTATCATATAGAACTCTGCTGGAAGTCCGAGATTAAAATCCTCCCCAAGAACCCCTTCTTGTTCCAAAGTAGGAATTAAACTGAAAAAAATAACTAACAAAACAACAATAACAGTAATGAGAATTAAAACTAAGACTCTATATGATGGAAAATCTAATACAGTTACACTAAAATTTGAAAAAAATATAACTACCCAAATACCACCTAGCCATGGATTTAATTCCTCTAGAAATGCTTGAATTATCCAAAATAGTATCGATAATACAAATAAGGGTAAGAAAAATATTCCTTTTGAAAAATTTCTTAAAATTATTACGTCTTTTCCCATTAAACTATTATTCTTTTTGTTAATTTCTTCCATATTAATCATATTCTAATTAAAATTTTTATATAATGCGGATTTTATTAATTTTCTATATAACACTTAAATTAAAAAAAATTTCTATTCCCTAGTTATGAATATTTTTAATAAAATGATCTAATAGATCGAACCATCCGATAAGAAAGCTCTATTTGTTGGTTTCCATTTTCACTAATACCCATATGACCAGGAAGAAGATATTTTACATCTAAATTATTTACAAACTTTATTGATTCGATTAATTTATTTAGGGATCCTCCAGGAAAATCATATCTCCCAAAACTCCCACCTGTAAATACTAAATCTCCCGGAATCAATATTCTATGATTTGGTTCATAATAACTTATCGAACCAAGAGAGTGTCCCGGAGTATAATGAATCTGAAAAGTAAATCCAGGAAAAATTTGAACTTCTGTTAAACCAATAAGGTCAATAATTTCTAATGGTTCTATTTCTATACCAAACATTTCTGGCCCAATTCCCCAATCTCCGGGAAAAATTTTGGATTCATTACCTCCCTTTAAGATATTAGCAGTATCACCGTAAGCAAAAATCTTAGGAGGATTTTCTTTCATAACCTCCATTATTTTATAGACTCCTAAAACATGGTCAACATGTTCATGTGTGAGATATACCTTAGTTATATTATTAGGATCTAAATTTATTTTTTTCATTCCATCAAATAAACCTTTTAGACTTGCCCCATTGCCTGTATCAAATAGAGCTAGTTCATCAGAATTTTGATCTACAATAATATATTGATTGCAATCTAGCATTTGGTTTTCTGGGAAATAATATAAATTATTAAAGACTTTTCTTCCTTCCTTTATTGCTTTACTTCTAGGCATATACATAAATTCAAACCATTAATTAATAAAAAATTAAAAATCTCCTAACTTTAATCTTTTTCTGTTAAAAGATATAATAAAATAATTAAATAAAAATAATCTAAAAATAATTAATAATTATGTCTAAAGAACCCAAAATTGAAGATTTAAAATCCAAAATAAGTTTTGGTATTAAAATCTGGTTAGAATTCGAGAATAAAAGTATATTGGGTTCAGGTTGGGCGAATTTGCTTCATAATCTCGAAAAAAATAAAGAAGGGTCATTGACTCAAGCAGCCAAAGAGTGCAATTACTCATATAAATATGCTTGGAATATATTGAAGAGGATTGAGAAAAGAACAGGTATGAGCCCCGTTGATACCAGTAAAGGCGGGAGTGGAGGTGGGGGCTGGGTAAAATTAAATGCATGGGGTAGATTTCTTTTAAAGTGTTACAATGAATATTTAGAACAAATTAGAAAAGCTGAGAAGAGACTTGGTGAATTGATGAAAATCAATTAATAATTATATTTTAATTTTAAAATTGATTATTTCAAACAAAGGATTAGAAATATAATATTGTTTTAAAAAATCATTAGATAGAATAGAATGGTAGAAGATAAATTAAATAAATTCGGGCAAATTAAAGTATCTGAAATTATGATTTATAATCCACTTTATGTAACTCCTGATGAGAAAATCAGTACAACAGAACTTCTAATGTTAAGAAAAAATATTGGAGGTCTTCCCGTTGTAAAAGATACAATAAAAAAACAGCTAGTTGGAATTATAACACAAAGGGACATCCGATTAGCTAGATTTGCTATGAACCTAGAATCTCCAAATAAAACTGTTAAAGATTTGATGACTCCAGAACCATTTGTTGTTAAAAAGGACACCACTATAAAGCACGCTTTAGCGCTTACGTTTGATAAAAATATTGAACGTTTACCAGTAGTAAATGAGAATAATGAACTAATTGGCTTATTATTACAGAACAATATTTTAAAATCACTATTAGAACATCTAAAACAATAGTTCTATAAAACGAATATAGTAACTCCTTTTATGAAAAATTTCGGTGTAAAAAGAAATATAATTAAGAAAATTTTATTATAATAATATTATATTATCATTAAAGAATTTTTAATGATTATTAGGAAATTAGAAAAGAATAACAAGTTTTGATCTAGGATGGCAATACCTCTACCCGGAACGCCAATTATAATTGACATTGGTTCAGCATATGTAAAAATTGGTTTTGCTGGAGAACCTAGTCCTAGATTTGTATTCCCATGCATTACTGGAACAGAAAAATATAAAGCTGTATTAGTTGACGTTGGAGCGCGCAGTATATATGTCGGAAATGATGCAGAACGTATGAGGGGCGTGTTAAAGATAAAATATCCAATACAGAGAGGCACAATTATGGATTGGGATAGTTATTATGAGATCTTAAATTATATCTTTTACACATTATTAAGAATTGACAACCTCTATGAATATCCTGTTTTTTATACTGAAGCGCCATTCGTACAAAAAGAAACTAAGGAATATATTGCAAGAGTTCTATTTGAAACGCATAGAGTTAAAAGTTTAATGATGATGCCAACACCATTATTGTCAATATTTAGTGTTGGTCTTACATCAGGTTTGGTTATAGAAAGTGGTGATGGATTAACCTGGGTTGTTCCAGTTGTTAATGGAAAAATAGTCCATCAAGCAGTCCAACAGCTAAAGCTTGCGGGTGTTGATGTTAATCAAAACTTAAAAAATCTATTAATGAGGGAAGGGATAAGCATAGCATCTTCGGCAGTCGATGAAATAGTTAGGGTAATTAAGGAAAAAAATTGTCATTTCATTTTAGATCCACAAAAATCTCCTGCTACAAGGGATAAATTAAGTTATTCTATGCCTGATGGGGCGAGTTTAAATATCCCTAGCCATGTCCTCCATGAAGCTCCTGAAGTTTTATTTAATCCTAGTATATTAGGATATGGTAATGTTCTAAGCATTCAAGAAGCTATTATTACTTGTTTAAAAATTATGGATAAACAATATTGGAGTGAACTTTTATCTCATATAGTATTTTCAGGAGGAAATCTTTCATATAGTGGTTTTCAAGAAAGATTTGAATCAGAATTAGATAAACTTCTCCCCCAGTTAGGGCGTATTCCTAAACCAGTTACTCCAATGTCTGTTGTTAAAAGTGAATTAATAAAATTACAAGCAATAGAAATTAAGAAGAAAAAAGAAGATACATGTCCTCAATGTGGAGCTTATGTGGATTTAAGCACAGGACTAGAATATTGCCCTTCTTGTAACGCTCGAATGGTAGTACCTGAAATAAAAATTGGTCCTGAAGTAGAGAAAGAAAAAAAAATGGAAAAAGGAATCACGGTTAGATGCCCAAAATGCAAAAAAGAAATAAAAGATCCTTCCTCGATTTTCTGCCCTTATTGTGGAAGAGCCATCGAGGAATTAGAGAAGGTCGGTATTCCCGAAAAAGTTAGTAAAAAAACTCCTGCTCAAGAATTTTCTGAATTTTTTGAATCTGCAAATAAACTCCTTAGATTTTTTGTTCCAGATAATCTTCAATATGCAATTTTTAATGGAGCAGCGATTTTAGGTAGTCTCCCTAGTTTTTTACAACTTTTTATTACTCATGAACAATTCCAATCTGATAAAAATTTATTATATCGAGATATCAGCGAAATACTTTAAACTTATAAATAATTTTTTCAGATTTTTTATACAAAAAAATCTCTATATATAAATCTCATCTCAATATTTAATATTCTTTTACGTTGAAATTTTGATATAAAATCAATTAATTATAGTAATAATTATATTTCAAGTTAAATTTTAGAAATTAAAATTTAGTTATTCAGAATCATATTAAGGTTTTCTATAATTGAAGAGTAAATATCTGAACCTAATTGTTATTGTTCTAGTACTCATATTTTTATTAAGTGCAATTCCTGCGGTTTTAGGTAAATCCCGCAAAAGTTACTTAATTGATTTTGTATATAGTAATGAAATTGAAGGTTATGGATTTTCAAATTCTAAGGATAATGGTGAAACTCTTTCATTTGAAGCTACTGCTTATGCATTACAAATCTTAGATTCCTCTGGAAGGAATCCTCATGATGCTTCTTTACTTAAGGAAAATTTAAAAGAGAATATAACAGAGATACTTAATGAAGAAGTACTTATTTATGATTTATATTTTCTATTAAAATCACTTGAAATTTTAGAAGAAGAAGTTTCCATCGATACCGCTTTAAAAAATAGAATTTTTGAATATCTTAATCAAACTGAGCAGGTTGGAGGGGGTTTTTCTATATCGAATACATCTACTTCGGTTAGTTTAAGTTCGACTTATTTTGTTATTCAAATCTATTCTTTAATTAATGAATCTGTCACTATTCATAAAGATATAACTTTACATAAAAATTGGGTATTATCTTGTAATAATACTGATGGCGGTTATGGTGGAAATAGCAGCTTATCCTCCACATTGTTAAGTACTTATTATGCTGCTTCAATTTTAACTGATTTAGGATTCAGTCTAGTAGATGACCTAGTTAATGTTAGTCAGACTCTAGATTATTTTAAATCATTTTATGTAAACAATACGGGTGATATAAATAATTATGGGGGGTATTTACCTGATGATTTGGCTATATTTGCTTTACTAAGCAGTACGTTTTATTGTGTTAATAAAATAGATTTAATTGAACCTCAAGACTTAAATAAGGGTCCCACAGTCAATTGGGTAATAGATCATCAAAATCTTATAGATGGGGGTTTTGTAGATACCACTTATGGTGATGAAGAAAAATTTTCTTCTATTGTCAGTTCTTATTTCGCTTTTGAGATCTTAAACATATTTAACTCTTTAAGTGTATTAAATGAAGATGTTTGGATGGTAGAGTTTAATTATTGGATTTTAATAGCAGTTTTAGGCAGTATTGGATTCACTATCTTTCTTATCTATGTTATTTGGCGAAAAAGAAGAGTATAAATCTCTTTCATTACTCTTTATGACTATATTAATAATCTCATTTAAATTTAGGGAAAGTTTCAAAAGTTTTGATATTATCAATTAAAATTATTTTTTAATGATGGAAAATAAAATTCTAAATGGAAGAAATTTAGCAGATAAGTTAAATTTAGAATTAAAAAAAGAAATTAATAAATTAGTTAAAAAAACAAGAATCAAACCTAAACTAGCCGCGATATTAGTTGGTGAAGATCCAGCTTCAGAAATTTATGTTAATATTAAACGAAAAAAGTGTGCTGAGGCAGGTATTGAATCTATCTTAGTTAAATTGAATAAAGAAATTTCAAATGAAGAGTTATTAAATGAAATTGATAAATTAAATAAGGATAAAACTGTTCATGGTATTATTTTACAATTACCTCTTCCAAATAAATTACGTGAGAGTACAAATGAATTCATAGAAAAGATATTTCCTCTTAAAGATGTAGATGGTTCTAGTCCTATTAACAAAGGTATGCTTTTTGATTATAATGAAGAATTGGCAGCATGTACTCCTAAAGGTATTATAGCTTTACTCGAATATTATAATATAGATCTTAAAGGAAAAGATGTAGTTATTATTAATCGTTCCAATCTAGTAGGGAAACCACTACTTTTCATGCTTTTAAAACGAAACGCAACTGTAACGGTTTGTCATACATCAACAAAGAATATAGAGGAACATATGAGAAGATCTGATATATTAATAGTAGCAGTAGGAATTCCAAATTTTATAACTCAGGAGAAAATAAAAAAAGGAGCTATAATTATTGATGTCGGACAAAGTAGAGTTGAAGGGAAATTATTTGGAGACGTTGATTTTGATGATGTTCTTGAAAAATGCGCAGCGATAACCCCAACTCCTGGGGGAGTAGGACCTCTTACGGTAGCCTTTTTGCTCCAAAATACTTTCATTGCATATAAAAAACAAATAACAATTTATTAATTAATGGTTTAAAAAGAAATAGAAATAAATATATTAATTATTAATATAAAACATATAATCTTACTAAAGTAAGATCTTATACTCAAAAAAAAAAATCTGAATTATGGCTATCCTTGAAGTGGGCGTGAATTTAGGCACTAAGAATCTTATCGAAATTAAATACTATTCTTCCTCAGATAATGTTTTGGATGCCGATTTAAGAGCAGGATTCCTTTCTGCTTTAGAATCCTTCACATCTGAAGTCTTTGGTGACAATATAAATGTAGTATCTCTTGCCTCATTTAAATTAGTCTGCTATTCGGAAATGATTGCTTTACCAGGGGATGATCCTAATAATAAGCAACCTATATTATCTTATGCCATAATTGAAAAAGAAACAGACACAACAATGGTTAAACAATATTTGACTGAAATTTTATCTTATTTTCTTAATAGATATTCTCTCAATGATATCTTTGAAAAAAAATATAAATACTTTAAAACATTTGAGAGTCGAATCAATGAAATTTTAGGCGATTTAAAACTAAAAACAGAAGATAGATTCCGATCTATATTTTAATCAACTTATAGAGGTTTTAATTTGAGCTCTAATTTACCACCTCAAGCTAAAGTCAAATATCAAGAGTATTTAGATGCTGGTTCTTTAGAGGAAAGAATAAAAAAACTTGAGGAATTTTTATCTTTAGTTCCTAAACATAAAGCTACAGAAAAAATAGTAGCGCTAAATCGCTCTCGCTTAGCTAAATTGAAAAAAGAATTTGAAAAAAAGCGACATAAACAAAAAAGTACTCAAAAAATTATATCTCCCTTTTCAATAAAGAAAGAAGGAATTCAAATAATCCTAATCAGTGATTTCCATATACCTGGAGCTGGTAAAACTTCTCTTTTAAATTATCTAACTGGCGCTGCGAAAGAAAAGATTGGTAAATTTACCCCAATTCCAGAAATAGGAATTTACGAATATAATAAAATTAGATATCAAATTGTTGATATGCCTTCAATAATGGAGGGGGCTTCAAATGGAATTGGAAATGGTAAGGAAATTCTTTCTCAGCTAAGATCTTGCGATTTAATTTGCGTTTGTATTGATTTATCACGCAATTATGAAGAACAAATGAACCTATTATTAAATGAATTAAATAACGCAAATATAAGGATAAATATTCCTCCACCACCAATAACAATTGAAAAAACAGGTTCTAATAAAATTCAAGTCTTATACTTGACAAGTGAAGCAAAAAACATTAATGAAAATCTTGATGAATTAACTGAAAGAATAAAAGAAATCGTTCATGAAGGTGGCCTCAGAAATGCAATAGTCAGGGTTTATGGTAGAATTACACTTGAAAAAGTTGTTGATGCACTAAATCCTTCAATAGTTTATAAAAAAGCAATTATAATTGGAACAAAGGGGGATCTAGCTCATACTCAAGAAGTATTTGAAAATTTAAAAAAATTATATTCAGAAACATTTCCAATAATCATTGGAACTAGTGTAAAAAAAAGTGAATTTCCAGATAATTTTGGCGAAATTTTACTAAAATATTTGGATAAAATAAGAATCTACACTATGAATTCTGGAATAATTGCAGAAAAGCCATTAATTATCGATAAAGAAAATGCTACTGTAAAAGAGGTTGCAAATAAAATCCATAGAAGTTTTGTTGAGTTATTCGATCATGCAATAATAATCAGAGAAGCAGATCGCCAAAAGCGTAAAAAAGTAGGTACAGAATATCAATTAAAAGATAATGATGTTATTGAACTACACTTAATTTAATTTTTAATTTAAATAATCCTCAATAGCATCATTCATATTCAGGATTGAAGATATGGTAGTAGTAAGCTCCTCATCAGTAATCTCTTCTTTATTAATTAACTTTAAAGCTAAATCTCTATACTCCATCCAATTGCTTTTTGAAGATATAAGCTTTAACTTAGTAGAAAACGAGTATAAATTAATATAAATATCCTTATAATCACCATCACGAATAGCTTTGGAACCCATTCCTTCAATTGTAGCTGATAATGATGTTTTTACTTTATTTAAATAATAATTCAATTTAAGCTTTGTATCCTTATATAAACCTTTAAGTTTTTTTAATTCCTCTTGATAAACCATAAAAAATCTTTCATCTCTTAATCGTTCGCATAATTTAAGTATTCGTTCTACAATTAGTAATTTCTCAATAATCGCTGCTTTATTGAATTTTTCAATAAGTAATTCTCTTTCTTGAATGATAACCTTCTTTTCTTGTACAGAAAGATCCTTCCTATGTGACCAAATTGTTTTTAGAAAATGTTCTGGTTTTTCAAGTAACGATGTTCCTTCTTTTAATTTCTTGTTAGATAATATCAATTCTGAAAGAGGTTTATCTAAAATCTTTAGATCTTTTTCATTTTCGTCCCAATCGAGAATATTTTGTTTAAGTTTTAATAAAACTTTTATAAATTTAGGAATTAATTTAGTAATATTTTTATAATCTTGTTTATCTGCAATAATTACTAAATCTGTTTCAATTTTCTCCAAAGATGTTATATATACTGTATAGTCACCTAACTCAATATTCTTTAATTCTTTTGAACCTTCAAGAACTAATTCTGAAATAAAGCTTTTTATAGCTGAAAAAAAGCTACTAAATATTTCCATCTTTCCAGAGTCAATATCTTGGAAATTTTTTTCATACATCAATGAACCGGAACGGCTAAAAAGAAATATAGAATAAAGCATAAAATCTTTGAGTTAAATTTTAATTTTCCCAATAAAATCTTATTGAATGATAATATTAATTAATAAATTTTTACGATATAATAAATTTATATACTTAATATTTGATGCCCTCAATTATTTTAGGGATTTCAGAAAGTTCTTTTTTATATTTGATATTTAAATTCATTATTCCTTCTATAATGTTTTTCATACTCTCCAAACTGTAGATTAAATTTTCTAAATAATCAATAACATCCCCCTTAAATACAATTATTTTATATTTATCATTTAAATAACTAGAGATCCCTTCTATAGACAAGTTTTCATTAATTCGTAGATTTAGAATTATCTTTTCAAGTCTCAATCTCCCACAATCACAATAGGGATTATCTTTACAATTACAATTGAATATATCCCCTGTTAACTTCGTTATAAATTCAATAAATTCATTAGAAAATGTTTTTCGTTTTTTCACATAATCGGCATTCATCAATGACAATACACTAGCACTAAATAAATTATTTGAGAGATATTTCATACTAACATTTTTAGCCAAATCAGCGACAACTTTTTTAGCTAAATATACATTTTTAATTGGTTTGATTTCAAGGGCAATTTCATTAATAGATTTCTCATTCTTTTTTATAATTTCTATAATTTCTAAACAATACTCAATTTTTAAGAAGGATTTAGTAATAGCTTGCCCTAATTGTGTTGATTTAAGAAGAAAATTTTCTTTTATTCTTATCAATTTCAGAGAATTTAGTTTTTTTAGAAAAGAGTCTAAATCGAAGTTATCATTGATTAAATATGAATAGAACTCATAAATTTTATCTTTTGTAATTCCCTCTTTAAAAACTGAAATAAATGCTAAAATTTCGGTAAGAGATTTATCATCGTTAGGAGATAACTCGAAATCTTTGATTTTTCCATTTAATAATTTTATTGCAATATTTTCTTCGGTTTCTTTCATTTTCGGAGAATAAAGTTTTCCAGGTTCTACAAGAACATACACAAGCCCTAATTCATGCTTTTTTAATCTGCCAGCTCTTCCTAACATCTGCTCAAATTCTGCCACTGATAACCAATTTATTCCCATCGCTAAAGATTCAAAGATAACCTGTCTTGCGGGGAGATCTACTCCTGCTGCTAATGCTGCAGTAGCAACTACACCTGTGATTTCTTGTGCCTGAAACTCTGTTTCAATAATTTTTCTTTCTTCATTTGTTAATCCAGAATGATAAGCTCTTACTTTAATTCCTTTTGTATGAAAATATTGTGTTAGAGACTCACATTTCTTTCTTGTGTTTGTAAAAATTATTGATTGTCCTTTATACCCATATATTGATCTTTTTGAAAAAGCATTTCTGACAATTCTTGCAATAAATTTTTGTTTAATTGTTTCATTTAAGCATAATAATAAATGGCGTTCGATAGGAACGGGTCTATTGTTGTACATAATTAATTCGCAATTTAAATTTTCTGCTAGAAGCTCTGGTTCTCCAACTGTAGCACTTAAATATAAAAATTGAGCTTCATAAAGAGTTTTTAGGCGAGCAATAAAACCATCCAAAAGAAAACCCCTCTCAGGGTCTATAAGGGTTTGAACTTCGTCGATAATAATAGTTCCAATATTTCCTAATTTTCCTTTACTACCGCTTCTTAATATATAATCAATGGCTTCATATGTCGCTATAATAATATCCGCATTAATTAAATCATCGATATTGTGATCCTCCTTCTTTTCAAATAAAGATTCTCCTACTCTTTTAAGAATTTTTAAGCCTAAAGGTTTATATCCCTGTTTAAACTCTTCAGTTCTTATATTGGCTAAAGCTACTATTGGAACTAGATACAACATTTTATGATTTTTATCTTTAAGTAATTTCGAAACACCTGCTAACTCACCTACTAATGTCTTACCAGCCGATGTAGGTGCCATAATCAATTGATCATTGTATTTTGCTAAGAGACCCTTTTCAATTGCAATTGCTTGAATTGGTAATAATGTAGAAATATTCTGATTTTTTAGTAATTTCTTAAATGATGGATTAATATCTAATGTTTCTATGTTATAATTAAGATATTTTTTACTGATAATAGGACTTTTCTCTATATCATACAAAGTTATATCTCTATTTGAAATTGGATTAAAGTCAGATTTGAATGCCGAAATAACTTTTCTGATATCCTTAAATTTCAATATCATATGCTGAAAGAAATTCTTTAATTTAGGACTAACTTGTCCTTCTGAGAATAAACCTGAGAGTTTTGCTTGCCTAAGAATAATATCATATGCACAATCAGAACATATAATTTGATTTTTTAAAGATTTAATTTGAAAGCCCTCATTTAAAATTGTAAATTTCTGTTCATCTAAACATGAATTACAGAATGTTAAATTAACTATCTTATTCTTATCAAATTGAAAATTAGTCAACATTTCTTTTACTGGTATAAAGTCTTCCGAAGGAGTTTGACTCGAAAAAGCAATGAATTTGTTCTCATCAGATAGTAAAAATTTCTTAAAAATACGTGGATTTACAGGGTTTATTGCTCCATCCTTGTCAATTTTATTAAAATTTAATGGGCGCATTTTATTCTTGAAATCTAGCCCAAATATAACGGTTCCTCTAAAAAATGGTTCATTTACATAAGAAAAATTAAAATTTTTTTGCTTAAATGATTTTAAATAAAAGAAATTTACATTGAAAATTAATTCCTTCTTAGATTCACGATTTTTATCTAAAACCATGAAAAACTTCTTTAAAGGAAAAGTCAAATTATAACACTTTTATATTCTACGTATAAACCAGAATAAATAAAATAAAAAATTTCTTTAGAATCCAAATACTGCCTTGATTTTATCATAGATTTCTTTAATTTCTCTAAGCTTAGCTTCGTCCCCTTGGTTTAAAAAGTGCTCAATCCATTGTTGTAAACCTTTGTTGTTTATCCATTCAAGAAAGTATTCTACCGCTTGTCTATCCTCAGCAGACATTTTTAAACTTTTTATTCCTAGTTGATTTTTAATTGTTTTAGATTATGAATTCTATTCTATATAAAAATATAAATTAATCTATTTTAAAATTAATCTATTTTAAGAATTTGTGTTCTATCATATAATTAAAGATAGAAAAAAATAATCTATTGAAATTGAGAAGGAGTTATAAATAATTCTATTTTATATTTTTATAATTTCAATTTATCAAAAAAAAACTTTTTAAAAAAATTCTTAGGTGATTAAAAAAATGCCAGACGTGCGGATAAAAACACCTAATCTAGATGATATTTTCGAAAAATGGAAGCAACGTGCTGTAAGAAAAGATCGCAAAAATATGGAAAAGCAATTTGGAACAAAAGGAGCCATATTTTCCCTAGATGCTGTAAGTGCAGCAGAATATGTAAAAGAAACTATGAAGGAAGCCGCAATATATTTTGCTGTTAAAAAAACTCTTGGAGCAGTTCCCAAAGGGAAGGATGAAAATACAATTTTGGCACCTAAAGTGGGCAGAGAAACATATTATTCTTTTAAAGGTGCTGGTAAAATAAATAAAGAAAATTGGAAAGATGATGAAAAAGTTCCTATGTATGAATCAATTCAAGCAGTTCCATGTAAATCATGTAAAGGTAAAGGCTATATTGATGATAAATGTAAAACATGTAAAGGAACCGGAAAGATAGAAGAAAATCTGATGGTTTTAGAAGGCGAAGAACAAAAAAAGGAAAAGAAACCGTTCTCGTATCCTTGTGCTGCCTGCTATGGGACGGGAAATAGGCGGGAGCAATGTAAAGACTGTGGAGGGCATAAAAATATGTATAAGTATGAAATTCTTCCTGTTCCCTTCCAAACTGTAGTTACTGGAGTTCCTATACTTCATAGCTCCGCTCAGACGAAATATGAGAAGGAAATTGGAGAAGATCTTCATAAAATGATAGAAGAAGTTGAGGGAATCAGATTTAGTGAGTTTAAGGATTTAGAATCTAAAGTGGAACCCTCTCTTGGTTATTGGAATAAAAATATTAAGAAAACTATCTCTGCAGCAGCAAATGATTATAAAAACTATCAAAAAGATAAAGATTCACAAATTACTACTCAGATCTACCTCTTTCCCATGATTCAAATGTTTTGTGAGACTAAAAAAGGCTCCAAATTCGAAATTTATAGTCTTGGTTCAGGAAATAAATTTATGGTATATTCAAATTTCTAAAAAATTCTATTTTTTTATTTTACTTTTTATATTTTTTTACTGTTTTTCTCTCTTTATGGACATCCATTGATAAAAATAATAGAAACTAAATTCTTGAAAAAATTATTAATATTTGGTTTTTAATTAGCTCATATATATTTTAGGCTTAAAATTAAAAAGATTTATATATAAAATATAATTTGTATAAGTTGGGACTTATTATAAGTTTAAACTTATATTTCTAAAATGATGAAATATGGAAGATCAGAAGGTAATATCCAAAGATAGGTATAATAATAAAAGAAAAAGTTTTGTAGGTTATTTATTACCTGTTGATCCATTATCGATATCTACAATTGGAATATTTGCGGCATTAACATGTGTTATTACTATGGTTATTGCATTTCCTATTCCTGCTACTCAAGGTTTTATAAATATAGGGGATGCTGTTGTAATGATAACGGGACTTTTGTTTGGACCCATTATAGGATCCATTTCTGGTGGTGTTGGTTCAGCCTTAGCAGATTTATTTTTAGGATATACTATTTATGCTCCTGCTACTTTAATTATTAAAGGTTTAGAAGGACTGTTTGTTGGATTAATTTCAAATCCCAGAAAGAATTATGCTAAATTAAATTATAGAGATATAATTGGAATTCTAATAGGTGGAATTACAATGGTTTTTGGCTATTTTATTTATGAGGTTATAATTTTTGGTGTTCCCAGTGCATTATATGAATTTGTTCTAAACGGAATAATACAATTTGGCTTAGGAGGATTAATAGCCTTCATCTTTATAATCTCTGCTAGAAAAAATATCGTCGATAATTTACCACAAGTCTTCGATAAAATATTTATAATTGAATCATAACAAAGTTATTAGAACATCTAAAGCATCCAGTACTTTTTTACCACTATCAGTTATGAAGTATAATACTTTCTTTCCTTCTTTTATTCTGGATATCAATTCTCTTGTTTCTAATTCTTTTAAATGTTGATAAATTGCTGCTAAAGAAATACTTTCCATAGTTTCCTTAATTCTTGTTCCAGTTATTCCTTTAATACTAGATAAAGAAATCTGTGATAAAATTTTTAATTTAGTTATGATTATTGAACCTTTTCCAGTTGTTTTGGTTTGGGAAGAAATAGCTTCCAATACATAAGGAGCTTTCAAACCACTTGCAGTAATGAGGCATACAATTTTTTCATGGTCTTCAAATATATTTTTTTGCAGTAATAGTCGAATTGCTCCAAAGGTTAAAGCAGAGGCTGGTTCGGCAAAAATTCCTTCATTTCTTATAAGCTCATCAATTGAACTTAATATCAAATTTTCTGGAACAGCAATCACAGTTCCCTTACTCTCTTTAATACATCTGATAGCTAATTCTTTATATATTGGTTTTTTAACCAATATTCCTAACGCAAGAGAATTATGTGTTTCGTTGTTTGTTGGATTATATCCCTTAAACTCTAAAAACCCATTTACAATAGGAGATGAGACTTGAGATTGTACACCAACTAATTTTGGAATAGTACTAATAACATTCGCATCTTTAAGCTCATTAAATCCTTTCCATAAGCTAACTAATAATTGTCCACTACCCATAGGAATAATAACCAGATCTATTTTTCCGATTTGACTGATCATTTCATAAGCAATAGTTTTTTCAGCTTCAAGAGTAAGTGGATTTAATTCAGGAGTACATTGATAGTATTCAGTAAGTTCCTTCTGTTTTAGAATAAAATCAATTGCATCATCTACAGTATCTCCAACTAATTTTAAATCAGAATTATATGCTATCATTTGAGCTTTCTTACCTACATCGATTTTTTCAGGTATTATGTTTAAGCATCCTATTCCTTCTGTTGATGTGTAGGCTGCAACAGAAGCTCCCTGATTCCCGTTAGAGGCACAAATAACTTTTTTGAAGTCCCAACTACGAGCATGAGAAATAAGAAGTGCTGCACAGCGATCTTTAAAAGAATTAGTTGGATTTTGAGACTCATCCTTGAAATAAAGGTATTCAATACCTAATTTCCTGCCAAACTTTTTAGAAGCTAGGCATGGAGTTCCACCCTCTCCTCGAGTAATATGAAAACCTGAACTAATTGGAGGGAAAGCAAATTTGTAATCCCATATATTATTTACAATCTTTTTTAGAGGAAATTTCTCTTTTATTGAATCAAGTTTTGGCTTAAACCAAAGCAATCCTTTACATTCAGGACATTTATATTCTATTGATGATTTAAACTCAAACTCTTTTTTGCATTTGATGCATGTCAAAAGAAGAGGTTTGCTGATAGGATAATTACCTCGTTGATAATTTTTAAATTATTATAATTATTTATTGATCATTTTAATAATTAAAGTCTCTGAACATTACTTTTTATTTTTTGTATCCCATCCTCTTTTTATAAAAAAGAATAAGTGATTATGTCTTTTTGGGATAGAAATATTTAAATTATATTGATTACGATTATTCGTAAATAATTTCCGATCATTCGTAAATCTGAAATAATTAATCTTAGAGGTATAAATTTAAAATGTTATTATGGGTTATCTTATTTAGCGTTTTAGGAAGTATAGGGGCAATAATAGCAGCTTCACTTTTCATTTTATTAGGTGAAAAAATTCAAAATAAATTAGTTACAGCATTGCTCTCTTTTGCAACGGGAACTTTACTCACAGCTGCACTAATGGGGTTGATCCCTGAAGCAATTGAAGCTGTTGGAGAACCACATCTAATTACTCCAATAATTTTAGGAGGATTACTTTTTTTCTTCTTCTTAGAAAAATTTCTGATATGGAGAAATTGTCAAGTTAAAGAATGTGAGGTTCATGCTCATGCTCCTGGACCGTTAGTATTAGTTGGTGATGCTTTTCACAATTTCACTGATGGGATAGTAATAGCAGCAGCGTTTCTTACTAGTTTTAATATAGGTTTAGCAGTGGGTTTT
Organism: Promethearchaeota archaeon; assembly: GCA_016839585.1. Taxonomy (GTDB): domain Archaea; phylum Asgardarchaeota; class Lokiarchaeia; order Sigyniarchaeales; family SOKP01; genus Loki-b32. The sequence goes on from JAEOTZ010000071.1 coordinate 63,274, forward strand.
ACTATTATTATGCATGAAATTCCTCAAGAGACTGGAGATTTCGCAATATTACTACATGATGGAATGTCAAAAAAGAAAGCTCTTATATATAATTTATTATCAAGTTCAGCAACAATACCTGCTGCGATTATTAGTTTCTTTATTTTAGATATTTTTGCAACAACAGTTCCAATCTTTTTGGCAATTTCAGCAGCTAGCTTTCTCTATATAGCTTTATCAGATCTGATACCTCAACTTCACGAAAAGACAGAAACTAAAGAAATAATTAAGCAGCTACTTTTAGTTATTACAGGAATACTATTAATGGCTTTAATCCTCTCTATTGGAGGTCATAATCATTAAAAGTTAATTCTCTTTAAATATGTTAGATATAGATTATCAAATTTTGAAAATTATTTATAGGACTAATGGGAATGCTAGGTTAAAGCATATTCAAGATGAAATTAAAACTGTAAAAGGAATTAAAATCCCACTATCAACAATTAATAGCTGTATTGAGAGACTTGAGAAGAAAAAATATGTTGATTGGATTAGGTATTCTCCTCTTAAATTAACAGAGCGTGGTACTGATTTAGCTAAAGAATTAATACGCCATGCTCGATTATTGGAATTACTATTATATAATGAATTAGAGTTAAGCGCTGAAGAAGCTCATACTGAAAGTGAAAAGTTCAATTTGCTTTTTTCATGTGAAACAATAAATAGGATCTGTGAAAAATATTCTCATCCAGAAGAATGCCCTTGTGGAGAGGAAATCTCAAATTCTTCAGATTGCTTTTGTGAAAAAAAAGTCTAAAATATTATTTGATAATTTCATTGGAAGCATAAGCGGCTAAAATTTCACCATAAAAAAAGTGATGACTACTTAAATCTGATTTACTATCTTGGATTATTTTACATTCATAACTTAACATGCAATCTTTTATGGTAGGTACTTTCGTTTTTTGTCCTGGAATAGTTTCCAATCCCGTTTTTTGAAATTTATCTGTATTTCTCCCTGAATAAGATCCTGCAATATCAATAGCATGATACATTTCATTTGAAGGAATATTTATAGTAAATTCATTTATGCCTTCCGTTAATAGAGTATAGGTATATCTACTATAGGCCACTTGTGCTCTTATAACTTGTTTGTCCTCTATTTCTTCCATTTTTTTCCAATCCAAGGCCATCATATTGAGTTTTCCACTTTTGTCCATTGTCACTATTAAAGCTGTATTTCTTTTAAAAAGTTCAATGTAATCAAAAGGTTTAATTTCTCGCCTAGTATTCGTCATTATTATCCTTTTTTTTATGGTTTGAATTTTTCATCATGAATAACCTTATCTATTGCTACTAAACATGCATTTTCCCAATCATCATCAGGATTAATGCTTTTACAGCAGTCTGGGCACCAATCTTCAGGATAACCCTCATCAAAATCATCAGCTTCCATATCACCATTTAGAGTGCTCCCACAATAAAAACAGACTCCTTCATCATACCTATCTAAAATCTCGGAAATTAATTCGATCTTTTTTCTAGAGTTCATTTTCAATCATAAAATTTTGATTTAAAATATAATAAAATAATAAAAAAAATAATATAAGTGTTTTAATCATAGCTTTTAAAATTTATCTAATATAAGAACTTGCTTCTTTTAACCTTTCTTCAGCCTTTTTAACGATATTCTCTATAATATCCTTTACACTATCTATTGAGTCAATTAATCCAATACTCTGACCTAGGAGTACTGCTCCATCATCAATATCTCCATCATAAGTCATTTCATAATGCTTTTGATCCTCCAATGCTTTCTCAGGAGTAATCTGAGTTTCTAATGCGAGTTTCTCCTCCTTACTTGAAACTGCTTCATGGGATAATGCATAATTATTACGCCATAAACGAATTGGTCCTAAAACTCCAAGACAATACTTGGTATCACTTGCCTTTGCAGGAGGAACAATATTTTTATATCTTTCATGAAATTCACTTTCCTTTGATGCAATAAATCTGGAACCCATTGCGACTGCTCCTGCCCCTATTGCTAAAGCAGATGCTAGACCTTCCCCCGTTGCAAATCCTCCACATGCTATTAATGGCATATCTGGATGTTTCTGTTTAACTTGCTGTAATAAGACTAAAGTACTAATTTTCTCATAAGACTGATGTCCTCCGCCATCCCATCCAGTAAGAACCATCCCATCCACTCCAGAAGTAACACACTTATCAGCAAGCCATAAAGCAGGAGCCACATGAAAATGCTTTATATTAGAGCCAGCTTCTTTCAATCTCTCGAAAGAATTATTATGTATCATTTTTGGTGTACCTGCACTTGTTATTGCATAAATACATTGATCCCTGAGCTTTGGGTTACTTCTAATAAATCTTGGAATTCCACGACATAATCCTTGAGCATCTAATTGTAATCTTGACGTTCTTATGTTGAATCCGAAAGGTTTATCAGTGTGTTCAATAACATGCAACATATTTTTCTTCATTTCTTCCATACTACTTTTCCCAAATAAATTAGTATGGCTTAATACCCCTAAACCTCCCGCTTCAGAAACGGCAATAGTTAATTCTGTAGTGTAAAAGGGGCCCATAGGAGCAGCAATAATAGGATGTTTAATTCCTAACATCTCAGTTATATTAGTTTTTATAACCATTAACTTATACCTTCTTTCCCCTTTTTTAAACATTAATGATAATCATTATTGATTATGAAAAATAAAGAACTTATATAAACTTTTTATCTATTTAAAAGCAATTAAGTTAAAATTAGACATAGATTTAGAAATTTTTAATTTTTAAATTTGATTAAAGAATAATATGTGCCCAGATATAATTTCATTAGGAGAATTATTAGTTGAGATAATGCGGAGCAATGTAGATATCCCACATGGAAGAATAGGCGCCACTTATAAAGGACCTTTTCCAAGTGGTGCTCCAGCGATATTTATTGATTCAGCAGCGCGAATGGGAAAGCAATTTAATTTATCAACTGGTTTTATAGGAGTAGTAGGAAATGATGAATTTGGCGAATGCATCATTAAGAAATTGAAAAATGATAATGTTGATATTTCTCAAATAAAAGTCTTAAAAGATACAACTACAGGAATAGCATTCAATCAATATAATTCTGACGGTTCACGTAAATTTATCTTTGCAGCTGGAGCTGCTGGAAAAACCACTCCTGATGAGATAAAAGAGGAATATTTTTCAAATGTTAGAGCTATACATATAGTGGGTAGTGCTCTCTCAATTAGTGAGAGTTCTCAAGAAGCATGTCATAAAGCCTTAAAAATAGCTAAACAAAAGAATCCAGGAGTTATTATCTCATTTGATCCAAATATAAGACCGGAGATGCTTGATTTGAAGATAATAAGAAAAATTTGTGAACCGGTATTAAACGAAACAGACATTTTAATGCCAAGTGGAGAAGAGGCTGAAATGTTAGCAGGAGTTAAAGGTGAGAAAGAAGCCAGTGTTAAACTATTAGAAAAGGGACCTAAGTTGGTTGTGTTAAAGCAAGGAAAAGAAGGATGCATGATTTTTTCTTCTGAAAACTTGGATGGAATAAAAGTTCCTGGATTTAAAGTGAATCAAGTTGATCCTACTGGAGCTGGAGATTCTTTTGGAGGAGCATTCATGGTGGGGTATTTGGTGGGTTGGGAATTAGTAAAAATCGCTAAATTTGCTAACGCTGTGGGTGCATTAAAAGTTCAAACATTTGGTCCAATGCCAGATACAACTTATGATAAAGTTTTAGAATTAATTAAAGCAAATGAAAGTGAAATAGAATAAATCATAATTTTTTCAAATGCAGTGAGTAAATACTAATTTCTACAATTTCATTATTTTTTACTTCAAAACAACGAAATCCTGGGGGTTTATATCTTCTAAATCTTGTATTTATTGGACCAAGTGCTTGTGATTGAAAAATAAAAGGTTTATTTACATCAAACCATATACTAAATTCCATTGGATCTTCGAACTTATTGAAATAATTTCTATATCTGTCCGTATAGACTTCACATGGAACATCAATAAAAATAGGAGCAAAAAGAAATCCTATACTTAGGCTTTCTGATTTTTTTTTAACTTCTTTTAACCTAAATTCTTTAATGGTATGAGTATGTCCACATAAAATTAGATCCACTTTTCTTTTAATTATTTCATCAGATCCAATAAATATTTTTAATAGATCTGCCCAGTTATACATAATAGTTTCATACTTTAAATTAAAGAGAGTATCTAATCTTGAACTTCCTAATTTTTTTCTCAAATTATCTTCATAAAAATCAGACCATTTAAGCTTTCTATATCTTAATTTCAATTTTTTTCTATATTTTCTTCTTTTAAGAATGCTTAAGTTTGGTGAAACAGGAGGTGTATGCATCACAATAATTATTTGTTCATCTCCACATAATTTTATATATGCTCTCAATAAATCAATTTGATAATCTTTTAATCCTCTTGTACTTGGAGCACCTCTAATAAGATCATGAATATCTGCGATCGAATCTCTTCCTGTATCTAAGAATATGAAATTAAAATCACCAATTTTTATCTTAAAATTAAGATTAGGATTTAAATACATAAAATAATCTTTTAAAAATCTACGCTTTGAGTATAAAGCTTTAATATAACTAAAATCTATGCTATCTTCATAATTTTTTATATCTTTTTTGGTAACTCCAAAGATTTTATGAATATTTCCAAACTTTATACTATAATGTCCTCTACGGTAATCATGGTTTCCTGGAATTGTAAATATGGGACATAGGATCTCTTTACTATTAATATATTCTTTATCTGTTACTAAAAAGGGGGGTTTATTTAAGCCTTTATTCAAACCTAGCAAAATATCAAATAAAACATGGAAATTATTTTTATAATCTTCATCAAAATTAGCTAGTTCAACATAATCTACTAAATCACCACCAAGCAGAATAAAATCAAATTTATTATCATTTACAAAGCTAATTAGTTTTCTTAGATGATAATTAAAATTATACTTTGCAGTACGGAGCTCTTTAAATCTATACAACTGAAATCCCTTTTTAAAATCAAAATCCCTTTTTAAAATAAATTCATTAGTTGTTGTAGGAATTTTCCTACTTTTTTTCTGATTTTTAACCTTCTGTCTTGTTCTCTCTTTTAAAAAGTTTGATAAGAAATCGTTTCTTCTGGCAACATGTAAATCTGTTGCATGGATAAATTTTAGATTTTCTAAATCTTTATTAAATAAAGTTAGACTATGAAAGTTAATTATTTCTTCATTTCTATTTGGTACACGATGAATTATATCAAATAATAATAAATTTCTTTCAGATTCCTTAAATAATGTTTCGATACTTCTAATATCACTAATCTCAAATACAATCTTAAATATTTCATTTTTTTCACCAATTATTTCTTCTTCTTTTAATATTGTATAGTGTAAATCGAAAATAATACAATTCTCTTCATTTAGCAGATTATTTTCAGTGATATTCTTATTTAATTTGGTTATTTCAATTAGTTTTAAAGGGTATCTCTCTCCTCTTCTTTCTAAGAAATTACCCACATCTGTTAAAATTGGCTGAATAAATGTATTAAGATGAAAATCCTTGCCAATTTCTTGAATAGTCTGATTAGAGATGGTTAAAATTATCGCTTCAAAAGTTATACTCTTAAAATATTTTCCTTCTTTGTTTTTAAAATCTTTTAAATTTATTAGAAGAGGTTGTCCTAAATTAGGTTTAATTATTATTGGAAAATCCCCTTTATTTAAGTCTAACTGAAATGTAGACATGTATAATCTAGTAATACTGTAATTATTAATCTAATTAATTATATAACTAATTTTCTAACACTTTTATTATAAATATAGTTTTAGGCGGGGTCATTGGGTCTGTTCAAACGCGAATCACAGATAAAGTATTATCGATATCTTACAATCCGGGCAAAAGACACCAATTACCCCATACAATTGAGATTCAAATAACAATTTAAATCATGATCATTTAAAAATTTAATGATTGACTTATATGATTTATCTAAATAATATAAAAAAAATCAAAAATTTAAATAGGTAAAATTTAGTATATTTCTTAAGGAATATGATAAGAAATAATTTGATAATTGCTTATTTATATCAACATTTATTTGAACAAAAGTTATATTTAAACAAAAATTAAATTTTAAAATTCAAAATTCTATTTCTATATAAATAAAAAAAAAAGAATCCATAATCCACAAAAACAATAAAATGTCAGACGAGTTTAAAGAGGAAGAAAAAAATAGTAAATCGGAAAAGGAAAGTGATAAAGTAGATAAGGAATTTTTGTCGAAAGCTAAAGACTCAAGAGATATAATTGATAAAAAGTTGAGAAAATTCGAGAATAGTATTGAGGATATATCAGAAACAATTACTAATGGTGAAACAGAAGTAGAAAAGGGACTAGATAAAAAAGCGTTAGAAAAAGTAAATAAAGAAATAAAAGAAGCTCAATTGAAATTTGATTCTATTTCAAAGAAAGTTGATGATAAAGAGGAATATCTTTCTGTTATAAAAGAAGAATTGACGACTCTCGAAGAAAAATACAATCTAAAAACCGAAGAAATGAATAATTTAGAAGAGAGATTAGATATTATAAAGGAAAGCAAAGAGAACTTAGAGGAAGAGTATAAAGAGCTTTTAAAAAATAATGAACAACTAGTTAAAACCTATGAAACTAGACAAGTTGATTTAATCGTCCTTACGGATTCTGTTAAAGAAAAAATAGCTTCTCAAGAAGATCTTCGAGCAAAAACTGCAAAATTAAATCAAGAAATTCAAGCTAATGAAGAAGAACTTGAAAAACAAAGAGAAGAGGCTGAAACATTAGAAAAAAAGTTAAAAAGTCAGCATGCTGAGAATGAAACCTTGAAAGTCTCTATTGCTAAAAATAAAATTGAATTAGATCATTCAGATGCGGAAATTGAGGCAAAAGAAGAAGAGAAAAATGTTTTAACTGAACAAATTGAAAAAAAAGAAAGAAGAATAAAAGAAATTGAACAAACTGTTAAAGATCATCATGAAGGATTTCCTGAAATGGAAAAACAAAAAAATACATACGAGGAACTTCTTGCAAAATACAAGATTCAACTGACAGAGAAGCAGCAACAGATGATTGATATAGAATCTCGAATTCAAGATTTAAATGAGTCTTTAGAGCCATTAAATGAGCAAATTAATGCTA